>CAVAFY010000065.1:0-2073 GCA_963588035.1 Alloprevotella sp. | reverse complement strand
TGCTGGCGCTGGCCTCCATCATCGTGCTGGAGCCTGCCGTGGTGGTCCTCGACGAGCCGACGACGGGGCTCGACTTCCGCGAATGCGACAAGGTGATGGACGTGATCGCCGAGATGAACGCGCGCGGCACGACCGTTGTGATGGTATGCCACGACATGGAGGTGGTTGCCGACTACGCGAAGCGCGTGATCGCGATGACCGCAGGCCAGGTGGTTGCCGACGGGCCGACCTTCGAGGTTCTGCGCGATAGCGACGTGCTTGCGCGCACGCATCTGCTGCCGCCGCAGGTGGCGGACGTGTCGATGCGCCTGGCGCAGCGGGGTGCCGTTCCGGCGGCAAGCCCGGTGGCGAAGGCGAACACGGTGGACGAGATGATGGCCGCGCTGGGCGATGCGGTGGGTGCGGCAACACCCGCCTGCGTAGGCTCGCCGGCTGAAAACGGAAGGGAGGGCGCGTAGATGAGAGGCTTCCTCGAATACGTTCCGGGCAACAGCTTCCTGCATAAGATGAACCCGGTGGCGAAGCTCGCTGCGGCGTTCATCCTGGTCATTGCCTGTTTCGTTACCAGCAATTTCGCCTTGCTCGCCGTGGTGATCGTCTTGGACGCGCTGCTTGCCGTGCAGTGCAAGATGGTGCCGCAAACCTTGGGCCTGGCGAAGGCTGTGGCGGTGTTCTCTATCTTGCTGGCGGTTATCGCGCTGCTGTTCACGCCGCGGGGCGAGGTGCTGCTGGAGTTGCCGTGGGGCTACATCGGCACCGAAAGCGTTCTTGCTGCGGTGCTCATCGTGGTGCGTTTGGTGGCGTGCGCCGTTCCGCTGTTCTTGGTGTTCTACGTCACCAAGATGACCGATATGGCAAACGCCCTGGTAAAGGTGCTGCATGTTCCGTACAAATACGCATTCACCTTCATGTCCACGGTGCATTTCATCCCCGTGTTCATGAACGACATGGCAGGCATCATGGAAGCGCAGACGGCGCGCGGCGTGGAATTCGACGGCGGTGTGCTCAAGCGCGTGCGCCTGATGATCCCACTGTGCGTGCCGCTGCTGGTCAGCTCGGTGCGCAAGACCAACAGCGCCGCCATCGCCGCCGAGGTGCGCGGCTTCAACCTGCGCACCCGCAAAAGCGGCTTTAAGGAATACCCCTTCGCCGGCATCGACTTCGCTGCCCTGGCGGTTGCGGTTGTGGTGCTGGCGGCGGCTATCGTTCTGCAAGTGCTGGGCTGCTGAGCTCAAGTTGACGAACCCGGCTTGTGAGATCCGGGTTGCGAAGCCCGTCGCCCTTCTGAGGCGGCGGGCTTCTTTGAGTTTGGGCCGCTTGCGGCGGGGTAGGGCAACCGGATGGTGCGTTCGGGGCTGTTCGGCCTAATCAAGGTGTATATTGGATAAACTGCTGAAACCTTGAAAACCAGAGAGGCCGCCGTATGAAAGAGTTCCGCAAGACCCATCCGATCGCATATTCCGTGATAGCCGTTGCCTTGGGCATGGTGATCATGCTGGTGCTGAGTTGGGCCTCCGACATGGCTGAGGCCGCGGAGCTCCCGGCAGCCCTTGTTATGGCAAGCGCCCTTGTGGTGAAGCTCGTTCCCGTTATCGTGGCTGTGGCTCTGCTTGCCGCTACCGGCAAGCTGTCGCTGGTCCGCTTCCGCGCAGCCGGCTTCGGCCGGGGCCTGGCCTGCGGCGCGGCGGTGATCGTCCTCTTCTGCATCATGGGGCTCTACGCCCTTGCCAATGTGGCCTTGGGCGAGGCGCAGGTGGACGTGCCCATCATCGTGAAGGTGCTGATCTACTTCTTCATCGTGGGCGTGGGCGAGGAATTCCTTGCGCGCGCCGTTGCCGGCGAAACCCTGCTGGAGCACTTCGGGCTTACCCATGCGGGCATCGTGAAGGCGTGCGTGCTCTCGGGTGTGATCTTCGGCGTGATGCACATCGTGAACGTCTTCTCGGGCGTCGGGGCCCAGGAACTGGCTATGCAGATCCTGCTGACCACCGGCGTGGGCATGTTCTTGGGCGCCGTGTACTTCCGCTGCGGCAACATCTGGGCGCCCGTTGCCCTGCACATGCTGTGGGATGC
>CAVAFY010000064.1:0-2107 GCA_963588035.1 Alloprevotella sp. | reverse complement strand
GCATCTACGATTCGGACATCGCCGGCACCTACGATCAGCTCGATGCCGTGTGCGACGTTGCTGTTCACGAGCTTACCGAGCTGGACATCGACCGCTTCGTAGCCGGCGCCTACCGCACGCGCTAGCCAACCGCGAACCTGCCCCGCACCTTCGCCCCGTCGGCAGCCCGCCTCGGCGAGGGGCGTAAAGAACCCGCCTTCCTTTGATGTCGCTGAAATGCGCAGCCCCAGGTTCTCGACAGACGATTGGGGGATGCGGCGAACCGTGCGTCGAGCCGTTTCCGCTGCGCATTCACTGGTTACTTCCCGATATCGAAGGAAGGCGAGAAAGGTTCGCCCGCCCATCGCCGAGGCGGGCTGCCGACTGCGCCGCAGCTGGAGGTTCTCTTCATTGTCCAATAAGTCTAGTCGCATAATATTGCGAACTGCTTGACTCGCAATATTATGCGATTTAGTATAGTTGCAAAATAATGCGACAACAGGGAACGAATGGGGTTTGCGATGCTGGATGCGCTGGAGATCGGGTACGCGATAAAGGACGCCCGTGCGGAGTCCGGCTTGACGCAGGCGCAGGTTGCCGATGCCGCCGGGATATCCAAGCGCTGCCTTTGGTCGATGGAGCTGGGGCAGAACACCGGCGTTCAGCTGGACAAACTGTTGGCTGTGTTCAGGGTGCTCGGGCTCGATCTGCAAATCGTTGCTGGTGAGGCGCCGAACAGGGAAGCGAACGAAGAGGTTCCGGCAACCGCCCCTGTTTCCCTCAAGAAGAACAGCGGGCTCGATGCGCTGGCGATCTTGACGGGAGGCCGAAATGGCGTTGCGTAACCTGGATGTGCTGATAGCCGGCGCGCACGCGGGCACGCTGTCCCAGGATGAATCCGGCGCGCTTTCGTTCGCTTACAAGAGGGGCTACCGCGGGGTTCCCCTGTCGTCGGCCATGCCCTTAGCAACCAGAACGTATCAAGACAAGACTGTCCGCCCCTATCTGTGGGGGCTCTTGCCGGAAGATTCGGCCACGCGGCAGAGCGTCGCTTCCGATGCCGGCATCTCGCCGAACAACCCCTTTGCCCTTCTGGCGGTTATCGGGCTGGATTGCCCCGGCGCCGTGCAGTTCTGTTTGCCCGGCATTGATTCGTTTCGGGAAGAGCGGCTTGTTCCCATCACCGATGGCCAAATTGCCGGCAGGTTGAAGCTGGGTCGCAAAGAAGGTTCCAGCTGGCTTGCGGAAAGCGAGCATTGGAGCTTGGGCGGGCAGCAAAGCAAGTTCGCCCTGGCCAAGCGCTCGGGGAAATGGTTCTCCTGCGAGGGAGCTGCGGCAACCACCCATATCTTCAAAAGCGGGGTGAAGGGCCTTTCGCACCAGGCCCTTAATGAATACGTGTGCATGCGCCTGGCGGCTGCATGCGGAATCAATGCTGCCCAGGTTAAGTACCTCGAGTTCGAGGGCGACGATGGGCAAATCGAACCGGCCATCGTGGTGGAGCGTTACGACCGCGCCCATGCCAAGGGCGGCATCGAAAGGCTTCACCAGGAGGATTTCTGCCAAGCGCTCGGCTGCCTGCCCCAGAACAAGTACACCATGTACGGCGGTCCCGGTTGCGTCGAGATCGTGAGGCTGCTCCAGTCGACCGGCGCCGAAGCCGGCACGAATGTTGCAAGGTTCCTGCAGATGGTGTTCTTCAGCTACCTCATCGCCGCGACGGACGCCCACGCAAAGAACTACTCGCTGATGTTGAGTTCGACCGGCGCGCATCGGTTGGCCCCCATGTACGACGTGGCATCGATCGCCCCTTATGTTGACACTAGGGATTGGCAGAGAAAACCGCCGAAGCTCGCGATGCCGATTGGGGGAGAAAACCGCGCAGGATGCGTTTCGGCCAGAGACATCGGCAAGATGGTCAAGGCCTGCGGGCTTGCCGAAATGGGTATTAACGTGGAGGGCTGCGTCAATTTGATGGCGCTCTATGCGGATATGATTCCGGGGGAACTCGAGGCGGTGTTCAGCGAGCTGGAGAATACGAGCTCCGCGGGGGCTACTGCGGAACTGAAGGCGCATATGCTTGAGCCGATTGCCAAGCTGTGCCAAAAGGCGAAGGCGCGGCTGTAGC
>CAVAFY010000063.1:0-2247 GCA_963588035.1 Alloprevotella sp. | reverse complement strand
GGGCCGCCATCTGGTCGATGAACGCGCCCGTGCCGCCGGCGCACGTGCCGTTCATACGCTGCTCGATGCCGTTGTCGAAGTAGATGATCTTAGCGTCTTCGCCGCCAAGCTCGATGGCGACGTCGGTCTTGGGGATGAAGGCCTCCACCGCCGTCTTCGAGGCGATAACCTCCTGCACGAATTCCAGCCCCAGCCACTGCGAGAGAAGCAAACCGCCGGAACCGGTGATGGCAACCGTAACCTCTTTCCCGGGGAACTGGGCCGATGCCTCTTTCAGCACCTCGAGCACGGTGGCGCGCACGTCTGCGTGGTGACGGCGGTACACCGAGTAGATGATCTGGCTATCATCGTCGAGCACCGCCACCTTCACCGTGGTGGAACCGACGTCGATGCCCAGATGAAGAGAGCAGTTGTCAGTGGAGGTTGTCATTTCGAATCTCCTCACATTCGAATGGGCTCGCCGGGCTTGATGAACAGCAGGCGCATGGCGATGAGCGCCATCTCCTCGGAGCTTTCATTCATCCCGGTTGAGATCCAATGATTGATAACGCCTAGGTATGCGGAGGCATAGAAGGCAAGGTAGTAGCCAACGAACGAGTCGGGGTTTTCCCGGTACTTCTCGTGAAGGACGCTTTGGATAAGGTGCGTGCACACCGAATCGCGCAGGCGCTGGCCGAACGCGGCATCGCCGCCCGGCCCCAGGACCGCATGCAGGAAGCTGCCCTGTTTGCGCAGGTAGTCGAACAGCTCCACCAGGAAGGGCAAGGGGCGCTTCATCACACAGGTGGCAAGGACGTCCTTCACGCTGAGCGTATCCATCTGCGACTGGATGCGAAGCAGGTCCGCCATCACCTCGTCTTCGAAGGTGGCAAGCAGGTGCTCCTTGTCGTGGAAATGGTTGTAGAACGTGCCGCGGTTCAAATCGGCTGCCGAGCAGAGGTCGTTCACCGTGATGGCGTCGAAGCCCTTTTCCTCGATAAGGGTGATGAGCGCCTGGCGCAGGGCGCGTTTGGAGCGCGTGATTCGGCGGTCTTCCGCAGAACAGGGCGCAACTATGCTTTGCTGCTTTTCCAAAGCGGCGTCTGCCACCGAAACCTCTTCCCCACCGATCGACCGCGAAACAGGCTCAGTTCGACAAATCGATCATTAATGAACACAGTGTGCAAAAAGATAGTAGCAACCTGTTCGCCCGATGGCAAATGCCCAGCACGCGCCCACAGCAAATGCGCATCGTGTATATGGCGGGTTAAGAACCGCCTTCGCGCGTCGCGGCAGTGCTAGACTTGCCTCATCTTTGAAATCACGAGGAAAGGCATCTTCGCATGCAGATTACCCCCGAGGAAATCGCCGAAACGCTGGCGATGGTCAGCAAGCAGCATCTGGACATCCGAACCATCACGCTCGGCCTGAACCTGCGCGGCTGCACCCATGAGGACATCAACGTCATGGCGCAGAAGGTCTACGACCGCATGACCACCGCCGCCGAGAAGCTGGTTCCCACCGCAGAGCAGCTTGAGCGCGAATACGGCATCCCGATCGTGAACAAGCGCATCTCGGTTACGCCCATCGCAGAGATCTGCGCCGCCACGCAGGCAACCGACCTTTCCCCCATCGCCATCGCCATGGACAAGGCGGGCAAGGAAGTGGGCGTCGATTTCGTCGGCGGCTTTTCCGCGCTGGTGCACAAGGGCGCATCCCGTGCCGACGAGAACCTGATGAACTCCATCCCCGAGGCTCTGGCCGCAACCGACAACGTATGCGCCTCGGTGAACGTCGGCTCCACCCGCGCCGGCATCAACATGGACGCCGCATACAAGATGGCCCAGATGGTGAAGAAGTCCGCCGAGCTCACCGCCGACCGCGACTGCATCGGCGCCGGCAAGCTCGTGGTGTTCTGCAACGCCGTCGAGGACAACCCCTTCATGGCAGGCGCCTTCCACGGCTCCGGCGAAGCGGACGCCGTGGTGAACGTCGGCGTTTCCGGCCCGGGCGTGGTGAACAACGTGCTGCGCAACATGCCAAAGGACGCCGACATGACCTCCATCGCCGAGGCCATCAAGGCAACGGCGTTCAAGATCACCCGCGCCGGCGAGCTCATGAGCCGCGAGGCTAGCCGCCGCTTGGGCGTGCAGAAGGGCATCTTGGACCTCTCCCTTGCCCCCACCCCGGCCGAGGGCGATTCCGTTGCCGAGATCCTCGAGGCCATCGGCGTGGGCCAGTGCGGCGGCCCCGGCACCACGGCGGCGC
>CAVAFY010000062.1:0-2474 GCA_963588035.1 Alloprevotella sp. | reverse complement strand
TGGCCGGGCTTGCGGCGCGGGTTGAAGTGGTGGTTCAGCGCATCGCCCAGCAGGTGCAGCTTCACGATGCCGTAGGCGGTGATGGCGCACACCACGATGACCACGGGGATGCGCACCAGGTTGTCGGCGCGGGTAACCACCACGGCGCACACGGAGAGCAGGATGGTCCAGCCCCACATGATGAGCACCGTTGCGCGCTGGCTGAAGCCGGCCTTCATCAGGCGGTGGTGGATGTGCCCCTTGTCGGCCTCGTCGATGGGACGGTGCTCGCGCTTGCGGCGCACGATGGCGAAGAAGGTGTCCAAAATGGGCACACCGGCAGCAAGGATGGGCACCAACAGCGAAACGAACAGGGCCGAGCGCGCCACCGCGAACAGCGAGATAAGGCCCAGCGAAAAGCCCAGCAGAAGGGCGCCCGAGTCGCCCATGAAGATCTTGGCGGGATAGAAGTTCGACTTCAGGAAGCCGACGCAGGTGCCCACGAGCACCACGCTGAACAGGGCGGCGTCGGGGCGCTGGGTAAGCACGGCGAACACCAGGATGGTGATGGCGGAAATGCCCGTGATGCCCGAGGCCAGGCCGTCCAGGCCGTCGATGAGGTTGATGACGTTCGCGAACGCCACCAGGTAGAACACGGTGATGGGGTACGCCAAGATGCCGAAGTCGACGAAGCCCGATCCGATGGGGTTGTGGATGTTGGAAAGCAGAACGCCCGAAGCCGCCACGATGCAGGCGGCAACCACCTGGCCCAGCAGCTTCACCTTCGCGTTCATGTCGATGACATCGTCGATGGCGCCCACCAGGAAGATGACCACCACGCCGGCAAGCACGCCCCAGTAGTTCACGTCCATTTCGGGAATGGAAACGAACGGGTCTTCCCAATGCAGCAGATGCACGCCCGCAACGGCCACGATGATGGCCGCGAGCATTCCGCCGAAGATGGCGATGCCACCCATACGCGGGATGGGCAGCATGTTCACGCGCCGTGCGCTGGGGTAGTCGATGGCATCGAGTTTGATGGCGATCTTGCGCGCAAGAGGGGTGAGCGCAATGGTGACCAACGCCGCCACGGCGAAGAGCACGGCATACTCAAGCCAGTTCATATGTGCTCCCCCTTGGCGGTTCGGTAGACAAGTAAAACGTTGCCGTTCCGGGCAACGCCAAATGACAATTATATACTGGGCGCACTGAAACCACGGCAAATAGGCCCCATCTGGGGTCGAACCGCCACCGATACCCCCGATGGCACCCGCAGGAAGCCCACTTGTGCGGCGTTTGTGAAGAGGGCGCGGGCAAAACGTGGAGCTACCCTGTTTGTGACGGCTAGGTGACAGGCACAGCACGCGCGGCAGGTAGAATGAACGCGTTGGAAACCGAATCCAAGGTTGCAGAAGAGGTGCACGTGTCACACAGCCCCGCGATAAGCGTCATCATCCCCGTGTACAACGTGGAATCGTGGCTTCGCCGCGCAGTGGGCTCGTTGCAGAACCAGACGTGCACCAGCTACGAGATCCTTCTGGTGGACGACGGCAGCACCGATGGCAGCGGCGCCCTGTGCGACCGCCTTGCCGACGACGATGTGCGCATCCGCGTTATCCACCAGGAAAACCAGGGCGCGGCCGCCGCGCGCAATGCCGCCATGGAGGTGGCCCGCGGCGACTACCTGTACTTCATGGACGGCGACGACTGGTGCGAGTCCACCATGCTGAAGGATATGCACCGCGTGGCCTCGGAAAACGACCTCGACCTTCTGATAACCGGCTTCACCATCGACACCTACTACGACGACGAGGGCAAGTACTTCCGCGAGCTCCGCAACGCGCCCGACCACATCTTCGCAACGCGTCAGGAATTCCGCGAGCACGCCTGCATGCTCTTCGACGCCCAACTTCTGTACGCTCCCTGGAACAAGCTGTACCGCCGCACATTCCTGAACGAGAAGGGCATCCGCTTCCCCGGCACCTTCTGGGACGATCTGCCCTTCAACCTGGACGTTCTGCGCGATGTGGAGCGCGTGGGCTGCCTGGACGGGCACTACTACCACTTCCTGCGCGCCCGCGCGGAAAGCGAGAACACCCGCTACCGCCCCGACATGTACGGCAAGCGCGAGGAAGAGCATCGCTGGATGAACGAGCTGTACGCGTACTGGGGCATCGACACGCCGGAAGTGAAGGAGTTCCTTGCCCGCCGCTACGCCGAGCGCCTGGTGGGCTGCATCGAGAACGTCACCAACAGCAACTGCACGCTTTCACGCGAAGAGAAGCGCGCCGCCATCAAGGAGATGATCTCCACCCCGCAGGCGCGCGAGGCGCTGGCGCATGCGAAGCCGCGCACCAAGATGATGGGCGTGGTGCTCACGCCGCTGAAGATGGGCAACGTCACGCTCACCAAGGCCGAAAGCGAGCTTATCAGCTGGGTGCGCCAGAACAGCACCAACCTCTTCGCCCGCCTGAAGGCGAACCGCTAGCGCTTCC
>CAVAFY010000061.1:0-2551 GCA_963588035.1 Alloprevotella sp. | reverse complement strand
GTCGCCAGCCTCAGGGGCAACCTTCACCAGAGCATCGATTGCTTCCTGCAGATGCGTGATCTGTTCGGAAGCCGCAGACTCGGTAAGGTCGGCGTTGGCAAGAAGCTCTTCCGACTCGGAGAGCTCGGTCTGCATGGCCGCCCATGTCTCTGCGGTATAGGAGCCCTCGTTCAGAGCCTTCGCCTTCTTGACCAGCTCTTGCAAAGCCGCCTTGGTCTCTTCGGTCACCGGGGTCTCTACGACCTTGATGTTGTCCGAGGTAGCCTGGAACGTGTACGAGCTGTCGGCGTAACCCAGCGCATGGATGGTCACCTTCCAGTAGCCCGTGCCGTCCGTATCTGCGGGAAGCTGGCAGCGGTAGGAATCAGTGAGGCCAAGCTGGATGCTCATCGACTTGTGCATCCAGTTGTCGGCGGCAAACTTCGTTCCGAAGGAAGCCTTAGGGGCAGCATCGGTGGAATCGGGGTTCACATCACCGTAGTAATCCCAGGTCACCGACTGCATTTTGGAGCCCAATGCGCCATAGTTCTGCGTAAAGTCAAGACGGATGAACTCACCGAAGCTGCCGACACCGTCGCCGGACTTCAGGTCGGGCCCCATGGACGAGAGATCCGCTTCTTGGAGTTCGGCGCCCTCGATGCCGGATCCGGTGCCCGTGGCCGCCTCGCCGAAGGTGAAGGACTCGCCGGATTCAGTGGCTTCCTTCAAGCCGTTGGTATCAGCATCAACGCCCGCGATGAGGGAGTAGGACTGGAGGTTTTTTTCTGAGTAGCCACCGGTCAAAGTGCCGCCGTTCTCAACGAACTGGTACTTGGCCTTGAAAGCATCCAGGTCGGAGGTCTTCACCTTCACGGGGACGTACTTGATGCCGCTTACCTCGTAGTGGTTCATGGTGTAGCTCTGGCCATCGGCGGTTATGTTGCCCTTGCTCCACTCGACGGTCTTGCCATCGGTCGTAGTGAACGACTTGCCGTCATCGGCCCACGACGACACCTGGAATTCCGTCCCATCCTCGCCCACGATGGTAGCGATGCACTGGAAGCTTCCGCGGTGCAGGCCGTGGTTGGTGGTGGCGCGGGTGACCACGTCATAGCCGCCCTTGTCGTACTCGCCCTTGGAGTCGACCTCGGTGTTGGAATCCGTGTTATCGGCGTTGTACACACCTTCCGCCGCCCAGTACTCTGCCCAGGTCAGACCCGCATAACCATAGGTGTACTCATTCTCGACCGGCTTGTTCTGGTCGTCGTATGCGGTTTGGAGGGCGTTGTCGGTTGCGGCAACGATGGCCTTGCTGGTTACCGTTGCGCCAGACACTGCATCTATCTCAGCCGTAGACTGCGAAGAAACGATCTGGGAAGGAATGCCGACATAGGATTTGCCACCGTCCTCATACCCGTCTTTCGCATCGGCCACATAGCTCCGGCTCTCCCGGGGATTGTCTGCGGTGACCTCTACCTTGGTAATCTTCCCGCCGGCAACGGTCGCGTTTACCGTCACGGTATAGCCAGCCCATCCATCGCCGTCGTTAACGCCTGAATCCTCGCCATCGATGGTGAGGCCATCGGTACCGATAACAGCCGTACCGGTATACGTACCATCGGCGATCTTGGACAGATCGTAGCTGGATGCAGCCTTGCTCACTGCAGAGGCAAGCGAAACTGCGTTATCATTGTTGTTTGAAGTCGTTCCGGCTTCGGAAGAGGTCTTTTCGTTGGTAGCGGGGGCCTCTTCTTCGTTTTCGGGACTTGCGTAGGCAAGGGACGGCACCAGCGAAAGCGTCAATGCCGTGGCCATGAAGCCGCGTGCGGCAACCTGGCCAACTCCCACCTTGCCCTTTACAGACTGTTCGTCCATAAGGTTCCTTTCGGTTGGGGGGATAACTATGTGATCGTACGGTTTGCTGTTTGGAAGCGCATTCTCCTTCCTGGCTGCGCCCTTCCCTTCCGCGTCGGTTCCTGCCGTGAAGCCGCGGATCTCTACGAACCCGCGATATTCCCGGCCGGCAGCGCGCGAGGAAAGTTATCCAAGCGTTACTTTTGATATCGGCGAGTTAGCTTAGGGTAACTCGCTTCGCTTTGCAAGATCTTTTGCCCCGGCGGTGCGCAAAAGAGGGGAATTGCCCGTCCGCGCCGAGCAGGGCCACGCTCTGTTCGGCCCATCCGCGCCGCGGGTTGGGGCATCGCCGGGTGGGACCTATGCGGCAAACAGCAAGACCGACAGACCCTTCTTTCAGTTGGCTACGTTTTGTAGACAACTGAAAGCCATTCATGAAGGGGATCGACTAGTCGTACTACTACAAGGTTGTCGACGATTAAGGACTGGCCGCCCCTGAACGCTATGTCCAAATCCTGCTCGCGCCCAGCGGCATAGCGAGATGCGGTCGCCACTGCCTGTGTTGGCGAAATTCGACCATAATGCGCGCTCGCGCAGGAAAAGAGCCCCTGCTTGGCGAGATACGACTACTTTGCGCGCCACGACAGCGATATCTCGCCACTCAGCGTACAAAGTAGGCGTATCTTGCCAGCTTCGGCTGTCGCAGCGCGCATTATGG
>CAVAFY010000060.1:0-2718 GCA_963588035.1 Alloprevotella sp. | reverse complement strand
GCAAGGCTTCGGGTGCGGGCTTTTTCTGCTTCCATCACAGCGAAAACAGAGTTTGTTCGCTGGTATTCATGCGAACAGTTGTTCTATCCTTAGCACATGGACTACAGGGTAGAAAACGGAGAGATGCATCGCGTGCACCGCGAGGAAGTGGACGTACTGGCGCGCTTCGGGCGCGACGGCCGCCTGGAACCGTGCATCGTGGTGATGCGCGACTGCCGGGCATTCCGTATAGACGAGGTGTCCGCCTACACCGGGTTCAGCAGCACGCATCATGGCAGACGCACTGCCTGCTTCGACGTGCGCCTGGGCGGGCGCGAGACCAAGCTGTACCTGGAGCACCGCCTGGAGAACCCGGCCATGGGCACGACCGACCGCTTCGTATGGTGGGTGTACGCAACCGACGGCACCAAGCGCAAGGCTTGCCGTTAGCAAGACCGTTGATTCTCTCTATTTTGAACATGGCAGGTCTTCTTGAATCTTTCCATAATCCCTTGATCGATATTGGGCTGGCTGGCGGGGTGGGGTCGTTTGGCCCGTTGGGGTGTAATATCGGATTTACTGCTGAAGCATCGAAGAGCCGTCGCTTTGACCGAAGGAGCACCCATGACCAAAGACCAAACCGCCGACAAGCCGAGCTGGGGACCCAACGACGCGCCCGTAGGGCGCTGGGTGGGCTTCTTCTTTGCGGGCCTGGTGGCCATGTCGTGCGCGCAGGCGGTGTTCCAGCTCGCCGAGCGGGCCTGGGAGATGGACGGTGGCTGGGCCTGGCTTCCCGGCACCCTCTGCCCGCTTCTGGGCTTCGTGCTGAGCTTCGCCCTGCTTGCCCTGCTTTCCAAGAAGATCTGCAGGACCTCGGTGCGCGACCTGGTTATCGGCGCGGGGAAGCCCTTCGACAAGGGGCTGTGCCTGAAGATGGTGGCCGCCGTGGTGGTGGGCATGGTGCTGCAGGTCGCATCCTGCGCGCTGCTGTTTCCCGACCCTGATGCTTCGGTGCAGCTGAACAGCATCGGAGCCGTCCCGATCATCGTGAACCTGGTGCTGTGCCTGGGGCTGCTGTGGATCCAGACCACCAGCGAGGAAGTCCTGTTCCGCTGCCCGTTCCTGCGTGCCGGCGGCGGCAACGCGCTGGCGCCCTCCGCGAAGCTGGCCGTATGGGGCGTTGCAAGCTGCGCCGTGTTCATGCTGATGCACGTCAGCAACCCCGAGGTGCTCTCGCAGGGCGACGCCTGGACGGTGGCCGCCCAGCTGCTGGGCTACCTGATTGCCGCGGTTGGCATGTACGTGGCCGATGTCGTGTACCGCACGCCGCTTGCCGGCTGCGCAATCCATTGGGCCAACAACTTCATCGCCATCGCGCTGTTCTGCCAGACGGGCACGGCCGTGCAGAGCGGATCGCTGTTCTGGGTGTCGGGCGCCGTGAGCGGCCCGGCGAGCCTGGTGGGGACTGTCGCGCTGTTCATCCCCGTGGCCGTGGTGATGATCGTGGACGTGCGCAGGCGCAAGGCGCTGCAGGCAAAGGGGGCGTAGCCGCCCTGGGCCCTTCTACCCATTGGGTATCCGGGATACTGCGTTCTTGCTCTTCATCGGCGGGTGAGCGTACTGCCCGTGGCGGGCGGTGCCCTTGCCGCGCAGGATCGCGTACTTGGGGCAGCGATGGAGGCAGCCTAGGCACCCCACGCACGTGGGGTTCACCCAGGTGGGCCGTTTTCCCGCGAGCTCGATGGCGTTGACGGGGCACTTCTTGGCGCACGCCCCGCAGCCGACGCACGCGTCCGTCACCTCGAATTTCGCCGTCCGGCGCATGGGCGGATACCCCAAGGAGTGCGCCACGCGGGTGAGTGACGCGGGCGTCTTGTTCGCGATGAAGTCCCCGCGGTCGCGAGCGAGGATGCGCCGGATGGCCTCGTCGATTTGGGGCTCGGCTGCCTCGTTTTGGCGGGCGACCTTCTCCTTGT
Source organism: Alloprevotella sp. (assembly GCA_963588035.1). Taxonomy (GTDB): domain Bacteria; phylum Actinomycetota; class Coriobacteriia; order Coriobacteriales; family Eggerthellaceae; genus Anaerotardibacter. The sequence continues at coordinate 763 of CAVAFY010000060.1, read as the reverse complement.
CGCTCAGGTCGAAGAGCACTGTCCACGTGTCGGGCATCTTCACCGAGAAGAACGCATCCACCCCGTAGCCGCGCTTCGTTAGGATGTTCGCCGCGAAGTGCCCGGCAGCGCCGGTGGTGGTTCCGTAGGTGGAGAGATGCCAGAGATAGGCGGGCTGTCGGTCGAAGGAAAGGCGCTGCAGGAAGTCCTCGACCAGTGACGGCAGCCCCCACGAGTAAGTGGGTCCCATGATGCCCACGGCCTCGCCTTCCGGAAGGTCGAACGAGGTTTCTTCCGCTGCAAGGCACGCCGCCATATCGCGCACGGCGTCGCCCGTTGCGGCGGCGATGCGGTCTGCCACGTAGCGGCTGTTGCCCGTGGCTGAGAAGCACAGGATCATCCCCGCCTCCTATCCGCGTCCGGGCCCGACGACGCGCCGGTAATTATCGCGTTTTCCACGCGTACCACGCTCCTAATGTAGACATTCGCGAATTGCTTGTCGCTAGCTTACCGCTCTGGAATGCGCCGCGCCCTAATCCGTTGCCGGGTTGGCAGCTTGGGCGAAGGCGCCTACGACGCTCCTCAACTCTGCAGCAACGTCCATGGGCTCGCCGGACTTCAGGCAGTGGTAGAGCAGCTCGTAGAATCCGCCCATTTTGAGGATCACCACGTGGCGGAGCCTCGCCACGTCGCAGCCTTCCGGGACGTCGAAGTGGTTGATCGACCATTAGCGTGAAGAGGAATCGTGGGTAGCCGTCGCAAACCTCGAGCAGCGGTAAAAGGC
>CAVAFY010000059.1:0-4035 GCA_963588035.1 Alloprevotella sp. | reverse complement strand
TCCAGCCATAAAAGGGCCTCCCATTTCTCGTGTCCAAGAAATGGGAGGCGGTTCACTTGCGGAGAGGGGCGCTGGCGGTTGGCGACGTAGCAGCATGGCGGCAAATCGGCGAACTGGCTGCTTCTTCGCTACTTCTTCTTTATCTGGCTGGGGTGGAACTTGAAGAAGTCGGTGCGGGGCGGCAGGTCGCGCACGCGGTGGCGGCGCTCGTCAAGCTCGTTGGCGCTGCACAGCTCTTCCATGCTGTCGAAATCGTAGTTCCAGCTGAAGAACTCGCCGAAGTCGAAATTCATGTAATCGCAGATGCGCTCCGTGCCTGCCGGCACCACCGGATGCATCAGCAGCGTGGCGATGCGCAGCAGGTAGAACGAATCCACCAACACCTGACGACGTGCCTCATCGTCGCCACTGGCCTCGGCGTCGCGGATGCCGCTGGACCAATGCTTGTTCGCGTAGCGGATGAACTCGTCCATCAGCGGCATGATGGAGTGCAGGTCCACGTGGTACATCAGGCTCTCGTACTTGCACATGGTCTTGTACACGCGGCTGAGCACTTCAGGGCTCACCGCACCCAGGGGCATATAGCCCTCGAAGCTCTTCGCCGCCTCGTAGAAGCAGCTGCGCGCCAGGCGGTTGAACACCTTGGTAAGCAGCGCGCCTTCCTTCAGCACCGGGTCGGCCACACGCGGGTCTTCGCGCTTTTCGGGGTCGGCCTCGAAGATCTTGGGCTTGAAGCCGACCGACTTCTGGTCAAGCGCCAGCGCCAGGAAATGCGCACGCAGCTGCTCGGCGGTGTAGTGCTCCAACAGCTCGTCGGCCGTGGGCGGCTTCACCGCGCCGGAGGAAGACGCCTTCTTGTCGCCGAACAGGATATGGTGGTTGGCGATGAGCTTCGTCTGCTGCAGCTCGCCTTCGGGGGCGTCGGCCACCACGGTCTGGTTTTCCTGCATCGCGGCGAACAGCGCCGGCTGGGCCACGCCGTAGAAGTACAGGTTGTCCTGCCCGATGAACTGGTACACCGTGGCGTTCTTGTCGCACCAGAACGAGCGCCAGGCATCGCGCGGCAGGCCGCGCTCATCGTTGCGCGCCATGGTGAACGAAAGCGGCGCCCACAGGCTTTCCGGCCAGCACCACACGGTAAGGCCGTCCACGCCGTCCATCTCGGGCACGGGCACGCCCCAGGCAACATTGCCGGAAATACGGAACGGCACCAGCGCCTTGCCCGTGCGGAAGCGGATGTTCGCATCGGAGAGCACGGTGCGCGCCTGGTCGCGGTCGTAGATGTTGTTGAACTCGATCTCGAAGCTCTGCTTGCCCTTTTCCGCATCGCGGTAGGTGTGCTCCGGCAGCTGGTCGGCCACCTTCAGGTACTCGTCGTGAAGCTCCACCTTGATGTAGATGATGGGCGGCACCAGGAATTCCTTGATGGTCTTGGTAACCACCGGGCGCGTGCACGGGTCGTCGGCGATGGAGTCCACGTAGTCGCGCACCACCGGCGCCAGGCCGGGCAGGTCGAAGTACCAGTTGTTCACCTTACGCATCTCGGGCACCGTGCCGGAAACCGAGGAAACGGGCTTGATAAGGTCCACCGGGTCGTACTGGTGCCCCAGGTCGCACTCGTCGGCATAGGCCTTATCGCTCTTGCAGCCCTGCACGGGGCAATGGCCCACCACCTGGCGGCCGTTCAGGAACATGTTCTCCTGCGCGTCGTAGAACTGCAGCGTGCTTTCCAGATGCAGGAAGCCCTTTTCGTGCAGGCGCTTCACGAAGGCCGCGGAAGTGGTGCTGTGAACTTCCCCGCAGTGGCCGATGCCGCTGCCCTCGTACACATCCAGGCTGATGTTGTACGCGTCCAGCGTGGCCTTCTGGCGGTCGTGGTTGCGCTGCACGTAGTCTTGCAGCGTGCCGGAGAACTCGCCGGCCTCCACTTCCTTGCGGAAGCCCTCTTCGATGGGCGAACCGAAGCAGTCGGTGCCGGAAACGAACACCACGTTTTCCGCGCCGATGCGGTCGCGCAGGAAGCGTGCGTAGCAGTCAGCGGGCACGAACACGCCGCCCACGTGGCCGAAGTGCAGCGACTTGTTGCCGTAGGGCATGCCGGCGGTAACCACCGCGCGCTTGGGCCAAACGATGTGCTCTTTATTTTGCGATGGAGCCATTGCTCTCCAACTCCTTCAGGGCCGCCGCAAGCTGGTCGGCGGTAACGGTGGTTTTGCTTTCAGAAAGAAGATCCATAAGTGCGGAAAGGTCGCTCGAAGAGCTTTGCCGCAGCGTCACGGTTTCGCAGTTCGGGCATCCGGCCAGCTCAGCCGCCTTCTGCACGGCATCTTCCTTGGTGCCTATCTCGTCGGCCAGGCCGTTTTGCACGGCTTCGACCCCGGTGAACGTAAGGCCCGTGGCCAGGGCGCGCACGGAATCTTCCGTCATGTTGCGCCCTACGGACACGTTCTGGATGAACGTCTCGTTTATCTGGTCCACCTGGCTCTGGTAGTGCTCGCGCTCTTCATCGGTGAGCTTGCGCGTGCCGTAGGTGGAATCCTTGCTGGAGGAAGAGGTGATGTTCTCTACCGAAATACCCAGCATCTGCAGCAGCTCCGAGTAGTCCACCAGCTGCAACGCGGTGCCGATGGAGCCGATGGAAGTGGTGCGCGCCACGTAGACGTAGCTGGCCTGGCTGGAAATCTCGTAAGCGGCGCTGGCGTTGGAGGAAGCGCTGGAAACCACCACGGGCTTGCCCGTTTCCTGGCGGAACTCCTTCACGTAGGTTGCCATTTCCTCGCCCGCGGTGGCAACGCCGCCGCCGGAGTTCACGCGCAGCACCACGGCCTTGATGTGGCTGTTCGAGGCCGCTTCGTCCAGCAGCGCCTTCAGGCCGTCGGGGCTGCAGGCGGTGCCGTCGTACTGGATGGTGCTGTCGATATCGATCACTGCCACGGAGTTGGATGTTATCTCGGTGCCGCCCGAAGCGCTCTGCCCGGAAACGGTATTCACCACCGAAACCGTGCAGCCCGCCATGATGGCCACCACCAGCACCACCATGGCGCAGATGATGAGGACCTTTGCCAGGCGGTTGCCCTTCTTGCCCGGCTGGGGAGCGGGCGGCACAGGGGCCGGCGCTGATGGCCAGGGCTGAGCCGTTGCGGGGGCAGGCGATGCAGCAAAGCCGGAGGCCGCTGCAGCGCTGCCGGCCGCAGGCGCATAGACAGGCTCGGCCGGCGAAGGAGCCGCACCGAGGCCAGGGGCCGTCGCGGCATCGCCCGCCGCAGACGAACCGGCCGCAGGCGCAGCAGGGGCCGGCTGGCCAGCAAGAGGTTCCGCAGAAGCAGGCGCCGCCTGGGACTGAGCGCTTCCACCCTGCCCTGGCGCCGAGCCGTAACCGCTGGGCGGCACGGGGCCGGCAGGGTGCGGATGGGTATCTTCAGGCATGGGGCCTCCCTGCAGAACTGGTAGGATTCGATGCCCGCACGGCGGGCTTGTGCAATTCAAGCATTATAGGACAGAAAAAAGGACGCGCACCGCCATACGGCACGCGTCCAGAATGAACCCATCAAAGCGGCTGCGAAAGCCTGCGGAAAGGCGCTTGCCCCGCTGCACCCGCTGGGACGCATCAGAGCCGCCGGCTTGCGGCAGCCCCGCCGCGGCAGAGCTCGCTCCCGGCAGCCCCGCCACGCCCGCACGGGCGCCGCGGAACCGCCAGCGCTAGAACTCGATGGTGGAGTTGTCGTCAAAGTGCCTGCCCTGCGCCTTCTTGGCGGCGCGGATCAGGAACTCCTGGTTGTCGTTGGTCTGCTTCAGCGCCTTGATCAGCGAATCCATGGCGCGCTCCACGTTGTTGCGGTTGGAAAGCACACGGCGAACCGCCCAGATAAGGGGCGCTTCCTGCGGGTCCAGCAGCAGGTCTTCGCGGCGGGTGCCGGAAGCAACCGGGTCGATGGCCGGGAACACGCGGTGCTCCGCCAGCGAGCGGTCCAGCTTCACTTCCATGTTGCCCGTGCCCTTGAACTCCTCGAAGATGACCTCGTCCATCTTCGAGCC
>CAVAFY010000058.1:0-4080 GCA_963588035.1 Alloprevotella sp. | reverse complement strand
TGATCGCGGCGGGTGCGGCCTCCATCGCCGCCCTGCGCCGCCGCAGGAGCTAGCGCTCTAACCGCATCCAACAAACCGAGGCCCGTGGCAACAACCCAGTTGCCACGGGCCTCTTTCGTTTCAAGGCGTTGTTTGCGCCGGCATTCGCAAGGCACGCTCGAATCATTGTATTCTTCTTTGCCGCTACGATTTCCCCAGCAAAGGGCTAACGCGTCTGCCTCAGCTTCCTGATTCTCTCTTCTGCTCCCTTCTTGTGCCGGGCTGCAGCGCGGGAGAAGATCCTCGACGATTCGCCTATGCCCGTTTCCAGCTTCTCCAACGTTGAAAGCACGACGTTGCGGGCTGTTGATTCGCTTATTCCCCAGCTTTCGGCTTCGGCAACGAGGGAGCGCCCATCGATCGCATCGGGCTCCAGGGTCCCGTCTACCCTCATGGAGAGCAGCTTCGTTCGTGGCTCCACTTCGGCGATTGGCACTACGTCGTAGAGCGGTGCTACCGTCGGGCTCATGGATTGGGGGTACAGGAGCGAGGTGTTCTTGGCGTGAGCGTCCCAGTTGCCTAGAGCCAGGTTCACCGTTAGCTGCTTCAACAGCTCTTCAACCTGGGCTTGGGGGCTTGTGCTGAATTGGGACAGAAGGCCTGCTATTCCTTGGTAGGTGGGGTCATCGCCTTTTTGCGTAGAGCTGTTCGCGTATTTCCTTTCTATGGGCAAGCCAAGCGCTTGGCACACATCTTCCTGGTGAAGGCGCTTCGTCTTGCCCGACGCTGCCAGTTCCCGATCATAACGTTCCACGACAAGCGTCTGGGGTGCGTTGCCTAGTTTCAGCAGCGCGACTTTCGACGCCTGAGCGGCAAACCCGGCTGCAGTCATGGCCCATGCCTCGGACTCCGCCAGCCCGGGGTAGTTTGCGGGCTCCGGCTTGAGGATATGGGTGCTTGGCTCGCTTCCTTGCGGAAGGGCCGCGCTCAGGCTGGTTATGATGCGATCGGTTTTTCCGAGTGGGGGTGCAGCAACGCAGAGCTTGTCCTGGTACCCACCGAGCGACATCCGGAAAAGTTCCGTTTCCGATGTTGGCTGCTGGGCGGAAATGCTCGAAAGCTTTTCGGCAAGCTCCGAATCGGTCAGACGGACAAGGCTGCCTTCGTGGTTGCCTGCCTTGCCTTCAGGGAATACCTGCACCGCTCCGGCGCATTCCCATCCTATATGGGAGAGCAGTCCCAGCCAGTCGTAAGGGTCGATGCTCAGGTTGCGGCAAGTTAGGTTCCTGCGCTCGCCTTCGGGCAGCAGACCCTCGAACCAGTTGCGTGTTTTCGCCTCGCCGAAAGGCTTCCTCTTCACGGGAAGGGCAAGGGAGAGCAGCGGCATCCCCGAGTGCTCCTCGATGACCTTCTGCTCATACTCGAACCTTGCGCCGCGACGGGTTTCGGCTATGTGACCGATGGCCCTCCCTTGGAGCCAGACTTCGAGCATTCTCATTCTTTCACCCGGCATTCGGCTGATTTCGGGAGGACGACGATGCGGAACCCGAGCATTTGCAGGTAGCGCTCCACCTTGGCTGCGGATACGTTCTTCCCCGTCTCCAGGGCCGAAAGCGTTACCGAGGAAAAGCCCAGGATCTCGGCCATTTCCTTCTGGGTGATGCCCCTTTCCTTGCGGGCTTCCTGAAGGAACTCCCCAAGCGCCTCGCGCGAGTACACATTGGTCCACATTGCTGTCTATCCCTCCTCTGGTTCAATATCTTTAATATTCTAGCAAATTGCAAAATATTAAGAAAACTTAATAGCAGCTGTTCGCTTGTTCGGGGCAACACCCCGTTAACCCCTGCGGGTGGGCAATACGCTATGCTGGGTTGATTGGAAATCTACGATGGGAGCCTCAATGCAGAAGAAGGAAGCTTGGCGCAACTTCCCCGGCCTTTTCGCCGCATTCGCGGCGCTGATGCTGGCGTTGTGCGCGCTTGCGTGCCCGGCTACGGCCATGGCGGACGAGGAGACGCCGGTTGCGCACTCGACCGATTCCACCACGGGCCTGAGCTATTACTACTACACCATCAACGAGGCCCTCGAGGCGGGCTATGGCGGCAGGGTCGTCGTGATGGATTGCGACTGGGACGAGGACACGCCCTATGACGCACCGGGCGCGACCGTAGAGGATGTGTACATCATCCTGATCGAAGAGGGCCAGAAGATCACCATAGACATGGCGGGCCATGCCATCAGCACCGGCATCACTGCCCAGGAGGATGCCCAGCTCACGCTTATGTCCAGTGCACAGAACACCTTTACGTACGATGCGATCGTGGACGTCAACGGCAAGCGCGCCTCGACCCAGCTGACCACGGGAGGGCTGGTGACCAACACTGCCGATGAAGGCACCGGCATTTGCGTGTTCGAGCGCTCGAGGGTCACCCTTGACGGGGTTGCCGTTGCGGGTTGCCCCGAATCGGGGGCATGGGTGTTCGGCGATGCGAGCCTTGACCTGAGGAACGGCGCCGTGATCGAGCACAACAAGGGCATGACCCTCACAGACTCCGGCGGCGGCGTCAAAGTGAGCGGGAAGGGCGCCTCCATCGGCCTCAACAACTCCTTCATCCGCAACAACTACGCGAAGTACGGCGGCGGCATATCCTGCCACGCAGATGATGTCAGTGTGGGTATGTCCAACGGCGCCGCGATCGAGAACAACACGGCGCAGGCCGGCGGTGGCATCTATGCCGGAAAATCCGACTTCTATTTCCATTGCGGAGACGGAAACGGCTTCGTCAGGGGCAACACATCGTACGGAACCGGCAACGCGAAGGCTTATCGAAGCGGCGGCGGCATCCATGTCGAGGGCTACGGTTCCATCGAGGGCATCACCGTCGCCGACAACTATTCGGCCTCCGACGGCGGTGGCATCTATCTGAACTGCCCGAGCGTCACCCTTAAGTACTGCACCGTCAGGGGCAACTCAACTGACGGCAACGGTGGAGGCATCTTCGTCAATAAGGACAACGACACCATCAACGGCTGCACCATCACCGGCAACTGGTGCAATGGCGGCAAGGAGGGCGGCGGCGTCTACGTCGACGACGACTGCGACATCAATATGAGCGGCACCTGCATCGTCAAGGGGAATACCCGCGGAAAGGATTCCGGCAATGACGACGACCTGTTCCTGAGCGAGAACTGGGGCGCCTCGTCCAAAGCCTACATCAAGGGCAACATCGGCTGGGGATCGTCGGTAGGCGTGCGCACCGGCACCACCGGCGACCGCCGCATAGCCAAGAACCTTGGCAACGGCCCGAAGGACTGCCTGTTCATCGACTTGGACGGCTACTACGTTAGCTACGGATCCGATGACGGCAACGACGCCTGGCAGCGCCATCACGAGGTGGCCTTCGCCGCAAAGATCGACAGCAAGATCCAGGCCAGGTACAAGTGGCGTACGTTCGTAGCCCTGGTGGCCCCGTACTCCAAGGGCGACGACCAGGTGTTCTGGCATTGGGCCAAGGACAAGACCGGCGGCCTGTTCCCCCAGAGCGAGTACATCAACGACGACAACTACTACAGCAACGTCCTCAACTTCAAGATGCCGCAGAACGACATCGACGTCGGCACGGCCTACTGCACGCGTGTGAAGAGCCCCCTTATCAGCATTGACGCGCCCGTGGCGGGCGAAGCGCTGCCCGCAACTGCCAAGGTAAGCCGCACCGACTCCGGGGAAGGCGGCACCGTGCCGACCTCCGCTTCCGTGACCTGGTACGAGGTGGCTGACGACGGCAGCAAAACCAGGGCATCGGGCACCGCCAAGGCCGGTACCGCCTACGTTGCCTCCGTCTTATCCAGGGTCTCCTTCCAGAACGGCCTCTACTTCAGCAACGGGATCACCGCCTCGGACGTGAAGGTGGAGGTTGCGTCCGGCACCGCCCCTGCCGCGACCAGCGCCAAGGTCGATTCGGTGACTGGCTGGCTGACCGTGGACACGGGCGCGTTCGAGAAGACCGCCGAGGGCAATGCCCCCAAGAGCGCCACCGCCACCGTCGAGCTGAAGAAGCAGGCCGCGCTCGGCGATGGCGGGGCGGCCGGCGCCATGCTGCT
>CAVAFY010000057.1:0-4198 GCA_963588035.1 Alloprevotella sp. | reverse complement strand
CGCTCACGCTGGCGAAATCCGCCCTGTGCCGTGACCCCAGGGCCCCCACCGTCCCGCTTTACGCCGATACCCCCGCGGCCCTCGCGCTGTCCTGCGTTGGCGGAATCTGCCCTGTGCTGCAACCCCTATGGCCCTCACTGTCTTGTGTCGCCGAGATTCGCCCTGTGCCGTAGGCCCCACGGCACCCGCCGTCCCGCTTTGCGCCGCAACTCCGGCAGGTCCCGCCACCCCCAATCCGCCCTGTATCGCATCCCCACGGCCCCCATCGTCCCGCGTTGGCGAAATTCTCCTATAATGCGCGCTCGCGCAGGAAAACAGCCCCGACTTGGCGAGATATGACTACTTTGCGCGCCACGACAGCGATATTTTGCCATCAGCGCGGTCTTGGCGTACAAAATAGGCGTATCTTGCCAGCTTCGGCTGTCGCAGCGCGCATTATGGGGATATTTCGCCAAGCAGGGGCCTATTTCCTGCGCAAGAGCGCAAAGTAGCGGTTTTTCGCCACCCTGGGGTGCGCCCGCTTCAAGCGCGCCATAGTACATCCGCCCCGAATACGTTTCTGCGGTCCCCGCTCCGGATGTGCCGTCACAGCGCATCCTGCCTATTCAGACGAATGGCTGGCAAGAAAGGTCGCGCGCGATGCTGCCGTGCGCCATAGCGCATCCATCCCGGATGCGCCCTCGCGGCGGTCCGGGCCTTGCGCTTTCGCGGCCCCCAATGCACTGCTGCGCATCCCGGTCGAACGCCGCTGCAGTGCCTAGCCCGCGCCACAACCCGCGAATCTCGTCTCCCATCGCCCATTTAACCTGCTCTTTTATCTGTTTACCGGTTAAACTGTTATACCTGCGTGGGGAGGGCATAGCCTTCTGTGCAAACGGAAAGTTGAAGGAGCTTATTTGACGGCATACGTAACATGGCTGGTTGACGATGACCCTGTGCAGCTTGCCGGCATTGCGGCCATGCTTGCCCGGTCGAAGTACTCCGACAGCCTTGCCGCAGTGCCCATAGCGGGCTCGCAGGAGCTTCTGAAACGCCTTGCCGCCGAAAACGAGCCGGCCCCCGACATCGTTTTGATGGACATGGACTTGGGCGAGGGGCTCCCCCATGGCGCCAGCCTTATTTCCCGCAGCGATACCCTGAAGAACGCGCAGGCCATCTATGTGACGGCCTATCTCGAGCTGGTGCCCGAGGCGTACCGAACCGAGCATTGCTACACGCTAGCGAAGCCCGTGAAGGCGTCCGAGCTGGACAACGCTCTGGAGCGGGCGATAACCGGTATCCAGCAGGCGGAAGAATGCACCCTAACCCTTTCGGTCGGCGCGGAAGTGGTATGCGTGCCGTGCCGCAGCGTGAAGTGGATCGAAAGCCGCGGCCATCGGGTAACCGTCTTCGCGGAAAAGGGCCAGATCTCAACGAACGAGCCGCTTCGCGATTTAAGCCTTAGGCTGCCCCGCGGGTTCGCTCGCACGCACAAGAGCTACATCGTAAACCTTGACCAGGCCTTTTCCCTTCGCGCCAACGATTTGGTAATGGCCGATGGCTCTTCCGTCCCAGTAAGCCGCACCTACCGCAAAGAACTCAAGGAGCAGCTTATGGCGCACTTGGCGGAATCGCGGTAGCCCATGCTTTCCGATTGGGCTCTGAACACTTTCATGGTCTTATGCGGCCAGACGATTCTGACCTTTGGCCTAGTGAAGATGCTGCGTTTGCGCCACTTGGCTATCGTCTGGCTCACGGCGACGTTGCCTTGCCCCATCACCGGCTACCTCAACACTTATCCGGTCGACCCCCAGCTGAAGGTGATATGGTCGGTCGTTGTTTTCGTCGTGACGGTGGGGGAGTACTGGGCGTTTTCGCCTTTGAAGCCTGCGCGGAGGCTCGTTATCATCTCGTGCTGCATCGCTGCGGCGATGGTTGTCGAATTTCCCCTTGCAGCCATCTTCTGCTCTCAAGGCTTCAACATCGACGAAATCTCGACATTCACCCATAGTCGTTTGGACGTGTGCGTCTTCTTCGTGGCGATTCACTCTGCTCTCATGATCATCTTTCTGCTGCTTATCTACGGATTCGTGAGCAGGGCGTTTTCTGAAGGCAACGAATGGGGCGGCATGAAGGTGGCCTTGCTGCCGACGGCGCAGCTTTGCCTGGTGTTGGTTATCTCTTTCGCGGAGCGCGAGCTCGTCAAGCAGGACGAGTCGTTCATCCTATCCACCGCATTGCTCTCCATAATCGTCGTGGCTTCGTATGCGTTCTTTTACCTGATTATCCGTCGTTGGCACAACGCCGAGTTGCAAGAGGCGCGTGCTGAAAGTTTGCGGGAGAAGAGCCAGCAGGTTTTCCGCCAGACGGAAGGCTTCTTGGACGAAACCGAGCGCCTGGCGAAGCTCCGCCACGACTTCAAGAACCAGCTGCAGGTGATCGAGTTCCTGAACACAGACGGGAAAAGGGAGCAGGCTCTGGACAAACTGGGCCGCCTGGAAGCGGCGGTTGAGCAGCGTGTGGTGCGGTCATGACGGCTGCGGTTTGCGTTGCCTTCTCGCTGGTTGCAGTGCTGGCATCCTTGGTGTGGCTGAAGCGACAAGGAGCGCTGGCCGGCGCGGCCTGCAAGATCGGTGCCTTTGTGCTGTTCGCGGTTCAGCTGGTTATCCTTGTCGTTCTACTGTGGCTGCTGGGGAGTTATCAGGCATCGCCTGTCTATTCCATCGCTCTGTGCCTGGTCATGATTTTCTGCTGCATTGCCGACAGCGTGTTCCTGCAAGAAAGCGCCTCACGGCTTTCCGAGCGCCTTCGGCAAGAACAATCCCGTTCCGCCGAAACCAGGTTGGTTGCCGCGGAGCGCTACCAGAGGGCGTTGGAGGCCTATGTTTCCCAGACGGACGACCTGCACAGGGACTTGTTGGCGCAGATCGAGGACGCGAAGGCCCGCCTTGCCGCCGGGCAGGAGGATGCCCTTCAGGGCGTCGAGGCTTCTATTCGGAAGATTGACGAAGCGGCGAAGGTGAGGCGCTGCCAGAACGGGACCATAGATGCGCTTCTGGCGCTCAAGGCGTTGGAAGCCGAGGGGGATTCTATCGAATTCTCCTTTTCCGGCGAAGTTCCGGCAAGTTTGGTCATCGACGAGCTGGAACTTTGCTCGGTGTTCTCCAACTTGATTGACAACGCGCTGAATGCCGCTCGGTCGGCCACGGGCCAGGCTAGGTTCGTGGATGTTGCCTGCTCCGCCAAAGGTGCCTATCTGGTTCTGAGGGTGGCGAACGGAACGGCCGAAGGGGCTGATGGCCTGCCGAAGAAGGTTGCGTTCCGCGGAGCATCGGCGAAGCGGTTGGGCGCCCATTCCATGTTCGCTAACCGATCTGTCCCCGAACATGGCTGGGGGTTGAAGATCGTCCAGGATATCTGCGCCCGCTACGATGGCGAACTCTCGTTGGAGCGCGAAGGCGACAACGCGGTTGCGGCCGTAGCCATCGTTTCCTGCGTGCCCGCGTTGGCGGAAAAGAACCCTTGTTCAGCAACGCTGCCAACTGTTTGAAAAACCCCAACGCCGCACCCCCACGCCCCCGCGGCCACGCCCCGCGCTGGCGAAATCCGCCCTGTGCCGTAGCCCCTATGGCCCTCACTGTCCGGTGTTGCCGGGATTCGCCCTGCGCCGTGACCCCACGGCCCTGCGTCGCAGCCCTCGCCGCTCCGCGCTGGCAGAATCCACCCTGTGCCGTGACTCCATGGCCCCCCCGCCGTCTCGCGTTGGCGAAATTCTCCTATAATGCGCGCTCGCGCAGGAAAACAGCCCCGATTTGGCGAAATCTTCCTACTTTGCGCGCTACGACAGCGGTAATTCGCCATCAGCGCGGTCTTAGCGTACAAAGTAGGCGTATCTTGCCAGCTTCGGCTGTCGCAGCGCGCATTATGGGGATATTTCGCCAAGCAGGGGCCTATTTCCTGCGCAAGCGCGCAAAGTAGCGGTTTTTCGCCACCCCGGGGCGCACCCGCTTCAAGCGCGCCATAGCGAATCCATCCCGAATGCGCCATAGTGGACCTGCCCCGAATACGTTTCTGCGGTCCCCGCTCCGGATGTGCCGTCGCAGCGCATCCTGCCCATTCAGACGAATGGCTGGCAAGAAAGGTCGCGCGCGATGCTGCCGCCCGCCATAGCGCATCCGCACCGGATGCGCCCTCGCAGCAGTCCGGGCCTTGCGCTTTC
>CAVAFY010000056.1:0-4333 GCA_963588035.1 Alloprevotella sp. | reverse complement strand
TCGGCGAAGAACTGCTCGGCTATGCGGGCGCTTTCGGCGGCGTCCTTGGCGTACCAGGTGGCGCCCATGGTCTCGGCGTAGTCGGGGGTCAGCACGGCGCCGCCCACGAAGGTCTTGGCGTCGGGCACCTTCTCGCGCAGAAGCTCGATGGTCTTTTCCATCGACTTCACGGTGGTGGTCATCAGCGCCGATAGGCCGATAAGGCGAATACCCTGCTCAAGCGCTGCGTCCACCACAGCCTGCGGGTCCACGTCGCGGCCCAGGTCCACCACGCGGTAGCCGTAGTTTTCCAGCAGCATCTTCACGATGTTCTTGCCGATGTCGTGGATGTCGCCCTTCACGGTGGCAAGGATGATGGGCTTGTCCTCCGCCTGCTCGTTGCTGCCGCTGGCGGCCATGTGCGCCTTCACCACGTCAAAGCCCACCTTCACTGCCTCGGCTGATGCCATCAGCTGCGGCAGGAAGAACGTGCCCTTGTCGAAGCGCACGCCCACTTCGTCGAGCGTGGGGATGAACAGGCCGTCTATCAGGTCCAACGCATCGTGGTTGGCAAGCAGCTCCTCGGTTGCCTGCTTCATGGGTTCTTTGCGCCCGGCGATGATCAGGTCTTGGATGGCTGCGGCCTGGGCCTTCGCATCGGCCAGCGATTCGGGGATGGGCAGCACGCTTGCGGGCTCGGCGGCGGGCGCGGCAGGCGTTGCGGCGGGCGCGCTGCCGGCGAGCTGGGCCAGAAGCGCGTTGCCGTCTGCGGCGCCGCCGGTTGCCTGGGCTATGAGCGCCAGGCCCTGCGCCAGCTTCTCCTGGTCAACGTCGAGGCCGGGCTTCGCGTCGTACGGGTCGGCGTTTTCGTTGCAGTAGTCGATGTAGTCAACCGAGCCTTCGTCCTGCCCGTTGATAACGCGGTAGCAGCGCACCACGTCGCGGTAGCGGGCGGCGTTGGGGTTGATGATGGGCAGGTCCAAGCCGGCGCCGAATGCGGCGGAAAGGAAGTTCGAGCTCATGAGGTTGCGCTGCGGCAGGCCGAAGCTGATGTTCGAAACGCCCAGCGCCGTGCGCACGCCCAGGTGCTCCTTGCACAGCTTGATGGCGTCCAGGATGGCGGAGGCTTCCTTCTGGTTGGTGGCCACGGCCATGGTAAGGCAGTCGATCACGATGTCGTGCGCGGGGATGCCGTACTTGGCGGCCTCATTCACGATCTTCTGCGCAATGGCGAAGCGCTCCTGCGCCGTGGGCGGGATGCCGCCTTCGTCCAGGCACAGGCCGATGACGCAGCAGCCGTACTTGGCGGCGATGGGCAGCACCGCGTCCATGTTCTCTTGTTTGCCGTTTACGGAGTTGATCAGGGGTTTTCCGCAGTACAGACGGCATGCCCGCTCCAGCGCCTCGGTGTCGGACGAATCCAGCACCAGCGGCAGGGTCACGCACGATTGCAGCTTCTGCACGGCGGCCACCAGCACGGCCGGCTCGTCTATCTCGGGCAGGCCCACGTTCACGTCCAGCAGGTCAGCGCCCAAGTCGCGCTGGGTAACCGCTTCCCCCACCAGGTAGTCCAGGTTGCCCTCGCGCAGCGCCGCCTTCAGCTTGGGCTTGCCGGTGGGGTTGATGCGCTCGCCGATGATGCCCACCTCGTGGGTGCCTTCGTGCAGCACCACGGCCTGCTGCCCGCTGGTGATGACGCAGTCGTTGGCAACGGTGCGCTGCTGGGGCACGCCGCGCTTCTTCACGCGGTCAACCACCTGGGAGATCATCTGGGGCGTGGTGCCGCAGCAGCCGCCCACCAGCGAAACGCCCGCTTCCATGATGCTGTCCATGGCCTGGGCGAATTCTTCGGGGGTGATGTCGTAGATGGTCTCGTCGCCCTCCATGCGCGGCAGGCCCGCGTTGGGCTGGATCAGCACCGGCACGCGGCTGAAGGCGGCAAGCGTCTTGGCGAAGCCCAGCGCCTCGGCCGGTCCCAGCGAGCAGTTCATGCCCACGGCGTTCGCGCCCATGGCCGAAAGTGTGGCGGCGGCTACCTCGGGCGGGGTGCCCAGGAACGTGCGGCCGTCTTCCTCGAAGGTCATGGTAACGAATACGGGCAGGTCGGAGTGCTCTTTTGCGGCTAGCAGCGCCGCGCGCGCCTCGGAAAGGTCGGACAGCGTTTCCAGCAGGATGATGTCGCACCCGGCGGCCACGGCAGCATCCACCTGCTCGGCGAACAGGTCGTAGGCCTCTTCGAAGGAAAGCGTGCCCATGGGCTGCATCAGCTCGCCGATGGGGCCGATGTCGGCAACCACGTAGGGTGCGCCGGCCGCGCGGACGTTTTCGGCGGCCGCCTGGAACACCTCGGCCACGGTGGCGCGGCCTTCCAGCTTATGGCGGTTGGCGCCGAAGGTGTTGGTGCTGATGGCCTGCGCGCCCGCATCGACGTACGCCTTGTGGATGGCGCTTACCTCGGTGGGGTGGCTCAGGTTCAACAGGTCGGGCACAACGCCGGCGCCGGCGAGGCCTGCAGCCTGCAGCATGGTTCCCATTCCGCCGTCGTGCACCAGGAATTCCTTCCCGCGCAGGACCGCCTCTAGGTGGGCGTCCTTTATCTGCAGGCCCGAAAGGGCGTCGAAGCGGTTAGCGATGCTGGTTGCCATAGCAGGTTATTCCCTTCTCTAGATACGAGCAGTATTCGCGAGCGATGCAGTCTTGGCAAGGGGTGCGCCCGGTGCTGGGCGGCGGGGCGTCGAAGAGCCCCACGATTGCGGTGATGCTCTTCGCGGGGGTGAGCAGGAGGCTTTTCCCAACCGTGATGCCCAGCCGCTTGTGCGCGTCCAGCTCTTGGATGAACCGGGGCTGCACGGCAAGGGGCAGGTCGCCGTAGCCGGGGCTGAAGCGCATGCGGGCGTGCAGGCCGGCTTTTGCCGCCTCGGCTGCGATGTCGTCCTGGGCGGCTTGGGCCACGTCTTCGATGAGCGCGTTGCAGCACGCGTCGAAGAGCATGGCATCAAGCGGGCTGGTGGCCGAAAGGGCCCGCAGCCTGCGCTCGCTTTCGGCCCCCAAGGTTGCGGCCAGGCAGGCGGCGAAGCGCGCGCCCTTCAGGTGGGTGTTGATGCTTTTTCCCTCGAACGCCAGGCTGCTGTTCCGAAGCGCCACCAAGGGCTGCTCGGCCCAACGGCAGCGGTTTTCGTCCAGCTCGAACACGCGCCAGGTGAACGACGGGTTCAGCTCTTCCTCGCACGACGCCGCTATCCGCTCCAAGCGGGCGGTAAGGGAGCTGTCGATGGCCTGCCCGGTGTAGCCCAGGTAGCGCAGGGCCTCGCCCCTGTTCAGCGCCGGCTTCGCATGGGCCTTCGCGCGCAGGGTGCACAACGCAAAACGAGGCGCGGGGTTGTCCGCGCCTCGGGAGCCGTGCTGCTCTGTGCTGCCGGCAGGTTCCATCAGCTCCAGGAATCCCTGAGCAGCGACATGCATTGCTGGGCGATTTCCGGCTTGTTCATGGTATACAGATGCAGCCCGTCCACGCCATGGTTGGCCAGGTCGATAAGCTGGCCGGCGGCGTACTCGATGCTGGCCTTGCGCAGCGAATCGGGGTCGTCGGCGTAGCGGTTCAGTATCTTCACGATGGTGCCGGGCAGGGAAACGCCGCACATGAACACCATGCGCTGAACCTGCTCCTTGCTCATAACCGGCATGATGCCGCAGGAAATGGGCGCGGTTACGCCGGCGGCCTGGGCCTTGTCCCAGAAGCGGTAGAAGCATTCGTTGTCGAAGAACAGCTGGGTGATGAAGAAGTCGGCACCGGCGTCCTGCTTGGCCTTCAGGTGCTTCAGGTCTTCGTCCAGGTCCATCACCGTGGGGTGAGCCTCGGGGTAGGCGGCGGCGCCCACGCAGAAGCCGCGTTCCTTCAGCAGGGGGATAAGGTCAGTGGCGTGCTTGAAGCGGTCGCTGGGGGTTTGGCCTTCAACCAGGTCGCCGCGCAGGGCCAGCACGTTTTCGATGCCCTTCGCCTCCAGGTCGTCCAATGCGGTGGCGATCTTTTCCTCGCTGGCGCTGGAGCAGGTTAGGTGCGCCATTGCCGTCATGTCCAGCTCGTTTTGCAGGATGGCGGCGATGTCGCTGGTGGCGTTCGAATTCTTGCTTCCGCCCGCCGAATAGGTGACGGAAACGAAGTCGGGGTGCAAATCAACCAGTTTGCTTGCGGTTTCGCGCGCTGCATCGTTGGTCAGGACGCCGCGGGGCGGGAAGATCTCGAACGAAAGTGCGGGGCGTTGGTTGTTCGCCTTGGCGCGTTTGAATGTGTTGATGATTTTTTTCATGGGAACGATTATAGGAGCGCCCTTGCCCTGGGGTTTCGGCATTCTGG
>CAVAFY010000055.1:0-4485 GCA_963588035.1 Alloprevotella sp. | reverse complement strand
GCACCGACGACATGTTCAAGGTGAAGGGCGTCAACATGTTCCCCGCCCAGGTGGAAGAGGTGATCGCCGCAACGTCGGGCACCTCGTCCGAGTACCAGGTGATGATCGAGCACATCATGGGCCGCGACGTGCTCACCGTGCTGTTCGAGACCGCCCTGGAAGGCGACGCCCTTGCCCGTTGCGAGGAGGAGCTGAGCCTCATCTTCAAGGCGAAGATCGGCTGCACCCCCGAGGCGAAGGGCGTGCCGCTGGGCGAGCTTCCCCGTTCCGAGAAGAAGACCCAGCGCATCTTCGACAGCCGCTACTAGCGCGCAGGATGGCGCAGGCCGCCGCAGGTTGGCACGGGCTGACGCATTCGGAGCGGCCCGGCGACCGCAGCCCGCCTGCTGCCTGGCCGTTGCTCGTTTGCTGCGGCGCACATCCGCAGCGTATCCCGAACCCAACGTTTCGTTCGAAGCGTTGGGTTTTTTCGTATGGAGTGTGTATTCGGGGTGAACGCACACACGGCCACCGGATATTGCCCAGAAAGGGTAGGTCTGCGGTCTAAAATCGCGTTGAGCATACCGAAGCGGGGGTTCGCCCCTTCGCGCCTGTCCTTAATCGCACCTTAACCACACCAAGGAGTTCCGCGTGCTTAGCCGTTTCAGCGTCCGCCGTCCGTACATCATAACGGTCGCCGTCATCATCATCCTCATCCTGGGCGGGGTCTCGCTTACGAAGATGAAGACCAACCTCCTGCCCGATATGGACCTGCCGTACCTGATGGTGGTCACCACCGACCCGGGTGCCAGCGCCGAAAAGGTGGAATCCGAGGTAACCGACGTGCTTGAGGGCTCGCTTTCCAAGATCAGCGGCGTTTCCTCGGTGCAGTCGCAGAGCGCCGACAACTACTCCATGATCTTCCTGCAGTTCCAGGACGGAACCGACATGGACTCGGCCATGGTGAAGGCGCCTTCGGCGGTGAACGAGGTTTCGGCCCAGTTGCCCGATACCGCCGGCAGCCCCAACTACATGGAGATCAGCATGGACATGATGGCGACGCTCTACGTTGCCGCTTCCTACGATGGCCATGACATCTACGAGACCTCGAGCCTGGTCGACGACAAGGTGGTGCCCGCCCTCGAGCGCGTCGACGGCGTCGCCGACGTTTCCACCGTGGGCTCGGCCCAGCAGTCGGTGGAGGTGCGCCTTTCCGACAGCAAGATCGAGGACATCAACAACAAGCTGCTGGCCAGCGTGAACTCCCAGCTCTACGACGCGAAGAAGCAGCTCGACGAGGGCGACGCGCAGCTGGCGCAGGCCGAAGAGCAGCTGAGCCAGCAGAAGAGCACGCTGGAATCGCAGCAGCAGCAAACCACCGACCAGCTGGGCCAAGCCACCAGCGCCCTTACCCTTGCCGTTTCGGGTAAGACCGCCGAAACCGCCACCATCCAGGCGCAGATCCAGGCGCTGAAGGCCACCGACCCCTCGGGTGCCAACCCGCAGATCCAGGCGCAGATAGCCCAGCTTGCCCAGCAGGCGCAGGCTTCCGCCAGCGAGCTTTCGGAATACCAGAGCCAGCTGGCCCAGGCGCAGTCGGGCTCCCTTACCGCGGCTTCCCAGTTCGGCAGCGCCAGCGCCCAGATCTCGGCCGCCCAGCAGACCATCGAGTCCAACAAGCAGCAGCTTGCCGACGCGCGCCAGCAGTACGAGGACTCGCGCGACAAGGCCATCTCGAGCGCGAACGTGGACGCCCTGGTGGACAAGGAGACGCTGGCGAGCCTGATCACCGCGCAGAACTTCAGCATGCCCGCCGGCTACATCGATTCCGGCTCCGACAGCCAGTGGCTCCTGCGCGTGGGCGACAACCTTACCAGCGAGGCCGACCTCCGCTCGCTGCTGCTCACCGATATCGACGGCGTCGGCGAGATCCGCCTGGGCGACGTTGCCGAGGTGACCACCATCGACAACGTGGGCGAAGAGTACATGCGCATCAACGCCAAGGACGGCGTGCTGCTCTCCATCTTCAAGAACTCCACCGCCTCCACGAGCGATGTCTCCAACGCCGCGAAGGCCGCCCTGCAGAAGATCGAGGCCGCCAACCCGGGCCTGAGCCTTACGGTGGTAAGCGACCAGGGCTCCTACATCGCCCTGTACATCAACTCCATCCTGCAGTCGCTTGTCCTGGGCGCGCTTCTGGCCGTGGTGGTGCTCATCATCTTCCTGCGCGACTGGCGCCCCACGCTCATCATGGCGTTCAGCATCCCGTTCTCGGTGCTGTGCGCCCTGGTGCTCATGTACTTCTCGGGCATCGACCTGAACGTGATGAGCCTCGGCGGCCTTTCCCTTGCCATCGGCATGCTGGTGGACAACTCCATCATCGTGCTGGAGAACATATACCGCCTGCGCTCGCGCGGCATCCCGGCGGCGCGTGCGGCGGTGCAGGGCGCCAAGCAGATAACGGGCGCGGTAATCGCCTCCACGCTCACCACCATCTGCGTGTTTCTGCCCATCGTGTTCACCACCGGCATGGTGAACCAGCTGATGCTGCCCTTCGCGCTCACCATCGCCTACGTGCTCACAGCTTCCATGCTCATCGCGCTCACGATGGTGCCCGCGACATCCAGCTTCATGTTCAAGAACTACATGCCGCGTCGCAACAACTGGTTCGAAACGCTGCAGACGAAGTACGCCCATTCCCTTACGTTCTTCCTGCGCCATAAGGCGCTGCCGCTGGTGGTTTCGGTGGCACTGCTGGCCGTTGCCGTGGTGGGCATCGCGAACATGGGCATAACCATGATCCCCTCCATGATGTCGAAGACGGTGAACGTGACGGTGAACATGCCCGACGGGGTGAGCAAGGAAACCGCCTACGCCACGGCCGATAAGGTGATGGACGCCGCCATGGGCATCGAAGGCGTGGAATTCGTGGGCGGCATGGACGGCACGTCCTCGGTTTCCATGATCTCGAACGGGGCTTCCACTTCCAGCGGTTCCAGCAGCGGCGGCAGCGACAGCGACATGTACAAGATGTTCACCTTCTACCTGCAAACCGACAGCAGCGTTACCACGGAAGGCCAGGTTCAGGGGATCCTGGACAAGCTGGCCGCCGACACCGCCGGCCTGGACTGCGAGGTTATCACCGACGCGACGTCCTCTGAGGCCATGAGCTCGATGATGGGCAGCGGCCTTTCCCTTACCATCAAGGGCCCCGACCAGGACAAACTGGTTGCCATCAGCGAAGACGTCATGGGCATCGTGGGCCAGGTGGAAGGCTACACCGAGATAGAGAACGGCATGGAAGACGCCGCCACCGAGCTTCACCTGGTCATCGACCGCGACAAGCTCACCAAGGCGGGCTACACCGTGGCGCAGCTGTACACCGACCTTCAGAAGAAGGTTTCCGAGAGCGCCAGCAGCACCTCGCTCACCATCGACGGCACCAAGATGAACGTCTCGGTGGTGGACAAGACCAACCCGGTAACGGCTCAGAACCTGCTCGATACCGAGATCGACATCACGAACCAGCAGTCGGGCGACACTACGACGCACAAGCTCTCCGAGTTCGCCACGGTGGAGCAGGGTGTGGCCGCCAACACGCTGGTGCATATGGATTCCAGCCGCGCCATCACCGTGACGGCCGACGTGGAGGACGGCTACAACAACGCCCTTCTGGCGCGCGACCTGCAGCAGAAACTGGACAGCTACCAGCTGCCCGGCGGCTACAGCATCCAGACCGCCGGCGAGCTGGAGAACATCAACACCATGCTCACCCAGATGATGCTCCTGCTCATCCTCGGGTTCGTGCTCATCTACCTGGTGATGGTGGCGCAGTTCCAGAGTCTGCTTTCGCCGTTCATCATCATCCTCACGGTACCCCTGGCGTTCACCGGCGGCCTGTTCGGTTTGCTCGCTGCGGGCGAGCAGTTGAGCATGCTCTCGCTGCTGGGCTTCGCGGTGCTCATGGGCACGGTGGTGAACAACGGCATCGTGTTCGTGGACTACGTGAACCAGCTGCGGCGCGG
This sequence comes from Alloprevotella sp., assembly GCA_963588035.1. GTDB lineage: Bacteria > Actinomycetota > Coriobacteriia > Coriobacteriales > Eggerthellaceae > Anaerotardibacter. The sequence goes on along the minus strand of CAVAFY010000055.1, from coordinate 481 downwards.
CGGCTTGGGCAAGCACGATGCCCTGGTGGCTGCGGGCCGCACGCGTATGCGCCCCATCATGATGACGGCCATCACCACCATCTTCGCCATGCTGCCCATGGTGTTCAGCCAGGCGGTGGGCAGCTCCATGGAACGCGGCATGGCCGTGGTCGTGGTGGGCGGCTTGCTGTACGCCACCTTCATGACGCTGTACGTGGTGCCGGTTATGTACGACATCCTGTACCGCCGCGTGCCTACCGAAGTCGACCTGGGGGACGAGAGCATCGACGACGACCCCGGCGATGCCCAGGCATATCTGGAAGCCCTGCGCGGCGCCCATGCCCTGATCGACACCGCGGCTGCTCCCGCTGCTGCCGGGGCCGGGTCTGGATCCTTCGGCGCCCACGCCGCGCCCGGGTCCGGTACGTCAACCGTGACGCCCGCGGTGCGCACGCATCTGGAAACCAAGAAGAGGCGCCGCTTCCGCCGCCGCTAGCGGGCG
>CAVAFY010000054.1:0-4502 GCA_963588035.1 Alloprevotella sp. | reverse complement strand
ATCGCTGTCGTGGCGCGCAAAGTAGTCGTATCTCGCCAAGTAGGGGCCGTTTTCCTGCGCAAGCGCGCATTCTAGTGGAATCTCGCCACTGCAGAGGCAGGTTGGCTATGGGCGAGTCTGCACCCGAGATGGCCACTGCACCGCCGGGCGGGCGGTGGTGGGCAGTACGTGCGCTGGGCGCTGGGAGGGCGGTGCCGGAAGGCGTGTTGGACGTCGAGCGGACGGTGCGCGGCAGGCGCCGTGGGCTGCGGGCGGGCAGCGGCAGAAGGCGCGGGGTGTACAATGCGCCTATGTGAAAATCCGCGTTGCGAAGGACAGAACATGAGCACGAGTTTTGACGACAAGCCCGTAGTCGGCATCATCATGGGTTCCCAGTCTGACATGCCCACCATGGAAGCCTGCATGAAGCAGCTTGAAGAGCTGGGCATTCCCTACGAGGTGAAGGTGGCAAGCGCGCATCGCAAGCCCGCCGAGGTGCACCAATGGGCGTCTTCTGCGGTCGAGCGCGGCATCCGCGTCATCGTCGCCGCCGCCGGCAAGGCCGCGCACCTGGGCGGCGTCGTTGCGGCCTACACCCCGCTCCCCGTCATCGCCGTGCCCATGAAGACCTCCGACCTCGGCGGGCTCGACTCGCTGCTTTCCATGGTGCAGATGCCTTCCGGCGTGCCGGTTGCCACGGTTGCCATCAACGGCGCGAAGAACGCCGCCATCCTGGCTGTTCAGATGCTGGGCACCGGCAACGACGAGGCGCGCGCCAAGATCGAGAAGCTCAAGGCCGACATGGCCTCGGCCTAAAGGCGCTCCTATGCCGAAAGAATTCTTGAAGGGCAACGAGGCCTTTGCCCATGCTGCCCTTGAGGCGGGCGTCCGCGTATGCGCGGGATATCCGGGCACGCCTTCTTCCGAGGTGATAGAGACCATCGCCGCCGAGCATGCGGCGGGCCGCGCCAAGGGCGTGCACGTGGAATGGTCCACCAACGAAAAGGCGGCGCTCGAGCTGCTTGCCGGCGCTGCCTACTCCGGCGCGCGAACCCTGTACACCTGCAAGCAGGTTGGCCTCAACGTTGCCAGCGACCCGCTGATGTCGCTGAACTATGTGGGCGTCAAGGGCGGCACCGTGCTCTACGTGGCCGACGACCCCGGCCCAATCTCCTCGCAAACCGAGCAGGACACCCGCCGCTTCGCCAGCTTCGCGAAGGTGCCGGTGTTCGACCCGGCAACGCCCGAGCAGGGCTGTGCCATGATGGCTGCGGCCTACGACCTTTCCGAGAAGTACGCCACCCCGGTTATCATGCGCCCCACCACGCGTATCTGCCACGCCTCCACCTACATCGATGTGGCCGCCGAAACCGAGGCGCGCCAACCCGAGGGCTTCGAGCGCGACCCGAAGTGGGTCATCTTCCCGAAGCGCTCGTACAAGGGCCATGGGGAGATCAACGAGCGTCTGCCCCAGATTGCGGGCGATTTCAGCTCCGAGGCCTACGACCGCTTCAACCCGCAGCTGCAGGTGGGGGAGGACCCGCGCTTCGGCATCGTTGCCGGCGGCATATCGTACGCCTACGCGCGTGAGGCACTTCGCCTTCTGGAAGCGCAGGCGGCCGAAGGGAAGCTGGTTTGGGCCGAAGGCGCGCCCGCCGCGCCCGTGCTGCCGCCGCAGTGCGAGGGCGGCTACTGCACCATGGGCGGCCCCGCCTGGGGCAAGCCGGTAGAGGCCCTGCCCGCCTACCGCATCATGCAGGTGGGCACCCCGTACCCGTTCCCCGCAACGCGCGCCAGCCGTTTTGCCGACGGCCTTTCCGACGTGATCTGCTTTGAGGAGCTGGACCACGTCCTGGAAGACGAGATGCTCAAGCTCGCCGGCGCCACGCGCGCGGGTTACGCCGTGCACGGCAAGCTCACCGGCGAGACCACCGACCGCGGCGAGAACACGGTAGACGCCATCGCCGCCCAGCTTCGCGCGTTCTTCGGCGTCGAACTGGCCGAACCCGGGCAGGTGCTCTGCGCGCCCGGCGCATCGGCCGATGGCGAGGGCGTCGACGGCGGGGAGGCTGCCCAGGCACCCGCCCGCCCGCCGATGCTGTGCCCGGGCTGCCCGCATCGTGGCGCGTTCTATGCGGTGAAAACCGCCCTGCGCAAGCCGAGCGACGGCATCTTCTGCGGCGATATCGGCTGCTACACGCTGGGCAACGCAAAGCCGCTCGATGCGGTGGACACCTGCCTGTGCATGGGCGCCGGCATCACGGTTGCCCAGGGCTTCTCGGTGGCAGAGCCGGGCAAGAAGGCGCTTTCCTTCGTGGGCGACTCCACCTTCTTCGCAAGCGGCATGACGGGCATCGCCAACGCGGTGTACAACCAGCACGACATCACGGTGTGCGTGCTGGACAACGCGACCACTGCCATGACCGGCTCGCAGCCGCACCCCGGCACGGGCGTCACGCTGATGGGGCCGAAGACGAAGCCCATCAGCATCGAGGCGGTCCTGCGCGCGTTGGGGGTCACCGTCATCACGCACGCCAACCCCCTGCATCTGGACGAGGCGCGCGCCGCCGCCCGCGAGGCCATCGAGTTCGACGGCCCTTCCGCGGTCATCTTCGAGAGCCCCTGCGTGAAGCTGATCAAACCGGGCGTGCCGGTTCGCTTCGACGAGGGCGCCTGCACGGGCTGCGGCAAGTGCGTGCTGAAGATCGGGTGCCCCGCGCTTTCCTGGAACAAGGAGGAGCGGCGCCCGGTGGTAGACGTTTCGCTGTGCAACGGCTGCGGGCTGTGCACGTATCTGTGCGAGAGCGGCGCGCTTTCGTGCGAAGGCAACGAGGGGAGCGCCCGATGATCAACATCTCCATTGCGGGCATCGGCGGCCAGGGCAGCGTGCTCGCCGCGAAGATCCTTGCGGAAGCGGCCCGGTCAAAGGGTTGGCAGGTGCGCTCCACCGAGACCACCGGCATGGCGCAGCGCGGCGGCGATGTGATGAGCCACCTGCGCATGGGCAACAACGGCGAAGAGGTGTTCAGCCCCTTGCCGGCCGACGCCTCCGACGACGTGGTGATCGCGCTCGAGCCGGGCGAGGGCCTGCGCGCGCTCCATCTGCTGAACCCGGCGGGCGTCATGGTGACGGCGCACTCGGGCATAGCCCCCACCGTTTCGAGCTTCCGCGCCCCCAGCTACAACCCAGCCGAGATGGTCGCGGCGCTGGAAGGCTCTGGCGCCCAGGTGGTTGCCGTCGACGACGTGGCGCTGTGCGAGCGGCTTGGCTCGCGCAAGGCGCTGAACATCATCATGCTGGCCAGCGCTCTGAAGGCGGTGAATGACCCGGCCCTGGGCAGCAGCCTTGCCGGCGTCCTCACGCTCGACGACATGCGCAGCGTCATCCCCGCCTGCGTGAAGCCGCGCTTCGTTGACATGAACCTTGCCGCCATCGACCTCGTGGAGAGCGCTCCATCGTGCTAAAGTTTGGAAAACAAGCCGCTCCTTGCTCCGGCAACGGGGCCGCCAACCGCTTCAACTGATACGAAAGGCAGATCTATGGAACTCACCAAAGATCAGTTCGACCTGATAAAAGAGCAGTTCAAAACCCTGAAGGAACGCTCGCCCTTCTACGCCAGGAAGTTCGAGGGCATCGACCTTTCCGATGTCCAGACCCAGGCCGATTTCCAGAAGCTGCCCTTCTCCGAGAAGGCCGACCTGCGCGAGGTGTACCCGCTGGGCCTAGCCGCCGTGCCCGAGGAGAAGATCGTGCGCGTGCACTCGTCTTCCGGCACCACGGGCATCCCGGTGGTCATCCCCTATACCCAGAAGGACGTGTGCGACTGGGCAACCATGTTCGCGCGCTGCTACGAGACGGCCGGCATCACCAACACCGACCGCATCCACATCACGCCCGGCTACGGCCTGTGGACGGCGGGCATCGGCTTCCAGCTGGGCGCCGAGAAGCTGGGCGCCATGGCCGTGCCCATGGGCCCGGGCAACACTGAGAAGCAGCTGCGCATGATGGAGGACCTGCAGTCCACCGTGCTGTGCGCCACCTCCTCGTACGCGCTCCTGCTGGCAGAGGAGATCGCCGAGCGCGGCATCCGCGACAAGCTTGCCCTGCGCAAGGGCGTTATCGGCTCCGAGCGCTGGGGCGAGAAGATGCGCCACCGCATCGAAACCGAGCTGGGCATTGAGATCTTCGACATCTACGGCCTTACCGAGATCTACGGCCCCGGCATCGGCATCTCCTGCCACGAGCACGCCGGCATGCACCTGTGGAGCGACTTCGTATATGCCGAGGTCGTGAACCCGAAGACGGGCGAGCCCGTACCCGACGGCGAAGTGGGCGAGCTGGTGCTCACCACGCTGCGCAAGGAAGGCGCGCCGCTCATCCGCTACCGCACGCACGACCTTACGCGCATCATCCCCGGCGACTGCGCCTGCGGCATGCACCATCCGCGCATCGACACCCTGGTGGGCCGCACCGACGACATGTTCAAGGTGAAGGGCGTCAACATGTTCCCCGCCCAGGTGGA
>CAVAFY010000053.1:0-4643 GCA_963588035.1 Alloprevotella sp. | reverse complement strand
GCTTCTCGTACAGGCGGAAGTAGTTCTGCAGCGTGATGGTGGCCAGCGTCTGGTTTTCCTGGCGCACCAGGACATGCTCTTTGGCTTCCAGCGCCTGATGCAGGCCCTCGGAATAGCGGCGGCCCTCCATGATGCGGCCCGTGAACTCGTCGACGATCTTGACCTCGCCGTTCACCACAACGTAGTCGACGTCGCGGTGGAACAGGAACTGGGCCTTCAACGCCTGCTGCAAGTGGTTGGGCAGCTGGCCGGTGGGGTCGCCGAACAGGTCTTCGATGCCCAGCTGGAACTCGACCTTCTCGAGGCCGACCTCGGTGGTGTAGATGGTGCGCTTGGCCTCGTCCATCTCGAAGTCGATGTCGGGCTTCAAAGACGGCATGATGGCGGCGAAGCGCTTGTACGTATCGGCCGCCTGCGTACCGGCGCCCGAGATGATGAGCGGCGTGCGCGCCTCGTCGATGAGGATGGAGTCGACCTCGTCGACGATGGCGAAGGAATGGCCGCGCTGCACGCGGCGGCTGGCGCGCGCAACCATGTTGTCGCGCAGGTAGTCGAAGCCGAACTCGGAGTTGGTGCCGTACGTGACGTCGGCCTGGTAGGCGGGGATCTTCTGGGCAGGGCCCATGCCGTTCTGGATAAGGCCCACCTTCATTCCCATGAACTCGTAGATGCGGCCCATCCATTTGGAGTCGCGGGCGGCCAGGTAGTCGTTCACGGTAACGATATGCACGTTGTTGCCGGGAAGCGCGTTCAGGTAGCCGGCAAGAGTGGAGACGAGGGTCTTGCCTTCGCCCGTGCGCATCTCGGCGATCTTGCCGTCGTTCAAGGCCATGGCGCCGATGAGCTGCACGTCGAAGTGGCGAAGCCCAATGGTCCTGACGCTGGCCTCACGCACTGCGGCGAACGCCTCGGGCATGATGTCGTCGAGGTCTTCGCCGTTGGCAAGGCGCTCGCGGAATTCCACGGTGAGGTGCGCCAGCTCTTCGTCGGAGCGGGCCTGCATGGAAGGCTCAAGCTCGTTGATGCGCGCCACGGTTTTCTGGTAGTTCTTCAGCGGGCGGTTTTCGCCCACGCTTAAAATCTTGGAAAAGAAACCCATGATCTCTCTTTCGCTCGTTTATCCGCTCCACTCTAGCACAGCGCCACTTCCCCACCGAGCGCTACGGGCCCAATGGGACGGTTCTTCACGGCATCAACGCGCAAAGCCCAGAACAACGCCTAGCCCTTGGACACTTCGCAGAGGATTTCCTGGTACAAGTCGTGCAGGCGGCTTGAGCCGTCGATGCCGAACCGCTCCACCAACGCGTGCTGGCAGCTGACGAAGGTGGATATGGCGCCGGTCAGCTGTCCGAGCTTCTTCTGTACCTCCATGTAGAGGTACACCACGTCTTCGCGTGCGGGGTCGATCTCGAAGGCGAACGCGGCGAAGCGATGGGCGCTGCGCAGGTCCCCGTTGCGCATGAGCACCTTGACGCCGTCGACCAGCGCATCCAACACGCGGTTGCGGTACAGCAACCGATACGTTTTGAGCTGCTCGTTCTCGATGCCGGGCAGAAGCGGGCCCACATACAGACGCTGCAGGCCGGAGAGCAACGAGAGGCATTCCGACGGATCGCCGCATCTGCACAGGCGATGGCACAGCCCGTCCACCGAGACCACGTCGCTTTCCAGGGCAAGGCCCTGCAGCGAAACGGTATCGCGGCAGGCTCGCAGGGCGAACGGGTCGTTCTTGGACGGGGCCAGGAGCTTTCGCACGTAGCTCCACAGGTTGTAGAAGCTCGACCGCGCGCATTTCGGGTCGGATTCGGGCCAAACCGCCCGTTCCACCCACGTTCGCGGAACGTCTTTGTAGTAGTTCACCAGAAGAAGGGCGATGACGACCTTCGCCTTCTTGCGGATGCTGGCCGGATCCGCGACGGGCTCGCCGTCCCTGGTTATCTCGCAGCGGCCGAACAGGTTGATGCTCAAGGACGAACCCGACGAGAAGCGAAGGACGGAGTATTGGGCAGAGGGCGGTTCGTCGTCGCAGCACTGCGGCGGTTCCCCTACCCCGTGCCTGCTGTTGAACTCATCGCGGCTATCGGCGTTGAGCAGCTCGGCGAGCACGAGCGAAAGGATCGAGGCGTTTTCGGTGCCTTGGCACAGCTCGCAGAGCTCCATGAGGAACTCCTGCTCGTCGGCGGCTGCGGCATAGCAAGCCAGATCGTCCAGGTGGGCGCAGAGCAGGTCGAACCGGGTTCGGGAGCTTAAGGGCAGCGGTCGGAACTCGCTGGATGCGCGCCGGATGCCGGCATGCGGATTCGTTCGCTGAAGGGCGCCGCCCATACGGGCCACCCCATCCGGGAAGATCGACGCCAGCTGGGCGAACCTTCCCCCGCCAAGGACGACGGCAAGCAGGCTGACGGCCTCTTCGATGCACGCAGGACGGGACCTGCGAAGGGAATCGACGAACCGGCGCTCGCCGTTTTCGCGGTCCAGGAACACCGCCGGCAGCAAATGCCTGCTCGCCGTTCGCACCGGGGATTCACCCGAAAAGCCGGCTGCCTCTCCGACCGAAAGATGGCGCGGGATCTCTTCGGCGGACAGGGCCAGCTCCCGCGCATCGAGCACAACCGTGGGCGCCTGCAAGTCGAAGGCCAGGTCGAAATCGACCGTAGCGACCAGGACTTCCCTGCCTTGCGAGCTGAGCGCCAGCAGAAGTTCGGCGAACAGCTTTCGGCGAGCGCCCGTTAGCCGGGGAACGCCGTCGAACACCACGAGAGATTCGCTTTCTTGCGGCTCTGCTTCCGAAAGGTTGAACTCCCCCTTGTCCAACCCGATCAGGAACCTGGGCGATTCAGCATCGATCCAAACCACCTGTTCGGCGGTAAACGCCGCCCGGGCATACTGTGAGGCAAGAACCGTCTTGCCGTAGAGCGGCGGAGCGCAGATGATGCGTATCGCAGCCCTGTCCGCCAAAAGGCTTACCAGCAAACGGTCCCGTTCGATCAATGATTCCCCAGATCCTGCGCCCGTTGCAGGCGACAAACGTGGCTCGGACGTGAATGTAACTGCCATGTCCTATTCCCTCTTATCTCCCTCTTCAAAAAATAGTTGAAACGCCAGCGAGTATACGTTTCACCTGGGATTTCAAGCTTTAGAACGACTGAAAGCGCCGTTTTTGGCCGCGAAAGGCGCCGTTTAAGGGGGTTTTGAGCCTCAATTCGGCTAAAAATGATATTTCATCTGCGATTTCGATTAGCAATTAATCGGGTATTGCGCTCGTTTTCCCGAGCACTTTGCAACATATATAGTTAGGTTCGCCCGACTATGCGAGGTGAGTCCCGCACGTCCCTTTATTTGTTAGTATGGGAACGCTAACAGCAACAACGCCTTCGGCTAACGATTACCGCAAGGCCCGACCCGGGAGGAACATATGCCCACAAATTCTGCCGAACAGAAGGTTGTCGTCCTCGACTTCGGCGCACAGTATGGTCAGCTCATTGCCCGTCGCGTGCGCGATTTGGGCGTTTACTCGGAAATCGTTCCCTGCGACGAAGAGGCCAGCAAGATCGCCGCAATGAAGCCGAGCGCCATCATCCTTTCGGGTGGTCCCGCAAGCGTTTACGCCGAGGATGCGCCGAAAATCGACCCCGCGGTGCTGAACCTGGGTCTTCCGATCCTGGGATTCTGCTATGGCCACCAGACCATCGCGGTGAACCTTGGCGGCACCGTTGGCCATACCGATAAGGGCGAATACGGCCCGGCAGAGCTCACCGTTTCCGCGGGCGCGCTTTTCGACGGCACCCCGCAGAAGCAGACGGTGTGGATGAGCCACCGCGATGCCGTTACCGCCGTGCCCGAGGGCTTCACGGTAACCGCCTCCACCGAGATCTGCCCCGTTGCAGCCATGGAATGCGCCGAGCGCAAGATCTACACCACGCAGTTCCACCCCGAGGTAAAGCATTCCGAATACGGCAACAAGATGCTTTCCAACTTCCTGTTCAACATCGCCGGCTTGAAGGCAGACTGGACCATGGATTCCATCATCGAGGATTCCGTTGCCGCCATTCGCGAAAAGGTTGGCGACAGGCGCGTGATCCTGGGCCTTTCCGGCGGCGTTGACTCTTCGGTGGTTGCGGCGCTTTGCGCGAAGGCCATCGGCAAGCAGCTGGTTTGCGTGTTCGTGAACCACGGCATGCTGCGCAAGAACGAGCCCGAGGAAGTAGAAGAGGTTTTCACCAAGCAGTTCGACGTGGACTTCATCCATGTGCACGCCGAAGAGCGCTACGCCAAGCTGCTTGACGGCGTCACCGACCCCGAGCAGAAGCGCAAGATCATCGGCACGCAGTTCTGGAACGAGTTCTTCGCCGTTGCGCAGGACATCGCGCAGGACGGGCGCCCCGTGCAGTTCATGGCGCAGGGAACCATCTACCCGGACATCATCGAGAGCGGTGCGCGCAAGACGGGCGGCAAGGCAAGTACCATCAAGAGCCACCACAACCTGATCCCCTTCCCCGAAGGCGTGCATTTCGATTTGATCGAGCCGCTGGACCACTTCTTCAAGGACGAGGTGCGTGCGCTGGGCACGGCGCTTGGCCTGCCCGATCACATCGTGCATCGCCAGCCCTTCCCCGGCCCGGGCTTGGCCATCCGCATCATCG
>CAVAFY010000052.1:0-4795 GCA_963588035.1 Alloprevotella sp. | reverse complement strand
CGCGCCCAGTCGCCGCGAACCGCGTTTACTTGGCGCGATAGACGAAGGATTTCCCGCGTTTGTCGCGCTCCAAAGAGCCTTCGCTAACCAGCTTCTTCAAGCGCTCCTGCGCTCGTCGTTCCGAGATGAGCAGCTCCGGCGGTAGGGCTTCGACGAAATCCTTGGGGGTAAGCCCCTGGGGATGCTCGCCGAAGATCTTGATGGTCTCCCCGTCGGTTATCGCGCGGTGAGCAGAACCGCCATCACCCCGAACCGCCACCATCGGCGCCCCCGTAGCCTTCAGGTTCGTTTCCGCAATAGGCATCGAAAAGCGGATTGTATCCGGACAGTGCAGCTCTTCAATGGACGGCGCCCGACCGAAGCGCTCATTGCAGATACCCCATATCGTATAAAGGCGCTTTGAAATAGCGAGAAAGCCGCCCTCTAACATCAAGGTAGAAATCAACGACATTGCCGCTCCAATTGCCATCCGAGGAGACACAACCGTCTGAATCTGGCCGGTGTTGACGATTGGGATTGCCGCTGCGTATTTCGTTATAGGATTCAGCTATATTCCTAATCTACCAGGGGATATTTCAAAAATGTATCAGCTTTTTACGCTGAATCGAAATCAGAATTGGCAATGATAATCGACGCCTCCGATAATCAAGAAAGGGGAAGCAAGGAGGCTCATGGAATGCGGCCTCCTTACAAGAGGGGCTGCTGATCTGCTTAAAAGCGGTTTTGCGGCTAATGGTTTAAGGAGGAGATCATGTCTAATCAAGTGAGTTTAGGTAAAGACGTTCGTTACGAACGTATTCCGGCCTACAGTTGGTGGGTCTTAATTGCTAGTATGCTTTGTTTCATGTGCTTCTTTGTGGCTATGAACGCCACTGCGGTATTCGGCACGCTTATCGAGGAAGAGTTTCAGATCAATGCAACATTGTTGTCGTTCTTGACTACGGCAACAATGATTGCCTTTTGCGTGTTCCCCATGTTCACCGGTGATCTTTTCCAAAAATTCGGAATAACAACAATGGTCCCGATTGCCTTATGCATGAACATACTCTCCGGCGCGTTGCTGTTCTTCCCGTTTTTCTCCGATACATATCAGGGCTATATCATCACTCGTTTCATATGTGGTCTTACGGGATGCCTTAATGGGCCGATTGCCGCACATCTTTGTCTTTGGTTCCCTAAACACCGTCGGGGTTTTGCGACCGGCGTGCTGATGGGCTTTCTGGGTGTTGGATTTAGCGTTACGGCTGCAGTGGGTCCCGTTCTTTTGAACTCTGGTCTCTCGTGGCAGATGGCAACAGCTGTTATGACAATTGTTCCGAGCGCTGTCATGGCGATCGTATTTCGTTTCACGGTAAAGGATTTCAGCAAAGCATATCCTGGAGTTGAGTCTATTGGTGAGTTGATGCCTGCCGTAGATGAAAGTGTTCGTTCGACCCGCTATGACGGCGAGCACAAAGCTGGATCCGTAAAAGAGATGTGGCGTGATAAGCGCTGCTGGTGCGCGGCTCTTATGGCTCTCTTTTTCACGTTCCCAATATACGGTTTGAGCTATACGCTTCCGTTGTATTTCTCGCAGGACATGGGGCTCACTCTTGAAGCGGCTGCAGGAATCGTCGCGGCAACTTTTATCTGGAAGTTGCTTGCTTCGCCAACTGGTGGCGCTATATCGGACGTTGTGTTCAAAGGAGAGCGAAATCAGGTATGCATGATAAGCGCAGCGCTGTGCTCCGTATTTTTGGTGATCCTGCTTTTTGTGGCCCCTGGCGGGAATATTAGCGTAATGACCGTGATCGTGGTACTCGCATTCTTTAGCGCGTCTCTTTACGGTGGCACGCTGTGGACCCTGCCGTACGAAATCTCTTCCAAGGAGGTCGCTTTTGCGGTTAGCGGGTTCATTGTGGGAATCTCCAACATTGGAGCGGTGCTGGTAACGCCAATTTGCGGCCTGCTTATCGATGTAACCGGGACCGGCGCTTCCGCATTGATCTTCATTGCGGTTGGAATCCTCGCCGCTATTCCCCTTGCACGCGGGATGCATGTTTGAGTTTGGTCTCTGATTGATGTTTTCTTAGGCAGAGCCCCTCAAGGGGCTCTGCTGGATTGGAGCTACCATGAAAGTAGATACCCTAATAAAAGGCGGTCGCCTTATCGATCCAGCGCAAGATTTCGACGGAATAAGAGATATTGCGATCAAAGATGGCAGGGTCGTTTCAGTTCCTGCAGATGTTTTGGCAGACGAGATTATTGACGCAAGGGGCAAGATCGTTATCCCTGGCATGGTTGATGCGCATGCCCATTTTGCGCCATATGGGAACGTTATAGCCCATTGCGAGCCGGTGCTGTCAACAATTCCTATTGGTATTACCTGCGCGTTGGACCAAGGGACAACCGGGGTTGCCAACTACCGAATTTACCTCGAAACAATGCGCAGTTCGATCTTGAAGTTTAAGATGAATTTGTCTTTATCCGATGTAGGCTTGACCGGCATCGGCACAATCGATGGAGTCTATCCGACGGAAATATACAACTGGAGAACCTGGGATTCGAAAATCGGATTGTGGAAAAGGGCTTTTGAGCGTTACCCGAATGAGTTGCTGGGTATGAAAATTCGCATTCCGGAAAAAGCGTTGTTTGTTGATGGCCAGCAACAGGGGATGAGGGTTTTAGAGGAAGCTGTTCGTGTTTGCGATATTCTGAATAAGCCTCTGACGGTCCATATTTGCGAAGCGCCGGGTCCGATGGCGGAAGTAGCCGATCTTATGCGTCCTGGCGATACCATGACTCATATTTTCCATGGAGACGAGGGCAATACCATTTTGGATAATTCAGGCAATATCCGCCCTGAGATAATTAAGGCGCGTGAGCGCGGAGTTTGGTTTGATACCGCAGAAGATGTTGGAAATACTTCCTTGGAGGTTGCGGAGCGTGCTGTGCGTTGGGGTTTTTGGCCCGATGCAATGAGCACCGATACGACGCTGTATTCAATATATAGATCCAACAGGGTCCTGTTGCCCCATTTGATGTCAAAGTATCTAGACTGGGGGATGCCTTTGATGGAGGTCATTCGCTGTGTCACCGAGGCCCCTGCGCGCCATATGGCCATGCAGGATGAGGTGGGCACTTTGGCTCCAGGTGCTTATGGCGATGCCGTGATCCTTGAGATTCGCGAGCAAGATACTGTCTTTACTGATAAATTCGGAAATGTCGTGAATGGCGAACATCTGTTCGTTCCCTTGTGTACAGTTGTCGAGGGTAATGTCGCTTTCCGTAGTATGGACTTTCTTCCTGAAGGATAAGACACAATGGCCAGTGATTGCTTCTCGGCTGTCTCGAATACCGATTAGAAGATTCCCGTCGTGAAGCCTTTTGCCGGGAGTATCTTGTACAAGATGAATCTTCAGCAGTTGAAATACTTTGTTGCTTTGGCGGACGTCGGGCATTTTGGGCGAGCGTCTGAGCGGTTATGCATCACGCAACCCGCGCTTTCAAACTCGATTAAAGGGTTAGAGCGAGAGCTCGGTTCGGATTTATTTGAGAGAACAAGTAAAAGATGCTTTTTGACGCCGTACGGACTCCGTTTCTATGAGCATGTTGTCAAGGCTCTTGCCGAACTGGAGCGGGCGGTTAATCTTCCCGCTCCAGTTTGTTTTGATGAAAATCCAATCAAAATCGCAACGGTGGCCTCAACCCAGCATACGTTTCTTCCTTCTCTTCTGGTTGAATATGCGCAGGCGACTCGCCATACAACCGCATTTGAGATATTCGATGCTCATACATCAACGGATTGTGCAGCCTTGCTTGAGGAGGGTGGATGCGATTTGGCCTTTTGTGCCAAACCGACTTCTTCCGGGAGTGGTGTTTGGTTTCCTGTTTTAGCTCAGGAGCTCGTTATTGCGGTAAGCATCGAGCACCCGCTTGCTATGCACTCATCCGTTTCTTTGAGCGAGCTGCTGGATTATCCCCTTGTTTCGTATCGGCGGCCGTCAGCTATGTTTTTTCCGGTTAAATCGCTGACAGATTCGCTTGGCGTCCGTTTCCGAGAGGCATTCAATGACGAGGTAGGCGCTTCCCCTTACGTCGCCGCAAATACTCAGTGCGTTGCATTGCTGCTAAACACAGTTGAAGGGTCAATCAGGAGCAAGATTCGTTATATACCCATCAGGGAGCTCGACAACGCTTTCCATATGGTCGGCTTGTATTACATAAAGTCCTCATTGGCGAACGAGCGCACAGCATTATTTGTTGAATACATCGAGAAGACATTCTCGGATCTACAGGAAGTAATTCCTGTAGAGGATTTTCTTACGGTGCGAGACGCTTAGAATCCTGTTTGCTGACGGATTTTTAGGCGGCTTCGGGCCATACGGCGAAAAGCATCATCTGCATTCGGACCGAAGGGGAGAACACCGAGCCAAGCTATTTTGCTGGTTGCCGCGACAGTGCTTCAGGACCTTGCTCCAGAACCTAACCCACGAACGTCTCCACCCGCTGGCCTTGATTCACGCATCGTTGCCATTTAAACAATATTTCAAATGCCGTAATGCTCTAAGCGGCCTTGTATAATCAAGCGGATAACCGCTTGAAAGGCCATGATATGTCGCCGCGACCCGCGCCCGACCCGCGACGCCAATGTGGATCATCCGTCGCAAAAAGGCCGCGCTGAAGATACGCGCTATAATGTCTCTTTACGAACTGCACCCAACTCCAAGGAGACGCACATAGCTTATGGGCTCCGGTAAAGAGCAATTAAAACGCGATTGGTTCATCCTTCGCTCCTTGGTTTCCAAGGACTTCA
>CAVAFY010000051.1:0-5996 GCA_963588035.1 Alloprevotella sp. | reverse complement strand
CAGCGACGGAGGGCGGGGCGGTGCCGCGAGGGGTTCTCTGAACGCCGTTCCTGAATGATTCGCGAAGCGAATCTCCTTCCAAGGCATGAAGCAGTGCAGCGCATGCAGGGGTGATCGCGCAGCGAGCGCCCCAAACAGCGGAACGGGAACCCCCGAGTGGCGCTGCCCTGCCCTCTGGCGCGGACGGTTTCGTCTATCCCTTCTTCGCGTACAGGGAGGCGGTGTTCTTGCAGCGCAGGGGTATCTGGGTGAGCAGCGTTTCGCGGTCGCCCGGGATCTGGCCGTTCACCACGGCGTTGAAGATCTCGTTCAGGATAAGCCCGACCTGCGGGCCCTCGGGCACGCCGTACTCGATGAGATCGCGGCCGTTGATGGGCAGGTCCTTCATGGAAAGGGGCTCGTGGCGCTCCACCATCTCGTTGAACAGCTGCTCCACCGCATCGATCTTCTTCGTGCGCTTGTGGCTGAACTCGGCCTGCCCCATGGCGTCGCCGCGCATAAGGTCGCACATCACGTGGAACAGGCGCCCGTCATTGTTCAGCTTGGCGTACAGCTTGCGCACGCTTTTCTCGGTGGGCTCCGGGTGGTCGTCGTGGAAGCGCACCAGCAGCTCCAGGTCGTGCTGCAGCTTGCGGCTGAAGTTCAGCTGCTTCGCCGAGGCCTTCATGTGGTGCACGCTCTCTATCTGGTGGTTGGGCATGTGGCCGCGGTCGTCGTCGCCGATGAAGAACGTGTCGGGCTTGCCCGCGTCGTGGAACAGCGCCGCCCAGCGCACCAGCGGGTAGGCGGGCGTTTCGGCCACCACGGTTGCCGTGTGCTCGAACACGTCGTAGACGTGCCAAGGGTTGTGCTGGTCGAACCCGATCATGGGCTTGATGCAGGGCACCACCACGGCCAGCTCCTCGGCGAAGCGCAGCAGGGTGGTGCGCACGGCGGGGCCGCACAGCAGCTTGTCCATTTCCTGGAACAGGCGCTCGCCGGCCACTCCCGCAAGGCTTCCGGCATGCTTGCGCACAGCCAGCTCGGTATCGGGCGCCATCCAGAAGCCCAGCTGGGAAGCGAAGCGTATGGCGCGCAGCACGCGCAGCGCGTCTTCGGCGAAGCGTGCATCGGCGCTGTTCACGCAGCGGATAACCTTGTTCGCCAGGTCGTTTTGCCCATCGAACGGGTCCACGATGCCGCGCACGGGATGGAAGGCCATGGCGTTGATGGTGAAGTCGCGCCGGGCAAGGTCCTGCTCGATGCTGTTCACGAACTGCACGCTGTCGGGGTGGCGGTGGTCGGAATAGGTGCCCTCGGTGCGGAAGGTGGTTACCTCGATGGGGCAGTCGTCGCAGATCACCGTAACGGTGCCGTGCTTGATGCCCGTTTCGTGCACCGCCATGCCCGCAGCACGGCACGCTTCGCGCGTTTGCTGCCAGTGCGCGTTGGTGGCAACGTCGGCATCGTGCGGGGTGGCGCCGCGCAGGGCATCGCGCACATAGCCGCCCACAACCCAAGCTTCGAAGCCGACGTTTTCCAGGGCGTTCATGACCTTGCTCACGGGAGACGGGAGCTTGCTCAGTGCGCCCCAGGCGCGTATATGCGGTGCATCGCAGTAGTGCATCGGTGCCCTTCGTGGATGTAAGGTTGTAAAAAACTCGGAAACCACAGTATATGCCTGCCCTTGTGCTCTGCGGTGTGGTGTGCCCATAAATCGGTGTGCGATATCCTCGCGGCCATTGCATTTTGCAATTCCTTTCGCATTTCTTTCTAAAACCATGTCGTAGAATCGAAGCGAATAGCTCGGTGCGCACGCACCGTTTCCGCAGGCAGGGGGTTTCCATGATCGACGAGGTGCATATCAAGAACGTTGCCTTGATTGCCGAGGCCACGTTTGTCCCCGCATCGGGCCTTACCGTCATCACGGGTGAAACGGGCTCGGGCAAAACGGCGCTGTTGAACGCGCTGAAGCTGCTCATCGGCGAGCGCGCGGAAGCCGGCTTGGTGCGCCAAGGCGCGCCGGAACTGCAGGTGGAAGGCCGCTTCTTCTTGGAAGGCGCCGACGAAGACGGCGTGGTGGCCACCCGCCGTATCACCGCCCAGGGTCGTTCGCGCGCCTCGATCGACGGTTCGCTGGCCTCGCTGAAGGAGCTTGCGCAAACGGTGGGGCAGAGCGTGGATCTGTGCGGCCAGCACGAGCATCAGCGCCTGCTTTCCCCGGTGTACCAGCGCGCGTTGCTGGACGAATGGGGTAAAGGCGACATTGCCCAGCCCCATCAGGAGTACCGTGCGGCGCTTGCCGCTGCGAAGGAAGCCCAGGCGGAGCTCGACCGTCTGCAGGCGCTTGACCAGGCCGATGCCGTGGAATTGGACCGCGCGCGCTTCGCCCTGGAGCAGATACAGAAGGCAAACCCCCAGCCGGGCGAATACGAGGAGCTGATGCAGCGCCTGCCCAAGCTGGAAAACGCCGAGCTTTTGGTGGGGGAGGCCCATGCCGCCGAGCGCAGCCTTACCGGCAGCGGCGGCGCGGTGGAGAAGTTGGAATCGGCCCTGGCTAGCTTGGACCGCATCGCCGAAGTGGATACCTCCATCGAGCCCACGCGCCAGGTGGTGCGCGAGGCGTTCTTCAGCCTGGAAGACCTGGGCCGCGAGCTTTCCGGTTACCGCAACCAGGTGGATTTCCCGCGCGAAGAGCTTGAGCAGACGCAGGACCGCATCGCCGAGCTGCAGGGCCTTATGCGCGGCTACGGCCCGCGTATGGAGGACGTGCTGGCGCTGCAGGAGGAATCGGCGGCGAAGATCCGCGAGTACGAGGGCCGCGATGAGCTTATTGCCCAGGCAACCCAGGCGCGCGATGCCGCAGAGGCCGCCCTTGCTGCTGCGGCCGCGGCGTTGGCGGCGGCCCGCGCCAAGGTGATTCCACAGTTCATCGATGCCGTTCAGGCGCAGATGGCGCGGCTGGAAATGAAGGGCGCACGGTTGGAAGCGTGCGTGGGAGACCTGCCGCGTGCCAGCTGGGACGCATGGGGATCGCAGTCGTTCGAGCTGATGTTCGCGCCCGGCGGCCAGCTGAAGCCCCAGCGCCTGGGCAAGATAGCCAGCGGCGGCGAAACCAGCCGCGTGATGCTGGCGCTGAAGGTGGTGCTGGGCGAATGCGACCAGGTGGACACCCTGGTGTTCGACGAGATCGACGCCGGCGTGGGCGGCGAGACCGCACGTGCCCTGGGTGCCGTTCTGGAAGATTTGGCACGCACCCATCAGGTTATCGTGGTCACCCACTTGCCGCAGGTGGCGGTGTGCGGCAGCGCCCATTACCTGGTAACCAAGACTGAGGGCGCCCTTCCCGAAACCACGCTGCAGCCCATAGCGGGCGAGGAGCGCACGCGCGAGGTTGCGCGCATGCTTTCCGGCGAGGTAAGCAGCACCGCGCTCGCGCACGCCGCCGAGCTGCTGGCAGAGCATCGATAAGGCCGCATGGGTGCAGGTGGGCGCGCGCAGGCGACCGGCCGCCCGCATTCCGCGCCTGAACCGCGCAAAGTGTTTTTCCTTGCACGGGCGAAACCCTTTGTTTATGATGAACGGGTCTTATCAATTCCCCTTACAACGGCATAGTTGCAGGCTCTCCCTCGGGATCCGTGTGCCTGCATGCAGATATGTTGAGTATCCCTTTCAAAAGGAGGAATCCAGTGAAGTTCTTTCTGGACACCGCCGATCTCGAAGAGATCGAAGAGGCCGCAAGCTGGGGTGCGCTGGCTGGCGTAACCACCAACCCTTCCCTGTACTCCCGCATCGGCGGCAAGCTTGACGACTTCCACAACCACATCAAGCGCATCTGCGACATCGTGGGCCCGGATTGCCCCGTTTCCGCAGAGTCCGTTGCCATGACGCGCGACGAGCTCATCGCCGACGGCCGCGAGCTTGCCGCAATCGCCCCCAACGTAGTGGTGAAGATCCCCACCATGGTGGAAGGCCTTGCCGCAACGCATGCGCTGGCCGCCGAGGGCATCCCGGTGAACATGACGCTGTGCTTCAGCGTTCCGCAGGCCATCCTGGCCGCCCGCGCCGGCGCCCGCTACATCAGCCCCTTCATCGGCCGTTTCGACGACATCTCGGAAGACGGCCTTGATCAGGTTGCCAACATCGTAACCGCGCTGAACAACTACGACTTCACCGCCAACACCGTCAACGGCGAGCAGGTAGAGGTCATCGCTGCATCCGTCCGCAGCGCCAACCACGTAACCCAGGCTGCGCTCATGGGCGCCGATATCGCCACCGTCCCCTTCGGCGTGCTGAAGAAGATGGTGCAGCATCCGCTCACCGACCGCGGCCTTGAGGTGTTCCTTAAGGACTGGGAGAAAGTCCAGAACGCATGAGTGAAGAAGAAGTAGCAACCGCGGCTGCCGCTGAAGAGGCACCCAAGCGTGCCCCTCGCAAGAAGGCGGCAGCCGCGGCTGATGCCGAAAGCGCAGCGGGCGCCGCGGAAAAGCCCGCTGCATCCAGCGAGCCCAAGCCGCGCAAGACGCGTGCGAAGAAGGCCGCTTCCGCCGAAGGCGCCGAGCCGCAAGACGCCGCAGCCGAGGCTGCCCCCGAGGCGCCGAAGCGCCGCACCCGCCGCAAGAAGGCCGAAGACGCCGATGCCGCAGCAGAGGCGATGTCCCCGGCCGATCAGGGTGAAGAACCCAAGTCATCGCGCTCCACGAAAGCCAAGAAGGCCCAGGATAGCGAAAAGGCCGATGCCCAGGCCGAATCTTCCGCCGCCGAAAAGCCCGCTGACCAGCCCAAAGAAGCCCAGGACGGCGGCCAGGGCGAGGGTGCAACTGACTCCAAGGGCGAAGCCGACGGTGACCAGGGCGAGGGCCAGCACCAGAAGCGCAACCGCCAGAAGCGCCAACAGCGCCAGCAGAAGAACCAGCAGCAGGGCCACCAGAAGAACAACCGCCAGAAGGACAACTTCCGCAACAACCGCCATCAGCGCAAGCAGAACCGTCGCGAGCCGGTGGTTCCCCAGACCTCCAAGGAAGACCTGGCCAAGCTGAAGGTTGCCGAGCTTCGCGAAAAGGCCGCCGAGTTGGAGCTGGATGTGAAGGGCCTGAAGAAAGCCGAGCTGGTAGAGGCTGTGTTCGCCGCCAGTGTGAAGGCCGAGGGCTTCATCGAGGTTTCCGGCATCCTGGACGTGCTTTCCGACGGCTACGGCTTCCTGCGCACGCGCGGCTACCTGCCCAGCGAAAACGACGTGTACGTGGGCACCAGCACCATCCGCCGCAACAACCTGCGCAAGGGCGACTACCTTACCGGCCAAACGCGCCCGGCCCGCCCGAACGAGAAGTTCGCCGCGCTGCAGCGCATCGACACCGTTAACGGCAAGAAGCTCGATGAGCTGGGCAAGCGCGTCCGTTTCGCCGACCTTACGCCGGTGTTCCCCGACGAGCGCCTGGTGTTGGAGCACGGCCGCAGCGGCATCACTTCCCGCGTCATCGACTTGTGCGCGCCCATCGGCAAGGGCCAGCGCGGCCTTATCGTTTCCCCGCCGAAGGCCGGCAAGACCACCATCTTGAAGGACATCGCCGCCTCCATCACCGCCAACAACCCCGAGGTGCACCTGATGTGCCTGCTGGTCGACGAGCGCCCCGAGGAAGTTACCGACATGCAGCGCTCCATCCACGGTGAGGTGATCTCTTCCACCTTCGACATGCCGTGCGAAAACCACGTGGCTGTTTCGGAGATGGTCATCGAGCGCGCAAAGCGCCTGGTGGAAGAGGGGAAAGATGTCGTTATCCTGCTGGATTCGCTTACCCGTTTGGCGCGCGCCTACAACCTGGCGCAGCCGGCTTCGGGCCGCATCCTTTCCGGCGGCGTTGACTCCACCGCGCTGTACCCGCCCAAGAAGTTCCTGGGCGCTGCCCGCAACATCGAGGGCGGCGGCAGCCTTACCATCCTGGCTTCCGCGCTTATCGAGACCGGCTCGAAGATGGACGAGGTCATCTTCGAGGAGTTCAAGGGCACGGGCAACATGG
>CAVAFY010000050.1:0-6273 GCA_963588035.1 Alloprevotella sp. | reverse complement strand
CCTATGTGCGGCGTAGGCCGCTTATTAGCCCGTCCAAGAATCGGGATGCAGTTCACATTTACGGGCGGGGCCGTGCGTGCGCTCTAGACCTCGAAGTCGAAGGTCAAGTCGTCGTTCTCAAAGAAGACGACTCGGTACGTCTTCTTGTTGCAGTTCGTCGTGGTCTGCCATGCGGAATGCCACTGCGTGCCCTCGTCTTTGAGCTGCTTGAGGGACTTGGTCCTCTCCGGTGCGCCGGATGCTTCAAGCGTCTCGAGGATTGCATCCTTGTACTGGTCGTCGGAGGCCATTTCGAGCGTGAACATGCCACCGAAGTCTGCGAACTCCTCGCCTACGCCGCAAGCCTCGCTGCGCACATCGAAGGCAGAGTTGTACGGATCGAGCAGCTGGGAGTACCTGACCTTCTTCATAAGCTCGGTCATGTCGTCCTCGTTCTTGACGGAGCCGATCTCAGACGTCAGAAGCTCGTACCTGCCGGTGCCGCTGCCGATAATGGCGCGTTCGCGGTACTCGTCGTTGAGGTAGAAGTTCGTCTGGCAGTTCTGGCAATCGTTCCAGATAAGCTTGTTGTCAACGAGCTCGAGGACACCGTAATGGCCGGTCGCATCGGCCATGAAGAACGAGCCGCCCCAGTTGATGTTGCCGTCGCACATATCGAAGATATCCAGGGTGTTGGCGAGCTCGATCGCCTCGTCGACGGTTGCGCAGTGCTCGCCCAGGTACCTCGGCACGGCCGGGAACGAGAGGCGAACCTCGGCGCCGGGGTTCGTACCCGTGGAAACCGAGATGCCGGTAGACTCGGGCTGCTTCTCTCGCATGTTGGCCTCGATGTAGAAGCCCTTCTCGTTGAAAACATCGCCGGAGAAGAAGAGCAGGTGAAGGACCTCGTCATAGGGGACGCCGTTCTTCTTCACCTCGTCGAAGCTGGAACCGCCGAAGCTGTTGTACGCAAGGCCAATGGTCCTATAGAGCCCGTCTACATCGGTCCTGAGGACGTACGCGGGGTTGTTGCCGTAGTAAAGGTCCAAGGAACGGCCGACGATCGTGTCGCCGTTGTCGAGGACCTTGGCCACAGCCGAGCACCCGAACTTGCCGAAATGTTCCTCGATTATCGCGATACCGGCCGCATAGTCGATCTCGGTAATGACCGGAAGCTCGATAACGTAGTCACCGAGCACCTTGCCCATCAAATTGGGTTTGGATTCCGCAGTAGTAGTCATTTTCAGTGCACCCCCATATTCCTCTTAATAAAGACATGTTCAGATTATCAGGACGACCATCAAACCGCCAGATGCAGATGGCGGACGTTTTACCTATTGAAACCCGGAATTCCGACCTAGACTCCCGCAGGCCGGCATCGCAGGCCGCCATAGCCGCGCTGGAGTAGAATCGAAGCTGAGACAAGCACACAGCACACCGGCAATGCAAGGAACATCCATGGATACCTCGGCAGCACAACGAAACGCTGAACCCGACCAGCCCGAAAGCCAGCTGGGCACAGAAGCCCTGCAGCAGAAGGAGCTGGAAGAGCAGCTGGCCATCTTCAACATCCTTTCGCGCAACTACCGCAACGTGTACCAGGCCAACCTGAACGACGGCACCGCGAAGATCCTGAAGGTTGCCACCGATTACGACCTCGACGAAGTGGTGTCGATGAAGGGCAAGGTCTTCCCCTACGATGCCATCCTTGGCCGCTGGATCGACTACCGCGTGCACGAAGAGGACCGCGAGCGCATCCGCCACCAGCTGAGCGTGGAGAACCTTCGCAAGGTGCTTGCCGGCAAGGAAACGGAATACACCGGCACCTACCGCAGCATCGACGGCGGCGTGATGCACAACTACCAGTTCTACGTTGCGAAGATGGATGATGCGGGCAACGTCATCGCCGGCTTCCAGTTCATCGACCACATCATCGAAGAGCATCTTGAGCAGGAACGCAAGCTGCGCGAAAAGGAAGAGGCCTACCAGCGCGAGCTGATTGCCGCCAAGCAGGAAGCCGAGCGCGCCAACAGCGCGAAGACCGATTTCCTGCTGCGCATGAGCCACGACATCCGCACGCCGTTGAACGGCATCATGGGCATGCTGGAAATAGCCGAGCGCTGCGGCGACGACCTGGAAAAGCGCGATGAATGCCGAACGAAGATCAAGGACGCCGCGCAGGTCCTGCTCGAGCTTATCAACGAAGTGCTTGACATGAACAAGCTCGAATCGGGCAAGATCATGCTGGAGAACACGCCCTTCAGCCTGGCCGAGATATCCAGAAGCGTTGCCACGGTGATCGCAAAACAAGCCGAAGACCAGGGGCTGGAGCTGGTGGAAGTGGACTGCAGGGCCCCGCGGAGCAAGATAGTGGGCAGCCCGCTGCACTTCAAGCGCATCATGACCAACATCCTGAGCAACGCCATCAAGTACAACAAACCGGGCGGGAAGATCTACATCACCTGCCGCGAGCTGGCAAACGACGGCACCACCGCGCAGATCCAGTTCAAATGCCGCGACACCGGCATCGGCATGTCGCCCGAATTCCTGGAGCACGTGTTCGACCCCTTCGCGCAGGAGGGCATCGGCGCGCGCTCGGAATACGGTGGCACCGGGCTTGGCATGTCCATCACTAAGAACCTGGTAGACAAGATGGGCGGCACCATCACCGCCGAAAGCACGAAAGGCGAGGGCAGCACCTTCGATGTCGTCATCCCCTTCTTGCTGGACAACAGCGAGCCCAACGCCGTACCGGACGCGACGGGCGAGCGGGCGCCTTCGATACGCGGGTTCAACATCCTTCTTGCGGAAGACAACGCCCTGAACATGGAAATCGCCGAGTTCCTTCTGGCGGAAGAGGGCGCCCGCGTTACCAAGGCGGAAAACGGCGCCGAAGCGGTAAGCGCCTTTGCGCAAAGCTCACCGGGCGAATTCGATGCCATCCTGATGGATGTGATGATGCCCCAGGTAGACGGCTACGAGGCCACACGGCAGATCCGCGCGATGGAGCGCCCCGATGCGAAGCGGATCCCCATCATCGCCATGACCGCCAGCGCCTTCACCGAAGACCGCATCGCCGCCAAGAACGCAGGCATGGACGAGCACCTGGCGAAGCCGCTGGAATCGAAACTGGTAATGCGGACCATTTCCCGCTGTGCGGGCGCCTATAGGGCTAGCAAGGGTTAGCCGGGGCCGAGGGACGCCCGGCGCCCCTAGCCGTTGCCCACTACTCTTCCAGGTCGAAGAGGCTCTTCATGTCGGTTTCCTTCATGGGGGCGCCGGCCGAGGGCAGGCTTGCGGCACGGAACTTCTCTACCGTGGCCTTGCCGCCCAGGAAGTCTTCCGCCGTGCCGACCGAAACCACCGTGCGGCCGCCCTTGGCGGTAAGCGCCTGCACGCCCTGGGTGCTGGTGGTGGTCTTCGTCTTCAGCAGCGACGTGTTGAAGTTCACCAGGCGGTAGTCGCTGGAAACAAGCGCCAGATCGCGGTCTTCTTTCAGCACCTGCGCGAACAGCAGCTTGCTGCCGCCGTAGATGGCGTTCTTCAGCTTCTTGCGGTTGGTCTTGGTGGCGTAGCCCGAAAGCGCCACGCGGGCAACGCGGCCGTTCTCGAACACGAACAGCGCGTCGGCCGAATAGTCCTCGGGGTCCAGCACCCACGTAACGTTCTCGTCGGCCGCCAATTCCAAATCGGTAGCCAAGAACGATCCCAGCTGGGCCGACTTCGTGTCCTCGAACTGCGCCACCTTGCACTTGTACACCTGGCACTGGTCGGTGAATACCAGCAGCTCGTGGGTGTTGTTGGAGGCGAACTCGATGAAGGGCTCGTCGCCGTCCTTGTACTTCAGCGTGGTTGCCTTGCGCAGCACGCGGTCGGTCATCTTCTTCAGGTAGCCCTGGCGCGAGAGCATCATGGTTACCGGGTACTCCTCCACCTCGGGCTCCAGGCTCACTTCCACCACATCGGCGGGCGAAACCAGGCCGGTCTTGCGCGGGGTGACGTACTTCTTGTTCACCGCGGCAAGCTCGTCGCGGATAACCTTCTTGATCTTCTTCTCGCTGGCCAGGATGCCGTTCAGCTCGGCGATGTCGCCTTCCAGCTTGGCGATGTCCTTCGTGCGGTTGAGGATGTACTCCTCGTTGATGTTGCGCAGCTTGATCTCGGCCACGAATTCCGCCTGGGTCTGGTCGATGCCGAAGCCCTTCATCAGGTTCGGCACCACTTCCACTTCCAGCTTGGTGTTGCGGATGATGGCGATGGCCTTGTCGATGTCCAGCAGGATGGCTTCCAGGCCGTGCAGCAGGTGCAGGCGGTCGCTCTTCTTCTGCAGCTCGTAGCTGATGCGGCGGCGGGTGGACTCCACGCGCCAGGAAACCCATTCCTGCAGGATCTGACGCACGCCCATAACGCGGGGGTAGCCGTCTACCAGCACGTTGAAGTTGCATGAGAACGTGTCTTGCAGCGTGGTGGACTTGAACAGCTTGGCCATCAGCTGCTCGGGGTCGGTGCCGCGCTTCAGGTCGATGGCGATGCGCAGGCCGGAAAGGTCGGTCTCGTCGCGGATGTCGGCGATCTCGCGCACCTTGCCTTCCTTGGAAAGCTTCACGATGCGCTCGATGATGATGTCGGTTTTGGTGGTGTACGGGATCTCGTACACCTCGATGATGCGCTCGTCGGGCAGGTAGCGCCAACGCGAGCGGATCTGGAAGCCGCCGGTACCGGTGCTGTAGATGCGCTCCATTTCCTCGCGGCGATAGATGATCTCGCCGCCGGTGGAGAAATCGGGCGCGGGAAGGTACTCATGCAGGTCGCAGTCCGGGTTGTCCAGGAACTGCATGGTGGCCGTGCACACCTCGTTCAGGTTGAAGCCGCAGATGTCGGATGCCATGGCAACGCCGATGCCCTTGTTGGCGGAAACCAGGATGTTGGGGAACGTGGTGGGCAGAAGGCGCGGCTCCTTCATGGCGCCGTCGTAGCTGTCCATGAAATCCACCGGGTCTTTGTCGATATCCTTGAATATCTCGGCGCAGATGGGCGAGAGCTTGGCCTCGGTGTAACGGCTGGCCGCGTAGCTCAGGTCGCCGGAGTAGTACTTGCCGAAGTTGCCCTTCGATTCCACGAACGGCGTGAGCAGCGCCTCGTTGCCGGTGGCAAGGCGCACCATGGTCTCGTAGATGGCGGCATCGCCGTGGGGGTTCAGCTTCATGGTCTGGCCCACGATGTTGGCGCTCTTCTGGCGGTCGCCGTTCAAAAGGCCCATCTTGTACATGGTGTAGAGCAGCTTGCGGTGCGACGGCTTGAAGCCGTCGATCTCGGGGAACGCGCGCGAGACGTTGGTGCTCATGGCATACGGCATGTAGTTCAGTTCCAACGTCTGCGTGATGGGCTGCTCGGTAACCTCGGAATGCAGGCCGATGACGTTGGGGTTGTCTACCCGCTTCTGCTTTGTTTCCTTTTTCGTCTTCTTTGCCACGGTTTCCCCTTGTTGCGATCTGCGGAGTGCGTTTCAGCGAGCGAATGCCCACGTGCGGTTCTGGTTGGGTGCTGCTGCCTACTGAAGATCCAGCTGGTCAAGGTATTCCTTGCCATGCTCGGCGATGTGCCGCTTGCGGCCCTCATCGTCGTTGCCCAGCAGCAGGTTGAACATGGCTTCCATGGTTGCCGCACTTTCCGGCTCCACCTTGATAAGGCGGCGCGTTTCGGGGTTCATGGTGGTAAGCCACATCATGTCGGGGTCGTTCTCGCCAAGACCCTTGGAGCGGTTGATGCTGCACTTCTGGTCGCCTATCTCCTTCATGATGTTGTTCTTTTCCTGGTCGGTGTAGGCGAAGTACGTCTTGTCCTTGCAGTTGATCTCGTACAGCGGCGACTCGGCGATGTACACGTAGCCCTCGTTGATGAGCGTGGGGACCAAACGGTACAGCATGGTAAGGATGAGCGTGCGGATGTGGTAGCCGTCCACATCGGCGTCGGTGCAGATAACCACCTTGTTCCAGTTCAGGTTGTCCAAGTCGAAGGTGCCCAGGTTCTTCATGCGCTTGTCTTTGACCTCGACACCGCAGCCCAGCACGCGCAGCAGGTCCATGATGATGTCAGACTTGAAGATGCGCGGGTAGTCTTCCTTCAGGCAGTTCAGGATCTTGCCGCGAACCGGCATAACGCCCTGGAACTCGGCATCGCGCGAGGTGCGGATGGCGCCTGCGGCCGAGTCGCCCTCCACGATGTAGATCTCGCGACGGGTCTTGTCCTTGGAGCGGCAGTCGATGAACTTCTGCACGCGGTTGGCCATGTCGG
>CAVAFY010000049.1:0-6617 GCA_963588035.1 Alloprevotella sp. | reverse complement strand
CTAGGCGCTCTGCCCCTTCCCCTGGGCAGCCATGGCCTCGATGGTAGCCAGGTTGGCCATGGTGGAGCGGATGATGTCGGAACGGGAAAGCGAGCCAACCAGCACGCCCTGCTCGTCCACCACCGGCGCCTTCTTGATGCGCTTCTCTGCCAGCAGACGGCACGCCTCGTCCAGCTCAGAGCCGGATTCCACCGAGATGGCGCCCTTCGTGGCGATGCGCATGACATTCAGGTCGATGAGCTCGGTGATGCGCTGCATGAAGTTCTCGTTGTCGGGCACGCGGTACAGCATCAGCGTGGCGTCGAGCACGGCAGCGTCGCTGCGGCCGATGTACTTCATGATGTCGCCGTCGGAAATGAAGCCCACCACGCGCTTGCGCTTGTCCACCACGGGCACGCCCGAGGTCTTGTTGGCGGCCAGGATCTGCGCCACCTCGCGGATGGTGTCGGTGTCGTGCACGAAGTACGGCTCGCGGTTCATGGCCAGGTCGACCGAGATGTGGTCGTCGGCCTTGGTGGGCAGGCGCAGGGCATCCACCGAAGACGCCGGCTTCTTCGCCGTGCCCTTCTCGCGCACCACGGTGAACACGATAACCAGGATGGCCACCATGATAAGCGCCGTGAACACGAACGCGATGCGGTCGCCCGCCATGGAGCGCTCAAGCGCGGGCAGGTCGGGGAACAAAAACGCCGAGGTGGCCGAAAGCGAAACCAGGATTGCGGTGCCCAGCGAAGCGCCCACCTGGTTCAACGTGTTCTGCAGCGCGTTCGCATGCTGGATAACGCGGTTGTCCAGCGAGTTCAGGCCCCAGGTGTTCAGCGGCGTCATGATGGCCTGCATGCCCACGCCCAGGCAGGTGTACACGAAGATGATGAACGGCACCGGCGTGTCCAGCGCGAAGCCCACCAGGCCGCACCCGCCGATGGCGGAGATGGCGGCACCGGGGATGATGACGCGGCGCGGCCCCAGCTTGTCGAACAGGCGGCCGGCGAAGTAGCCCATCACCGCGCCCATCACGGCGCCGGGCAGCATGATAAGGCCGGTTCCCAGGGCGGAAATGCCCAGCAGGTTCTGCAGGTAGATGGGCAGCAGAACACCCGTGCCCACCAGTGCCGCCTGCAGCATGGCAACCACGATGACGGCCGTTGCGTAGCGACGGCTCTTCAGCACCGAAACCTTCAGCAGCGGCACTTCCAGCTTAAGCTGACGGCGCACGAAGAAGGTGAGCAGCACCGCGCCCACCACGATAAGCGCCACCGAGATAAGCACGTTGGAAGTGGAGGTGATGGTGGCCAGGCCGTAGAGCAGCGAGAGCAGGCCCAGCGAGCACAGGGCAACCGAGGGCTTGTCGAACGACGTGGGCTCGAACTCGCCGTAGCTCTTCAGGAACAGGACGGAAAGCACCACGATGACCACCGCCAGCGTGAACACCACCACGAACAGCGCGCGCCACCCGATGGAATCCACCAGCAGGCCGGAAACGGAGGGGCCCACCGCCGGCGCGAAGCCGATGACCAGGGAAACGATGCCCATGGCCTGGCCGCGCTTCTCGCGCGGGAAGATGAGCAGGATAACGGTGAACACCATGGGCATGACCACGCCGCACGCCATGGCCTGCAGCACGCGGCCCAGCAGCAGGATGCCGAAGAAGGGCGAGAGCGCCGCGCACAGCGAGCCTACCGCGAAGAACGAGATGCCGATGATGAACAGCCTGCGCGTGGGGAAGCGTCCCACCAGGTACGCCGAAAGGGGAATGACCACCGCCTCTACCAGCGAATATGCGGAGGTCAGCCACTGTACGGTGGTGGCATCCACGGCCAAGTCGGCCATGATGGACGGATATGCCGGCGAAAGAAGCGTCTGGTTCAGCACCACAAGCGTGGCGCCGGCAAGCAGAACGGCAACTATCACTACCTGGTTTCGGGTAAGTCCCATGTGCTCTTCCCTTTCGTTGGTTGGTTAGTCTTCGTTGGGCGCCTGGCCGCGGCCGGCAGCCGGGGCGCTGCCCATTTCGGCAAGCTGGCGGAAGGCGGCAAACCCTGCCAGCACCTGGCGCTGCAGCTCGCCCGCCTCGGCGCTGTCGCCGCCGAACAGCTGCGAGAATTCCTTGTCGATGGATTCCGACTTCGCCCTGCCGGCCTGGGTAAGGTAGATGCGGAACGACCGCTTGTCGTTTTCGTCCTGCTTCCGCTCGATAAGCCCCAGGTCTTCCAGGGAATGCAGGAGCGGGGTGAGGTTCGACGGCTTCACGCAGATGTGGTCGGCAAGCTGCCGGATGGGCTGGCCGTCCTCCGAGCGCAGGTCGCCCAGCAGGTGGGCCTGGAAGTGGTTCAGCCCGTGGCGCTCGATCACCCCCGAAAGGGTGCCTTTGATGGCTATGTTCATGTAGCGCGTTTCCTCGAACAGCATGCGGCAGAACCCGAACCTATCCATGTGCGCATCATCTCCAATCGCCGCAGAGGGGACAAAGAAAGCGCCCCGCAAAGGAGGCGCTTTTCTGGTTTCTTCTACTCAATAGTGCCACCGCGCCAACTTATGAATCAGAAACAAATACCGTTCTTCACATAATCAAAACGAACGCGTTGCAGCGGGGTGGAGGCGTTGGGTTGCGCGGGGCTGGGCGGCGCGAGCCCCGGCGTTCGTCTCTGCGGGGCGGTCGGAAGCGGGCGGCGCGAGGGCTGGCCCTCGTTTCCGAGAAGCGGGTCTGCGGCAGCGGCAACGATGGCCGGGGCTCGGGGTGGCGTGCCGGCAGAGAGGCTGCGCGCCGGGCCAGCCCCTACCCTTTCCGGGTAAGGCGGCAGATGCACTCCGTGTGGTTCGTGTGCGGGAACATGTCCACCGGCTGGACGACGTCGAGCGTGTAGCCGTGGCCCGTCAGGTACGCCACGTCTCGCTGCTGGGTTTCGGGATTGCAGGATATGTAGACGATGCGCCGCGGCTCAAGCTTGCAGGCAGCCTCCAGGAACTCGCGGCTCGCACCGGCGCGGGGCGGGTCCATCAGCAGCACGTCCAGCTGGCGGCCGGCCTTCGCCTGGCGCACCATGAACGCTCCCGCATCGCCCGTTTCGAACTCGGCGTTGTCGATGCCGTTGTGCTGGGCGTTCATGTGGGCGTCCTTGATGGCGGAGGCAACGTTGTCCACCCCGACGACCTGGGCCGCATGCGCCTCGGGCGCTTCGGGCAGGCCCTTGGCGGCCACCAGGCCGATGGTCCCCGTGCCACAGTAGGCGTCCAGCGCGGTTTCGGTGCCGGTGAATTCCGCCAGCTGTATGGCCAGGCGGTACAGCACCTCGGTCTGCACGGCGTTCACCTGGTAGAACGAGTGCGAGGAAATGCGGAAGGAAAGCCCGCACAGCTCGTCGATGATGAACCCGGGGCCGTACAGCGTCTTCTCCTCGTTGCCCAGGATCACGTTGGTCTGGCGGGTGTTCACGTTCTGCACGATGGTGGTCACGTACGGGCAGCGCTTCACCAGCTCGCGGCAGAAGTTGCGCGACCCGGGGAATTCCTTGCCGTTGGTAACCAGGGTTACCAGCATCTCGCCCGAGCTGTGGCCCACGCGCACCACCGCATGACGCACGAAGCCGGTGCCCGCATCTTCATCGTAGGGTTCCATGCCGTAGCGCTGCATAAGCTGGCGAATGGCCAGAACCACGCGCTTGGCCTGCTGGTTTTCGATAAGGCATTCGTCGGTGGCAACAACGCGGTGCGTGCCCGCGGCGTACATGCCGCACAGTATCTCGCGCGCAGGTCCGTTGCCCTTGGCGTTCTTGCCCTTGCCGCCCTTGCCCGCCGCCTTCCCGCGATTGGCGCCGCGGCCCTGGCCGCCGTTGGCCCCGCGCCCGCCCAGCTTCTTGCCGGGAACGTAGGGGCTGGTTACCTTGTTGCGATAATAGTAGGGCTCGCCCATGCCGGCGATGGGGTTCATCACGGTGCCCTCGCCCGCAACGTCTTCGAACAGCTGGGCCATGGCGCGCTGCTTCTGCGCCAGCTGCTGCTCGTAGGGTGTTGCCAAAAGCTGGCATGCGCCGCACTGCTTCTGCGCCGGGCACTTCAAGGGTTCAGGCATAATGGGCTCCTTCTTCTACCGAAGCAAAGTGTACCCGATAGGCGAAGCCCGGGAGACAACGCCCGCTCGGCACCCCACCCCGCGCAGCCCTTCCCAACCCCGAACGCCCCGCAGTGCACAGCCCTTCCATCAGCAGTTTTACGGCTTGCTGCCAAAGCGTTAGTTTCCGTTGACTAACTCGGGCTTTGCCCCGTAAGTTGAAGGTATCCCATAAGCCGAAAGGAGCCCGAAAATGGCCACGAACAAATATGCCGGCACGCAGACCGAAAAGAACCTGGAAACCGCCTTCGCCGGCGAATCCCAGGCGCGCAACAAGTACACCTACTTCGCCTCCGTCGCCAAGAAGGAAGGCATGGAGCAGATTGCCGCGCTGTTCCTGAAGACCGCTGAAAACGAGAAGGCCCATGCCAAGATGTGGTTCAAGGAGCTGGGCGGCCTGGGCGACACCGCGCAGAACCTGAAGGACGCCGCCGAGGGCGAGAACTACGAGTGGACCGATATGTACGATGGCTTCGCCAAGACCGCCGAGGAAGAGGGCTTCCCCGAGCTGGCCGCCAAGTTCCGCGGCGTGGCCGAGATCGAGAAGCACCACGAAGAGCGCTACCGCGCCCTGCTGAAGAACGTCGAAACCGCCCAGGTGTTCGAGAAGAGCGAGGTCAAGGTTTGGGAGTGCCGCAACTGCGGCCACATCGTGGTGGGCACCAAGGCTCCCGAGGTGTGCCCCGTATGCGCCCATCCGCAGAGCTTCTTCGAGGTCCACGCAGAGAACTACTAAGCCTGCCCAACCACCGCAAGCGCGTAATACCGCAGCACGAAAGGGACCCGCACGGGTCCCTTTTCTATGCCCTGAACCCCATGCGTCCCCAAGCAGCCAAGGTGTTGCTTTGGGCTGCCTGGGGGTCGAAAACAGAACGGCAGCCCGGATTGCAACTTTTTTGCGGTTGCGGATTGCTGCAGCCCTCCGATTTACAGACCCGGCAGCAAAAGCCCAGCAAATCGGCCTCACAGCAACCCGTTTCTACCTTGCGCTTGAAGGAAGGGAATCCGCAACCGCAAAAAAGTTGCATGGGGGTTTGGATTCACGTTTCCCCAGCGGAACAAGCTTCTCCAAATGCCTAACAAAAAGGATGGCCCGCCGAAGCGGGCCATCCTTGGAAGGAGCTACCTCCTTGTCTGCGCGTTGCGCAGATTATTGGTTGCGACGCCTTGCCAGCAGGGCGAAGGCACCGGCAGCAGCTGCCACGATCACGGCAACAACCGCAATGCCAGCCGTGTTATCGCCGGTCTTGGCGGACTTCACGGTAGTGGTCGTGGTGGTAGCGGTAACCACCTTTTCACCACCGGTCGGCTCGCTCGGCGTTACCGCGGGCGTGGGCTCGGGCTCCGGCTCGATGTAGGTATTGGTGAACGTCAGGCCATCCAGGCTTTCGCCGATCTGGCTTTCCGCCTTCAGCGTGCCGTCGCCGTTGTCGGTAACCTTCACCAGCACAGAGTAGGTTGCGCTGTCGTTGACCACGCTGTCGACGGTCTTGCCGCCGTTCACCTCACGCAGGGTGTACAGGTGCTCACCGGGCTCCGTGTAGGTAAGCGAGCTGAGCATTACTGCACCGCTGGCGTTGTTGGTGCCCTTGGCCACCACTTCGTTGTTCGCGTCCAGCAGCTCGAAGTTGAACTCACCTTCGGTAAGGTCGCGGCCAACGAGCTTCTTATTCACGGCCACCTGGTCGGTAATGCTCATAGTGACGGGCTGCACCGAGTACTTATTGGTGAAGGTGAACGGAGCACCCTCGACCTCGGCGGTGAGCTTGCCCTGGCCGTCGTCGGTCACCGTGATCTTGATCGTCTTCACAGACGTGTCGTTGGTAACACCTGCGACGCTGCCGCTCTCCGTAACCTTGTACTCGAAGGCGTAGGAACGGGTCTGGGCGGGGGCTTCGTCGGCATATGCAGGGGTGGCGCCCAGCTTAGCCATCAGGCCCTGAGACTCGGCATCGTCTACCGCCTTAGCGGTATCGGTGCCGTCCGAGTTTGCCTCAGTGCCGTCTACGCTCTGGCCGGAAGCCTCGTTGGAGAGCTGCTCGTTGGTATTGTTAGTTGCCTCCTTCTGCGTGGATTCGGTATTGGCAGCAGAGCCGTTCTCTGCGCCGGCTGCCTTGGACTGGCTGGTTGCCGCCTTGGTGCCGGCAGCGCCAGACTGAGCCGCTTCGTTGCCGCTCTGCTCATTCTGAACAGTTGCTTCGGATGCCAGGTTGACCTCTTCCGTCTTGTTCAGGGCCTTGTTCAGGTCTTCCGCGGTGAACACGATCTCGTCAAAGGCGATGTTGTCGTTGGCGTCGTTGGTAGCGGTCACCTTCCCGGTCTTGGGCAGCGGAGCGTTCGGATCGTCCGAGCTTATGGTGAAGGTGAACTTGCCGGTAATGTCATCTGGGGTAAGACCCTCGGCACGATCAAGCACCTTCAAGCCGGTAAGGGAAACGCTGGTGGATTCAGCCTTGTACTGGTTCACGAACGTGATCTTCTCGGGGTTCACCTTGGCGGAAAGCGTGCC
>CAVAFY010000048.1:0-6758 GCA_963588035.1 Alloprevotella sp. | reverse complement strand
CGGCAAGGCTGTCGCCATCGTGAAGTCCACCGACGTGATGGTCGCCGTAGACTAGTCGGCTCGCCCAACAATCCGCCTCAAACGCAAGGCAAACACACGATGGCCGCTCATCCGAGCGGCCATCGGTGGCTTTTCAGCCGATATGGGGACTAGCGCGTAGGGACACGCCAAGGAGGGGCCTGATTAGCGAACCGGCTTACCCAAGTAGCAAAGCGTTCCATCTTCGAGACGGCTGAACTTGCACATGAAGTCGTCGTAGTACGACCAAGCATCCTGGGGCATTACCGCATGATTCTTGTCGAGCGCAGCCGTATATCTAAGCAGCGGCGCGCCACTTGAAGTGCACCACTCCTTGTTCAAGTATCTTCCGCACTGGAATTCACCGGCGTCTTCGAAGGAGTCCAACTCGCCCCGAGCTATCCAGTATTCGATATTCGTCTTCACTCGAGGGCTATCCGAAAGGTCACACGAATCGACGTCATGTTCCCCTATCTCAATCCAAGCCGCGACATCCAGCGAGTCGTTGATTCCGGGCAATTCGTAGGACCCTAAAACCACGCCGGAGTTGCTCACGCCCGCGGTAAAGATATCCGGCATGCTCATCAAGCAACGCTGGGTCATCCCCGAACCCATCGAGTGTCCCGTTGCATAGATACGCGAACGGTCAACCGGAAGCCGGCTCTCAACATCAGCGATCATTTCCCGAATAAAAGCCTCATCGTCAAGATAGAATTCCGTCTCGCAAGAGATGTTCCATGTCGGCATGGGGTTGGCGTTCATCCTTGATTGGGCTATTCCACCCGATGGAAAGAGCGCTATAAAGTCCCTGCTCTCCGCAACGTTGAACCATTCGGCACCGTAAAGCCCGCTTTCGGCAACCTGTGTGCCTCCGTGGAAGAAAACGACTACTGGAAGCTTTTCCCTTCGACTCACGTTTCGCCGGGGAACGTACTCGCACCAATGGCGCGTCCACCCATCAACGACCTTTTCGTGGGTTGCGATGCCGAGCTCTTCCAGCGTCTTGAAAGAATGCAGGCCGCCAGGACCGACACCCGTTGTGCGGATCGTACGATGCAGCTGACCCCAAAGGGCCTCCGTCGCCTCAGGCGATTCCAGTGAATCAAACCGCGCCACATCCGCCACGACATCGGCTACAGGCTGCCCGTTTATAGTGTCATTCCCATATTTCAAACACGCGGGCGCATAACGTCTTCCATTGGACTCGAAAACATCACCGCATCCATTTCTCTGGGCAAAATGATCGAAGGCTTTGGCGAACAAATCCCCGGGCTCCCCGACAGAGAAATAGGCTGGAACAGGAACAGAAGAAGCCAGCTCATAGGGCAGGTCAGAAGATCCTTGCGATGCAAGGGCATCGTAGTCGATATCCCCCACCCAATCACCAGAACAAGCGATGCCAGCGTACGCTTCGGGGTGCTTCATGGTATAGCGAAGAGCGACTTCTGCACCGTCGCCGTAACCGGCCAAATAGGCGAAGAACACTTGCGTGACGTAGTGGTCACGCACATCGACCCTAGATCGCAACTCTTCTACCGCAGAAACCGGGTCCTCCAAATCAAGCCAACCGCCTTGCTTCGGCTTGGCGAGAAAAACAACAAGCTTATCCCTGTCGGCGATCTCCTTCCACCCAGAGCGCTGGATGAAATCCACCACCGAAGCACCGCCCTGAAGAAGGAGGGTCGCACTCCAGCAACTGTTCGTGGTTCTCTCGGGTATATACACGAATGCATCTATCCCAAAATCTTGCGTCAAAGGCAGCTCAAACAGGCCTGTGTTCAAGTGGTAGTACGGATGGCTCTTGTCCACATGCGCGAAGGCGCCCGAATAATCGCTTTTGAATTTCTGGATATCCATCTACGCCTCCTTCTCCAAAAGCGCTGCAGATGGGAACAGCCCCGAGAGCAATGCGAAATCCTTGTCCCAGTATCCGTCGCACGGCTGCCATTCTTCTGCGATATCCATCACAGCACCGCCGTTTGCGCCATAGGGCTTCCAAGTAGGAATCGACTCGCAATTAGGATCTCCCGTTGCGATAAACGCCGCCCAAGCATCTTGGATCTTCTTGGAAAGATCACGAGGGGCGCATTCCGGGATCTGATTGCCGAAAACGAAGGGGCACGGAGCGCCATGGTACGCGCGAATCCCCGTAGCCTCATCGGCCCAGCTGAATACATACTGATAGACTGTTCCGCTTTTTGCCGTGAGGCGTGCTTGGATTTCTGCGGGAATGGTCATCATCAACTCGGCCTGCAGATTCATGCATGCAACCTGGGTGGAAAGCTCCGGATGAGCGGCTTTATACTCATCAACGATTGCCTCTTTGCCCGACAGCCGCCCCTTGTTGGTGGCAAGCACGCGGGCCTCGCATTCGCTATCGGCCAGCCCGACGAAACCGGAATCGCGCTCACCGTTGCTGTAGCCGATCATCACTTCCTTATCCGAGGCAATGCCCGAAGCCAAGGCTTCCATTTCCCCGGGCTTAACCACCAATCCGTCAACGACAGGCGATCCGTAGATTTCACCGAACACCTCGCGTTGTGCCATCAGCAGCTTCTCGGACGAGATCGACAATGCCTCTTCAACCGAGCTCACCCCAGCGGCTTCAAACACCTTCGACGATGCATCACGTGCTTCCTCGAGAGTTCTTGCGGGAGGCCCCTCCAGGAAGGAGCTCTGGCATATCGCCCTGCGGAACAGCGAAAGGGAGCCCTCTGAAACAAGATGGTGGCATATCGCATTCGACCCAGCCGAATGTCCATAGAGGGTTATGGTTTCGGGGTCGGCGGCAAACTCGCCAGCATTCTCGCGCACCCATTCCAGGGCCGCACGCTGATCAAGAAGATTCAGGTTGTTGCTCAGGGCATATTCTTCGCCGCCACCGATGACCGAGAGATCGATGGATCCGAAAACTCCCAGGCGGTAATTTGCGGCAACCACCACGATCTCAGGATGCGCGGCTACGAAGTTCTCGCCTCGTGCCTGAATGCGCGAAGCGTGACCGATTGCATACGAACCGCCGAACACCCAGAACAGGATTCCCTTCTTCGGTGTTTCCAGGTCGGCTGCCCACACATTAAGGTACAGGCAATCCTCACTGGTGGGGATATGGATCGGCTCCCCCATTTGATCCGCTAGATGCTTTGGATAATTAAGCTGTACGGGCGCAGGAGGATAAATGTCCACATGCCGCTCAGTATCGAAGGTCTCGACCGGTTTCGGGGGAAGCCAACGCAAACCACCCAGAGGGGGCTGGGCGAAGGGGATACCCTTGAACGAGAGCACCCCCGATGCCTCAACCGTACCGATGTATCGACCCTCTTTGGTGTCGATATAGGTCTTCATGGCAGCTTACCAGCCCATCTCGTTCTCGGGGTGGCGCTTCATGAGGACCTTGATGAAGATCATCCAGATCACGAAGCCGGCGATAACGATTCCGCCAAGGATCACGTAAGCGGGACGGTACATTCCGCCAACCATTGCGGCAATACCCGTGAATACGATCGGTCCAAGGGTCTGGCCAATGTCGGAGCCCATCAGATAGGTGTTGCCCGCAACGCCCATGCGCTCTTCCGGTGCACCCTTGATAGCCATAGTACGGCTACCGATAAGGCCACCGCCACCTACGCCGTAGATGATCGACGCAATAAGAAGTCCCCACATATCCGTACTTGCCGCAGTTACGAAGTTGGCAGCCGCCACAGCGACGAAGCCGGGGATGAGGCCCCAACGTGCGCCCTTCTTATCGATGATGCGGCCAAAGATGGGCCTGGTGAAGTACATGATCACGTTATGGACGGTAACCATAATGCCAACGTTGGCGATTGCCAGGTCGGCACGACCATAGGCAAGCAGGATGGTGGAACCTTGACCGTAAACGGCGATAGAGAACATTGCAGAGATCAGCATGTAGGGAATGGATGCCCAGTCGATGAAATCGCTGATACGAACCTTCTTCTTGGGGCCCTTGTCGGCTTTAGGCTCCGGCTTCTTCCACTCGTAGGGAAGCGTGCAGATAAGCAGAGCGTCAAGAAGTGCGAATCCGGCAGAGACAAGGAACAGGCCGGAATACCCGATGGCATCCGCCACGGGAATGGCCAATGGAGCAACCACGCTGGAGCCAACAACTGGGCCGAGCATGAACAGGCCGGTTGCAATACCGTAGTCGGCCTTGCCTACTACGTCGGCCAGGATAACCGCATTCAAACCCATGCTGGCGCCCCAGCCGAAGCCACGAACAACCTGGAATGCGTACAGACTTGCTACCTCGTTGGCGAAAGCCATGCCCACCGTACCTATTGCCAGAATCACATACGAGCCGATGAGCAGCTTCTTCCTGTCGAACCGGTCGATAATCGGCGACGAGATAGGCTTCATGATCAACGACATGAACGAGAAAAGGCTTACTACCGTACCGACGATAGCGACATCCATACCGTAATCCTCGGTGAAGTGGACGACCAAACCGGCATTGATGATGTTGAAGCTGATGCAAACCAGGATATTGCCGATGAACACCGTCAAAAATGCTCTCTGGCTGATCACTTTCCAAACGGATTTGTGCTCTTGATCTTGTGGAGGGGTGGAGCCCACCGCTTCTTTTTCCTCAGACATTTCACTCTCTCCTTCAATAAGCCCTAGCGGGCATCGGAAGATCCCGATTACGAGCGCGATCTCCATCGCTTACTCGCTCAGCAGACCCCTCTGCTGTTTACTTTCCGACAATATGAACGTACCAGCGAAACACTGCGGACTAGAGAAGCGTGAACATGTTCTAATGCCGATCTGCAATAGATTGAATTTTTGCACCGCTCCACTTATAAGGTCATTTCACATAAAGGCGCTTATCGCTTTCGAAGTACTCCCTAAGATAATCAATCAACTCTTTCGCGAGGTCAGTAAGCACAAACCCTTCGTTGACCTTGATGCCTAGATAGCGAATACCTAGGTTTTCCTTCAGCGGAACACGTGCAATCTCATTGCCAAAACCAGCAAGCATAGATAACTCCGGCGCAATTAGAATGCCTCGGCCCTGCATTGCGACGCGAATAGCGTTCCACACCTGCGGGCAGACAATGGTTTCCTTGGGCTTGAACCCAACGTTTCTGCAGATACCGAGAACAAACGCTCCGCCATCGCCTGGAGGCAAGATGAACGGCTCATTCTTCAGTTCCGAAAGGGAAACCGCCTCCCTCTTGGCGCACCAATGATCGGGTGAAACGGCTATGCAGTATCCCTCGGTCGCAAGAAGGAATTCCGTTTCGCTTGGAACGATCTCATAAATAGTGGAAGTGAACTCGAGGTCGAAGCCTTCGGTCTGGGCCTCGGCCTTTGAAAGGATGATATCCAGCTGATCATCTTGGTGCATACGAATGAACGATGAGAGAGCAGCCCCTGTACTACCGAGGCTGTTCCTGAAATAGACGCGGAGGACCTTTCCTTCGCGGGCCTCTGCCGCCCGAATATCCTCGACGGCATTCGCCAGCTCCTCGACGATCATACCCGAGTGATGCAATGCGACTTCCCCGTACTGGTTAAGGCTCAGGTGCCTTCCGTTTCTATCGAACAGCTCAACACCCAATTCGGACTCAAGGCTTTTTATCGTTCTGCTAAGCGACGAAGCCGAGGAGTGAAGCTGCAAAGCCGCTTTGGAGATGCTTCCTGCAAGGGCAACCGCGCGGAAAGCCATAAGCTGATCAGGATTCATTATGCATCACACTCCGCATCGCCGAAAACGTCTTCGAGGTAGCTGATGAAGTTCAAAGAGGCATCGGATAGGTAAGACCCCTTCGGCCACCTGAGATAGATCTTTCGCGATAGGTCTACGTCGGAAAAGGGCACGGCCCTTACCTTTAGATCGGTTTTCACCAACCACGACTTCTCGCACCCTATGCATACGCCGATGTTCTGCTCCACCAAATTAAGCAGGGTCCAATAGCTGGATGAATAGCAACGCATCTTGGGAACGAACCCGGCGTCCTTGAACATCTTTGCCTGCATACGTGTTTGCTCGGTGCTCAGAGGCGAAGCAACAAAGCCCACTTCGCTGAGCTCCTTCAAAGAGACGCTCTGCCTTGCGGCAATAAAATTACCCGAAGCTGCAATCAGGACATACGGGTCTTCGCAGAGAAGAACTGCGTTTTCCTCATCGATTTCATGATGCGAGGCAAGGAGCTCCAGGTCGTAGCCTTGGGTGATTTTGTCGTCACCGGGCGTAATCGTCACGATATCGATCCCCGGCTCACTGTCCCTGAAGCCTTTTATCACGCCAGGAAGGTCGCCCATGGGACAACGGGCAACCAGGCGAACGCTTTGACGCTCTCGGGAAAGGGCAGTTGTCTCTTTGCGGATGTTCTCCATCGCGTTCTCGCAGATAATGGCAGCACGCAGAAGCCTTTTACCATAAGTATTCAGCTCGACCTTGCGACCGATTCGGTCAAACAGCGGCGCCCCGACTTCGGCTTCCATCTGCTTAACCACCTGGCTCAGATGCGCTTGGGAGCAATTAAGGAGCTTGGCGGCCTTGGTGAAGTTCTCTTCTTCGGCCGCAACCTTGAACATTCTCAGATTCGCAAATTCCATCAATATCCCCTCTGATGGTTAATTCCCCACTACCACCTTATAACGAAAGAGCGGATAGAGGCGCAATGCGTAGGTCAAAACAGCAATTGTAACCAAGTATATTGGCAAGTATACTTTAGGTGTTGATTGGAGGTTGCCATGCCGCAGCTGTCTCTTTA
>CAVAFY010000047.1:0-6793 GCA_963588035.1 Alloprevotella sp. | reverse complement strand
GATACCCCCGTACTTCCTGATATACGCTCTGATCTCGGCGAGCTGCCGCCGCTCTAACCCACCGGGCTTCGTGCGTATTCAGCGGTTTGATTACCAGTCAGTTCGACACTGCTCCAAAACGGAATGTGGCAAACCGCGTTCGTTGGGCAGTTTGATTTCCAGTCAGTTCGACACTGCTCCAAAACCATTGGAGCAAAATCCCCACTGCTCAAGGACGGAAGAACCGACTGGATAGCTTGCTCAAAACTCAATAAAGTGCTGGTCAACAACCTGTTTTACCTCGTATTCGTGCACTGAAGCATCAACCTTGTTCTCTTAACAGCAACACGGATAGTTTCGAATAAAAAACGTGCTCGTACAACACTTCCAACTCTGTTTTGGTCAGAAATTTTTTCAGGCCCACAAACACAAGAACACGTTTACAGCCTGAGTCAAGAGCAAGCGATAAAAAATTGAGCAGATTGTCAAGGTACGATTTCTCGAAGCAATACGATGCTCCGAAACCAAGGTATTTCAGGTACCTTTTCAAATCCCATTGTAGGGCAAACTCATAATCGGCATTGAACCCCAGGTCGAGAGAGCTCAGCCTTTCCCGAAGAAAAGCCTCGGCAGCCTCCATCTTTCCCCTAAGATCCTCATCTTCAAGGAACTCACGCTCCATCCGCTTTATCACGGTTGCCATAAGCGATCTTTCGTCCCATGGAAGGTTCAACGGGTCGCTGATAACCATCAGGGAATCTTTGGGCTTCAGCTCGGAATCTTCTTGCCAGATAGTATATGGCTCCGAAGCGAATCTTCCTTCCCCGGACAGCAGCGCCAAACACAGCCGAGTAAATAGGGCTGGATTTTCGATCTGCAAAACCGAAGGCCTACCCTCCAATAGCTCTATCGGGTGCTCGAGCCCCGAGAAGACTAGTTTCATAGCACCAGCAACTCTTCCATGGTATCGACCTCGTCATAGGCCTTCCGATTACCGGTGATGTATTCCATTGTGGCGAATTGGCTTTCATGAACCTTAAGAACCTGAACCAACCCCTGGGAAGGCCGGTTCTTGCGCAATCGTGCTACCGCACCTGCCGCAGCGCCATCATTAAGGACCAACTTGGCATAAACCGATTCCTGAAGCTGCAGATAGCCATCCTTGATCAGGAACTTCCTGAACGTTCTGTAGGCCTTTCGCTGCGCCGCGGTTTCGACCGGCAGATCGAAGAACAAGATGAGTCGCATGTATCTATTCCTAACCTCGCCAGTCATAGAATGCCAAAAGCTTCAATCTCGTCCACCGACAACCGCCTGTTCAAAGCCTTTAGGCAATCACCCACATACAACGAGATCACCGAGCCAACGCGATAGCTACCGCCCTTGTAGGGAATCCCCTGGTTCAAAACATCAACCAAAAGCAGTTTGAAGTTCCTGTCGAAGTCGCCCTCGAAATTGTCGAATACGACCCTGTCGACTATTGGGCGGAATGGCTCCATGAGATCGCAGCTTAGATTGAACTGATTGAATTCATTTCTGTGGCAAATCCCGACCTGTGTTAGGTAACCTCGCGCAACGATTTCCCTACTTACCGCCGAAAGGATGATCGCGTAACCGTAGTTGAGAGCCGCATTTAGCGGAATCTCCTTATCGCGCGAAAAGTCCGGACCAAACAGAGCGCTGAAATACAGGCGGGCAGCATGGCCTTCCCTATTGGTGCTATCACCAGAGCGCACCTCGGGAACGATCTTGCGCAGCTGCTCGCCTTGCTGCTCTCTTGCGCGTGCAGTTAAAAGCGATGACTGATGGGCAACCTTGTCGCGGACCACTCGTTGCCAAACACGCTTTTTCGCGGGCTCCGTCCAGTCAACCTGCTCAGCGATTTTCTTGCTGGTGTTATGCGCGCCATACAGCGGTAAATATTGCCCTATGGGGTCACATTTCTCATCCGAAACGACAAAGGAAACCTTCGATTTGGCGAGCTCAGACAACAAGTACGCACTGACGAACACTTGATTGGTCTGAAGAACAACCGAAGAGATTTCTCCCAGGTGGATACGCGTGGTGTCGTCTTCCTTGCGAACCTCAAGATAACCGCCCCGATACTGAAGCTTGCAGGGACTGGTGATCACCACGTTCCTATAACCCGACACGGGTCTTCCTTTCGAACATACCCGTTACGGATTGGTCGATGATTACGATATCGCAAGTAATTTTTTTACGCATGGGTTGAAGCCGTCCCGCGTGCTTCAAAGAGCCTATACACGATAGGTTAACGGGGGTGCTCTTCTCGTCTCCCCTGAACAAGCGAAGCAACTTTTCGATAATCTCTCTTTGCTTGTCGCTCGGGATCAAATTAAACGAACGCCGGAGCTCTGAAAAATCAATGGAATCAATCAAGGGAGACTTCGTTAATCGCAGAGCACGATTAACGACTATGCCAATTACAGCTTCAGCAGAACCGTCTTCGGCCGAAAGGTACCTTTGGATCACTTTCACCTCATCAAGAGAGAAGGCGATCTGCACGGCGTTCTTCGTTTCCTCCAAGGCGTTTACAAAGTGTCTTTTGCCTTCTATCTCGATCAGTTGATATTTGCGAATGCAAGGAGCGATTATTTTTACAAATTCACGGTTAGCCTCCTTCGCGATACCTGAAGCATAGGCCTCCAGGCTCGTCGAGGAATTCTTCAAATACGTTGGCAAGCCGGAGAGCCTAATCGCTTCTTTCCCTTTTGAGTCCCGTTCAACCGAAAGGAAGAAGTACGAGTATTTCTTTCTCGTATACCCGCCGTATTTCCCAGTATCCAAACATTCTTTCAAGCCAATGAGGGCTTTCTTTGATGCGCGGGGACTTACAGGATTGGCATCCCAAAATTTGCCCGTATCCTCGTACGACATTCGCGTTACATAGCATTGGCGGTAGTTGAGCGCCTTCCGTATGCCCTCCATTTCGGCTTCAGCATCCCAGGCGTCCTTCTTCACCTCGTCCGTTTCCTTGCCGAATTCAGAGCCCATAAAACTATCCACAATGAGTCCGGCCAAGCCGGCCATTTTATGAGTGCTGGCAAGTTGCCTAGACAGATACTGTGCATATTTCTCAATCGCACACTTGCGAGCAATCGGGTTCTCATGCTTTGGATAACGCATCTGGATGAACAAGCCAAGACGGCATGCCAAATATGCATCATGAGCATGATGGAAGTCGTTCGTTTCGCGGCACTTCACCAAGCCCATTGCCTCTCTTAGATTGTGAGACATGCTCGCTTTTACCGGAACAATTTTGGTATTGGGATACCAAGCCTTAAGCAGCGCCCGGATCATTTTCACCGCCTGGCTGGTCTCTACCAGCTGGCGCGCAATGAAGCCCTTCATCATCCCGCTGTTTATATGCGAGCGCATCAAGTTGTTGTATTTCTTATCGCCAATAAGCCCCGCTTGATGCAGCTTATCCCAGTACTTACGCATACGATGACGAACACGCTGATCAAGGAGCAGCTCATCGGTCTTACGCTGGTTCTCGGACCGAAGAACCAGCGCCTTATTCTCGAAACTATCGTCCTTGATGTACGCACGGGGAATGATGTGGTCTACCTCGTATTTGCCGGCATCCGACAACTGGGCAATGTCCAAGCGCTCGCCCGAATACATGCACTTGCCGCCCTGAATAAAGAAGAGTGTTAGCCTTTCGTCTTTCAAATCGTCTGGCGTAATCTCTTGGAATTCAGTCCAAGCATCGGAGACTTCCTCCCCCATCGCCTCAAGCTGTTCTCTGATCCGATCATAGCGTCGCTTAAGCTCTTTAGAATCATCCTTCGGTTCCTTGTTATTGTGGTTAACCTCAATGAAGATATTTGCCGGATGAGAACCAGCAACCTTAGCAATCTCATCTACGATGCGCTTCGCCTGATTAAGGCTACGGCGAATAGCAGGCGAACCTGGAAAGTCGTTGACGCCCATCT
The DNA here is from genome assembly GCA_963588035.1 of Alloprevotella sp. Classification (GTDB taxonomy): domain Bacteria; phylum Actinomycetota; class Coriobacteriia; order Coriobacteriales; family Eggerthellaceae; genus Anaerotardibacter. The sequence continues at coordinate 2,855 of CAVAFY010000047.1, read as the reverse complement.
CTCTTTCGTGGTTTGCATAATATTCTTGATTCAAATCATCAACTTTTGTTTGGAACCCAAGCTTCTCATCGCGCAGCGCTTCCATCATCACCATGGTCCGGCCCCGACGGCTCCTCGAATTCGGATCGCCGTAGCGAAGCACGTCCATGATGGACACCTCGCGGCCGTCCTGGGACTGAACCTTTACCCCAGTAAGGAACTTCGCCGAAAGCCTTCCCCAACCGGTGAAGCGGTTCTTCTTGATGGTCTTGATTTGCTCGGCATTCAACAAGCCATTTCCTTGCGGTCCGTATGCTCCTTCGAGCCTTTGCTCGAAAATGGAACGATCCTCGAAGAGCGTGCTCCATAGAACAATTTCTTCGATAGCGGGAACCAGCGATGGATCAAGCTCGCTTACCCCGAAAACATCCTTTGCGAAAAAGCGGTAGGTGTTCAGTTTGGAGGTAACCGAGGTCTCTCCCCGGCTACCGCTTACATGCGGGTTAATCGCGCCGTCAACACGCACAAGCCAATCCTCGATGTCCTTCAAACGAACAGTGCGCTTGCTCTGGAACAAATCGCGCATGATCCCCTCGCGTTGGACGGCATCGAAACGATGCTCGTTTTCTGCGTCTTCAGCCCAGCGCATACCATTGAGCTCATTGAGCACGCAATACTCTTCATACAGGAGAGAACACTTAGGAAGAACCTTCTCCCCTGCCAAATACGTGCAATCACCCGTCATGCGCAGGATGAACTTCTCTGCACTCTTGTCTTTATCTATAACGGTGTCCCAATTCCAAGGGGTAATTACCGCATCATCCATACCCGGCTTCCGCTCAGACCAGGCAAAGCGTTTCCCATGCTTGTCTTCAGCCGCATTCTTGGTGCTCAAAGGGCCCACGTAGTAGGGGATACGGAAAGTTACCAATGACTCAAGCTTTTCCGCTCCCTCCTGAAGGAACGGGTAGAACCTGGCTTGATTGCGGATGATCGCCTGAAGCTCTTCCAGGTGCAGCTGATAATAAATGCTGCCGTTGTCGCTGGTTTTGAGCCTACGCAGGAAGCGCTGCTCAACGAACGCCGCAGTCATACGAACATAACGTTCGTCTTGTTCAGCGGCAGTGCCTGAAAAGAGCTTCTTAACCTCTTTGGCGAAATCGTCGTACTTGGTTTTGCCGAGGTTGTAGGCGGTATAACCCTGGGCTTTGAAGTAATTGTATTTGGGGATATCTTCGTATAGCTCGCCACGGAAGAAATCGTTGTATTCGGCGGGTGCATATTCACGCACCAGACTTTTCAGGGTTTGCAGGTCAAAATAGTACTGGTTGTACTTCACGATCATGCTTGCGGAAATGCTGTCGCCGGTTTTATCAGGATCCTTGTACGAAAGCAATCCTTGAAGCAGATATGCGGCGTGAACAGAACGCAGCGCCTCCAACAGCTCAGTGCAATCGTCGGGACAAGACTCAACAAGCTTTTCCAGCTCCTCTTCCTTGCCCAATGAAATCTTGGTTTTCTTGCACTCGAACTCACCGAAAATGTTCTTGAACTCAACGGGAAGCCCCACCATAGCCCCTGCGATCGCCTCCGAGAACTTTTTCGAAGCCTGCGATTCCTCCATGGGAACCGTAACGAGAGGAGCGATCTCTTTGGGGATTTTCCGTCGAGAACGATTCTTATCAAACAAGAGCGTTGTTATCTTTCGGATAAGAGCTTCCTGCTCTTCCACATCGTTTACCAACCGTTCAAGCTTACGAGAATCGCACCAGTTACCCAAAGCCTCAATGAAAAACCCCACCGCCGCACCAGGATCAGCATTCTTGGCGGAAAGGCTTTGCCCCTGCCTTAAGAAATTGCCGCGATGCTTGACGATATTGTGCATAGCCAAGTAGATCAAACGGAGGTCGGCCTGCTTGTCGGTTTCCATCAACCATTTCCGCAGGTGATAAATGGTTGGAAAACGATCGTAGTAGTCTGCTTTAGTGAAGTCAGAGCCGTTGAAGATAGGGTCTCCCTCGATAAGCCTAGACTGTTCCAAGCGCATGAAGAAGTCAGGATCCACTTTTTCCATTTCCTCTTTGAACAGGCTTTGCAACAGGCGAAGGCGCCACCGCCGACGGATATAGCGACGACGCTGCCCGCGATGAATCCGAGCCTCTGATGCATGGCCTGCTTCATTGAACAAGCGGCTTCCCCACGTAGGCTGCCTCTTGAAATGGAGAAGATCGCCATGCTCATCCGTAACGGCCCATCCAACGGAGCCGGTGCCCATATCCAAGCCTATGCTGTATTCGCCCTGAACGCCCCTCAAATTCATATCCGCAAACTCCTTCGCGTTGTGCTATAGTCGCCTTGTCTCCGATTACCAGTCGGATCGACACTGCGAGTCAAAATACGGCCTAGCCAAAAAATGTTTCTTCGGGAACGCTCCGTAGGGAGCAAATCTGACTTGCCTAAAGCCTCTTCGGAGGCTTTTCTTTTTCCTATCCTACCTCGAGAAACCTCAATATTCTTTAGCGCTCGGCTAACAGGCCATATGCCAAGTCAGCGGCTTTCCAAGCACGTTAGCAGTCTGTCTTGCGATAGGTGTCCAGCACGCAACCCACGTAAATCTTGGAATTGTGCGTGGACATGGAACCGCCCGGGACTTGGCTGCAAATCCCGGGCGGTGCATCGAATATCGGTCGAATCTGAGCCGCAACGCAGGCCCAGCCGCTGCAGGCCACCCCTCAAGCAGCCGGCTCGCGCAGCCTACCTCTGAGCCCTCGCCTTCCTCCGGACCGTGCGCGCTGTTACCACAGCAGCACCGCCGGCCAGCAGCGCGATGGCGGCTGCGGGGGCTGTTGCGTCACCGGTCTTGGCAAGAACGCTTT
>CAVAFY010000046.1:0-8480 GCA_963588035.1 Alloprevotella sp. | reverse complement strand
CATATGCTTGAGCCGATTGCCAAGCTGTGCCAAAAGGCGAAGGCGCGGCTGTAGCTCTGCGCCTGGTTATCGCGCGTGTGAGCTGGCAAAACGCCCTTGCGCAGTCGGCGGGGTGCCTCGGCGAGGGGCGTAAAGAACCCGCCTTCCTTTGATATCGCTGAAATGCGCAGCCCCAGGTTCTCGATCAGCGATTAGGGGATGCGGTGAGCCATGCGTCGAGCTATTCTCCGCTGCGCATTCGCTGATTATTCCTCGATATCAAAGGAAGGCGAGAAAGGTTCGCCCGCCCATCGCCGAGACACCCCGCCGACGGAGCCCGGTTCGTTTTCTACTTGCTTCGGGCCAAGACCTTCTTCAAGGCGAAGCGGGCAAGCAGTGCGCCGCAGAGGGCGGCGATGGTGTCTACGGCCCAGTCGGCCGGGTCGCAGCTGCGGCCGGGCACGAAGATCTGATGGAATTCGTCGGTCACGCCGTAGATGCTGGCTATGCCCACGGCAAGCGCAAGGGTAAGCGTGCGATTGATTCCCAGGTGAAGGCGCAGCGCGTTGAACAGCAGCGCCCCGAAAATCAGGTACTCGGTGAAGTGACCCACCGGCGAAACATCGACGTCGCGGCCGCTAACGGCCTTCGCTCCATCTGCGAGCGCCTTCTTCGTCGTGGAGACTATCCCCATCTCGTTGTTCACCGATTCGCCCGAGTTGGCCGACATCCAGAAGATAACAACGGCCATGATGGCAACGGCAATCCAGCTAAGCGCCACGATTTGGGTTCGCGAAAGCTTCGGGAGTTCTATGCGTGCGGACATGGGTACCTTTCGGTCTTGGGGGATCCATTGCAGTATGGCACGCTATGGGCAGTTGAGGTGCGGAAAGCGCCGAACCTGCACGTTTGCCGCATTGCGCTGCACGCGGGCAAGGGGCTGGTATGGCATTGTGCGGCCGTCGATTCGGCCGGCTTTTGCCGATGGCTGGCGGTGCTGGCGCTGGGCTGGTGCGATAATCAAAGGCACATCAAGTACGCCGAAGAAGACGAGGGGAGGGCGCCGTGCAGCAAAGCCAACAGCAAGCCGAAAAGCAGAGCATGAAGCATGTGATCGTCCTTATCTCCATCGTCATCCTTGGCTCGTGCCTGGGCAACCTTTCCCAAACCGCGGTGAACGCCATGTTCACCGGCATTGCCGACGACTTCGGGGTGGAAACCGAGCTGGGGCAGTGGATCACCACGCTCTACATGCTGGTGTTGGGCATCACCGTCCCCGCGGTCACCTTCCTTATGCGCCGCTTCCGGCTGAAAAGCCTGGTGGTGGGCGCGTTGGCACTGCTCTTCGTGGGCGCTGTGGTCGATGTGTTCGCCGTGAGCTTCCCCATGCTGATAGCCGGGCGCGTGCTGCAGGCGGTTTCCGCGGGTATCACCATGCCCATGATGATCAGCGTTACCATGACGTCGTTTCCGCCCGACAGGCGCGCCACCGTTATGGGCATTTCGGGCATTGCCATGGGCTTCGCCCCCAACATCGGCCCCACCATCGGCGGCTGGATGATAGGGTGGGGCGGCTGGCGCAGTTTCTTCGTGGCGTTGGGCGCGGCAACGCTGCTGCTCATCGTGGCCGCCGCCGTGTTCATCCAGCGCAAGCCCTGCCAAGATGCGAGCGCGAAGCTCGATGTTGTGTCGCTCATCGCGTCGGCCTTGGGCTTCGGCGGGCTGCTGCTGGGCTTCACCGACGCATCGAGCTACGGCTTCACCAGCCCGCTGGTGTGGGCGCCCGTGCTGGTGGGCGTTCTGTTCCTGACGTTGTTCCTTCGCAGGCAGGCGCGGATCGATGCGCCCCTTATCGACTTGGGCATCTTCGAATCGTGGCGCTTCCGCGTGAGCTTCTGGGCGGGGAATTCCCTGTTCGCGTGCTACATGGGCATCACGCTGGTGCTGCCGCTGTTCGTGGAAGGGCAATGGGGCGGCACGGCGCTGGAAGCCGGGCTTTCCCTGTTCCCGGGCACGGTGGCCGCGCTGGTGGTGAACCCGGTGGCGGGCTACTTGGTGGACCGCATCGGCGCGCGTCCGGTTATAACGGTGGGCTCCGTGTGCTTGGCGGCGGGCGCCGTTTCCATGGCGTTCATCGACGAGTCGACGCCGTTTTGGCTGATCATCGTGCTGCAGGGCATACGCGCCACGGGCGTTTCCAGCTTGATAGGCCCGCTTACCTCGTGGGGCTTGGCCGACTTGCCGCATTTCATCATGACCGACGGATCGTCGTTTTCCACCGCGGCGCGCCAGGCCTGCGCGGCGCTGGGAACGGCGCTCATGGTGTTCGCCATAACCCTGCTGCCCGGCGCTTCCGGCTACCATGCCGCGTTCGCCGTCTCGGGCGTGTTCGGCGTGCTGACGCTTGCGCTCGCCCTGGCGAAGGTGCGCTAGGGTTCTGGTCGCTGCGCCAAAGGGGCCTGTCCCTCTTTGCGCGGGCCAACCAGCAGGGGCAACCCGTCGCAACCCAAGCAACCTGCCGCAACCCAAGCAACCCGTCGAGCCCCAAAACAAGAAAAAGGGCGCCGGGGGAGGGCTGCTCCCGCGCGGCGCCCGAACAGGGCCAAGTTAGCCGAAGATCTTCGCCAGGTCTTCCTCGGCGGTGGAAGTCGGGCTGATGCCGTAGTTTTCCACCAGCACGTTCAGCACGTTCTTGCTCACGAACGCGGGCAGGGTGGGGCCAAGGTAGATGCCCTGGATCCCCAGGTGCAGCAGGGTAAGCAGGATGCACACCGCCTTCTGCTCGTACCAGGAAAGAACCATGGAAAGCGGAAGGTCGTTCACGCCGCACTCGAAGGCTTCCGCCAGCGCCAGGGCGATCTTGATGGCGCCGTAGGCGTCGTTGCACTGTCCCACGTCCAGAAGGCGGGGGATGCCGCCGATCTCGCCCAGGTCAAGGTCGTTGAAGCGGTACTTGCCGCAGGCCAGCGTAAGGATGACGGAATCCTTGGGCGCCTGCTTCACGAAATCGGTGTAGTACGAGCGCTCGCGGCGCGCGCCGTCGCAGCCGCCAACCAGCACGAAGCGGCTGATGGCGCCAGTCTTTACCGCGTCGATAACGGCCGGGGCAACGCCGAGCACGGCTGCATGGCCGAAGCCGGTGGTAAGGCTGGTGCCGCCGTTGTGGCCGGTGAACGCGGTGTCCTCAGCGAAGCCGCCCACCTCGATGGCCTTGGCGATAACCGGCTCGAAGTCCTTGTCCTCACCGATGTGCTTGGTGCCGGCGAACTCCACCGGGCCGGTGGTGAACACGCGGTCGGCGTACTCGGCCGTCGGCGGCATCAGGCAGTTCGTGGTGAACAGGAACGCGCCGGGCAGCTTCGCGAACTCCTTGCGCTGGTTCTGCCAGGCGGTGCCCACGTTGCCCTTCAGGTGCGGGTATTTACGCAGCTCGGGGTAGGCGTGCGCGGGAAGCATCTCGCCGTGGGTGTACACGTTCACACCGCGGCCCTGGGTCTGCTCCAGCAGCAGCTTGAGGTCGTGCAGGTCGTGGCCGCTGATGACGATGAATGGGCCGGCTTCCACGGCCATTCCCACGTTTGCGGGGGCGGGGGTGCCGTAGGTCTCGGTGTTCGCCTGGTCCAGCAGCGCCATCACCTTCAGGTTCACTTCGCCCACCTTAAGGGCGCAGGCCAGAAGCTCGTCGCCGTTTGCGTCCGAACCGAACACGCGCAGCGCTTCCAGGGTGAAGTCGTTCGCCTCGGCATCGGAATAGCCCAGCGCCATGGCATGGTACGCGTAGGCAGCCATGCCGCGCAGGCCGAACAGGATCAGGCTCTTCAGCGAGCGAACATCCTCGTCGGCGTTCCAGACAAGGTTCATGTCGTAGTCTTCCTGGCCAGCGGCCTTGGCGTGGACGCGCTCGATCAGGGCGTTCAGCGTGGCGTCGTCGAAGTTCACGTTGGTAACGCAGGCGAACATGCTCTCCATCACCAGTTTCGAGGTCTCCTCGTCGGCGGGCTTTCCTTCGCAGGCGCGCGCAAGGGCAACCAGCGCCCCCGTCAGCTTGTCTTGCAGGGCGGCGGTGTTTGCGGACTTCCCGCAGGTACCGGCCTTGCCCGTGCAGGCGCTGTAGCCGGCGGTCTGTTCGCACTGGAAGCAGAACATAGATGCATCAGTCATGATGGGCTCCTCTTCATCGTTTTGCCTTGCTGTAACCGTAGGGCCTTTCCTTTCTATAGAATGTTCTTGCTGGAACATTTTTGGAAAGTGCGGCGAATATGCAGATAACCGATGCGCCCCTGTTCAGGGGGATAGACGAATCCGACGCGGACGCCATGCTGCCATGCCTGGGGCTTTCGGAGCGCACCTACGCCCGTGGCGAGCGGGTGCTCCATGCGGGGCAGCCGGCTTCGCGCATAGGCGTGCTGCTTTCCGGCCTGCTGCATATCGAGGTGGTGGACGCGTGGGGCCAGGTAACGGTGCTGGAATCGGTAAGCCCCGGCGAGCCGTTTGCGGTTGCCTACGCCTGCGCGAAGGACGGCATCCTGGACGTGGATGTGGTTGCCGATGCAGACAGCACGGTGGCCTGGGTGGATGCGCGCCGCGTCATGCACTCGTGCCCCAAGCAGTGCGGCTGCCACGCAACGCTGGTGCGCAACCTCTTGGTTTCCATGGCCGGCAAGAACGTCGCCCTGAACAGAAGGGCCATGGCGGTTGCCCCCAAAACGGTGCGGGGCAAGATCATGGCCTACCTTTCGCTTCGGCAGAAAACCTGCGGCACGTCCGCGTTCACCATCCCCTTCACGCAGGAAAAGCTGGCGGCGTATCTGGGCGTGGACCGCAGCACGCTTTCGGCCGAGCTTTCCGCCCTGCGCAAAGAAGGGCTCATCAGCTACAGGGGCCGGAGGTTCGAGCTGCTGGGATAGCTGTTGTAGCTGTTCGCCTGCGCGGAAGGGAAGGGCAAAAGGAAGAGCCGCACGGTGGCGGCTCTTGCGTTTGATTCGTTCGTTTGGTTGGCGGCGCTCTGGGCGCCCCTCCCGGAGGCTAGGCCTTGTTCAGGATGGCGTCGATGTAGGGCGCGTCGATGTCGGGCAGGGGCCTGAACGGGCTGGTTTCCTGCGGCGTGCGCTGCGCCAGGATGCGCTCCATCCAGATCATGTCGTACCAGCGGCCGAACTTCAGCGCGCAGTGCTTGAAGCTGCCGGCGTGCTTGAAGCCCAGGCGCGTGTGGAACAGGCGGCTTGCGGCGGGCACGAACTCGTCGGCGGGCTCGCAGTGGGCGATGCACGCCTCCATGTTGAAGACGTTCTGCAGCAGCAACAGCTTCGCCAGCGCCTCGTACAGGCGGCGGCCCAGGCCGCGGTTGCGCAGGTCCTTGCGGATGTAGATGGAGCTTTCCGCTGCGTGCGAGTAGGCGGCGCGGGGGCGGAAGGCGTTCGCGTAGGCGTAGCCCAGAACCTCGCCGTTCTTTTCGGCAAGGATGTAGGGGTAGCGCTGCAGCACGCGGGCGATGCGCGCCGTGAAGTCTTCCAGCGTGGGAGGCTCGATCTCGAACGTCACCGCGGTCTCCAGCACGTAGGGGGTGTAGATGTCCAGCAACGCGGGGGCATCGGCCTCGGTTGCCATGCGTATTTTGATCTCTGTATCCATGGCTCGGATTCTACCCCCATTTCCTTTGTTTGCGAAGGGCTGAAAACCCGCTCGCCGGGGGCTATGTTTCCAGTCGGGGAAATGCCGCTGGCGCTTTATCGGTGCAGCACTCTACTGTGCTATACTGCAGCCTGCTTTAGTTAAGTAAAGTCTTTTCCGAGCCCACCTGGCAAAGCGTTTGGCGGCGTCAGGCAAGGAAACTACTGAAACGAGGTACCAATGAAGAAGAAGTTCCTTTCGGTGCTGGCGGTTGCCTGCGTGGCATGCCTTTCCGCGGCATTGCTCGCCGGCTGCAGCTCCAACCAGTCCAGCCAGTCCAGCCAGTCCAGCCAGTCCAGCAGCGACGGCGCCCCTTCCGGCAACAAGCTCGTCGTCGGCTTCGACAACAGCTACCCGCCCTACGGCTTCATGGACGCGAACAACCAGCCCACCGGCTTCGACCTCGACCTTGCCCAGGAAGTCGCCACCCGCAACGGCTGGGACATCCAGCTCGAGGCCATCGACTGGGACGCAAAGGACGCGCTGTTGAACCAGGGCACCATCAACTGCATCTGGAACGGCTTCACCCTTGAGGGCCGCGAAGACAACTACACCTTCTCCGAGCCCTACATGCTCAACGAGCAGGTGGTAGTGGTTAAGAAGGGCTCCGGCATCAGCAGCCTTTCCGACCTGGCCGGCAAGACCGTGGTAACCCAGGCCGACTCCGCCGCCCTCGACGTGCTCGAAGGCGACAAGAAGGAACTGGCCAGCACCTTCAAGAGCCTGCAGACCCTGCCCGACTACAACAATGCGTTCATGCAGCTCGAGTCCGGCATGGTAGACGCGGTTGCCTGCGACCTTTCCATCGCCCAGTACCAGATCGCCGCCAAGCCCGACGTATACCAGCAGCTCGAGGCCCTCAGCTCCGAGCACTACGCGGTCGGCTTCAAGAAGGGCGACGACGCCCTGGCCCAGAAGGTCACCGCCACCCTGAAGGAAATGTACAACGACGGCACCGTTGCCAAGCTCATCGAGAAGTACGCAGACTACGGCATGAGCGCCGACAACTGGGTGCTCAAGTAAGAAGCAACTACCGAGCCGCTGCGTGCGGCAGCGCATAGGCGGCTCGAAACCGGGCGGAGGGCAACCTCCGCCCTTTGCTGTGTTTGCGGATACGTTCGCCCAGGCCGCGCACCAAGGCTTCGCGCATCCGCACCTTGCAGCAGATGAAGGGCCCGCGCACGCATGCGGGCTGGAATGCGAAAGCAGGAGGAATCTATGGAACTAAGCGTTATGCTCGGCGCCCTGATAGAGGGCCTGGGGCTTTCCGCGTGGATCTTCGTGGTCACGCTCGTCGGCTCGCTGCCGTTGGGCATCGTGGTGGCCCTTGCGCGCATGAGCAAGTTCAAGCCGCTTTCGCTTCTGGCGCAGTTCTACATCTCCATCCTGCGCGGCACGCCGCTTATGCTGCAGCTGATGGCGTTCATGTTCGGGCCGTACTACCTGTTCGGCATGAACATGGGCACCGACTGGAAGTACGCCGCCTGCGCCATCGGCTTCATCCTGAACTACTCGGCCTACTTCGCCGAGATCTACCGTTCGGGCATCCAGTCCATCCCGAAGGGACAGTACGAGGCCGCCCTGGTCCTGGGCTACTCGCGCTCGCAGACGTTCTTCAAGATCGTGCTCCCGCAGGTTATCAAGCGCATCCTTCCCGCCATGGGCAACGAGATCATCACCCTGGTGAAGGACACCTCGCTGGCGTTCGTCCTGGGCATGGCCGAGATGTTCTCGGTGGCGAAGTCCATTTCCGCAAGCGAGGTCTCCATGATGCCGTACGCGCTGGCGGCGCTCATCTACTGGGGCTTCTGCCTGCTTATCGAGTTCATCCTGGGCAGGGTCGAAAAGAAGCTGTCCTACTACCACGACTAGCCCGCGGGCATTCGGAAAAGAGGTACTGCCATGGCGAACATGCCGGTTGTCAACCTGTCGCACGCGCGCAAGGCGTTCGGCAGCAATGAGGTTCTGAAAGACATCTCGCTCACGGTCGAGCAGGGCGATGTGCTTTCCATCATCGGTCCTTCGGGCGGCGGCAAGTCCACGCTGCTGCGCTGCATGACGCTGCTGGAAACGCTCGATTCCGGCTCGCTTTCCTATGGCGACCTGCGCGTTGCCGAAGACCAGGCCGGCAAGGCCGTCTACGGCGGCAAGGACGTGCTGGCCCAGGCGAAGAAGCGCTACGGGCTGGTGTTCCAGAACTTCAACCTGTTCCCGCACTTCACGGTGCTGCAGAACGTCACCGATGCGCTCATCAGCGTGCAGAAGCGCCCGAAGGAGGAAGCTCTGGCCAAGGGCCGCGAGCTTCTTGCGAAGATGGGCCTGGCCAACAAGGAGGACATGGTTCCCTGCGAGCTTTCCGGCGGCCAGCAGCAGCGTGTCGCCATCGCCCGCGCCCTGGCGCTCGATCCCGACGTGCTCTTCTTCGACGAGCCCACTTCCGCGCTCGACCCCGAGCTTACCCAGGAAGTGCTGCGCGTTATCCGCGAGCTGGCCGAAGAGCACATGACCATGGTGATCGTCACGCACGAGATGGCCTTTGCCCGCGACGTTGCCGACCGCGTTGCCTTCATGGACGGCGGCGTGATCGTGGAGGAGGGCCCGGCCGAGCAGGTTATCAACAACCCGCAGCACAACCGCACCAAGGCCTTCCTCAGCCGCATCTCCGACGGGGACTAGAGGGGGGGCGCCGCGCCGGCTGCGGATGCACCCCGGGCTGGCGAAAAACCGCTACTTTGCGCGCTCGCGCAGGAAACAGGCCCCTATCTGGCGAAATATCCCCATAATGCGCGCTGCGACAGCCAACGCTGGCAAGATACGCCTACTTTGTACGC
>CAVAFY010000045.1:0-9897 GCA_963588035.1 Alloprevotella sp. | reverse complement strand
CACGGCAAGGTGTACCCCACCTACACGCCCGAGCTGTGCCAGGCCATGGCCGAGCTTGCGTGCGACGCCGACATCCTTACCCCCAACCTTACCGAGGCCGCCATCATCCTGGGCGAGCCCATCGGCGATGACTGGGGCGGCGTGGATATCTCGGACGAAGAGGCCAAGCGCATCATCGACGCGCTGCTGGCAAAGGGCGCGAAGAACGTGGTACTGAAGGGCATCCAGCGCGGCGACGGCATCATCCGCAACTTCGTGGCCGGCAAGGACTGCGAGCTGTTCGAGGCGAAGAACGAGTACCTGCCCTTCATGCTGCACGGCACGGGCGATCTGTACTGCTCCTGCCTGCTGGCTGCCGTTATGGCGGGCAAGGGGCTGCAGGAGTCGGTCGAGTTCGCCGGCAGCCTGACGCACGACGCCATGATCGTTTCCAGCAAGCAGCCCGACTTCAAGAACCGCGGCGTGAGCTTCGAGCCCCTGCTGGGCAAGATCTGCGAGCTGCTTCAGTAGGAGTTGGGGCTGCCGGGCGCGCGCCGAGCGGCGTGAAGCTAGGCGAAGCGGCCGAGCTGTGCGGCGAAGAGCTACGAGCCAATAAGGGCGTTGGGGCTTCGGCCCTGGCGCCCTTTCTTTATTGGTTGGGTGGTTGCGCGGGGCGCGGCTCCGGCGGCCGGAGCGCGGCGCGCGGACGTGATGCGGAGGCTTCGCCGGTGGCCGGACTCGCCGGCAGCCGCTCCCGCAGGTGGGGTGGCTAGGCGGCCGTGTCGATGCGCTGTTCCTTCGCGGGCATGGCGCGCAGGAACAGGAAGCCTACAACGAACAGCACGGCGATGGAGAGCACGCCGAGCGAAGAGCTGCCCGTTACCTGGGTGAAGAAGCTGACCAGGAAGGTTCCGATGATGGCCGCGTACTTCCCGAAGATGTCGAAGAAGCCGTAGTACTCGTTGGCGCGCTCCTTCGGGATGAGCTTGCCGTACTCGGAACGCGAAAGCGCCTGGATGCCACCCTGGAACAAGCCCACGCAGATGGCCAGGATCCAGAACTCGAAAGCGCTCTTCAGGAAGAACGCGGCGAACAGCACGATGAAGAAGTACGCCAGCACGCCCACCATGAGCATGCGCTTGGTGCCGAAGCGCTTGGCCAGGTTGCCGTAGGCGATGGCCGAGGGGAACGCCACGAACTGCGTTACCAGCAGCGCCAGCACCAGCTGGGTGGAGTCGATGCCCAGGTCGGTGCCGTAGCTGGTGGACATCTTGATAACCGTGTGCACGCCGTCGATGTAGAAGAAGAACGCCAACATGAAGAACAGCAGGCGCCTGTCGTGCACGATGCTCTTCAGGGTGTTCGTCAGGCCCACCACCGTTGCGTGCACCATGCGCTCGGAGCGCTTCTTGCCGTGCAGCTGCTGCACGTTCTTGGCAACGGGGATGGTGAAGGCGATCCACCACAGGGCGGTTACCACGAAGGCGATCTTCATGCCCAGCATGGCCGAGATGCCGAAGCTGGGCCCGCCCAGCACCACCACCAGGCAGACGATGAACGGGATGCACGAGCCGATGTAGCCCCAGGCGTAGCCGTGGGACGAAACCTTGTCGTAGCGGTCTTCCGTGGTGGCATCCACCAGGAACGCGTCGTAGAACACCATCGAGCCGTTCAGCATGATGGCGGCGATGACGTACACCACCAGGAACGCCAGCGCGTGCTGGGGAATGCCCAGGGCCGCGCAGGCAACCGCGCCCGTGCCGGCGAAGCCCACCAGGAACTTCTTCTTGTTGCCGGCGATATCGGCCAGGCTGCCAAGGACGGGCATGAGCAGCGCCAGGATAAGCGAAGCCACCGTTTCGGCGTAGCCCCAGGCCACCACTACCGAAGAGCCGGGTTCGGCGATGGAGGCGAAGTACACGGGGATAAGGGCGGTGGAGAGCATGACGAACGCGGAATTGCCCACGTCGTACAGCACCCAGCTGAGTTCCTTCTTCGTCAGACCAAATGTCATCAGGCCGTTATCCTTTCGCCCTTGATCACGTTCCATGCAAGTCGCATGATGAACGCACATCAGTATAAATTGCCTGGCGCAACGGTAATCGGCGCCAATCTAAAATATCCGTAAGATTTGGAGGGGACCATGCCTGCCATCATCACCCACGACCAGTTCGGGCGCGATGCCCTGGAGCTTCCCGCCTGCTCGTTCATCGAAGGCGAGCGCGAGCGCAACGCGTTCCTGTTGGGCAACCAGGGCCCCGACCCGCTGTTCTACTGCGTGGCGAACCCCACCACCGCCAAGTACGTGAAGCTGGGCAACCATATGCACCACGCCGAGCCTTCCGCGCTTATGTCGTCGATGGCAAATTCGCTGGTTTACCTGCCCGAATCGGCCCACGGTATTGCCAAGGCGTACATCGCGGGCTTCCTGTGCCACTACCTGCTGGACCGCGCCGAGCACCCGTTGGTGTACACGCAGCAGTACGCGCTGTGCGATGCCGGCGTGGAAAAGCTGGGCAGCAAGGACAGCAGCGAGGTGCATGCCATCATCGAGAGCGACCTGGACGAGATGATGCTCTGGACGCGCCGCGGGGAAACGGTGCGCAACTTCCGCCCGCAGAAAGAGATACTGAAGGCCGACCGGCAGACGCTTTCCATCATCTCGTACCTGTTCAGCATGGCCGTACGCGATGCCTACGGGCAAGACGTGCGCCCCGACCTGTTCTCGAAGAGCGTGCTGGGCTTTCGCCGCGTGCAGGGCGTGTTCCATTCGGCGCACGGCAAGAAGCGCGCGGTGCTGGGCGGCATCGAGCGCAGGTTCCGCAGGCATTCCTTCGTGCAGGCCATGAGCCATCGCGCGGTCGAGCTGGACGTAAGCGAGTTCGAGAACCACGACCACGCGGCATGGGTGAACCCCTTCAGCAAGGCTGTGAGCACCGCCAGCTTCCACGACCTGTACGCCGAGGCGCTGGCGCAGGCCGACCGCTGGATCCCCGCCATGGTAAGCGGCGAGCTTTCGCCCCAGCAGGCCCACGAGCTGACCGCCGGCCTGAACTTCTCCGGCGAGGCAGTGGAGGGCTAGGTCCGGCTATTCGCCGGGTTCTTCGAGCGCGCGGAAGGTTAAACGGCCCAGACGGGGACGGCCTGCACGTTCCTTGTTATGGGATAGGGCTCTTTGGTCTGGCAGATCACGTGGCCGAAGCCGACCTCGTAGTCGGGCAGTTGCTCCAGGCAGGTGAAGTTCTTGACAGCATCAGCACCCACGGTGGCGGCCGTCTTCACCTCCACCGGGTGCAGGATGTGCCCCTCTTGGATAAGCAGGTCTATCTCGCGCTTCTTGGAGTCGCGGTAGAACCACACGTCGCGCAGGTTCCCGCCCGCGTTCATGTAGCTCTTCAGCACCTCGGACACGACGAAGGTCTCGAACATATGGCCGGAAACGGCGCCGCGTTTCAGCTGCTCGGACGTCGTCCACCTTGTTAGATGGCAGGCGAGCCCTGTGTCCATGAAGAAGATTTTGGGCATCTTGGTAAGCCGCTTGTCCACGTTGGGCCAGAAGGGTTCCATAACGCGCACGATGTTGGATGCCTGCAGCACCGAGAGCCAGGCCTTGGCAGTCTTGTTGTCGATGCCCACCGCGGTGGCAACATCGGATGCGTTGAAGAGCTGGCCTGTCCTGGCGGCGCAGGCAACCATGAAGTTGTAGAACTTGGTTTCGTCCTTGATGTTGATGAGTTCGCGCACGTCGCGCTCAAGGTACGTCGAAACGTAGTCGGAGTAGAACGAATCCCAATCTATGCTCGGGTCTTGGAGCTCGGGCATCGAACCCCGGTGGATGATCTCCCAAATGTCGGTGCTGGGCGCGGCGTCGATGCTTGCCGGGCTGACCTTCGCGGGAACGTAGGCATGCGGCTCCGCGTGGCCCGTCAGCTCCCGCAAGCTCAGACCGGGCATCTGCAGGATCCTGACCCTTCCCGAAAGCGACTCGCTCACGCCCTTCATAAGATGGTAGGTCTGGGAGCCGGTGAGGATGATCCGACCCTTTTCGCTGGACTGGTCGACGATGAGCTTCACGGGCAGGAACAGCTCGGGCGCCCGCTGCACCTCGTCAATGATCAGCGGCAGGGACTTCGAGTCGAAGAACAGGGCCGCATCTTGCTTGGCCAGCGCCCGCTCGCGCGTATCGTCCATGGTGACGTAGCTGAAGGAGCTGCCAAGGTGATGCTTGAGCATGGTCGTCTTGCCAACCTGGCGGGAGCCGGTAACAAGAACGACCTTTCCCTGAGCGAGCATCGCATCGATGGTTTGCTCTATTTCGCGCGAAATGTACATGCCGGCCTCCTTTTCTTGAGGCCATTATCGCAGGTTATTGGCTGGATGGTTAAAAATTGGAATGCAATTCCATTTTTTAACCACTGGTTTTGAGCGCGCGAGGGGGCGGCTGAAGGGCTGGGCCGGAGTGAACGGTTCGTTCTTGGCCTGGCGAATCCTAGATATGGCGAGTTTCCGGGGCGAAAAGGCCGCCGGGCTTCGCGGCGGAGGGCTGGGCGGGTTATTCGCCGGGCTCTTCGAGCGCGCGCGAGGGGGCAGCGATGCAGGCAAGGGAAACGCCCACCACGATGGCGCAGATGACGGGCAGCAGCGCCAACGGGTTGGCAAGAAGCGAATGGCCGTTGGAATCCAGCAGCGATCCGGCAACCACAGCGGCTACCAGCAGCAGCCCGGCCAGCACCATGCCCACCACGCACCAAACGCGCTTGCCCGTGCCGCACAGCAGCGACGAGACCACGGCCGCCAGCACCCATGCGACGACGGTTGCCCACGTTGAAGGGACGGAAAGCATGGCCGACACGATGGCCTGGGCGTTCGGCCCGAACACGACCGAGGCGTAGGTTATGGCATCCCACCCGGCAAGCTGGGCGGACCCCAGCCCCGCCAGGCACAGCGCCAGCACGGCAGCGAACAGCGAGGTTGCCGCCGCTTCCAGGGGCCGCAGCAGGTAGCCCGCCGCAAACGGCATGAAGGGCGTGAAGCCGAACGACCCCAGCAAAGCGGGCAGCACGCCCACATCGGAGGAAGCCGTGCTGCGATGCGGGAACACAATGAAGTACCACCAAGCGCCCGTTGCCGCAATGAGCACCAGGCCCAGAACGGGCGAGCCAAGCACGCACAGCGAAACGCCCACTGCCACGCAGGCCACCGGCGCCCCCACCCAGGGAATGATTGCCGCCAGCGCAACTATTGCCGCAAGCACGCCCCACGAGATAGGATTGCCCCAAGCATCGGGGGCTCCGATGGACCCCACCGACAGGAACCCGAGCACGGCAGCACCTGCAGCCGCCCAAACGCGCATGAACGCCGACTTCATAAGGGGGCTTGGGCGCCACGGCTCCTGCGGTTCGCGATACGCGGCCTCTTGCTCGAGCTCGGAATCGAGGTCGGAATCGGCCTTGGAATCCAAGGCCCCTTCCTGCTCCGCGGCCTCCTCTTCCCTGCTTCCCACCAGGCGCTTCAGCTTGTTCGTGCCCTTGCGCGGGCCGCCCAGGCAGGGCAACAGGGCTTCCGCGAATTCCTGCACGGTGGCATAGCGCTCGTCGGGATTGGGGTCCAGGGCGGTGAACATCACGTCGTCCACGCCGGGAGCCAGCTCTTCCATGCAGAGCGAGGGAATGATGATCTCGGCATCGTAGATGGCGTCTTCCGCCTCGGGGATGCTGTTGGCCAAAAACGGGTTCTCGCCCGAGATCATCTCGTAGGTAAGGCTGGCCAGCGCCCATTCGTCGCAGCGCTCGTCGAGCTCTTTCTGCTGCATCTGCTCGGGCGGCATATAGCCAATGGTGCCGCCCTCGGCAGCGCCGTAGCCCGCTTCGCCCGCCAGTCGCGCCAGGCCGAAGTCGGCCACCTTCACGTGGCCTTCCTGGTCGATGAGCACGTTATCGGGCTTGATGTCCAGGTGGAGAACGTGGTGCGCATGCGCCGTCTGCAGTGCGCGGGCCACCGCCTTGAACACGGCGCAGACCACGTCCGCGTCCACCTCATCAGGGTATTCGGCAAGAAGGCCGCCCAGGGAGATGCCGTCGACGTACTCCATGATGAGGTACGCCATGCCGTCCTGCACTTCGAAGTCGTACACCTGCACGATGGACGAATCGGAGAGCTTCGCCGCCGTGCGCGCCTCTTCGAGGCCCGGAACCGTGGAGGTGTCCACCTTGCTGCCCAGCAAGATGCTGCCGCCTTCGGGGAACAGCGCGCTGGCCGATTCATCGAGCGGCATGCACTTGATGGCAACGCGTCGCTCGATGCGCGTGTCCCACGCCGCCATAACCGAGGCGAACCCGCCCTTGCCGGCCTGGCCTTCGAGCACGTAGCGGCCCAACAGCAGGTCGCTCTGCGGCTGGGCGGCGGCGTAGGTTTCCGGGTCGATACCGGATGCAACGGAACCGGGCGCGTTGGGCGCAGCGGAAGCCGGTGCGGCGGAGGGCGCAGGGGAAGTCGGTGCGGTGACGGATGGCGCGGGCGCGTCCGAGCCATCCCCTTCATCGGCAAGCGCGAACCGGCGCGAACCCTGCCCTGCCGGACGGAAGCCGAACGAGCGCGAAGGGGCTATGCGCGCAGGCAGCGTAAGCCACCCGGCCTTGCGCGTTTCCTCTTCCTCCTGCTGGTTTCCGGCGCGCTTTTGCACGGGCTATTCCGCAAAAGAGCTGACGAAATGCTTGATGATGGCCGCCGAAGTGGGCGTGCAACGCTCGCCCGGAAGGCGATCGGCCACCAGCGGGATACCCGTGTCCAAGATGGCCGCCGTTGCCGGCGCCGGAACGGAAAGCGTGCCGTGGGCGCATTCGATCTGCCCCGAGCCGGGCTGAACCGCCGTTGCCGTTACCGCTTCGGGCGCAAGCGCGTAGAACGCCGCGCAGATGGCCAGGGCGTTGCGGATGCCGTTTGCGTTGCCCACCTCGTGGAAATGGGTTTCGCTCACCTCGCACCCATGCACCTGCGCCTCGGCCGCGGCAAGGATGCCATACACGCCGTGCAGGTCTTCCTTCACCTTTTCGGGAACGTCGAGGGAATCGATGGTCTGGTTCACCTCGACGATGTTGTGATGATGCTTGTCGGGAATGGCGGCCGTGCCCATGATGGCATCGAACCTATCGCGCTGCGAAGCGTCCATGGCTTCGAGCAGGGTGTCCAAGATGCAGGCGCGCGTGGCGTTTTCGCGGAAGTCGAAGAAAAGCTGCATGGCCGCTCCTTATTCTGCTTCCGGAGCCCTTCCCGGAAGATGATTGATAAGATGCGCCTGGAATCCGGCGCCGAAACCATTATCTATGTTTACGACGCTTGTGCCGCTGGCGCACGAGTTCAACATGGAAAGAAGGGCGGAAAGCCCGCCGAACGAAGCGCCGTAGCCAACGCTGGTAGGAACCGCTATAACCGGGCAAGAAGCCATGCCGCCCACCACACTGGCAAGCGCGCCCTCCATGCCCGCAACAGCGATGATCACCTGCGCCTGCATAAGGTCGTCCATATGCGCGAGCAGCCGATGCAACCCCGCAACCCCCACATCGTAAAGGCGCTGCACCTCGTTGCCCAGCGCTTCTGCAGTAAGGGCCGCTTCCTCCGCAACATACAAGTCGCTGGTGCCCGCAGCGCACACCACAATGGTGCCGTTGCCCGTAGGCTTGGGCATGGCGCCCACCAACCCCACGCGCGGCGTTTCATAGAAAGTGAAACTATCGCCGAAGCGCTCCCGCAGCGGGTCCAGGGCCTCTTCCTTCAGGCGGGTGATAAGCACCGCTTCAGTGCCATCCGCGCAAAGCGATTCGGCGATGCCCACAATCTGCTGCGGGGTTTTGCCCGCCCCATAAATCACCTCAGCCGCGTTCTGCCGCAGCGCACGATGATGGTCTACCTTGGCATAGCCCAAGTCGGTGAAGGGCTCCTTCTTCAAGGCAAGCAGCGCATCAGCAGGTGCCGTTTCACCTGCGGCAACGCTTTCCAAAAGATGCTCTATCGCAGCTGAGTCCATAAAGCCCTCCTAGCCAAAACCAAGCGCAACGCGCCCCACTGTTTGCCGAACCGATACTACCATAAGCAACGTCGCGTCACTAAATGCACCCGCGCCACGATGTCAGCTGAAAGCTGCCGAGCCCGGCCAATGGCAGCCAAAGGCTGCCGAGGCAACGGAAAGCGAACGGCAGGAACAGAGCCGCAACCGCCCACCGAGCGACAAGCCCCCACAAGTGCAGATGCGATGGTGGCCGAAGGCCGCCGAGCACTCCCGTCCACCCGCACGCGATGGCAGCAAAAGGCTGCCGAGCCCGTTGAGTGACGTCCCGACCTAGGGCGCGCCAAGGAAGGCCTGTGCACGAGATACTGGGCGAGTCAACCCCCTCAGGCCGGGCCGGGCGGCGGGATTCGGGGCATTCTGGAGCGCGGCTTTCAAGGAATTGCCGCAAAGAAATCGCCCCAGGTTTTCGAGCAACGATGCCGGGATGCGGTGAACCATGCGTCGAACCATCTCCGCGATTTCTTCCACACCCTTACACCGCAATTCCTTGAAAGCCGAACAAGCGGAAGCATGCCCCGAATCCCGCCGCCCGGCCCGACCCCGTAAGACTATTCGCCCAGCAGCTCGTCAACCTTCGGCAACCAGGTGCTTATGGCGATGTGCTGCGGGCAGATCTCCTCGCACGATCCGCAGCTGATGCAGTTGTCGGCGCGGCGCCCGTAGCTGGTTACCTCGTTTCGGTAGAAATCCTTCGCCAGCTCCATGTCATCGTAGAGCACGCCCATGTTGTAGGCGCGGAAGCTGTACGGGATGGCGATCTTGTTGGGACACAGGTCCACGCAGTAGTTGCACCCGGTGCACGGGATGGCCGCGCGGGCGTCGAGGGCTGCCTTGGCCTGGGCGATTACCCCCTGCTCTTCGGCGGAAAGCATGCCGGGCTTCGCCTTGGCTGCGTAGCCCATGTTCTGCTGCAGCTGCTCGGGCGTGCTCATGCCGGAAAGCACGCAGCTTACCTCGGGCATGTTCCACAGCCAGTCGAGCGCCCATTCCACGTTGCTGCGGTTGAAGCCGGAACCGTCGAACGCCGCCTGCGCTTCCTTGGGCAGGTTCACCAGCAGGCCGCCGCGCAAGGGTTCCATCACCACTACGGCCAAGCCGCGCTCGGCCGCCATGCGCATGCCCTTCAGGCCGGCCTGGTAATCCTGGTCGTAGTAGTTCAGCTGGATTTGGCAGAAATCCCAATCGGCGGCGTTCAGTATCTCTTCGAAAAGCTCCAGGTCGTCGTGGAACGAGAAGCCGATGTTGCGCACCTTGCCGCTGGCCTTCGCGCGTACCATGCCTTCGACGGCGTTGTTGCGAACCGTCTTCTTCCAGCTGCCGCCGTTCATGGAATGCAGCAGGTAGTTGTCGATGTAGCTGGTTTGCAGGCGCTCCAGCTGCTCGTCCAGGAAGCGGTCGAAATCTTCGGGGGCTTTGTACAGCCATGCGGGCGATTTCGTTGCGATGCACACCTTTTCGCGCAGGCCGCCCTGCAGCGCCTGGCCCAGGATGCGCTCCGAGTAGCCGCCTATGTAGTTGTAGGCCGTGTCGAAGTAGTTGATGCCGCCTTCGATGGCGTCGTGGATCATCTTGATGGACGTTTCGACGTCTACCTGGTCGATGGTGTTGCTGTTCACCGTTTTGCCGCCGCCCTTCATGGGCAGGCGCATCACGCCGAACCCCAAAGGCGATACCTGCATTCCGGTGTTGCCGAACGCGCGCGTTTCCATGGCACCCCTCCTTGCCCCTTCGGGTGTCGCGGCGCTTTGTCCCCTATGCCGCATCAGGCCCCAAAGGTCCGAATCTTCTGTTACCGACAGTTTAGTCCAAGAGCCCGGCGCAGCGCACCCATTCTGACGGCTGCGTTACAAAGG
>CAVAFY010000044.1:0-9965 GCA_963588035.1 Alloprevotella sp. | reverse complement strand
CTTGGTTCGGCTTTCGAGCAGGCGCGAAGGGGCGGCGCGGAGAATCAGCTTGACGAACGGTTCGCCGCATCCCCGCATCCACGGTCAAGTACCCGGGGCGCCGCCTTGGAGGCGCCTTCTCGGATGCCGCGCTCCGGAAGAGCGCTTCGCCGCCCAGGCCCCGCCTGTCGCTACAGCCCCGGAAACGCAGCGACGGAGGGCGGGGCGGTGCCGCGAGGGGTTCTCTGAACACCGTTCCTGGACGATTCGCGAAGCGAATCTCCTTTTAATGCATGAAGCAGTGCAGCGCATGCAGGGGAGCTCGCGCAGCGAGCGCCCCAAACAGCGGAACGGGAATCCCCGAGTGGCGCTGCCCTGCCCTCCGGCGCGGATAGGTGGATTGAACTTGCGTTGTGGTCATTGCATGAGCAAAAAAAGAACGAAGCGCCGGGGATGGCGCTTCGTTTGGTGGGCGTATGGCGCCCCCGAGAGGACTCGAACCTCCGACGCACGGTTTAGGAAACCGACGCTCTATCCTCTGAGCTACGGGGGCGGATAGACGCTGCGTTGCGCAGCCCAGTAATATTAGCACATAACCCCGTACGGCTTCGGCAGCGCCCTTGAGGGCTGTGCCTTGGGTCTTTCCCGGTTCGTTCGGCTGCGGCATGCGGTGCCAGTGCTCGTGCGCCAACTTGCCCGGAATTGCGTCCGACCGGGCTCTTACGTGCTGCATTGGCGCAGTTCCCGAGAAACAAAAAGCGCCGCCCGTAGGCGACGCTCAATTGCGCTAGTTGCTTGCGTTGGTTCCGCTGCTGCCGCTAGAGGACGAGCCCTTGGAAACGAAGATCGTGATGGTATCGCCCTTCTTTGCGCTGGAGCCGGAAGAGGGACTCTGCCTGATCACGTTGCCCTGCGCCACGCTCTGGCTGGTTTCGGGCTGCACGTCGTACTTGAGGCCCACCTTTTCCAGCGCTGCACCGGCAGCGCTTTCGGTCATGCCGACCACGTTGGGAACCGTCACGGAAGCCGCGCCTGTGGAAACGGTGATGGTGATGGTGGAGCCCTTCTTGGCGGTGCCGGTGTCGCTCTGCTTGATGACGTTGCCCTTGTCCACGCTGTCGTCCGAGGCCGTGGTCACGTTCACGGAGAAGCCGGCGCTTTCAAGCTTGCTGGTTGCCGCGGCCTGCGTCATGCCCACAACGTTGGGGATGGAGATCTTCTCGGAGCCCTTGGAAAGGTGGTACACGATGGTGTCGCCCTTGTTGGCCTTGGCGCCGGCGCTGGTTTCCTGCGAGGCTACTGCGCCTTCAGCCACGTCGTCGGAGTACACGGCGTCGCCCTGCTTGCCGTTCAGGCCTGCCTGGGAAAGCGCCTTCTGGGCGTCATCTGCGGATTTGCCCTTCAAATCGGGCACCGAAACCTGCTCGGTTCCCTTGGAGACGTTGATCTTGATGGTAGCGCCCTTTTCCGCCTGCTCACCGGCCCTCGGGTCGGTGCTTACGACGTTGCCCGAGGAAACCTCGCTGCTGTACACCTCGGTTTCAGTGCCGACCTTGAAGCCTGCCTGCTCGAGCGTGGTGCGGGCCTGCGCGATGGGCTTGCCGGTGACGTCGGGTACGGTGACCTTCTCGTTGTTGCCAAGCGCGAACACGGCGCCGGCGATGCCGACGATGCACAGGATGGCCACGACGATGCCGATGATGGTGTTGCGCTTCTTTTTCTTGGCTTTCTCGGCTTCGTCTTCAGCCGAGAAGGTGCGCGGCCCGACCTGGGTGAAGTTCCCGGTGCCCTGGCCCGCCACGGGGTTCATGACCTGCGTGGCGTTCATGGGGGCAACGCCACCCATTACCTGCGTCTTAAGGCCGCTGATGTCCTCGCCCAGGTTGACGGGGCGCCCTGCCAGGAAGTCGTTCAGCACTTGGCGCATCTCTGCGGCGTCCTTGAAACGGCGCTCCGGGTCCTTCTCGAGCGCCTTCATGATGATGGCCTCGAGCGAGGGGTCGATGTTGGGGTTGATGGTGCTCGGCGCGGCGGGAACCTCGTTCACCTGCTTCACGGCAACGCTGACGGCGTCCTGCCCGTCGAAGGGGAGCTTGCCGGTGGTTGCCTCGTAGAGCACCACGCCCAGCGAGTAGATGTCGCTGGCGCCGGTGAGCTCCTTGCCCTGCGCCTGCTCGGGCGAGACGTAGTGGGCGGTGCCCAGCACGGTTGCTGTTTGGGAAAGGCCGGCGTCGCCCGCGCGGGCAATGCCGAAGTCCATTACCTTGATGTTGCCATCGGGCTGGATCATGATGTTCTGCGGCTTGATGTCGCGGTGGATCACGCCGCCGGCATGCGCCACGGAAAGCGCCTGGGCAACCTGCGAGCCGATTTCGGCGGCCTTGCGCTGGTTGATGGCCCCGCGCTCCTGGATGGCGGTTTTGAGGTCGGTGCCGCGCAGGAACTCCATGACGATGTAGTACGTCTCGTCGTCGAGGCCCCAGTCGTAGATGCTCACGATGTAGGGGCTCTGCAGCTTGGCAGCCGAAGCGGCCTCCTGGCGGAAGCGCTTGGTGAACGTGGGGTCTGCCGCGTACTGGGGGAGCATGGTTTTGACGGCAACCGTGCGATCAAGCACATTGTCCTGCGCGCGGTACACTTCGGCCATGCCGCCGAGGCCCACTCGTTCGGTGATCTTGTAGCGGTTATTGAAAGTTCTGCCAACCATGCTTCCAGCCACGTTTGTACTCCCTTTGGATCCATGCTTAACGGCTATCTGCTAAGCATATCGTATCGGTAGGTGAAACCGGCTCTTTTCAGAGCGTGTTCACTATGTCTCAAGAAAATGTTTTCTACAGGTCACCCTGTACGGAAAGCGCCGCCTCGAGCACGCCCTTGGCACGCCCTGCTGCGCCTCCGGAAAGCTGCTCGCCGGCTTCCTCCAGTACGATCGCCACTACCACATGGCAGTCGTCGGAGGGGCCCATGCCCACGAACCAGCGGTCGTCCTTTTCCTTGCCGGTTTCGGCGGTACCGGTCTTGCCGGCGATCTTGACGCCGTTGATGGACGCCGCCGTGCCCGTGCCGCTTTCCACGACGCCTTCCAGCACGCTCTTCACGCGCTTGGCCACCGAAGAGGTGCAGACGTTGGAAAGGGTGGAAGGCGTTGCGCGGTAGCTGGTCTTGCCCTCCGCGTTGCTCACGCTGTCCACCAGGTAGGGCTGCATGATGGTGCCGTCGTTGGCGATGGCGCACCCGACCAGGGCCATCTGCAGAACGGTTGCCTGGGGGCCGGCCGGGGAGCTGTGCTCGCCTACGGGCTCGCCGGCAGCGGCCCATGCCGTTTCCCACTGCGTCATCTCGTCAGGGTCGGGCATGAGCGACTTGGTAAGGGGCAGGTCGAAGGTGATGGACTGGTTGAAGCCGAACTTCTCGGACGAGTCCACGAGCTTCTGCGGGCCGATCTGGTCGCCGAGCTGGGCGTATACCGTGTTCGAGGAAAGCTCGGTGGCGCGGGCCAGCGTGATGGAGCCGTATGCGGCGTTGTTGAAGTTCGTTACCTTGCCGCCGCCGATGTCGAGCGTGGCGGGCGAGTCGTACTTGGTGTCCTCCTTGGCCACGTTGTTCTCCAGCGCGGTTTCAAGCGACACGATCTTGAACGTGGAGCCCGGCGAGTACAGCGCTTGGGTTGCGCGGTTGTACAGGGCGGAGGAATCGGCGCCGCTGGAAAGGATGTTCTCGATGTCGTTCGCGTCGTAGGTGGGCGAGGAGGCCAACGCCAGCACGGCGCCGGTTTCGGGGTCCATCACCACGCAGGCGCCCTTGTAGCCGCTGAGCGCTTCCTGGGCCGCCTTCTGAACGGTGGAGTTGATGGTGAGCTTCACGTCGTTGCCGGCGGTGGCGGCTCCCGAGTAGGAGTTCAGCACGTCGATCCAGCTGGCGTAGTTGCTCTCGCCCTTCAGCGTGTCGTTGCAGGTGGACTCGATGCCCGAGGTGCCGTAGGTGTCGGAGGCGTAGCCCACCACCTGCGATGCCAGGTCGCCTTCGGGGTACTCGCGCTTGTAGGAACCGTCGGACTGCAGCACGGAATGGGCCAGCAGCACGTTGTCGTAGGTGGTGATGGCGCCGCGCTCGCTCTTCGATTCTTTGGCGATGGTGTGGTTGTTGATGGGCATGGACTTGTACTCGTCGGCTTGGACCACCATCACCAGCGTGAGGTTCGCCACCAGAAGGGCGAACAGCGAGCTGAACACGATCATCGCGCCGGTAAGGCGCTTGCCCAGTGCAACGCGGCCAAGCGGGCCGTTCAGGCTGAAGCCGCCCGTGCCGGAGGACATCTCGGATTCGATGCCGGTGCCCTGGTCGCTGGCGCGCATGAGGAAGCCCAGGATGATGAAGCTCGCCAAAAGCGAGGAGCCGCCCTGCGAGACGAAGGGCAGGGTAAGGCCGGTAAGCGGGATAAGGCGGGTGACGCCGCCCACGATGATGAAGGCCTGCAGCACGATGATGGCGGTGAAGCCGACGGCCATGAACGAGCTGACGTCGCTCTTAGCGCGCACGGCGATAAGGATGCCGCGGATGGAGAAGCACAGGTACAGCAGCAGGACGCCGGCTGCGCCCAGCAGACCGGTTTCCTCGGCGATGGCCGAGAAGATGAAGTCGGATTCCACGATGGGGATTTGCGAGGCAAGGCCGTTGCCGATGCCCACGCCGAACAGCCCGCCGTCGGCCAGCGAGAAGATGGACTGCACCAGCTGGTAGCCCTTGTTGGTGGGGTCGGCGAAGGGGTCGAGCCAGGTGTCGACGCGCACCTGCACATGGCTGAACAGGAAGTATGCGGCAACGAAGCCCACCATGATAAGGCCAAGGCTCAGGAAGATGTAGGAGTGCTTGCCGGTTGCCACGTACAGCATGGTGACGAACACGAAGAACAGAACCAGCGCCGAGCCCAGGTCCTTCTCGAACACGATGACCAAAAGCGCGATGGCCCACATGACCAGCACGGGCACCAGCGCACGCAGGTCGGGCACGGGGAAGGGCCCCAGCTTGTGCGAGAAGTCGGAGAGCATCTCGCGGTTCTGCGCCAGGTAGGCGGCCAGGAACACTACGATGCAGATCTTCGCCAGCTCGCCCGGCTGCAGCGAGAAGCCGCCGATGGAAAGCCAGATGCGGCTGCCGTAGATCTCGTTGCCCACCACGGGGAGCAGCGGCGAGAGCAAAAGCAGGATACCGGCGATCATGATGGTGTACTTGTAGCTGGAAAGCTTGTCCAGGTTCCGTATGAAGGCGAGCACCAGCACCATGAACACCACGCCCAGGAACAGCCAGCCAACCTGCTTCATGGCCAGGTCGGGGGCCAGGCGCGTGATGAAGGCGATGCCGATGCCGGTAAGCGCGAACGAGATGGGCAGGATGGCCGGGTCGGCGCCGGGCGCCAGCTTGCGGATGGCCAGGTGGGCCACCACGAAGGTGGCGAACATCCCCAGCGGGACGGTGAGGTTGTCAAGCGTGACGGAGCCGCCCTGGTTCATGGCCACCATAGCGAACAGGAGGATTACCAGCGGCGCTGCCAGGCAGAGCAGCAGCAGTTCGGTGTTGCGTCGTGTCATGCGCTACTCGTTCCCGTTGGCGGCGGTGCCCTGCGTGCCGGTCTGCGCCGTAGCGCTGTCGGTTGCGGCTTGCGTGTTGCTCTTGGTTGCCGCGTTCTGGCGGGCGACCTCTTCCTCGTAGGAGGCGATGATCTCGTTGGCCTCTTCCATGCTGCCGGCGGAGATGCCGTCGTTCAGGCGCGTGGCAACGCTGGGCTGCAGCTTGCTCACGTCGACGTCGGTGACGCGGTCGAGGCTGGAAAGGGGCATGCCCAGCAGCTCTTCGTTCAGGCCGCGGTACACCGCAACCTTGCCGTCCTGGTTGATGAGGTAGGCAGAGCTGTTCACGTATTGGTAGCCGGCGAAGCCCGCAGCGGCGAAGATGGCGATGAGCACGGCGACCAGGAACGCGTAGAACGCGCGGCTCTTGCGCTTCTCCTTGCGCTCGCGCACCACGCGGAAGCCCTCCACGTCCATGACGATGGCGGTGGCGTTGTCGTATCCGCCGGCGTCGAGCGCGGCGGCAACCAGGTTGTCGGCGCATTCCTGCGCAGTTTCCGAGCTGCCCATGATGCGGGCGATCTCGGGGTCTTCGATCATGGTGCAGATGCCGTCAGAGCACAGCAGGATGCGGTCGCCCGTTTCCACGTTCAGCTCGTAGATGTCGGGCTGCATGTGCGGGTCGGAGCCGATGGCGCGCGTGATGACCGAGCGGTTGGGGTGGACGCGCGCCTCTGCCTCGGTAAGCTGACCGGCCTCTATCATGTCGGCCATAAGGCTGTGGTCGCGGGTGAGCTGCTGAAGGCGGCCCTGATGCAGCAGGTAGGCGCGCGAGTCTCCCACCTGGGCGATTACCAGGCGCTCGCCTTCCAGGATGGCTGCGGTGAGCGTGGTGCCCATGCCCTCGCGCCCGATGCCCTGCCCCGGCGCCTTGATAACCTCGAGGTTCGCGGCAACCACGGCGCGCGCAAGCGCATCGCCGTCGGGGCTGGCAGGCGCCAGCTCGGCCAAGGTGTTGATGGCGATCTCGGATGCCACCTCGCCGGCCTCGTGGCCGCCCATTCCGTCGGCAACGGCGAACAGCGGCGGGGTTACCACCAGGCTGTCCTCGTTGTGCTCGCGCACATGGCCTACTTCCGTGCGGCTTCCGAAGAACGACTTCGCGCCGGGCTGGTTGGCAGCCTTGCGCTCGGAACGTACGTTGCGTTGTTTTGGCATGTTGCTGCTCATCTTCTTCACTACTGGGCGTACCTCACTCGCATGGTGACGTCGCCGACGGTAACCTTGTCGCCGTTGCGCAAGGTGGTGGGCTCGGTGATGTAGCGCCCGTTCACGGCGGTGCCGTTGGTGGAGCCGAGGTCCTCAACGAAGAGGTTCTGGCCCATCAGCACGAAGCGCGCATGGCGCGAGGAGACGTATTCCGCCCCGATGACGATGTCGCTGCCCGGGCTGCGGCCCACGATGACCGGGCCGTTCACGGCGATGTTCACGCCGCGCAGCTCTTTGGGCCCCTTTTCGATGGCGACGGTCCAGGATTGGCCCTTCTTGCGCTGGCCGCGCACCATTCCGATCCCCGTTTTCATGATGGCGAAGAGGAACAGGTACAGCAGCGCCACGAAAAGCAGGCGGCCTATGAGGAGGATGACGTCGATCACGGAAAACCCTATCGTTTGCCCTGGTTGGATAAAAGTCGGTAGAAAGTGCAAACGGGCTGTGCCGGGTTAGCAGCACAGCCCGTTCAAAGCGCGGTTCCTATTGGAAGGTGAACAGGAAGGTGGTGGTGCCCATGGTTACGCGGTCGCCTTCCTGCAGCATGGTGGAGGCGATGTGGCGGCCGTTCACCAGCGTGCCGTTGGTGGAGCCCAGGTCAGCCACGCTCCAGGCGCCGGCGCCCTCGCTTCGGATCTCGGCGTGGGTGCGGCTCACGTTCAGGTCCTCGATGGCGATGTCGCTGGAAAGCGCACGGCCGAGGAGCACCCGCTCGCTGGTGAGCGGGAAGGAGCGGTTGGTGGTGAGGTCGATCAGGCGCGGCTGCTGCATGGCCCCGCGGTTCGGTGCGGGTGCAGGGGCGGGGGCGCTCAGGTCGTCGAAGCGCATCGTCTGCGGCATGGCGGCTGCCGGTGCGGGCGCTGCCATGGGAGCAGGTGCCGGGGCGGCAGAGGCGCCGGCCATGGCCATGGCGTCGTCGGCCATGACGTCGATGCCTGCGCTGGCGTAGTTGCCCTGCGGCGCGGGCTGGGCGGGAGCGTACGGCTCGGGGGCGTAGCCCTGGTTCGCCTGCTGGGGCATGTTGTTGGGCAGGGGAGCGGCGCCGTCCTGGGCGGAAAGGCCGTAGCGCTGCATCTCCTCGGCGCGCAGCTGGGAGACGATGGGCGCGGAAACCATCTCGGCGATGACGTCGAACTTGCCGTGCTTCAGCTCGTCGTCGATGATGAAGCGCACCAAGGGGGCACCGTCCATGGCCAAGCCCAGCTCCTGGGCCTTGCCGCGCAGGTAGGTTTCGGTTTCACCGGCCAGGGTGGGGTAGTAGCCGAACAGGCGCTCGTCGTCGTCGGGGTTCACCAGCACGGTGTAGAGCGTGGGCGCGAACTCCTTGCCGGCGCCCACCATCTTCTCGCGGCGCATCTGCTTTTCGGCCTTTTTGGCAATCTGAACGGGGCTGATGGGGGCATCGAAGAACTTGTCGCCCATCTTATCGAAGCCATCTTCCATATGGCTTTCGAATTTCGAGAATAACCCCATGAGTGATCTCCTTACGGTGCAAGAGTTGTACGGTTGGGGTGCAGGCCTCTGCTGCACAACATTCCAACGATCAATCTTGCCATAACAGAGGAAAAACCTTCCTTTTTTCACCCCATCGCCACGTAAATGCGTAAAAACGGGGCCGTTTCGGGAAGGTTTGCCGATGGGCGGGTGGCTCGGTGCCTTGTGGTGGCCTCGCGGGGCCATCGGCGGCTTGGTGCCTCGCGGCGCCCCCGCGGCGGACGTCGGTAGCTTGGTGTCTCGCGTTGACTCGCGGGCATTGACAGCTTGGTGCTTCGTGTTGCGGATGGAAGGTTGCGCTGGCCGCCAACCGCTCGGCGCCTTGCGTTGCTGCTGCCACGAGTACGGGCGGTGGGGCAGGCGGTTGGCGCGGGCGGCAGGCACCAGGCGCCGAAGCGTGGCCGCTAGCGGACTTCGCCCTTTTCGGCCAGGACCTTCCGGATCTTCTCTATATGCACGAGTCCGTCCAAGTACCCCTGGCGGCAGGCGGTTTTCAGGTGGTCCTTGTTGCGCTCGGTGCGGGAAAGCTCGAGGCTGGCATCGGGCGTGATGATGTAGGCCTTGCCCTGCTGCTCAAGCTGGAAGGCGTATTCGCGCTCGCTGTTGTACACGTGGTGGCGCACCCGCATGCAATCGATGAGGTTGGGGTACTGCCCCAGCACCCGTTCCATGGCGAAGATGCCCTTTTGCGGCTCCTTCACGTAGTCGCGCGGCTGGGTGAGCACCACTACCAGGAAGTCGCAGCCGTCCTCGAGCGCCTTCTGGCAGGGGATGGGGCGCGTGATGCCGCCGTCCATGTACAGCTCGCCGCGGAATTCCACCGGGGGGCTGAACAGGGGCAACGAGCAACTGGCGCGCACCACGGTGAACTTGTCGTCGAAGTCCTGCTTGGTGAAGAACTCGGGCGTGCCGGTTTCCACCTTGGTTACGCCCACCACGAACTCGCAGGGGTTGGAAAGGGCGGTTTCCATGTCGTAGGGCACGGTGTTGGGCAGGTCGCCGAAGATGAAGTCCATGCCGAAGAACGAGCCGGTTTTGAACCAGCTTTGGATGCTGGCCCAGCGCGGGTCGTTGGCGTAGTCGATGTTGCAGGAAAGCGCACGGCCGCGCTGCTTGGAGATGTACGAGCTGCCGTTCGATGCGCCGGCGGAAACGCCGATGGCGTAATCTGCCCAGAACTCCTGCTCAAGAAGCGCTTCGATGATGCCTGCGGTGTACGCGCCGCGCATACCGCCGCCTTCGAAAACGATGCCTACCTTCATGGGTGCTCCTTTGCGTTCGGGAGCGCCGCCTGGCAGATGTGCGGGTAAGCTTCTTTGGCAGGTTTTCCGGGGCGAAAGCATGCCAAGGGAACTGCCCTGTCAGGGATTTGCCAAGGGGCGTTCTTTTGTGCTTGCGGGGCAGTATAGGGCGAAATCCGGCACCGGTCGGGCGGGGTTGGCGGCTGCGGCGCAACGCTCATGAAAAAACCGTCTTGCCAGGGTGCCAGGCGATGCTTTCGCCGTCGTTCCATCCGTCCGCGCCGTGGGCCGGGGCACCGCCACTCGGGGGTTCCCGCTGCCCTGCTCGCTCCGCTCGTGCGGTCGCTGCCTCATGCATTCGAAGAAGGTTCGCTTCGCGAACCGGTCAGGAACTGCTTTCAGAGAACCCCTCGCG
>CAVAFY010000043.1:0-10477 GCA_963588035.1 Alloprevotella sp. | reverse complement strand
CGCCAGGCTCACGTAGCCGGCCGATTCGATGAGCAGGCCCGTGGCGAAGTCTTCCGTGATGGACTCCGTGTAGAAGCCGCCGATGGTCTCCAGCGCCTCGCGGGCAAGCACGGTGTTCGAGCCGCCGTAGATAACGCTGTTGCTCGCCGTCTTCGCCACCTCGACGGTGCGGTAGAAGTAGTCCTGCTCGTTGGGGATGCAGTTCTCCGCATACAGGCCGTGCTGGAACACGTCGGGGTCGTGGAAGCACTGCGGCGTCTGCAGCAGGCCGAGCTTGACCTGCTGTTCTACAGGTAGGCCAGCGTTGCGGCGCTGCGAGTCGATGAAGTAGGGGATGGTCTGCATCAGAAAGCCCCGCTGCACGATCATGTCGGCATCGAGCGTGACCACGTACGGCGCGCTCGTACGGGCCATGGCGGCGTTGAGGTTGCCGGCCTTGGCTCCCTCGTTGTCCGGCCGGTCGAAGTAGCCGATGCCCATGCGCTCGGCCAGGGCGCGCATCTCGGGGCGGCGGTTGTCGTCGCACAGCCAGATGTGCACCTTGGAGGTGTCGGGGTATTCCAGGTGCTTGCAGCCGTTGATGGTCTTGGCAAGCAGGTAGTCGGGCTCGTTGTAGGTGGCGATGAAGATGTCCACATCCGGGTACTCGTCGGGGCTGCACTCGGGCAGCGGATGGGCGCGCATGCCCGCCACGTCGCGGAAGTGCACCAACGATTCCACGAAGCCCAGTATCTCCACTGCCAGCAGCACGATGTTGCAGGCGATCGCCAGCCAGCCCCACTGGTAGGGCACGGAGTAGAGCACGCGCCAGCACAGGTACACCAGTGTGAAGAACGTGCTGGTCAGGATAACCATCTGGCAGGCGAAGGCGCGCTTGGGGTTCACCTTGCTGGGCTTGGGGTCGTCGCCCAGCCGCAGCAGGTCCTCGTAGGTATGACCCCTCTTCGTGCGGCAGCGCATGACCGTTCCCACCAACAGCGACAACGCAATCAGCATCAGCGCGCCGAAGGCGAATCGGTGCCATGCCTCTTCAGGGGTAAGGTCCAGGCCCTCGGTAAGGCGCTCCCATGCGCTGCTCCCTTTCACCAGGTAGCCGTTCTCGTCCACGGCGGGCAAGGCGATGGCCGAGGGTTCCTGCCCCTGCAAGAGCGAGCGCACCCACGTGCCGATGGGGCTCAGGTCGCTATCGTCCAAGTGCTCGGTAGCCTTGCTGTTCGAGGCGATGAGCGCGGAGGTCTCCGCCTTGTTGGAGAGGCTCCAAACCGCGTAGCTGAGCTTGTGCTCGTTGAGGTAGTTGAACCACTGCACCGCCGAGCTGAAGTCGACCTTGCCGCCGCCGTTCGCCTCGGCGATGCCGCATTCGGTGATGAACACCGGCAGCCCCTCTTCCAAGGCCTGATTCAGCTCGCCCAGCAAGTCCTGCCCATGGGTCGTTGCGTAGAAGTGACAGGTGTACATGATGTTGTCGTATTGGCTCAAGGGGTTGCGCACGGCGGCCATCAGGTCGCGGTCGTAGGTGGGGGTCCCCACGATGATGACGGCGTCGGGGTCGTTCGCCCGGATGACGGGGATCACCTTCTGCGCGTACTCGCGGATCTGCGTCCAGGTGGTTTCGCCGTTGGGCTCGTTGCAGATCTCGTAGATGACGTTGGGGCTCTGCGCGTATTCGGACGAGATCTGTCTGAAGAACTCCACGGCCTGGTCTACGTGCTGGTTGGGGTCGTTGTCTTCCAGTATGTGCCAGTCTACCAGCGCATACTGGTCGGCCGAGATGGCTGCGTCGATGCCTGTTCGCAGCGTTTCCATGGCGGCGGCAGCGTCTTCGGCATTTGCGCTGCAGTAATAGTCCGAGTAGAACGCAAGGCGCACCAGGTTGGCGTTCCATTCCGAGGAAAGTTGCTGGAAAAGCGGCCTGTTCACGTATTCGGGGAACCACTGAAGCCCATGGGTGCTTACGCCGCGCAGTTGCACCGCGTTGCCCTGCGCGTCGACGAGCGAGCTGCCCTGCACCGCCAACGCGCCATTGGTGGAGGGCCGTGCCGTTGCTTCATCGGCCCATGCTTGAGGCGTGAACGCGAGCACACACAACAGGAGAACGGCCAAGGCGGCAACAAAGCCCCTGAGCCGATGCGTAGAATCAGCAGTCAACCCGATCCCTTTCTCGAAAAAAGCCTTCGCTACAACATATCACGCAGTAGCCCGCGGCGCGGCATGGCCTGGGCTGCGATGGGGCGCGCTGGGTGGTTTGGCGGCCCGGTAGTACTCAAGGTCGGTCAGGGCTTGCCCTTGGGCAGGAAATGAAAAGGCGGGCCGATCCGTTTCGGGATCGGCCCGCCTTCGGGTTGGATGCGCTGGTGGAGCGATGCTCTACGCTGCGCGCATTGCCTTTACCGCTGCTGCGAGCGGCGACGGCGAAGTGCCTCGGCAAGGCCGGCCATCGAAAGCCCAGCTGCAACTGCCACTGCAGGGACAGGGGACTCGTCGCCGGTCTTGGGCGAAGAGCTGGCTGCCTTGGCTTTCTGGGCGCTGTCCGAGGTGGGGTTCTGGTAGGCGGCAAGCTTGGCCTCGGCATCGGCGAGCTCGTCCTGCGCAGCCTTGTAGGCGGCGTTCGCCTTGTCGTAAGCAGCCTGCTTTGCCTCTACGTCTGCCTCTGCGGCTTCAAGCGCGGCCTTGGCCTTCTGGGTGTTCTCGACGGCTGCTTCCAGTGCATTGAAGGCATCGTTAGCGGCCGTGGTGGCATCAGCGTATACCTGTGCGGTTTCGTCCTTGGTGTTGAGGATCTTCTCGTTAGCCGCATAGACCTTTTCGTAGAGTTCAACAGCGCCATCGTACGTCTCTGTGGCCTTCTTGGCTTCCTTGTCAGCGGTCTTGCTGGCTGCCTTGGCTTCGTCGTACTCGCCCTTTTTATCGTCGTATTCGCTCTTTATCTGATCCTTATATTTTTTGGCTGCATCGCGGATGGCCTTTGCCTCGGCTTCCTTTTCATCAGCCGCTTCTTTCTCTGCTACGGCAGCTTGTTTGTTCTGCTCGGCGGTTACCAGGGCCTGAGCCGCATTGTCGGCTTGCTGCTTGGCTGTGTTGTACTTTTCGAGGGCTTCAGCGTACTGTTGACTTCCTTCGCCGTACTTCTTTTCGGCTTCTGCAAGCTCGTTGGTTGCCTCTTTCAGCTTTTCGGCAGCTGTCTTATTGGCTTTTTCTGCGGTGTTGTAAGCCTTCTTGGCGGCGGTCTCTGCTCTCTTGGCTTCGTCCGTTGCGTCCTTGGCCTCTTCAGCAGCCTTCTTCTTCGCCTGGTAGTCGGCATCGGCTTCATCCAATTCGGCCTTTAGCGCATCGCGTTCCTGCTCGGCTTTGTCCATGGCCTGCTTGGCTTCGTCCGCCTTTGCTACAGCATTCTTGTATTCGGATTCTGCCTGGGCAAACGCTTCTTTGAATGTATCCAGGCTCTTGCGGAACTCATCTTCGGTCATTCGCAGATCTTCGAGCATCTCCTCGAGGTCGGCTTCGGCAGCTTCGGCGGCGTCCGCTGCCTCGGAGAGATCCTTCTTTGCCTGTTCCGCTGCGGCCTGGGCGCTTTCCTGCTGTGCCTGGGCGTCCTCGTAGGCCTTCTTGGCGGCTTCGGCGGCATCCGTTGCCTCGGAAAGTTCCTTCTTCGCCTGTTCCGCTGCGGCCTGGGTTTCCTTGACCTTCTGCTCTGCAGCGTCCTTGGCTGCCTGGGGGTCGGTGGTGGTTAGGCTGGTTGCGGTGGTGCCGTTTGCCTGGCTGTCGGCGAATGCTGCGGCCGGTGCAACGAGCGCGCTGCTGCCAAGTGCGACCGTCAGGGCGACGGCGGTGGCAGAGCGGGCGGCCCCGGTAAGGGCCTTGGCGCCCTGGGAGGGCTTTGCGTGTTGGGGCTTGTGCTTGCTCATGTGGATCCTTCCTCCTTGGATTTGCGATACGGCTGCTCCCGAGGGAAAGCGAACCGCTCATAGGAAAGAATCTAGCAGCTTATCGGGCTTCGTGACGGGGATTTTACAAGCGTAGTTGCAATGCGGATGGTAGGCGTTTCCGCTGGTGGATAGAGGGGAGTGCTAGTTCAGCTTGAGCAGGTACAGGCAAACCACGAAGGCGTAGAACACCACCACCGCCACGAAGAAGGCCTTGCGCACATCGTTGGGCATCTTTGCGGAAAGGCGTTGCAGCGCCGGCCAAACCGCCCAGGTCATAAGCGTGGCCACAACGCCGAACGCTGTGGTGTTCTGCAGGCATATCTGGCCCATGAAGTTGAACGGCATGGTGCTGTAGTCCCACAGCGGATACACGCCGTTTACCGGCTGGTTGGAGGTAAGGCCCAGGATAAGCTCGATGACGGCGCACACCAACGTGTTCACCACGAAGCTTGCCAGCAGGGGCTTCCATATGCCGCCGAGCTTTTCCTCCAGCTTCGTCTTGATGGGGTACAAAAGCAGGCCGCAGGCCACCATGCCGGCGCCGTACACGGGGAACGGGCTTAGGTAGTCGCGCCAGATGCCGCTGTTGGGGTCGTAGATTCCCGGCACGATGCCGTACTTGATGAACAGGCACAGGCCGGCTTCCATCCAGTGCCCCACGATGGAGAACAGGCAGAAGTAGATGATCATGTTGCGCCAGAATTCCCAGGTGGTGGGCTTCCAGATGTCCCATGCCTGCACCTGCATCTTCTTGCGGTAGGAGGCGTCGAACGACTGGTTCAGCGCAATGCGCGGGCGCTTGGCCAGGGCGAAGTACAGCAGCAGGAAGATGTCCCAGGCGGACATAACCAGCTGGGTTCCCGGATTGAACTCGCCGCTGATCAGGCTGTACAGAACCCCGGCAACGATGTTGAAGGCGCTGAGCCCCATGATCCAGTAGCGGGCAACCTTGGAGCGCAGGAAGATAAGGTAGAAGCCCACACCGTCGAGCACCAGGTTCAGGAAGTCCAGAACCTGCGAGAACGAGAACGTGAAGCTGTTGCTTGCCGTCATGGAGCACAGCACAAGCGAAAGGCAGACATTCAGCAGGAAGATCACTTGGATAACGCGGATAAAGCCCAGTTCAGACTTGTATTTGTCGCCCTTGATATCCTTGATGTCCTTTACGGTGCCCTCTTTGAAGCCGGTGGCGATGTTGCGCGCCGCAACGATGCTCAGCACCGCCAGAAGGATGGGGACAAGGGTGAGCACGATGCTGACGGCGTCGAAGTAGCCGAGGGCGGAGTAGTAGATGGAGGAAACGACATCCAAGGCAACGAGGATGGAAAGCCAGACGATGGCCGGCTTGGTTTTGCTAGGGTGCTTCGCCGCTTCGTTGCCCATGAATCCGGCGATGATCTGCAGGATGCACTC
This sequence comes from Alloprevotella sp., assembly GCA_963588035.1. GTDB lineage: Bacteria > Actinomycetota > Coriobacteriia > Coriobacteriales > Eggerthellaceae > Anaerotardibacter. The sequence continues at coordinate 5,138 of CAVAFY010000043.1, read as the reverse complement.
CAGCATCATTGCGGGAACCATGACGAGCATGATCATGAGCTGTTCGCGGTCTTCGCTTGAGATGTCGAAGGCGAAATCGGGGCCGGCGTTGCCATCGGCGAGGCCGACGACCATCGATATCACGATACCCGACAGGAATGCTCCCGTGAGCATGATGAAGCCTAGGACGATAAGCAGGATGCTGGTGGTCCTCAGCATGCGCTGGTAGGTGGTCATTGACGCTGCTCCTTACTGAACGGGTGCCGGTTTCCGCGCCGGCACCAATCGCCTTGGCAGGGGATGCGCAGGATAGCTCCCCGTGCCAAAGCCTGATTGTATCATCCATGTTCAGTAGGGATTTTTGCACCCAAGGCAGAAGATTCGTTGAAGCATGCCGGCGGGTGGCGGCCGGAATCCCTGGCCGCCACCCGCCGGTTGTTTGCGTTGGTGAAGCTCGCCGCTGGGCGGGCGTTTCTTCTGTTGGCTGGCATGTCGGCTGGCACGCCAGCCGACATGCTGCCGGGCGCGTGCCCCGGCTACTGCTTCCCGCTGGGCTTCGAGGGCGGGGTGCCGCTACCGTTGCTGCTGCCGCTGCCACCGCCATTGCCGGGCGCGCTGCCGTTGCCGCTGCCGCCCGAGCTGCTGGCCGAAACGTCGACCGCGCTGCCCGCGCTGGCGCTCTGGCCGTCGTATTCGACCCCGTCAACGTAGAGCTTGTGGCCGTTCAGGTTGATGCTGCCCTGGGCGCACGTAAGGCTGGAAACGTAGGAATCTTCCGTCAGCGTCCAGGTGCTGTTGGCATCGAGTTCCACATACACATCGCCCGTCTGCCCGGAAGGATTCACCGCTCCGGTGAAGGTGGAGCCGTTTTGCAGGTACAGGTTCAGGGCCGAAACGCTGTCGACGAGCATGTTGCCGTCGATGGTCTGCGCGGAAGCCTTCAGGGAAACCTTACCCCCGTTGCTGCCCTCCGACCCCCAGCCGGCCGCCGCCGCGCGCAGGAACACGCCCGAGGCGTCGTTGTTCACGATCTGCGCGTTGCTGAGGTTGATCTCGCACGAGGTGTTGTTCACGAAGAAGATGTCGCCGTTCTGGTTCGTGAGCGAGCCTCCCTCCATGGAAAACGAGGAGGTGCCCGTGCTGGCGTCGCCCGACATGGACTGGTAGATCATCACGGCCTGGTAGTAGTCCGACTTGTTGCTGTTCTTCGAGGTGTTGCTTGCGATGAGCTGGCAGTCTTTCAGCGAAACGGAGTTCTTGCCTTCCACCACCACGCCCTGCGACGAGCTGGACTGCAGGTAGGCGTCTTCGACGGAGATGTCGGCGGTGGAGTAGACCACGGGCGAACCGGTGCCGGTGGTGGTGAAGTAGCCGCCGTACACGTTCACGTCGCCGCCGCCGCGGTCGGAGCGGATGGCGGCAGAGGAATTGCCCTCGGTTTCGGCGGTTACGTTGGTGGCGTTCATGGTGCCGCCGCCGGTGGTCATAAGCCCGCCCGAGCAGTTGCCCGTGGTGCGGATCAGGGAGTGCGAGATGTTCACGGTGGTTCCCGAGCCGTACGAGAACACGCCGTTCGCATGCGTGCCATCGGTGGAAACCAGCAGGTCGGAAAGGTTCAGCGTGGCGCCGTTGGTTGCGAACACCGCGGCATTCTGGCCGTAGAAATCGGCCTCGTCGCCGCTGGAGCTGCCGGTTTTGGTGACGGCTGCGTTCGCGTAGTCCGCAGAGGTGCCGTCGGCTTCGATGGCGTGGCCGCCGTCGGTTGCGTCGTCGTAGGTGGTGTTGGTGGATATGTCCGCCTCGGTGAGCTTCTGCGAGGAAAGGTCGGTTTGCGAAGCGGTGGCGGAGCTGTCCGTTTTCGTGTTGGATTGCGCTGCGCTTTCGTTGGTGGTCGCCGCGCATCCGGTGCAGCCGACAAGCGCCAGCGTCAACGCTGCTGCGGTAACGGCATTGCGCGCGAATCGCGGGGTGCTGAGGTTCGGGGTTTTCATGGCTATCGCCTCCGTTTGGGCCTGGTTGTTTCCCGATGGGAAAGACGGTAGCAGCCCAACCTGAAAATCACCTGAATGAGCATCCGCGCGGCCGGCATGGCATGAATTTCCGCTGTTCAGAAGCTATTGATGCCCGTCGGCAGGCGGTGGCTTGGCGCGGGGCGTTGTGGCTTGGCGCGACCGGAATGCCGGTGGGCAGCGGCTGGAGCGGTTGGCTGCGGCGGAGCCCGACCCCTTCGCCCGTTGGTTGGCGCGTTGGCCGTTGTCAATTAGCCAAATCCGGCGTTCTGTTCAACAATAATGGGATAACCGCCCGCAAATCTGCCCTATGCGTGCGCGGCAAGCTTCAAGGTTGAGCTAACGGAAGGGTTTGCATGGATTCCGCAACGCGATTCAGGAACCGCGCCTTGTTCTCGGTGTGCACCATCGTAACCGGTGCATTTGCCGGTGCGGCGGTATGGGTATTCTTCAAGCTGATGGGCATAGGGCTCGCCTTTCTATGGGAAACGCTGCCGGCAATGCTCCTTGAGCACGCTGCACAGGTTGCGCCCGATGCGCTGCAGGCAATGCCGGTGCTGTTCTCGGGCGCGTTCGGCTTCCTGCCGTGGACGCTGCTGCTGTGCGTGGGCGGCGGCTTGGCAATCGGACTTTTCCAGAAGCGCTTCGGCGAGCTGCCGGAAGACCTGGACACCGTTATGGCCCAGGTGAAGGAAAACGGCCGTTACGACTACAGCCGCCTGGGCCGCATGTCGGTTGCGGCGCTGCTGCCGCTGGTGTTCGGCGGAAGCGTGGGGCCCGAAGCCGGGCTTACGGGCGTTATCGCGGGCTTGAGCACCTGGGTGGGCGATCGCATGCGCCGTTTCGGATCGGACTTCAAGGACCTTACCTGCGCGGGCGTTCAAGCTGCGCTTTCGGCTGTTTTCACGGCGCCGTTGTACGGCTTCGTGGCGCCCTTTGCCGGTTCGGCCAGCGACATTCCCGAACAGGGAACGTTTGTTGCGCCCAAGCGGTGGAAGGCCGTTGCCTATCTGTGCGCCGTTGCCGGAGCGCTCGTTGCCTTCCTGGGCTTGGGTGCACTCTTCGGCGGCGGCATGGCTATGCCCCGCTTTTCGTCGTTGAGCGTCGGCGCGCCCGAGCTCTGCTGGCTGGTCGTGCTTGTTGCGGCCGGCTGCGCCGCCGGGTGGCTGTTCCTTATCGGCGATGCTGTTTCGGGGAAGGTTCGCGGGCGCTTGGGCGGCCCGGTTGCGCGATGCGTTCTTGCGGGCCTGTTACTTGCGGTGGCAGGCACGGCCTTTCCGCTGGTGATGTTCGCGGGCGAATCCCAAAGCGAGTTGGTTATGGAATCGTATGCGCAGATCGGCGCCGTTGCTCTGCTCGCCACGGGCTTCCTGAAGCCGCTTGTGACGGCGGCCTGCATCAAGCTCGGCTGGAGGGGCGGCCATTTCTTCCCGCTTATCTTTTCCGGCATATGCCTGGGGTACGGGTTTTCGCTGCTGCTGGGCATCGATGCGGTGTTCTGCTGCGCGGCCTGCACGGCGGCCTGCATGGCGGCGGTTATGCGTCAGCCGATTATGGTGGCGCTGCTGCTGTTCCTGTGCTTCCCGGTAAGCGGCGTGGCGGTGATGCTGGTTTCGGCGTTGGTCGCTGCGGCCGTTCCACTGCCGCGTTGCCTGCAGGAGGCTGCCGGTTCGAGGGGTGGCGCCAAGGGTGGCGCAAAGGGCATTGACCAGGGCGCTAGCGAAGGGGGAGGCCGTGATTAACGTTCGGACGCTTATAGATGTTGTTCGCCATTCGGGCTTGGGGCCGCTTACTGTCGTGTTCCTGGTTCTGTTCTTCGGCTGCTCGCTGGTGGTGTGGCTTGCCGATCCTTCCCAGAAATCCCTGGGCGATGGGATGTGGTTCTGCTTCCAGGTGGTTTCTACCATCGGCTTCGGTGATGTCGAGGCAACGTTGGGCGCGGCGCGCGCCGTCAGCGTGGTGCTGAGCGTGTTCTCCATCTTCTACATCGCCATCGTCACCGGTGTGGTGGTGAGCTACGTTACCGAGACCCTGAAGGTGAACCGCGGCGATATGCTGGCGAAATTCGCGGACAGCCTGCAGCGCGTGGACAAGATGACCCCCGAAGAGCTTTCGGAGTTCGCCCAGAGCGTTCGCGAGTACCGCCGGCGCAAGTAGGCCGCGTGCGGTTGCGTGCGGCGGCTTGGCGGGCAACGGCATGGCGACGCGCGGTTTGCCCGATCCGGTTTGGCTTATCCGGCTTGGCGCGGCGCGGTTCGGCGCGGGCTGGCATCGGGCGGTTTCTGCATCGTTAAACCTACGGTTTCGACCGCGCACGAAACTGCGGCGGGTGTATGGTTCAAGGGATATATACACTGGTGGTAGCCGAATTGCGGCCTTGTGCGGGCATTGCGGTTCGGCAGCGAAGCCAACCGCAGCAACAGGGAAAGGGAATGCCATGGAATTCAATGAAGTCATCGCCAACCGTTATTCGTGCAAGAAGTTCGACGGCAAGGCAGTGCCCGCCCAGAAGATTGAGGCCATCTTGAACGCTGCCCGCCTTGCCCCAACGGCCAAGAACCTGCAGGAGCAGCATATCTACGTGGTGCAGTCCCCCGAAAGGCTTGCGGATATCGACGAGATCACCCCTTGCCGCTATGGCGCGCCGTGCGTTGCGGTGGTTGCCTTCGATACCGAGAATACGTTCACGTACCCGGGCGGGGAGCGCGATTCCGGCGTGGAGGACGCCAGCATCGTGGCCACGCATCTGGTGCTTGCCGCCTGCAACGAAGGGCTGGACAGCTGCTGGATCAACTTCTTCGACCCGGCGGTAGCCAAGGAAAAGCTCGGCCTGCCTGAAAACGAGGAAGTGCTCATGCTTCTAGACCTTGGCTATGCTGCCGAGGGCACCGGCCCGCTCTCGAACCATTCCAGCCGCAGGCCCCTCAGCGAAACGGTGACGTACCTGTAAGGGCGGTTGTTGAACTTGCGCTTGCTACGAGCGGCAAGTTTGATATAATGCCCTAGCGCTTGTTTTCAGCGCAGTGGGGCGCCAACGTGGCTCAGTTGGTAGAGCAACGCATTCGTAATGCGTGGGTCGCCGGTTCGAGTCCGGCCGTTGGCTCCATTAAAACACCAGGCCACCGGGCATTTTCCGCTCGGTGGCCTTTT
>CAVAFY010000042.1:0-10543 GCA_963588035.1 Alloprevotella sp. | reverse complement strand
AATGCCATGCTGCCAGCAAAGGGTGAAACAACCAGAACCAGTGCAAACGCAACAAGCGCCTTCACTAATCCCCTCCGTTTCATGGTGCTCATCTCCTTTCTTCGCAGCGAGCTTTTCCGCCACGTCTCTTCCTAAGTTTCTTTCTACAAATATGGAGGAAACGTGCAGACGTTTTTAGGCCGCACATACGACAAGCCCCGCTCCGTAAAAACGCCAACTTACGTTTGACCTGGTGTTTTACCAAGGGGTCGTAAACACGACCCCCCCCCTAGAGCTTTTAACAAGCCCTCAACCTGCGGTTCTGCGCAACAACGCCCGAATCAAATAGAATTGGGAGGTGCAAAAGGGCAAAAACCCTGGCTGCAATCGATAACCAGAGGGGGCAACGTGACGGATTCGAAGAGGAACAGGCAACTGCTCTTCGCTGCGCTTGCGCTCTTCTTCTTCGTGTTCCTGGAAGCCACGCTGTTCTTCCAAACGTGCATGAGCAACCTAAGCGGGCCGGGCGATACCCTGCAGCAGCTCCCCATCCAAGGCGCCAGCACTCTGGGCCTTCTGGCCTTCCCGCTTGCTAATCGCTTCGTCCCCGATAACCGCCGCATACCATTCCTTACGGGGACGGCAGCGCTGGGAATCGTGAGCTTGGTAGGCGTTGCTAGCAGCCCTACGCCGTACTCCATCGTGGCAGCCGGAACGGTTTCGTTCCTGCTTATCGGGCTTGCGGGCGGCGCCGTGTACTGGGCAACCTGCGTGCAGTCCCGCAGCATTGCCCGCTTCGCCACCTTCATCGGTGCCAGCCATGCGCTGGCAATGGTTGCGCAGATCCCGCTGTACAGCCTGACGCTCAACGAAACCTTCGAAGCCGTCATCCTTTCCGTTGGCATCGTGGCGCTTACCGTATTGATAGCGAAAACCTGGCCGTCGAGGCAGGCACTTCAGGAAATGAAGGCCTACCGATCTACCCGCGCAGACAAACGCATTGAAGAGAAGCCGGCGGTTGGGTGGCGCCTTAGCCATATGACGGCCACCATATCGCTGGTGCTGATCTTTGCGCTGATCCTGTTGTTCGCCCTGCTATTCAACACGCTCTACAACCTTACCGCCCATGATTTCACCACCTGGACCAGCCAGTACACCAAAATCATGCCGCGCCTGGTTATGGCAGCAGGCGGGCTTTTGGCCGGCATCCTGTTCGATATCAAACGCGGGCGCTACCTGGGCATCACCATGTTCTGGATCTCGCTTCTTGCTGCTGCGGCCGTGCTGGGCATGCAAGAAGGGCTGCCCAACACCCTTGGCGAAGTTGCCTACTTCTTCAGCTCGGGCGCGTTCATGACGTTCTACACGGCAACGTTCATCTGGGTTGCCCCGCACCTGCGCGTTCCCGACTTCTGGACGGGCATGGGCCGTGCGCTGAACAACCTCACCGCCATAGCGGTTGGCGCGCCTTCGCTGCTGGTTATCCAATCGAGCAGCCCCGTCGCGGTAACCGCCACTCTGCTTCCCCTGCTGGTGGCCATCAACGCGCTTCTGTTCGCCGTTGGCATGATGGAGCTGCGCCCCGGGCGCAATACTGCTGCCGCCGAAGGCGCCGCACCGAAGGCTGCTGAAGATGCTGCAGGTTCACCAGCCGCGAGCGGCGAAGCAGCTGCCAGCGACTTGGACGGCCCCGAAGCATCGACCGAAGGTGCGAACCGCGCTGCCGCCTGCAGCAGCACCCAAGAGCCGCCGGCTGCAGGCGAAGCCGAAAGCAGCGACCCCCCCCCATCAGATCGTTTGCAGGCGTTCACGGAACGCTATGGCCTTACCCCGCGTGAGAGCGAGGTCATTGCAGCCGTTGCCGCCGACGACCGCCCCTTGAAGCAGGTAGCGGCTGACATGGGCATTTCCCTGCGTGTGCTGCAACGCCACCTGACCTCGCTGTACCACAAGACCGAAACCCAGACGCGCGTCAGCCTTACCGTGCTGTACTGGAAGTAGGCCCGCGTGCGGTGAGGGGCGCGCAGACCGATCTTCGCCGGCACCCCCTAAGCATCCCGACACAAAAAGAGCCCGCATATGCGGGCTCTTCGCATAGCTGCGGCAGGAATCACCGCAGCGCCGTTATCAAGGTTTCCAGCCGGAAGGCTAAACCAGCTTCACGAACTTGCGCTTGCCAACCTGCACGGTGGCGCCCTTCAGTCCCTCGGGCTCCACGTTGTAGGCCTTAGCGGGCAGCTGGCTGCCGTTCACCTTCACGCCGCCCTGGTCGATCATGCGACGGGCATCGCCCACCGAATTGGTAAGGCCGGCTTCGCAGATGATCTTGGCCAGGTACACCTTGCCCTCGTCGTTGGGGGTAAGGTCGGCGGCGAACTCGGGGATGTCGTCCGGAACCTCGTGCTGCTTGAACTGGCGGTCGAACGCAGCCTCGGCCTCCACGGCCTCTTCCTTGCCGTAGTAGGCGGCAACGATGTTCTGCGCCAGGTCGCGCTTGCAGCGGTTCGGGTGGACGTCGCCGGCGGCCAGGCCCTTCTCTATCTGGTCGATCTTGTCTACCGCTTCGGTGGAAGCCAGGCGGTAGTACTTCACCATGATATTGTCGGGGATGGACATGACCTTGCCGAACATGTCGTTGGGCTCGTCGGTAAGGCCGATGTAGTTGCCGTAGCTCTTCGACATCTTGCGCACGCCGTCGGTGCCCTCCAGCAGCGGAAGCGTCAGGCACACCTGCGGCTCCATGCCCATCTTCTCCATAAGCTCGCGGCCGGCAAGCAGGTTGAACAGCTGGTCGGTGCCGCCCAGCTCGACGTCGGCCTTGATCATCACGGAGTCGTAGGCCTGCATAACCGGGTACAGGAACTCGTGCAGGCTGATGGGCAGGTTGGAGGTATAGCGGTTGTGGAAGTCGTCGCGCTCAAGGATGCGAGCAACCGTGAAGTTGGAGGCGACCTCCAGAAGCTTCTCCATACCCATGGAAAGGATCCACTCGGAGTTGTAGCGCAGGGTGGTCTTCTCAGGGTCCAGCACCTTGAAGGCCTGGTCAACGTAGGTCTGCGCATTCACCTTGATCTGCTCGCGCGTAAGCTGCGGGCGCGTGGTGTTGCGGCCGGAAGGGTCGCCGATGAGCGCGGTGCCGTCGCCGATGATCAGCGTTACCTGATGCCCCAGGTCTTGGAACTGGCGAAGCTTGCGCAGCGGAACCGCATGGCCCAGGTGGATATCGGGGGCGGTGGGGTCTACTCCCAGCTTGATGTTCAGGGGCTTGCCGCGCTTCAGCTTGTCCATCAGCGCTTTCTCGGGCACGATCTGCGCTGCGCCCGACTGGATGATATGGAACTGCTCTTCAGGTGAAATCATGATTCCTCTTTCTAAGATTCAACAGGGATTCTAGCACAGGGTTATCGGGCGAAACGCCCCTGCGTGGGAGCCAATGCGGCCCTGATCCCCTCCCTTCGGCGGCGGCGCGCCAGGGCACCTTTCCTTCGCGAATCGGCCATGGCCTACTGCACCCCGCGGAACAGGTGGCCCGACGTTGCGCCCTCGGCCTTGGCAACCTTGTTGTTGCCCTTCTGCGCGATGTCGCGCGCACGCACGGCGCGCTGCACCTTCTTGGTGGTTTCGTCCACGTTCATAAGGGTGGCGTCCACCATAACCGTGGAAACGCCGGCGCTCATGAGCTCGGGCATAAGGTGGGCGATGTCCAGCTGCACCGCGTTATACAGGTGGCTGCGGCCCGTGCAGTCCGTTACCACCGGCATCTCGTAGCCCTTGCGGTCCTTCAGGTAGTGCGGGCTCTTGCGGCGCGGGCACACGTCGCATTCCTGGTTGCAGGGGCCCTGGCTCATAAGAAGGCAGTGCTCGGTAACCATCAGCTCGGTCTGCCCGATGATGGTAAGGCCCAGCTCCATGGAGGCCAGCTCGCCCAGCTCCTCTATCTGCACCAGCGAAAGCTCGGGCGAAAGCCATACGCGCTGCACGCCGAAATCGGCCATGGCCTGCAGGTCCAGCTTGTTGGTTACCGGGATGTTGGGGCCCACCTCGGGCGCAGCGCCCACCTCGGTTGCATGCAGCAACTGCCCCAGGTTCTGGCACAGCACCGGCTTGTCTTCCTTCACGCGGCCCCAGATGTCGAAGCCGTTGCGGTTCTGCTCGTCGAACATCTGGGAAACCGTGGGCAGCACCGGGATGCACTGCTTGGGGTAGCCGGCCTGCTCGGCCGTGCCGGAAAGCTGGCCGGCGATAACCGCCTCGCCGCGGCGGTAGTTGGCGGCGGGAACGTAGATCAGGTCGGCGCCGGCGCGCTTGGCGGCACGGGCGCAGGCCGGGTTGGTGGCCAGAACGGCAACCTTGCACGAGCCCTTGCGCACCGGGGCGGTGAACGCGCGCTTCGGGGCGCGGTTCAGCTTGCGGGCGTGGTAGGCGGCCAGCATCTGGGCTTCCAGCTCCTCGGCGGCACAGGCGCGCAGCTTGTGCAGGGCGGAAAAGCCCATGCCCACGCCTTCGTCGAGCTCGATGTCCAAGCTGGCAAGCTGGAACGGCGTGGTGCCCATGCGGTCGATGTGCTGGCGCACCTCTTCCTCGGTGATGGCCTTGGTGCGCGCCGCTTCCACCACGTTGCCCTCCACGGCAACGGAGGTGCCGTTGGGTGCGGTAAGCTCCATGCGGGCCGGGGCGCCTATGTGCAGCACGGCCTTGCCGGAAACGGGAACCGCGGGCAGGCGGGCATCGTCTGCGAAGGCGGCTTCGGCATTGCGCACGCGGAACACGCGGTCGCCCTTGCCCACGGCGCGCTCCACCGCCAGCACCACCCTGCCCTGCTTGTCGGTGCGCAGCGGGCCCACGGTGCACACGAAGTGGCCGCGGTTGGTCCAGAACTCGATAAGGTCGCCTTCGTGCAGGTCGGCCTCGGCATCGATGGCAACGCGGCCGTCCTTGGCCTGGGCAACGCGGCCGACGAACACGCCGCGGTTGTTGGGGCGGCTGTAGCTCATGATCTCGTTGCCGCGCTGGCCGGTAAGGTACGCGGTGGTGAAGCCGCGGGAAAACGCTTCCGAGAGCACCGTGCGCTCGGCTTCGGTTGCGCCCATTCCTTGGGTGGGCTCGCCGCTGGCGCGTGCAGCCTCAACGCGGTCGATCACCGCGCGGTACACGCCCACAACGGCCTGCACGTACTCGGGCGACTTCATGCGCCCCTCCACCTTCAGCGAGGCAATGCCCGCATCGAGCAGTTCGGGGATAAGGTCGATGGTGCACAGGTCCTTCGGCGAGAGCAGATGCTCGCCCGGCGAGGGCAAGTTCTTGCGCAGGGCGCGGTTGTGCAGCTCGTAGGGCAGGCGGCAGGCCTGGGCGCAGCGCCCGCGGTTGGCCGAACGGCCGCCCACCATGGAAGACATGAAGCACTGGCCCGAGTAGCAGATGCACAGGGCGCCATGGGCGAAGCACTCCAGATCCACGCCCAGCTCCTGGGCCACGGGCCCCAGAACGTGCAGTTCCTCCAACGAAAGCTCGCGGGCAAGCGTCACGCGCGTGGCGCCCAGCGCGGCTGCCGCGCGAAGGCCGTCTTCATCGTGGATGTTCATCTGGGTGGAAACATGCACTTCCGCATCGGGGATGGCGCGGGCAAGCTCGATGCTGATGCCGATGTCCTGCACGATGAAGGCATCGACGCCGCAGCGGTACGCCTGGCGCGCAAGCTCAAGCGCATCCTGCAGTTCGGAGGGGAGCACCACCGTGTTCAGCGTGAGGTAGATCTTCACCCCGCGCAGATGGGCGTAGTCGCAGGCCTCGGCCAAGCTTTCCAGCGTGAAGTTGTCGGCGCCTCGGCGGGCGTTGAAATGGCCTGCGCCCAGGTACACGGCGTCCGCGCCGGCAAGCACCGCGGCATGCAGGCATGCCATGTTGCCCGCGGGGGCCAGAAGCTCAACGCGCTTCGCCGCGGCTTGGGCAGCAACCGCACCCGTGGGCTCTTGGGCGCTGGTTGTGGTCTCAGGTTCCCTGGTCATGGTTTCGTCCTTTGCTCTCTTGCCACCTCAGGGCAGAAAAACGGCCATCTTCCGATGGCCGCTCTGTTTGCTTGATATGCGTGAAGCCGCCCTATGCGGACTGGACCTTGCTGTCCGCGTCTTGCAGGGCCTGGATTCCCGCGCTGTAATGCGACTGGATATCGGCCATGCGGCTATCGTAGTCGGAATAGTCGTAGCTGCCGCTTTGCGGGGCCTTCACGTCCTCGTAAAGCTGGACGTACGATGCCAGCGCGGTTTGCAGTTCCTTGGTGCCGTTCACGTACTGGGAGTGGATGTCGCCCATGGCATCGGGAACCTCGAGCGCCTCCAGGTCGGAAACGCACTTGTCAACAGCGGAAAGCTGCGAGGAAAGGGATACCACCTCGTTGTCCTTCACGGCAGTGGCGAACTGCTCCATGTTGGTGTTCAGCGTTTCCATGATGGTGTTCACGGAAGACATGTACTGGCGGTTCTTGGTCTGCTCGTCGGCCTGGTCGTTGCCGGAAACGCAACCGGCCAAGACGCCCATGCAGACAACGCACAGGGCCGCTATGACAAGAAAACGTAGTTTCGCTTTCATAAGATCCTTCCCGTTAAAGGAACGGCAACGCCCACTTGCGCTGCGCTCCCTTTATTGAAAACGATACAGCCTGCCCCTGCGTCTACGCTGCGCCTTCTTCCCGAAGAATCCATAGCAACGTAAGGAAACAGGCAACCTGGGGGCTATGCTGCCTGGCGGCTGGAAGAGCTGCTGCTGGAGCTGTTGCCCCCGCCGCTGGAGCCACCGCCCCCGGAAGAGGATCCGCCACCCGAGCTGCCCCCGCCGGAGCTCGACCCGCCGGAGCCGCCCGAGCTTCCGCCGCCGGAGCCGCCGCTGCTGGAACCGCCGCTGGATGAGCTGCTGCTAGAACTGCTCGAGCTGCTGGAGCTGCTAGACGAGCTGGAAGAGCTGGAGCTGGAACTGGAAGAGCGGTCCGTGGTGGAGGTGGTGGTTTCGGTGGTGGTTGCCGAAGCGGTGCTGGAATCGACCGAGTCGCCCTCGTGCTCGGGCGAGTAACCGGTGTAGCCGCTGCCGTTGCCGAAGTCGGTGATGGTGTAGGTGAGCTTCTTCTCGGACGTGGGGAACTGCTGGATGGCCTGGCCTTCCAGGACCTCGCTCATGAACGAGCCGAACACGCCGTCGCACGCAACGGAGGAAGGCATCTGCACCTCGTCGCGGCCGCCGATCCAGATGGCGGTGGAAAGCTGCGGGGTGATGCCGCAGAACCACTTGTCGCGCCAGTTCTCGGACGTACCGGTTTTGCCGGCTACGGGCTGGCCGTTGTCGATGGAGGCGCTGCGGCCGGTGCCGCTGGTGACAACGCCCTTCATAACCTCGGTGGCAGCCTGGGTAAGCGCGGTGTCAAGCACCTTTTCGCCTGCGGTGTTCGCCTTGTAGATGACGTTGCCGTTGGAATCCTTGATTGACTCGATGCAGATGGCCTCGTGCTTCGTGCCGCCGTTTGCGATGGTGGCGTAGGCCTGGGCCATTTCGCGCACAGTGACCTCTTCGGAGCCCAGGGTGATGGACGGGTAGGCGTCCAGGCTGGTCTCAATGCCGCACTTTTCCGCCATGCTCACCACTTTGTCGGCGCCGATCTTGGTGCACAGCTGGGCGAAGCCGGTGTTGGATGAAACCGCGAAGGCGCTGGCGATGGAGCGGATGCCGTAGTTGGTGCCGCCGTAGTTCTCTACCTTCCAGCCGTCAAGGTCCACGCTGGACGTGCAGTTCAGGTTCGTCTGGGGCGAAACACCTTCGTTCAGGGCGGCCAACAGGGTGAACGTCTTGAAGGAAGAGCCGGGCTGGCGCTTAGCCTGCGTTGCCAGGTTGTACTCGTTGGTGTCGTAGTCGCGCCCGCCGATGAGCGCCTTGATGTAGCCGGTGTTCGGGTCGACCGACACCATGGCCAGCTCAAGGTTGCTGGAAAGCGTTTTCAGCTTGGCCTTGGCGGCGGTTTCAGCCGCATCCTGGATTGCCGGGTCGAGCGTGGTGGTAACCACCATGCCGCCCTTGAACACCTCGTCGGTGGAGTAGTTCTGCAGCAGCTGCTGGCGCACGTAGCTGGTGAAGTACTTGTACTTGTACATGCCGTCGCCCGAGCTTACCGCGGAAACGTTCAGGTTCAGCTCTTCCGCCTGGGCGGCGTCGTGCTGTTCCTGGGTGATGACGTTGTTGGAGAGCATGCGGTCGAGCACCAGGTTGCGACGCTGCTTGCAGTTGTTGGGGTTGTCGATGGGGTTGTTGTAGGTGGGGCTTTGGGGAATGCCGATGAGCGTGGCGGCCTGGGCCAGGGTAAGGTCCTTGGCGTCCACGGAGTAGTAGCGCTGGGCAGCGGCCTGGATGCCGTAGGCGCCCTGGCCGTAGTTGATGGTGTTCAGGTACATCTGCAGGATTTCCTGCTTGGAGTAGATTTCCTCCAGCTTGATGGCGATGTACGCCTCGCGCACCTTGCGCTTCAGGGTGGATTCCTGCGCCTCGTCGGCCAAGATGGTGTTCCTGACGAACTGCTGCGTGATGGTGGAAGCGCCCTCACGGCCCGTATGCGTCAGGTTCACCCACACCGCGCGGGCAATGCCCATAAGGTCGATGCCGTTGTGCTGGTAGAAGCGCTCGTCTTCCGTGGCAACCGTGCCCTTGGTAACGTAATCGCCCATCTGGTCGAGCGCGATCGGGTCGCGGTTCTCTAGGAAGAACTCCGCCAGCAAGGTGGTGCCGTCGTTGGCGTACACCTTGGTTTTCTCGGCATAGTTATATGCAGAAGCGTCGGTGTAGTCAGGCAGATCCTGCAGCCAGACCGAGCACATCGCCACGGCGGCAATGCAGCCCGCAACCAGCGCGCCGCCTAGAACCGCCAGCAGAACACCAGGCCTGAACCCGGACCGGCCGGGCCGGGTATGCCTGCTTCTTCTACCACGAGTAGCCATTCAACCTCCCAAATACAGTTCCCGTCATTTTATCATGGGCGGGCCTGTACTTAGGAAAGCGCACAACTACGCTAGCTTTCGATCCTCTTCGAGCTTCTTCGCGCCCAGCTCGATCTGCTGCTCCACCACGGAATTGCCCGTGCCGCCGAATGTGGTGCGGGCCGCCACGATGGATTCCAGGTCAAGCGCCTCGGTGATGTCGGCCTCGAACAGGTCGGATGCCTGCTTGAAGTCTTCCAGCGAAAGATCGTCCAGGTCGCAGCCGCGCTTGTCGCACAGGAGCACCAAGTGGCCCACGATCTCGTGCGCCTTGCGGAAGGGCAGGCCCTTCTTCGCCAGGTAGTCGGCCACGTCGGTTGCGGCAAGGTAGCCCTTCTTCGACTGGGCGCGCATGGCGTCGGCGTTCACCTGCATGGTGGAGATCATGCCCTCCATGCACACCAGGCAGTCGTGCAGGGTCTTGCAGGCGTCCATGACGCCTTCCTTGTCTTCCTGAAGGTCCTTGTTGTAGGCAAGGGGAAGGCTCTTCATGGTGGTGAGCAGCGCCATGAGGTCACCCACCACGCGGCCCGACTTGCCGCGGATCAGCTCGGCGAAGTCGGGATTCTTCTTCTGCGGCATGATGGACGAACCGGTGGAGTACTCGTCTGCCAGGGTGATGAAGCCGAACTCGGAAGTGGACCACAGGATGATCTCTTCCGACAGGCGGGAAAGATGGATCATGGCCACCGAGCAGGCGTAGTCCAGGTCAAGCAGGAAGTCGCGGTCGGAAACCGCATCGAGCGAGTTGGGGATCATATGGTCGAAGCCCAGCTCGTCGGTGGTCTTCTGGCGATCGAGCGGGTAGGTGGTGCCGGCAAGCGCCGCGGAGCCCAGGGGGTTCGCGTCGGCGGCATCGTAGGCCTGCTTCACGCGGTTGAAGTCGCGCGTGAACATCCAGAAGTAGGCCATGAAGTGGTGCGAGAGCAGCACCGGCTGAGCATGCTGCATGTGCGTGTAGCCGGGAAGGATGGTGCCCATGTTGCTGCGCGCCGCCTGGAGAAGCGTTTCGCGCAGGGCGTTCAGGTCGGCCATCAGGCCGCTTGCCAGCTCCTTGGCGTACAGGCGCGTGTCGGTGATCACCTGGTCGTTGCGGCTGCGGCCCGTGTGCAGGCGCGCGCCGGCATCGCCGATGTTCTGGGTGAGCACCTTTTCGATGGACATGTGGATGTCCTCATCGTTGATGTCGAAGGTGAAGTTGCCCTCTTCGATGGTCTTCTCGATCTGGGCAAGGCCGCTAACGATCTTCTGGGCGTCTTCCTCAGAGATAACACCCTGAGCAGCCAGCATGCGCGCATGTGCGCGGGAGCCCGCGATGTCTTCGTGGTACATCGCCTTGTCCACGGGAAGCGATGCGCCGAATTCCTGCGTGAATTCGCTAACGCCCTTTTCGAATCGTCCAGACCACAAAGCCATTGGGAAACTCCTATCTCATGCCAAGGCACAACACCTTGGCCCACTGCCTTAAGACAAGTACCCATCATAACAAAACAGGGCCCTCCCCTCTTTGCGAAGGAAGAGCCCTTATCAATGCTCGAACAGCGAAGCGAATTCGA
>CAVAFY010000041.1:4403-11417 GCA_963588035.1 Alloprevotella sp. | reverse complement strand
CGCAACTTTTGTAAGGGAAGCGTAACTTAAGCCACAAGTGTGGTGAAACAATCGTGAAATAACGGGCAATCTGCTTCCGCCGCGCGTAAGATGGACACGAGAGAAGTTCCCGAAACCACAAGGGGTTGTTTACCTTATGTCGAGCGCAAAAGCGTCTGACAAGCAGATTGTGAACAAGGCAACGGAGCAGTATCGCCTTTTCGAAATGGCCAGCCAGCCGTTGTTCAAGAAATACGAGGCCGCCATCCGCGAGATGCGCACCCGCTTCGAGATCCTGGATGCCGACCTGGAATATCGCCTCAGCCGCAATCCGATCCATCATATAGAGTCGCGCGTGAAGGCGCCGAAGAGCGTCTACGACAAGCTGAAGCGCTACGGCGTGCCGGTAACGGTGCGCTCCATGGAAGAGAACATCATGGACATCGCCGGCATGCGCGTAATCGTTTCGTACATCGACGACGTGCGTGCGCTGGTGAAGGTGCTTTCCCTTCAGGACGACCTTCAGATAGTCAAGGTGAAGGACTACATCACCAATCCCAAGCCCAACGGGTACCGCAGCCTGCACATCATCGTTAAGGTGCCGGTGTACTTCCTGGACCGCAAGCAGTACGTTCCGGTGGAAATACAGCTGCGCACCATCGCCATGGACTTCTGGGCTTCGCTGGAGCACACGCTGAAGTACAAGCAGGATGCCAAGGTAGAGGGCATCGACATGTTCGACGAGCTGAAGGACTGCTCCGAAATCATCCAAGACGTTGAGCGGCGCATGCAGATCCTTATGCACGCGGTGGAAACGTCCGACGTTGAAGAGGCCGCCAACAGCCGCCGCCGTCAACTCGAAGAGCGCGAACGGGCGGTAGCCGGCGAATAGCCTTTGGCCGCGGGGGAGGGCTGCGTTGCCGCGGCTGGGCTTCGACTCGCCACGCAGGCCCCTTCCACGTGCCCAATCAGCGCGCTTCCTACCGCTTACGGGGCGCTGCTGCCCAGTTGCTTGCTTTTCGTGGTGAACTGCGCCACTCCAGCGCATTGGAGTAAAATAATCCCTTGAAAAATTCCCCCGTGCGAATCGCCTGCGTCTTGGGCGCTTGCGCATCCGCCGGCCGGAGCTTGCAAGCAACCCGAAAGGAAGACCAATGGCTGACGTGACACCCGTGGATTACATCTGGAAGAACGGCGAAGCTGTGCCGTGGGAGCAGGCCACCACGCACGTCCTTACCCATGCGCTCCACTACGGTTCCGGCGTTTTCGAGGGCATCCGCTGCTACCACAACGAAGACACCGACGAAGCCGTTATCTTCCGCCTTCGCGACCATATGGAGCGCCTGCACCGCAGCGCCCAGATCGCCATGATCGACCTGCCCTATTCGGTGGACGAGCTGTGCGAAGCCACGGTGGAAATCATCAAGAAGAACAACCTGAAGTCCTGCTACATCCGTCCGCTGGCCTACTACGGCTACGGCCAGATGGGCGTCGATCCTACGGGCGCTCCCGTCGATGTGATCATCGCGGTGTGGCCGTGGGGCGCCTACATGGGCGAAGACGCACTGAAGAACGGCATCACCATGGGCGTTTCCTCTTGGCGTCAGCGTTCCTTCAACGCCATCCCGCCTGCCGTGAAGTCCTCCGCTTCCTACATGAACTCCATCCTGGCCAAGCTCGAGGCCAAGAGCCACGGCTATGCCGAGGCCGTCATGCTCAACGAGCAGGGCTATGTGTGCGAGGGCACGGGCGAGAACCTGTTCGTGGTTCGCAACGGCATCGTTTCCACGCCGCCGCTGTCCGACGGCCTGCTTGAGGGCATCACCCGCGACACCATCCTCACGCTGTGCTGCGACATGGACATCCCGGCAATCGAGGAATCCCTTACCCGTTCCGACCTGTACATCGCCGACGAGATGTTCCTTACCGGTTCCGCGGCAGAGCTTACGCCCGTCGCCAGCGTGGACGAGCGCAAGATCGGCGGCATGGGCCCGGTAACCGAGCAGCTGCAGAAGCGCTACTTCGACGTTGCCTACGGCAAGGTCCCCGAGTACGAGGATTGGATCACCCGCGTAAAGTAACCCCCTATGGGCTAGTGAACATTGAAATCGAGCCGCATTTCCGGGCGCTGCCTGGGTGCGGCTCGATTGCTGAAAAGGGCTGCCGCGGCTTCTTCGCGAAGGGCAGCAAGCGGTGCCGGGGCGCCCGGCCGCAGGGAAGGGAAGGTGGATATGGTTGAGATCAGGACGAAAGAGGTAGACGACCTGCTAGAGGTGCTTGCGGGCCTTACTGATCCCGACGAAGTGTTCGCCTTGCTGGAAGACCTGTTCACCGTGCGGGAGATCAAGGACACCTCTCAGCGCCTTGATGTGGCGCGCATGCTGCGCGATGGCAGCTCGTATGCGGTGATAGAGAAGGCAACCGGCGCTTCGGCCACCACCATCGCCCGCGTGTCGAAGGCGCTGAACTACGGCGCCGGCGGCTACCAGTGCGCCTTCAAGGTGCTCGACGCCCGGGACGCCGCCGAAGGGGAGCAGGCTGGCGCGGAGGCTCCGGTTCAGGTGGGCAGTGCCGCCAAGGCGGAACGCTAGGCAATGGAGCAGGCCCCGGAAAACGCAAAGGCGCGCCGCCTGCGTACCCCGCGCACCCGTATTGTGCTGGCGGTGCTGGTTGTTGCCGCGCTGCTGCTTGGCGGCGTTTGCCTGGTGGGCCATTTCTCTTCGAAGAGCGCCGCTAAGGGCTATACCCTGGTTTCGCCGGGCAAGCTGACCGTTGCGATGTCGGTGGGCTTCCCGCCGTTCGAGCAATACGATGACAACGGCAACCCCACCGGCTACGACGTTGCCGTGGTGCAAGAGGCTGCGGCGCGTTTGGGCTTGGAGTGCCAGATCGTGGACGTGCCGTTCACCAGCATCGTCAACGCGGTAGGGAAGGGCGCGGAGTACGACGTGGGGGTTTCTGCCATTTCCATCAACCCCGACCGCTCCAACATCGTCGACTTCAGCAGCCCCTATTACATCTCCGACCAGGCCATTGTGTGCAAGAAGGGCGCGTTGGATAAGGTGAGCCAGCTGAAGAAGCTCAACGTTGCCGCCCAGATGGGCTCCACCGCGTACGACTACGCAACGGCGAACATCAACGACCATGTGCTGCCCTGCGGCAGCGTGGAAGCGTGCTTCGCGGCCATGGAGCAGGGCAGCGTGAGCGCCGTGGTGGCCGATGCCCCTGCGGCCCGCTACCTCATAAGCACGAAGTACTCGCAGTACTCCATCCTGGAAACCGTGGCCACGGGCGAAAAGTACAGCTTTGCCGTGAACAAGGGCAACCGCCAGCTCACCGAAGCCATCAACGAGGTGCTGGAGGAAATGACCCAAGACGGCACGCTGGAAGCGCTGCAGAGGCAGTACGGGATTTAGGGTTTCGCCGTTCGGCATTGGCTGGGGCCTTCTGTTGGCAAAGTCAGTGAGCGGGTCCCTGACGAGTACAGGTGCCGCGAAAGCGTGCACCAGGCGTGCGAATGCACGTCAAGCACGCTTGGAACGGCAGCTGTGCCGGCAGGGTCCCGCGCAACGTCGGCCCTTCCGCCGTTCGGAGAGAACGGCGGAACCTGAAACTACTTGTGATACGGTTCCCGGCGGATGATCTTGAAGGCGCGATAGATCTGCTCCACCAGCACCACGCGCGCCAGGTTGTGCGGCATGGTTATGGGCCCGAAGCTGATGCGCTCGGTGGCGCGCTCGCGCACTTCGCGGGTAACCCCGTCGCTCCCGCCGATGATGAAGCTGATGTGCGAATCGCTGCCCAGCGCGTAGGCATCGATCTTCTTCGCCAGCCCTTCGCTGGAAGTTTCCTTCCCGCGGATGTCCATCAGCAGCACGGGGCCGCGCTCGGGCAGGGCGGCCAGCAGCGCGGCGGCTTCCTTGGCGGGGTTCGAATCGGGCAGTTCGCGCACCTCCACCTTGGCGTAGGCGCCCAGGCGCTTCAGGTATTCCGCCACGGCGTCTTTCCAGAACTGCTCCTTCAGCTTGCCTACGGCGAATATGGTGATGCGCAGCATGCGCCCCTCCCATCTGGCGGGCGTTACCCGTCGGAAAAGAAATGATGCTAGATTACTTGTTCGCACGGTATCATAACGATCGAATGAAGGCGCGCCCGCGGCGCGCATCCGCGAAACCAGCAAGTAGGAAGCGAGCGCTATGTCACTCCCCGCATCTGACCTGAACAAGAAGGCCGACGGCCGCACCACCATGGAGCTGGGCAAGGTCCTGCCCCGCACCGCCGAAGTGAAGGACAACCACCTGTTCATCGGCGGGTGCGACATGGTAGAGGTTGCCAAGGAATTCGGCACCGCCCTGTACGTGTTCGACCAGGCCGACATCGAGGCGCGCATGGACGAGTACGTTCAGTCATTCAAGAAGTACTACGGCGAAAAGGCCCAGGTTGCCTACGCGTCGAAGGCGTTCCAGAACCGCGCCATCGTGCGCCTGGCCAACGAGCACGGCATGTGCCTGGACGTTTCCGGCGGCGGCGAGCTTGCGCTTGCCCTGGCGGCGGGCTTCCCGGCCAAGCGCGTTATCGTGCACGGCAACAACAAAACGCCCCAGGAACTGCGCGAGGCCATCGAGGCGGGCGTGGGCTGCATCGTCATCGACTCCCGCATCGAGCTGTACCGCATCTCCGAGATCGCCCAGGAGCTGGGCGTGGTGCAGGACATCTACATGCGCATCACCCCGGGCGTGGAAGCCGACACGCACGAGTTCATCCGCACCGGCTGCGAGGACTCCAAGTTCGGCTTCACCATGCGCGAGGACTTCGCCTTCACCTGCGTGAAGAACGCCATCGAAACCCCGGGCGTGCGCCTTACGGGCCTGCACTGCCACATCGGCTCGCAGATCTTCGCGCTGCATTCCTTCCGCGAGGCCATCGAGGTCATGATCCAGTTCATCAAGCGCATCAACGACGAGTACCACTACGAGATCGAGGGCTTGGACCTGGGCGGCGGCCTGGGCATCGCCTACGTTGCCGAAGAGGAGCCGCCCACCATCGAAAGCTTCGCGAAGCTCACCTGCACCGCCGTGAAGGAGCTGTGCGCCGAGTACGGCGTTGCCGAGCCGCGCATCGCCGTTGAGCCCGGCCGTTCCATCGCCGCAACCCCGGGCGTCACCCTGTACACCGTGGGCATCCTGAAAACGCTGCCCGGCATCCGCAACATCGTGGCCATCGACGGCGGCATGTCCGACAACATCCGCACCGCGCTCTACGGCGCCGACTACGAGCCCGTTATCGCGAACAAGGCGGCCGAGCCGCGCACCAAGGTGGTAACGCTGGTGGGCAAGCACTGCGAGTCGGGCGATGCGGTGGCGGCCAACGCCTCTATCCAGAACCCCGACCTGGGCGACATCGTGTGCATGTTCGGCACGGGCGCGTACTGCCATTCCATGAGCAGCCGCTACAACGGCCAGCCCCGCCCCGGTGTGGTGTTCGTGAAGGACGGCAAGGCCCGCCTGGTAAGCCGCCGCGAAAGCTACGCCGACCTGATGGCGTGCGACTGCGACTAGCGTCTTAGCTGCTCAAGCGCAGGGTTCGCCCAACTGGCGGGGCTGCGTTTCAGTGCGATTTAGCACCTGTTCATGATCAATTAGCGCTCTTGCCGATTGCGATGGTCGGCAAGGGCGCTTTGCTTATACAATGGGCTGATACAGATAGCGCGGGGCGGTTCGTTGGCGCCTCGGTTCGGCGGAAAGGAATGGGTATGTCTGTCAAGATTGGCTTGGTTGGAACGGGCACGGTTGGTGGCGGATGCCTTGACATCCTGAAGAACCACCAGGGCGATTTCATGCGCCACTTCGGCATCGACTTGGAGCTGGTGCGCGTGTGCTCCCGCCGCCCCGATGTTGCCCAGGCGCACGGCTTGGCGGACATCTTCACCACCGACTTCAACGAGGTTATCAGCGACCCCGAGGTAGACCTGGTAATCGAGCTTATCGGCGGCACCGGCATTGCCAAGGACGTCGTCATGGGCGCGCTGAAGAACGGCAAGGCCGTGGTTACGGCTAACAAGGCGCTGATGGCTTCCGCTGGCGAAGAGATCATGGGCTTGGCCGAGGCCAACGGCCTGGAAATCGCCTTCGAGGCCAGCGTCGGCGGCGCCATCCCCATCATCGACCCGCTGAAGCATTCGCTTATCGCCAACCGCATCGATTCCATCATGGGCATCGTGAACGGCACCACCAACTACATGCTCACCCGCATGGACGAAGACAAGATGGCCTACGAAGAGGTGCTGGCAGAAGCCCAGGCCAAGGGCTATGCCGAAGCCGACCCCACGGCCGATGTTGACGGCCTGGACGCCGCCGCGAAGATCGCCATCCTGGCCTCCATCGCCTTCAATTCGCGCGTCACCATGGACCAGGTGTACGCCGAGGGCATCCGTCGCATTTCGCCGGTAGACCTTACCATGGCCCACGAAATGGGTTATGCCGTGAAGCTGCTGGCGCATGCGTACCGCACCGATGCCGGCATCGACGTGCGCGTGCACCCCACCATGATCCCCGAGTCGCACCAGCTGGCCATGGTGAACGGTGTGTTCAACGCCATCTACACCGTGGGCGATGCCGCAGGTGAGAGCATGTTCTTCGGCGAGGGCGCGGGCGCCGGCCCGGCAGCAAGCGCCGTCATGGGCGATGTGCTCGAGGTTGCCCGCCACATCCAGATGGGCATCAAGCCCATCGTTGGCTGCACCTGCACCGACAAGCTGCCCATCCTTTCCATCGAGGATTTGAAGACCAAGTACTACATCCGCTTCATCGTGGCCGATCGCAGTGGGGTGCTGGCTTCCGCGGCGGACATCTTTGCCAAGTACGACGTGTCGGTGAAGACGGTTACCCAGCGCGGCAACGCCGCCCGCGACGACGTGGATCTGGTGTTCGTCACCCATACGGCCGAAGAGCGCAACGTGCGCAAGGCCATCGACGACATCCTGGAGCTCGACGGCGTGGTTACCGGCGGCTTCCCCAGCGTGATTCGCGTGCAGGA
>CAVAFY010000041.1:0-4332 GCA_963588035.1 Alloprevotella sp. | reverse complement strand
GACTAATTGCTGGCGCGCGGGGCCCCTGGAGATGTTCAGGGGTTCCCGTTCCGCTGTTCAACGAAGAAAGGCTGCCTAAGGCAGCCTTTCTTGTTTCATGCGCTCACTGCTTCATGCATTTGAAGAAGATTCGCTTTGCGAATCGGACAGGAACGGTTTTCAGAGAACCCCTTCGCACCTCCAGGAGCCTCGTGCGCCGAGGGGAGTCCTCGGCGAATCACGCCGGTAAGTTCTTTTGGCGCGGAGGGGCGCTTTATGCCCTGCGGCCGATGGTGGAGAGGTCGTAGGGGGTGCTCTGGTACACGTAGTAGTTCAGCCAGTTCGTGTACAGGAGCTGGGCGGTTGCGCGCCAGTTCGACACGGGCTGCTGCGTGGGGTCGTCGTTGGGGAAGTAGTGCTTCGGCATATCGGGGTTCAGGCCCTTTTCCGTGTCGCGGAGGAACTCGCTGGCAAGCGTTTCCGTGTCGTACTCGGGGTGGCCGAACACGAAGAAGTGGCGGCTGTCGGTGCTCTTGGCAATGAACACGCCCGCCTCTTCCGAAGTGGAGATCAGCTCAAGCTCGGGCACCTTCTCGATGTCCTCGGCGCGCACTTCTGTCCAGCGCGAGTGCGGCGCGTGGATCTTGGTGTCGAAGCCGCGCACCAGCGGGGAGGTGGGCTTCAAGATGTCGTGCTCGAAGATGCCCGTCATCTTGTGCTGAAGCAGGTACTTCGGAACGCCGAAGTGGTAGTAGGCGCCCGCCTGCGCGCCCCAGCACAGGTACAGGGTGGAGTACACGTTGGTCTTCGCCCACTCGAAGATGTCGCACAGCTCGGGCCAGTAGTCCACGTCTTCGAAGGGGAGCTTTTCCACCGGCGCGCCGGTGACGATCATGCCGTCGTAGTAGCGGTGGCGCACCTCTTCGAGGTCCACGTAGAACGAGCGCATATGCTCGGCCGGCACGTGCGAGGCCTGGTGCGTGGTGGTTTGCAGCAGGTCAACCTCCACCTGCAGCGGCGTGTTGGAAAGCTTGCGCAGGATCTGCGTCTCGGTTTCGATCTTCAGGGGCATCAGGTTCAGTATCAGCACGCGAAGCGGGCGGATGTCCTGGTGGATGGCGCGATGCTCCGTCATCACGAAGATGTTCTCGCTTTCCAGGATATCGGTGGCGGGCAGCGCGTCGGGGATTCTGATAGGCATGGTTGCTCCTTTGAAGCGGCGGGCAGGCGTGCGCCGCCGCGGTATTGCTTTGCGAACACGATTTTAGGCAACCTGGCCAGCGCGTTCCATGTTCCCGGTCTAATTAATAGCCAGCTATAGGCAAATGCTTTGACCGGGCGTTGCGGCGGTAGGCGGGCAGCTGCCCGGCAGGTCGGTTGCGGTGTTGTGCCTGATCGGTTTCGGGTTGGCGGCGGGTTGGTCGCAGCCGGCGGCTGGTTCGGCGGTTGTGTTCGGGCGCGGGTGCCCGGCGCTGCTTAATGCGCGGCGCGTTCTTCGCGAAGGGGATACGCCGAAGCTGTGCCTATAATGCAACCAGTGAATAGATTGCGGTGGCCGGCTTGCGCGTTTGCGAGGGGCGCCGTTGCGGACGAAAGGTTGCAGGGGCCATGCGCGATGTGCACAGCCATATCCTTCCCGGATTGGACAACGGGCCGCGCACCATGTCCGAATCCCTGTTGATGCTCTCTGCCGCCATGCAGGTGGGCGTTACCTCCATCGTCTGCACGCCGCATTGCCACGACAGCCGGTTCCGCTTCGAACCCGCGTGGCAGGCGTTCCTCCAGCTGAAGCATCGGGCATCGGCCATTCCCGGCGCGCCGCAGCTCACCATGGGTTTCGAGGTGGGCTACCACAAGCTGAAGAGCCTGGGGATGGAGGCCGCGCCGCAGCTGGGCAACGGCTTCGGTGAGTTCTTGCTGGAGCTGCCCACCGGCGCCCTTCCGCTTGATTGGCCGTACATGGTGCGACAGCTGCAGCAGATGGGCTTCAAGGTGATCATCGCGCACCCCGAGCGCTGCAAGGAAGTGCAGTCCGACATCGAGATGGCCCGCCGCTTCGTGGATGCCGGGTGCGAGCTGCAGATAGCTGCCGTGAACATCCAGGCCGGCTTCTTCCGCGCCGAGCGCCGCACCGCGCTGAAGCTGGTGCAGGCCGGGTTGGTAACGCACGTTGCCAGCGAGGCGCACGATGTTGAGGACTACGAGCTGTTCGCCGAGGCTTGGGAACTCTACGGCATTACCGAGCCCGAGCAGCCCCAGCTGCTGCGCCGGGAAGTGCAGCCCGTTACGGGCGGCGGGAAGCAAGCCTATCAGCGGGCTTTGGCGCAGGCCCAGCAGCCGCAACCCGAGTACAGCCTTTTCCCCAAGCGCGGCAAGCACGCGCGCTAGAAAACGAAAGCGCCGGCACGAGAGGGGTATCGTACCGGCGCGTGCGACAAAAGCTCGAGGCCTTGAATCGCTTTCACAGTGTTCATTGTGCCACGACTGACCTGCGATGTGAACCTGTTATTTACGGATAACCTATAGACTAAACCTATAAAAATGCTAAGGTTGGGACCGATGCTCTCAGCCAGGGCGCCCCGGCGTGAGATAATGAAGCCGGACTTCACCTACGTGGGCGAAGGTCCGCATCGCATGAAGGCGATCAAGAGAGGGGTTCCCATGAAGTACCAACGCATCCTCGTGCCCTACGATGGCTCCAGCCATTCCCAGAGCGCGCTTTCCCTTGCCTGTTCCATTGCCAAGGAATCGGAGGGCGCCACGGTTTACGTGGTGAACGTCGTTCCCATGACGGTAACGCCGGCAATCGCGCTGAACGACCCTTCCACGGGCGCGGCTTCCACCTTCGCCGACAAGGGCGATTTCACCCAGCAGTTCGACAACGTACTTCTGGGCATCAACCACGATATGGAACAGGAGCTTTCCAGCGTTGTGGAGGGCCTGCCCAAGAACCGCGTGGTCATGGAAGCAGTGGCCGATCCTTCGCCGGTGAACGGCCTGGTGTCGTACGCGCAGGAGCGCAACTGCGACCTGGTGGTAATGGGCCGTCGCGGCCTGGGCGCCATCCGCGGCATGCTCGGCAGCGTCAGCTACGGCCTGCTGCGCGCGGTTGATATCCCGGTGCTCACGGTTAAGTAGCGGCTCTAGAACGCTCCGCGCGGCGGGGTTCGGCACTGCTTCAACGTGCCTGGTGGTGCCACGCTACCGCAGTTCCAACGCACGTCCCAGCACTGTGCCAACGCGCCTGGTGGCCCCAAACTTCCGCAGCTTCAACGCGCCCTGCGCCGCTGCACTGACGCGCTTCCCACCGCAACTCAGCGCCCCACTTGAGGTTAATTCCCCAGGTGGGGCGCTTCGTTTGCGAGCGGTCGATTTTCGGCGGCAAGCGATTTTCTCCAAAAAGTTATTGACGGCTAACTTTCTATTGGTTAAATTAGCTATGGTTAACTTTGAGGAAGCGAGATACTTCCGGTGGAGAACTTCTACACCTCTTCATCGATGGCATCTTCTTCGGGCTCATGTGGGATGTCGTCACTGCTTTGTCCTTTGATCCGCCGGAAGCCTCGCCCCTCGAACGGAGCCTCTTGCTTTTGAACAAGAGTGTGAACGAAGGAACAACCCGCCATCCCCGGCGGGTTGTTCCTTTTTCTAACCAGGAATTAACTCCGATTCGCTTGCGCCGCCCCCTTCGCTCTGGCTTCATAGGGGCTAGACGAACACCAAGCGAAAAGGAGCGCCCGTGCGTACCCAAGAAGTTGAAGGCGTGATATTCGACTGCGACGGAACCCTGCTCGACACCATGGGTGCCTGGCACAACCTGGAGGCCATGGCCGCCGAGCGCGCGGACATCCACCTCACGCCGGAAGACATGGACATCCTGAACGCCAACACGCCGCTGCAGACGGCGCGGTTCTTCCACGAGAAGTTCGGCCTGGGCGAAAGCGTGGCCGATGTGCAGCGGCTCATGTACGAGGAACTGGAGCGCTACTACGCCAACGAGTCCCAGCCGCGAAAGGGCGCCGTTGAGCTGGTGGAAGAGCTGCATAGGCGCAACATCCCCATGACCATCGTCTCCTCCAGCCCCGGCAGCTTGCTGAAGCTGGGCCTGGAGCGGGCCGGCATCTACGACCTGTTCGTGGAGGTTGTCTCTGCGGCTGACCTGGGCATCACCAAGCGCGGCCCCCTTGCCGTGATGCATGCCCAGGCGGTGATGCATTCTGAATCGCGCGGAACCTGGGGGTTCGAGGACGCCCTGTATGCGGCGAAGGTGCTGAAGAGCCGCAAGTTCGGCGCGGTGGGCATCTACGATTCGGACATCGCCGGCACCTACGATCAGCTCGATGCCGTGTGCGA
>CAVAFY010000040.1:5490-11920 GCA_963588035.1 Alloprevotella sp. | reverse complement strand
GCATCTGCAGGAAGCAATCGATGCTCTGGTGAAGGTTGCCCCTGAGGCTGGCGACTACATCCTGATGAACATCCCGTACAGCGACTTCTACGCTAACGAGACCGCCAACAACAGCACCCAGGTCGACGTTTTCACCTCTGCAACGAAGAACAAGACCAAGGGCAACCTTGCGGCTGGCACCTACCATACCGAGGACGGCTCCGAGATCACCGGCGTGACCTTCGCCGTCAAGGTGACGGATTCCGCCACCGGCATCGACTGGTCCAAGTACACCCAGGTGGAAAGCTCCGAGGCCCTGGCAACTGCAGGCTCGTACTCCTACGCCGTGATCGACGAGGAGAGCGAAGCGCCCGCCAACTACAAGGAGCTTTCGCTCGTAGACGGCAAGGTGTCGTTCGGCAAGACGGTTGGCGAAGAGGCCACGACCATCGACGGCTCTGCCGAGGCCAAGTTCACCACCCAGAGCAGCTACGGCGACTACGAGCTGGACTTCAGCGCCAACAGCCAGGTGTATGCAGCGCTCAAGGACGCCACCATCTACGGTGCCGTGGTGAATACCATCGATGGCACGGGCTACGGCATGCGCAGCCTGGAGAACATCTGGAAAACCGGCAAGCACGGCTTCGAGCTTGCATGGTGCACCGGCTTCACCGAGACGGTTCACGGTTGCCCGACCAGCTCCGAGCACTACGAGTCCATCATGGGCAAGACCTTGAAGGACGTTGTGGTGTACTCCAGCGCCGGCACCTTCCAGATCACCCTTGGCGAGAATGGCATCTATGTGCCCGTCAAGACCAACGAGGCAACGGTTACTGTTGACGAGGCCGGCGTGGACTTCGACGCTGCCGACCCGGTGCTGGATGCCCAGGTGAGCCTGCCCGAGGGCTTCAAGGCTTCCTACGCAATCGATGGTGAGCCCGCACAGCAGATCTTCGGCGGTTCGGATAGCGTTTCCTTCAGCGCCAAGGGCCTCTCGCTCGGCAAGCATGTGTTTACCGTTTCGGACGATAGCGGCAAATACGCAGACCTCAACACCAACTTCCTGGTGGTTACCAGCAAGCAGGTTGCCGCTTACGACGCCAGCGTTGCCAAGGTCGTTGCGGCAAGCGGGGTATCCGTCGACGATTTCGCAAACTACCTTTCCAACATCACCTCTGTGACGGTGAACGATGTGGCCTACAGCGCTCAGGGCCGTGGCTCGGTGAAGATCATCAGCGCTGATGACGGCGCTATCAACACCGCTGCGGCTTCCGGCCAGGGCGACGCTGCCAAGAAGGTGTTCGACGCCTACGGCGCCTACGAAATCGAGATTGCCTCGACGGGTTATGCCAACAACCTGAAGTTCACCTTCAACTACGAGGCCGACAAGACCGCCCTGAAGAGCGCCATCGAATCGGTTTCCAAGCTGCAGGAAGACGCGTACTCCCAGGCATCTTGGGCCAACCTGCAGAAGGCCGTTGTCAACGGCAACGAGGTCCTGAAAACCGTGGAGGCTACCGATGAAGCCGTCGCTGCTGCCGTAAAGGCCATCGACGACGCTAAGGCTGCGCTGGAGGCCAACCCGCGCATTGCCCTGAGCGACCTTATCGACAACGCCGAGCAGCTTTCCCAGGCGGACTACACCAAGGCTTCCTGGAAGGTGTTCGACGCTGCGCTCCAGAGCGCCAAGGCCGTTGCGGCTGATAGCACCGCCACCGATACGCAGGTAACCGAGGCGAAGGACGTGCTGGTGAAGGCCCAGGCCAGCTTGGCGAAGGCCGCAACCACCGAGCAGAAGACCGACCTGAAGGTCGAGATCGGCAAGGCCGACGTCCTGAAGGAATCCGACTACACGGCCGAAAGCTGGGCTGCGTACCAGACGGCGCTGAAGGCCGCCATCGAGGTTGTGAACGGCGAGGACCTTTCCGCCGATGAGGTTTCCCAGGCGCTTGCCCAGCTGCAGAATGCCCGCACGGCCCTGGTCGCTGCCGAGGACGACTCCAGCAACGGTGGTACCACCAACAACAACGTCACCAACAATGTGACGAACAGCACCACCAACAACGGGTCCGATTCCGGCAAGAGCGGTTCTGCGAAGACCGGCGACAGCACGGTTGCCGTCGCGGGCGGGTTCGGCGCCATCGCCGCTGCGGCTGCTGCCGTGGCCGCTTGGACGCGCCGCCGCATCCTGCGCAAGTAACGACCCCATAGAACACATCGGGTTTGGTGGACGAACCCGGTAAAGCAGCTGATGGCGGAGGGCACCATGCCTTCCGCCATCAGGCGTAGTTGGAGAGGTGCAACTGCATGACCAAGCCAGAACAGGGCAAGCATGCCCGGGCGAAGGAACGCGTGAAGGCGGCCACCCTTTTGGCGCCGGCGGTCCTGACCGGGGCGGCGGTGGCATTCGCCGTGGGCTCGTACCAGCCGCTGGTGTTCGACCCGAGCTCCATCGTTTCCGCAGCTCAGGCGGAAGCCCAGGAGCTGAAGACCGCCGAGGCAACTTCCGAGAAGCAGGAGGCGAACGACTCGGTTATCGAGTCGAACTTCGGCATGGACATCGGCCAGCTGAACGACGGCACGTACACCGGGTCGGCGCGCGGCTACAAGAGCGTGATCACCGTGCAGGTGACCATCGCGGGCGGCAAGATCACCGATATCCAGGTGGTTTCCCAGGGCGACGACGAGCCGTACTTCAGCAACGCGCGCGCGGTTATCCAGCGCGTAATCAGCTCGCAGAGCATGAACGTGGACACGGTTTCGGGCGCCACCTATTCTTCCACCGGCATCCTGGTGGCCATCAAGAACGCGCTTCTGCAGGCGGCGGGGCAGTCGCCGGTGGAAAATGCCGTCGTGGCTGCTCAGCAGACTGTTTCGCATCAGCCGGCGTCGAACACCTCCATGCCGTCGGGCGCCATGAAGGACGGCACGTACACCGGCAGCGGCATGGGCTACAACGACGCCATCACCGTGAAGGTGACCGTTTCCGGCGGCAAGATCACCGACATCGCAATCGTGGGCTCGGACGATGACGAGCCGTACTTCACCAATGCCCGCGCGGTGATTGTGCGCATCCTTTCCAGCCAAACCACCAATGTAGATGCGGTTTCCGGCGCCACCTATTCCTCCAAGGGCATCATGGCGGCGGTCTCCGATGCGCTGCAGAAGGCGGTTGCGGCGGCGAAGGGCGACGGCGGAAGCGATAGCGGCAGGGGCGATGGCGGGTCGGACGGCAAGACCGACCCGGTTGATCCGAGCCCTTCGCCCGATCCCAGCCCCAGCCCGGTTGACCCCGACAACCCTGATGAAACGGTGCATTACGCAGACGGAGCCTATACGGCCTACGCCTACTGCGCCGATACCGAGCGCCCCGATCGTTACGACCCGTATTATGTGGCGCTCACCGTTACGGTGAAGGACGGCGCGGTAACCAACATCTCCGACATCCATGGCTCGGCCACGGGCAATGTCGGCGATGCGGTGCTGAACCCCTACAACGCCGACGACAACGACGTCTACCTGGGCTATGCCAAAGATGGCCGCACCCGCAAGGGCGTTGAGTACGTGGGCGTGGTGAACCAGCTCCTGAAGGGCGCGGCGTCTTCTTCGGTGACCGTCGTTTCGGGCGCAACCTATTCTTCGCGCGCCATCGCCAAGGCTTACGATGCGGCGTTGGAACAGGCGGCGGCCGAGTACAAGAAGCAGCATCAGGGCTCGGGCGATGCGGGCTCTGATTCCGGCTCCGGTTCTGACGGCGGGGATTCCTCTGCCGATGGCTCGGGTGGCAAGGATGGCTCCGATTCGGGTTCGGAGGGTTCCGGTTCGGTGAAGGCAGGTGCCGATGCTTAGTTTCCTGGCAGAAAAACGCCTGTTCATCGTAAAGGTTGTGAATGTTGCCGTCGTTGCCGGCCTGGTGGTTTGGTTCAGCGTTTGGGCGGGGCAGGCCGCTGCCGCCGATGCCGAGGTGCAGGCGCAGATCACCGCCGCCGAGCGCGCCGCCAACCGCGGCCCCTTCGCCACCGACGGCACATTCACCGGTTCCGCTCAGGGCTATGGCGGCCCGGTGACCATGCAGGTGACCATCAAGGACGGCTACATCGACGACGTGCAGGTGCTCTCCGCCTCCAACGAAGATGCGCCGTACCTTTCGCAGGCCGTCAAGCTGCTCGACGACATCAAGGCGCAGCAGACCGTGAACGTGGATACCGTTTCGGGTTGCACGTATTCCTCGGTGGGTATTTTGAACGGGGCAAAGGAAGCCCTGGAGAAGAGCAATTCCGGCCAGGCAGGTGAGGGCGCATGAGCGAAGAGAAGCTGACGTCGCCTGTTGCTGAAGGCCAGGTCGCAGAGGGCCGGGGCGTCGACAAAGCCGCGGAAGCTGCTGGGGCTGCGGAAGCTGCCGGAGCCGCGCGTCGCGCGGGCAGCGGCGCTTCGGGCAAAGCTGCGGTGGGGGCTGCGGAGGCCAAGAAAGCCGCCAAGCCCGCCAACCCCGCCAAACCCAAGAAATCAGGCAAGGCAGCGCAGCGTGCGCGGGCCATGCGCATCCACCGCATCGTGCGATGGTGCGTGCAGATAGCGTTCTTCGCGCTGGTGCCTTGCATCTTCAGCGCAACGTTCAACGGCGTGAAGTACATGGCTACCCAAATAGGGCTTGGCCAGGCTGTTGAGCTCACCTCGTTCGTGGTGCTGCTGGTTGCCGTTCTGGGCTTCACGGTGCTGTTCGGACGATTCTTCTGCGGGTACGCCTGCGCCTTCGGCACGTTGGGCGATGCGGTGTATCTGCTGTTCACACCCGTGCGCAAGCTGCTGGGCGTTCCCGATAGGCCGCTTTCGGGCAAGGCGCAGCGCGCGGGGCAGTACGTGAAGTTCGCGGTGCTCGTTGCCATTGTGCTCATGTGCTTCCTCGGCGTTTGGGCCCAGGTTTCCGGTTGCAGCCCCTGGACAGCGTTCGCCGGCATCGTCGCGTTTTCCGTCGAGGGGATAGACGCCGCCGCGTTCGCAGTGCTGGGCGTCTTGGTGCTGGGGATGGCGTTCGTGAAGCGCTTCTTCTGCCAGTTCCTGTGCCCGCTGGGCGCGGTGTTCGCGCTGATGCCGGTGCTGCCGTTTTCAGCGTTTTCCCGCAAGAGGGCCTGCTGCTCCCCGCGGTGCGGCCATTGCTGCGCCGGCTGCCCCGTCTCGGTGTTTCCCGATGCCGATTCCTTCACGGCGGGCGAGTGCATTTCGTGCGGCAAGTGCGCCGACGTGTGTCCCATCGGCAATGCGGGTCTGCTTCGCGCGAAGGCCACGGGCGAAGAGCGCGTGGGCAAGCCCCCGAAGCGCATCCTGCGCGGCAACGAGGCGTGGCTGGTAGTGCTGAAGGCCGTGCTGCTGGTGGCAGTGCTGTGGATTGCGGGGACCCTAGGCAACGTGCCCTCATTCACCGAGGTCACGGGCATCTCTCTTCCCTGAGGGTAGGCAAGACTGCGCCTGACGCACCTTGCCCGGCGACGTCTGCTGCACCGCTCCTATATATAGGTTGCGGTTTTTCCCTCGGAAATTCCCTATGCGTCCAACCCTTGTCGCATGGCCGGGGTTGGACGCCTTTGCTTTTGCGGCCCTACCATTCAATAGGATCGAGATGCACGTTTCCGAGGATCGATTTGGCCGAGGCTCGCGAAGCGCCGAGGTCCGCCACCAGGCCGCCCATATACAGCGGAAGGTACAACACCTTTCCTTCGGCGCGCTCTTCCACGGAAACGTTGGCCCTTGAAAGCACCACGGCTTCGTCGATGCCGTATTCGGCCGTTGAGAGCAGGTTGTTCAATGCGGTATGGAGCTTGTAGTCTTTGCCCGACTTCACCTCGATAGGCAGGACGTTCCCCTCGGTGGTTTCGACGAGGAAGTCCACTTCGCCGCGTTTGCTGTGATGGTAGTAGTAGAGCGGTACGCCGGCAGCGGAAAGCTCCTGGGCAACGTAGTTCTCGTAGACGGCGCCGAAGTTCACGGACTTCTCGCCGAGGAGGGCGGCCATGGCCACCGCAGGGGGGTACTGCGCCATGAGCATGCCCACATCCGAGCTGTAGAGCTTGAAGCGGTTCTGCTCGGCGGTTCTTGCCAGCATGGGCTTGGGATCGGTCACGTTGATGACTTTAAGCGCTGCGCACGCTGCAACCAGCCAGGCGAAGTCGTTGGCGAAGCGGTCGTATTTCGCCTCGCTCCCGATCGATTGGAGCTGGAATCGTTTGTTCTCCTTATTCAGCTGCGAGGGCAGCGCGTCGAAGATCGCCTGAACCTGAGGGGCACGCTTCTTCGCGTATTTGATGATGTCCTCGCGGTACATGCGGACCAAATCGTCTTGGACCTGGCGCACCGAACCCAAGTCGCGCGTACCCTCGATGCTCCTGCATACGGCTTCCGGCATTCCCCCTACAACCAGATAGCGGTCGAACAGCTTCGTGAGCGAGCCGTGCAC
>CAVAFY010000040.1:0-5131 GCA_963588035.1 Alloprevotella sp. | reverse complement strand
TTGCCTCAGCGTCCTTCACGAAGTCGATCTTCACGCAGGTTTCGTATTCGTTGCGGGCGAATTCCTCCAGAAGGTAGGTTTTGCCGATCTGGCGAGCTCCCGTAACAAGCAGCGCGCCATGGCCCTTTTGCTGCTTCCATTCGAGAAGATCCTGGTAGGCTTTGCGTTTAAGCATGCTGATCACCTGTTTGCCGCTAAATCGGAAAGAAATATAGGTAATTATGCCGCTAAATCGGAAAGAAAATGGGGCGAAAATGCCGCTAAATCGGAAAACGCGGATTTCCGGCGCTCCGATTTGCTGGCTGGCGAAGCTGATTATCTCTGCGGACTGGAGCGGTGAAAGCTCCGAGTGGGGCGGCAGGGTTCGGCCGGCGCTGCCGAATGGTGCGCTCGGGGCCTTTGGCATCCCCGCTCCCAACGACCGTTCCTCTATATAAGTTGTGGTCTTCGCGCGATAGAAGTTCACCTTGGCTTACAATTCGACACGGATTGCCGAAGGCTTTGCTTGGGCATGGGGCGAAGAGCTGATCGCCGCTCAAGCAAAGCCGGGTATTGCGAGAAAGGAACGGGCTTGGAAAACGGGCAGAAGCCAACGGGCATCGAACGCTTCGATGCGGTGATGGAAAGCGGTTTCGCGCGCGCTGCGGGTGCGGGCGTGTCGGTTTCCCGCAGGGGGTTCTGCTCGCTGGCGTTTGGCGCTGCGGCGCTCTGCGCATTGCCGGCGTTCCTTTCGGGTTGCTCGAATTCCAGCTCCAACAGCGATTCCGAGCTGGGCCCTGTGTATTCCAGCGACCAGATCCAATCCGTCACGCTGTTCCTGTTCGACACCGTCATCTCCATCAGCGCTGCCTGCTCCAAGGACCTGATGGACCAGGTGAGCAACCGCCTTTCGTACTTCGAGGGCAAGTTCTCGCGCACGGTGGAAGGCAGCGATGTCTGGAACATCAACACCGCCAAAGGCGCCCCCACGCAGGTTTCCGCCGAAACCGCCGACTGCATTTCCAAGGCCCTCGAGTTCAGCAAGGAATCGAACGGCCTGTTCGACATCACCATCGGGGCGGTTTCCTCGCTTTGGGATTTCGTGAAAGGCGTGAAGCCGGATGACGATGCCATTGCCAAAGCGGTTGCCCATGTGGACTACCGCGGCGTGAAGGTAGAGGGGAACACGGTTACCCTTTCCGACCCCGAGGCCATGATCGACCTGGGCGGCATCGCCAAGGGCTACATCGCCGACGACATCGTGGCGATGCTTCGCGAGGGCGGGTGCAACAGCGCCTCCATCAGCCTGGGCGGCAATGTCTACGTCATCGGCAAGAGCTTCGACGGCGACGAGTGGAACGTGGGCGTGCAGGACCCCAACGGCACCGTGGACGCCACCATCGCCTCCATCAAAGTGCAGGACACCTCGGTGGTGACCAGCGGTTTGTACGAGCGCGGTTTCGAGAAGGACGGCGTGTTCTACTACCACATCCTCGATCCGAAGACGGGCTTCCCGGCCAAGACCGACCTGGAAAGCTCCTCCATCACCTGCGAAAGCTCCACCACGGCCGATGCGTATTCCACCATCCTGTTCCTGATGGGGCACGACGGCGCCATGGAATTCGTCGAGGGTGACAGCCGCTTCGAGTGCGTGCTGGTGGATGCGAACAACAAGGCCACGAAATCCCAGGGCTCGGCATTCGTGCTGGCCGAAAAGTAGAAAGGCTCTCCCATGACCAAGACCCCTGCGGGCGAGGTTGCCCCCCGAAAGAAACTGAACGTGATATTCGCCGCCGTCATCATTGCCCTGGTGATCGGCGGGGTGCTGGCAACCAACGCCTTCGGTCAGTCCGTCTCTGCGAAAAGCGCGGTGGTGAAGGACTCCGACAACAACGAGTACGTGCTCGACCTCTCCAAAGACAGCACCACGGTGGTTACCACCAGCCTGGGCACGAACCTGGTGGTGGTGGAAAATGGCACGGTGCGCGTGAGCGAGTCCGACTGCCCCAACCACGACTGCGTCGACCAGGGGGCCATCTCGAAGGCGGGGCAGCAGATCGTGTGCCTGCCGCATAAGCTGACCATCGACATCTCCGACCGCGAAGCCGGCCCCACCTACGATGTGGTGGGCAAGTAGCCCGGTGAGGGAAACGGCCTTCTAACGGAAACGATGGGCTGCCAATCGAAAAAGGCGCAACC
The DNA here is from genome assembly GCA_963588035.1 of Alloprevotella sp. Classification (GTDB taxonomy): domain Bacteria; phylum Actinomycetota; class Coriobacteriia; order Coriobacteriales; family Eggerthellaceae; genus Anaerotardibacter. The sequence goes on along the minus strand of CAVAFY010000040.1, from coordinate 2,953 downwards.
GGACCAGCTGAGGGTGCAGCGCTTGGCGCGCGCCTCGCTGTTGGCGGCCGTTGCGCTCATCCTGAGCTACATAGAGACCATGATCCCCCTGCCGGTTGCCTTGCCGGGGGTGAAGCTGGGCTTGGCGAATATCGCGGTGGTGGTTGCGCTTTTCGCGCTGGATGCCCCCACCGCCTGCGCCGTTGCTGCGGTGAAGGTGCTGGCCTCGGGCTTTTTGTTCGGTTCCCCCATGATGCTGGCGTACAGTCTGAGCGGCATGGCGCTGGCCCTTGCTTCGATGCTGCTGCTGCGGCTTGTCCCGGGCATAAGCGTGGTGGTGGTGAGTATGGCTTCGGCCATCTGCCACAACGTGGGCCAGATCGCTGTGGCGTGCCTGATGCTCTCCACCCCGGCGGTGTTCCTGAGCTTGCCGCCTTTGGCCGTTGCCGCGTGCATCACCGGCGCCCTTACCGGTGCGGTTGCCTCCGGCGTGCTGCAAAGCGTGGGGCAGGGCGGGTACCGGCAGGAATCGGCGAAGGGTTCGCTGCTTTCGCGGCTGGCATCAAGGGAGCGAGCGCGTGCGGCGGCCCGCCGGGCCGTCGGCAACGAAGGGGAGGCGGCCTGCTTGCGGGAAGCTGCCCGTAGCCGGCGCAAGGCGAAACGTTCCGCGCGCGGTTCGGCCTCTTCGGGTTCGTCGGTATCGTTCGGCGTGTACTGCAAGGGGGAATCGCTGGCGCATAGGCTGGACCCGCGAACGAAGCTCCTGTTCACCATCCTATTCTTCGTGGTGGCCTTCGTGGCGCAGGGGCCCATGCTCGGCGCAGTGGTTGCCCTTGCGGCGGCTTCGCTTGCGGCATCGGGCGTAGGGCCGGCCGGCGCCCTTCGCATGCTGCGCCCCTTCAAGTGGCTGGTCCTGTTCGTGGCGGTGTGGGACGTGCTGTTCACCACGGGTGGCAGCGTGGTTTTCCAAGCCGGCGCGCTCTGCCTTACCAGCGAAGGGCTGGTGTTCGCGGGCGAATCGGTGCTGCGGTTCTGCTGCATGCTGCTGGGCACTTCGGCCCTCATGCGCACCACCGCTCCCACCCAGCTTACCGATGGGTTCGCAGGTCTTCTGGAGCCGCTGCGCAAGGGGGGCACGTGGGCAGACGATGCCGCGCTGGCCCTGGGGCTTACCTTCCGCTTCATCCCCACGCTCGCAGAAGAGCACGCGCGTATCCGCCGCTCCCAGGAATCGCGTGCAGCGGATTTCGGCGGGGGCATGGCAAGCCGTTTGCAGGCGTACGTTTCCGTGTTCACGCCGCTGTTCGCGGGCGCCCTGCGCCGGGCCGATTCCCTGGCGGTGGCCATAGCCAGCCGCTGCTACGGATGCGGCCGAACGCGAACCTGCATCCGCGAGTACCGCATGGAAGCGGCCGATTGGGCGGTTCTGGCGCTGGTTGCGGCAGTGCTTTGCTGCGCAATTGTTTGGTAGTTGGAAAATAATGCGAATTTCCCCTTGCATAATGGCGAGGGGTGGGGTACATTAATCCTCGCACTTTTTGCTGCACATGCGGGTGTGGCGGAATTGGCAGACGCGTACGGTTCAGGTCCGTATGAGCTCCGGCTCATGAAGGTTCAAGTCCTTTCACCCGCACCATTCACAGATCAAGCACCCTACGGGGTGCTTTTTTTATTATGATAGACAGCACGCAAAAGCCCTCATAGCTGATAGGAGTTCTCATCATGAGGCTTATCCACTGTCTGAACAACATCTCTTCCCACGGCACCGACCTGCTCGACCCTGAAAGCTATGCGCTCACCGACTCAATCGAGGAATGCGAGGGCATCCTGGTTCGCAGTGCCGCCATGCACGAGATGCAGTTCCCCGAGGGCTTGCGTGCCATCGCCCGTGCCGGTGCCGGCGTGAACAACATCCCGCTCGACCGCTGCGCCGAAGAGGGCATCGTCGTGTTCAACACCCCGGGCGCCAACGCCAACGCGGTTAAGGAAATCGTCCTGTGCGCGCTGCTGCTGGGCAGCCGCGACATCCTGGGCGGCATCGATTGGTGCCGCGCCAACGCCGACGACGAGAACATCGCCAAGGCGGCGGAAAAGGCGAAGAAGCAGTTCGCCGGCCAGGAGATCAAGGGCAAGAAGCTCGGCGTCATCGGCCTGGGCGCCGTCGGCGCAGAGGTTGCCAATGTTGCCGTTGAGCTGGGCATGGACGTATACGGCTACGACCCGTTCGTTTCCGTAAGCGCCGCTTGGAAGATCTCCAGCCCGGTTCACTACATCACCGACCTGAAGGACATCTTCCGCACCTGCGACTACATCACCATCCACGTCCCTGCCGTCAAGGGCACCATCGGCATGGTGGACGCGCATGCCTGCTCGCTCATGAAGGAAGGCGTGGTGCTGCTCAACTTCTCGCGCGACACCCTGGTGGACCCGGCCGCCCTTTCCGTGGTGCTGGATTCGGGCCGCGTGAAGCGCTACATCACCGACTTCGCCACTCCCGAGACCATGAAGATGAAGAACACGGTGGTCCTTCCGCACCTGGGCGCTTCCACCGCAGAGGCGGAAGACAACTGCGCCATCATGGCCGTGCGCGAGATCGTCGATTACTTCGAGAACGGCAACATCACCAACTCGGTGAACTATCCTGCCTGCGACATGGGCGTTTGCCCCGCCGAGCTTACGCGCATCGCGCTGCTGCACCAGAACGTTCCGAACATGATCGCCCAGATCTCCACCATCCTGGGCGAAGACAACGTGAACATCGCCAACTTCATGAACAAGGCCCGTGGCGAGCATGCCTACACCCTGATCGACATGGACAGCGCTCCCAGCGAAGAGGCCATCGCCAAGCTTCGCCAGATCGAGGGCGTTCGCCGCGTGCGCTTGATCTAGCCTGCATGCCCAAACGGGCGCATATAACTCGCTGAACCAAAGAAGGCGCCCACCCGGGCGCCTTCGCGTGTTTTGGGGCGTATGT
>CAVAFY010000039.1:0-11957 GCA_963588035.1 Alloprevotella sp. | reverse complement strand
CGCATCTGCTCGAAGCCGGCTCCGAAAGAAGATGCACCGAGCCCCTGGTTGCCGGCAGCCAGGGGCTCGTTATTTTCAGCCGTGGCTGCCTCTGGCTTATGCGGGCAAAGGGGCAACCGATGCGCAACAGCGTCATGGTCGCACCGCGGCACCGGCCAGCGGCCAACCTTATTCAGTCGGCAAGGCCCCTCGTTTCGAGCAGGCATCTTGGGCAACCTTGATGCTGATGATCAACTCCATCAGCTGATCAGGGCGCGGCGGCTTCGCTCCTCGATGCCTGCACGTTGCCGACAAACCTTCGGGAACGCTCACCGTTATATCGACGGGAAGCTGGGCAACCCCATCAAGCGGCGCGCCATCAAGGCAGTTCTCTGCCTGCATGGGAATGCAGGTGCCTTCGTCCTGAAGCGCAACATCGTAATCCCCAGCAGAGGCACCATCTTCCCCATACCAATCGGTTGCGAAGCCACCAGGAACGCTTTGGCGGCCCATCTCATCTTCGCCCGCCCGGTCGCCATCCCGAGAGGCAGCCTGCTGCCCCGGGGAGCCGAAGGAATACAGGCAGTTGTAGCAAACCGACATATCAGCAAAGCACCGCGCCTTGCAAACGGGGCACTCCTTCATGGACGTCGCCGAGCCAGCAGACGCCGCATCTTCCGCAAGCGCGACCCTGCCGCCAGAGCCGCCGCCCGCTTGGACCAAGCCTTCTTCGGCAGCCCCCGTTGCGCCGCCGATCACATAGCCGCGCCTTGCACGCGTTGCCTGCTGCCCGCTCATCTTCCTATACATATCGATATCTCCTCTCCTTCGCGATACCACGAATCCTCATTTCCAGAAACCCACACCCGCTCAAGAACCGCACATGCGCGCGGGCATCGAGCCACCCTGTTGGGGGCCACTTTCTCCAGCGAACGCAGCACGGTTCCGTCCCGTGCGCAAAAGGCCACATCAAGCGGATCTTTCATCCCGAAAGTGTGGATGGACCGGCAAGGGGCGATCAGCAGCACGCACCTTCTTGGCCGGGGCGCCAGAAAGCCCTTCATCCGATCGAAGAAGCCCACTGCGGGCACCAAGGCAAACGTTTCGCGATCCCTATCCATTGCTCCCCCTTGCATTTATCACTACCGAAACCCCACTGTTTACCTGGGTGTAGGTTGCCGCTGCCCAGCGATATATCCCAACATCCTTGGCAAACGTTGCAGCAGCCTGGTTTCCGCTGGAAACATAGGTCCAGCCCCGTTTCTCCATCTCTTCCCTTACCCGATCGGAAGAGGAATCCAAGGTCCCATCCAAGGTGAAGCCCACAATCACCCCGTCGGAATCCGCCGAGCAGAGCGCATCCGCCAAAAGCGGCAACTCGTTTCGTGCGGCTTCGGGAGGATCGGATTCGTACGCCGAAAGGGATTGCCGTGATAACGCTTCGGCCAACCCGTCCACGCCGTTGCCGCCGATCGCCAAGGATTCCTGAACCACAGCGGCGCTCGCCCCTTCAGCGCCCGCGCTGCCAACCTGCCCTTCGGCAGGCCACAGGAGCAACCCAAGCGCCACCAATGCAAACAGCGCAACAACCGGCCAAGCCCTTGGATAGAGAGCCCGCCGCATATTCTTTCCCAAACCTTTTCGCCAAGCCATCTAGAACACCACCCCGGGTTTGTAGGCAGAAACCGACAGCTTGGATTCATGGCTTAGGGCGGGAAACGAAACCCCGAAGGCCCCTCCCAGCCTGCCCTTCCCAAACAACGTGGGCTCGAACGACAGCCGCCCCGAAAACGAGACGATCCCGCCCTCCGTGCCGGACGATGAAACCTGAACGCCCAGGTTGTCCGCCGCAAACTCTTCCTCCAACGCAGCCTGCACCAACGCCGAGCTCTGATCGGGCCCCTGCCCGTACGCAGGCGAGGCGGCATAAGTGCAAACTGCGTTTCGGAAAACCCGGTCGAAGGCCGCGCAATCGGAAAGGAACAGCACCGCGTTCACCGCAGTAAGGGCCACCAGCAACATCGCCGGGAACAGCACAACGAACTCAACCGTCATCTGGCCATCAACCTTTTTGGATATCACTCCCATTGGCGCACCCCCGTCAAACTCGCAACGACCCCTTTCAAGTAGCCGATGCCATCCCGAACCGCTTGCTCTAAGCTGCCAGTTACCGAAGAAGGCAAGGCAACGGTAATCGGGATCTCAACAACGCCATCAAGAAGGACGATGGTCGCAATGGTGTACTCCCCGCCCAGATCTTCGATGGACTGCAATGCCGCAGACTCCAAGCTGGAAAGCGCCCCGTTTATGCCGACGCTCCCTTCCAAGGAAACCGCCTGGTCCTTCGCCGAAAGCAAGGTGGCGGAAAATGACGACCCATCCGCCTCGAGCACATGCGAGGAATTCACCAGCACCGCCTTACGGGCTCTCAGGTCCGGCGGCGAGAACCCGACATCCGAGACCATGTCCTGAAGCTTTTCGGAAGCCCATGACCCCAATCCGCTGGCGCTGGCCAGGGGAATCGAATCGATTGCCTGTTTTACGGCGTCGCCCATGGCGTCATGTCCTTGGGTATAGACGCCCAACAAGCCGGACCACAGCTTCAAGACATGCCCCATCGAGCCAACAAGCACGCTGCCATCCGCAGAAACACCGTCCAGAAACGAGGTGATGACGTTGCTTCCCTCATCGGACGACTCCCGTACCAAAGTCGCGCACGATAGAGCCACCCTAGGCCCCAGCGCCGCCGAGCCCTCGGAAGCCACAAACGAAGAAGGAAACCTCGATGCAGGAGCCGCCGTGTCAACAACAAGCACCACCGCCCCGTAATGCCCCGGCGGCGTGATGTCTATGCGGTTCGCACAGGCTTGCGCCAAGGCATCCCTCACCGATGAGAGCAAGCCCTCGGCCTGCTCCTTCACCTTGGCGCTCATCGGATCCAACTCGGCGCGGGCTTTCTGGTATTCCGCAGCCGCCTTGGCAACCTCGTTGTAGTGGTACTCGAAGCCGTTCTCGATGGAGGAAGAGGCCGCGGCCACCCTACCCATGCTGCTAGGGGAGAATTGGCAGTACGGGCACGGCGCATAACCGGAAACGCCGTCCATCTCCCGGATACAGCCGAGTCCCAAATACGAACCCTGAGCTGCGCCGGGGCAACCCTCCCACGCGTGCATCACCATAACCCCGCTGGCATCCACCGTCTTGGGGTAAACCGCATCAAGGTACAGGGTGGTGCCCCTCATCTCGTCGGTGTTCTTCGGAAGCAGGGGGAACAAGGCATCGAACGATCCCTCCGTCTCGTGGACGTAGCCCTTGCCCACTTCCACTTGCGCATAGGCGTAGAAGCGCTTCCTCAGAGCGGAGTTGGCCTGCTCATCGACCGAAGACCCCAGCGGCGCCTCCTTCTGGTAGCGCGTTTGGTAATAGACCTTCGCCCGCTCAAGGGCAGCCGAGAAATTCCAGGTATCGACCGTTGAGAAGAAGGGGTTTTGGAGTCCTGACATCCCGGCGAGCTTCGCGGCCCGTTCGTACATGCAGTAGGAATCCTGACTGCCCGAATCGTGCTCATAGGCGTGCTTCTTCCATTCGTTGGCACGCTCGGCCGCCTCTTCGGCCTTGCGGGCGTTTTCCCTCAGCTCTTCTTGGTGCTCGTCTACCTCAGTAAGCGTTTCGTCCGACTCATCGAAGGAAGGATCGTTCCCCTTTTCCATTTCCCAAGGCTGCAGAATGGCGATGCCCTGATAGCTTGCCCCCGATATCGAGTTGGCAGCAAAAACCTCCTGCGCTTTCACAGTTGCCAAGAACGGCAGCGCCTCCGCGATCTTCGTCAACGACTCTTCGGCTGATTCGCAGAAGGAATCGCGCGATTCCTTCATCTTCTTCGCCGCATCTATGAACGCCTTCGAAAGCCCTTCCGTTGGGGGAATGCACGCGCAGACCACCCCCAACCCCAGCGAGCACACCATGGTAAGCGACAAGCTCAGCGCCACCGCATCGCACACGCTTGCCGCGATGTAGAACTCCCCAACCGTGTTCTCGGCCGCAAGAGCCGCCGCATCGGCAACTTCCTGCACCTGAGCGGAAGCGGTGTTCACCTCGTAAACGCGCGCAGCAGTGAATATCAGCGCCAGGGTGAGCAGAAGCGCTATGGCCATCCCGACGGTCGAAAAGCCCTCTTCAGCCCAGAACAGCGACGACTTCGTCTTTTCTTTCCGTATCATGAGCGCCCCGCCGTCGAGCCGTCTTGTCCAACCCAAGCATCGGGAACAAGGCCCAACTCGTTGTTAAGCACCCAGTCGCTTTTCGTTTGCTGGGTAACCTCTACCTTCTGGGAAAAGCAACCATCGCTTCCGGTCAGTCCCAAAGCGCTTGCCCCGAAATCGAAGAAGGGCAGCGGCTTGACGCGGTTCTCGATGGATACGCCCACCCTCTCGTGCGTTTCGTCGCCCCGAAGCTCCACCACCCACGAGCAACCGGATTCGTGCACATGGAAGTTCTCTTGTTGGGGTATAGAGCCAAGGTGGCGCAGCACATACGCTTTGAAGGCGCCTTCGGTTCCATATTCGTCAACAGGACGCGTTGCCAGCAGCCGGCACCCCTCCGCGGCCGCGGACTGCATCACCATGCGGTTGTACAGCAATATCCCCGGCTGTACCAACATCATCAGCAAGAGCAGGATGAGGGGGATAAGGAAGGCCCCCTCTACCGTCGCCTGACCACATAATCGTTTTCCTGCCATGATTCCCAATCCCCCTCCTTTGATCAATACAGCAGCACGTCGGCCCATGCGCCCGTTGCAACGTTCTTCAAATGATGAGATGCCGATTGCAGCGCATGTTCGACCACCAGCCCGGACTGGAACAGATCCGCCATAGCGCCCAGCCCAAGCACAAGGGCCAGAAATGCGGCGAACACAATGGCGTACTCAACCGTTGATTGCCCCGAAAGACGCACCCTGGCCATCACAAACCATTGATGCCCGAAGAGATGGCATCCCATAGCTCCTGGATCTTCGGGCGGAATACCGTGATGGCCAAAATGGCGATCACCACCAAAACGCCAACCAAGATCGCATACTCGGTCGTCCCCTGTCCGGAAACCTTGCGCAACTCATGGCGCAGACCCCAAACCTGCTTAGCCCGGCGGAACTCAGAGGCAACAGACTCCCTGAAGGCCCGCACGGCCGTTGAGGCCCATCGGCAAACAGCAAGTTCCCGCCAGCTGAATCCTTCACCACCAAAGGCACTATCGAATCGCTTTTCCATTTTGCTTTCCTCCCTTTCTTAAAAGTCCTTCATCAGGTCCAACATGATCGGACCCATGATCAATATCAGCATCGCCGGCAAGATAAGGGCGCCGACGGGCAGAAGCATCTTCACCGGTGCTTTGGCCACTTGCTCTTCGAGCTTCGCTTTCCTAATCGCCCTGGCCTCTATCGCAAGAAGCCCCAGGTTCTCTGCCAACGACGTGCCGAACCGCAATGACCGGATAACGTTCTCTGCAAACCTGTCGAAGAGCCGCGAATCGTACGACCGGGCAATACCTCGCAGCCCCTCGGAACGCGAGATCAAGCTATGGCTCCACTGCCGCTGAGCAGAGGCGAGAGAAGCAGAGAGCGACCCATCGAAGGAATCGCAGTACAGCAACAACGCCCTATCGAAGGACATGCCGCTTTTGAGTCCAAGCACCACCACCTCGATCATCTGGCTCAGCTGATGCTCGGCCGAAAACGAGCGGCAGCGCGATTCTTCCTTGAGCGCCCTCATAGGCGCATTCCATCCGATGATCAGACCAACCAAAAGCCCGATGAACATCAGCAGCGAGGAAAAGACGCAACCGACTAACGCGCCCGTCAAACCGGCGATGCCCGCTAAGCGCAAACGCACCGAAGCGAAGCCCCCTTGCGTCACAACCGATTCGAGCCCCGCCTTCGCGATAAGATCCCGATTCCTTTTGAAATCGCCCATTGCCAAACGCGCTAAAACCGATTCGCCCTGCCCAGCATCACCAGAAAGGGCAACCATCCGCTCGATCACCCATGCGCTGGCCCCCTTCGACTCCAGGGAGACTCCCATGGACTCAAGGATGGAGCCGCGACCCATCGCCTGCAGTGCAGCGCTTTTGCGTTTCGCAACCTCCTTCCTCTTGAACCCTCCGTAGCCGACGATCCCGCCCGTCGCAAAAGCACACGCCATGGCCGTACCGACAAGAGCACTCGCGATCATCTGTCACCAACTTTCAGCATCTTCCGAACAAGAACGATTCCCGAAGCCTGCATCCCCAAGGCAACCGCCAGGAGGGCAAACCCGAGCGGACTCTCGAAGAACGGGGCAAGGAACCCGGGCGACACCAGCGAGAACAGACCGATAAGGGCAAACGGCATCACCGTGACGATCTGGGCAGACAGCTTCGCCTGCGCCGTTTGGGTGCGCAACGACCGCTTCAGCTCTATCTCGTCCGAAACAGACTGGCGTGTTGCCTCCAAGATCCGCTGCATGCTGCTGCCGGTTCGATGCTGGATCTCCAACGCCGTTGCCAGGAACACGAGCTCCGGCTCGGAAGAGCCTTTCTTCAGCTCGCCCAGGGCAGCTTCGGCACCTCCCCCGGTTTCAAGAACGCCTTCTGCTTTCGCGAACAGCTCCTTCAGGGCACCACTGGTCCTCTGCTCAACTTCGCTGATCGTCTGGCTCAGGGAGTAACCCGTTTGGAAACAGGCCTTCATCGACTGCAACGCTTCCGGTATCCCTTCGCGCAATTCCTCTCGCCGTTTTTCGCTTCGCTTGGAAAGCCAGGCACCCAGGCCCAAAAGCACGCATGCCCAAATCGCCAGTACGCAAACGGGGGACCCCGAGAAGGCAAACGTCACGATTCCCACAACCAAAAGGGCGGATATTAGGCACGTTGCAACCGATTCCCTTGAACACACGTAGCCCGAAGCCTGCGCCTCAGCGACCAAGCCATCGGCAAACAGCGCAGCACGCCTTGGCCTCAAGGCAAGGTGCGCAAGCCTCCTGAATGCAGGGACGCCATCGAACAGTACCGTCGCAGGAAACGATGCATTGGTCCCCGATCGCGCTGCCGCCCGCTTCGACCTCAGCCGTTCAAAGAAGGCCCTGCTGAAATATGCGGCAAGCACCACCCCCGAAATACCCGCAAAAACCGCGGCCGTTATAAGCAGGATGCTTTTTGCTTCCATAGAAGCACCTCCTCCCTGCTGGCAATGCCAAGGAACGGAAGGTCGTCCAGCCAATCGGGGAACAGCTCCCATGCCCTCTTTCCGGTTACCAGATTCTGGCTGAAGTAGCGCCGCACGCAGCAAGCCGATCGCTCCTTGTCCCAGAAGTAGCTGGATATCTCGCAGATCCCGCGCCTTCCATCGGGATAGCGCGTGGTCTGCACCACCAAATCGATTGCGCTTGCTATCTGAGCCTCAATCGCGTCAAGGGGAAGCTCCGCGCCATAACGCACCATCGTCGCAAGTCGGGCAACCGCTTCACCTGGCGAATTGGCATGCAGGGTGGTCAGCGAACCGTCATGCCCCGTCGACATCGCCTGGAGCATGTCAAGCGCCTCGGCCCCTCGGCATTCGCCCACCACAATGCGGTCCGGCCTCATTCGCAGCGAATTGACCACCAAATCCCGGATGGAGATCTCGCCCTGCCCCTCAGCATTCCTCGGGCGCGCCTCCAGGCGCACAACATGGGGATGCTCGGTGAAGCGCAGCTCGGCCGAGTCCTCTATCGTGACGATCCGCTCCTCATGCGAGATGAGCGCCGAAAGGGCATTGAGCAACGTGGTCTTGCCGCTTCCCGTGCCCCCGGAAACCGCGATATTGCATCGCCTGCGAACCGCCCACTCCAGCAAGGTTTCGATAAGGGAATCGAACGAACCCAAGTCCCTCATCTCCCGCAAGGAAAAGGCGTGCGACCGGAATTTGCGGATCGTAACCGCCGGGCCGTCCAGGGCAAGCGGGGGGATTACAGCATTGACCCTGTGACCTTCCGCCAAACGGGCATTCACCATCGGTGACGACTCATCCACACGCCTGCCCAACGGCCCCACGATCCTGTCTATCAACGAGTACACCTGGGCATCATCTGCAAAAGAATTCCCCGCTTGATAGAGGCGTCCCTCCTTCTCGTAGTACAGAGACTTCGACCCGTTCACCATGATCTCTGTAATAGCTTCATCTTCGAGCATCTCCTCCAATGGCCCAAGCCCGAACACCTCGTCAAGATATCGGTCCACCAAGGACTCGGCAGGGGTCGATTCACCCACGAGCCAAGGCTCGTCTTTAAGCACGCGCCGGCAAGCTTGACGGATCTCGTTTCTGGCCTGCCGGGGATTCCGCGCGATCATACGCGCCACCTGGCTCGCGGGAACCAACTCGCCCACTTTCAACCGCAGCTCCTCAAGCGCACTATCGGATACGCTTTTCCCCGCAGGACAAGCGGAAAACCCCGCAACCGATGCGCGCTCCATCAAAGACATGCCGCCCGCCTTTTCTTGAAGCCGCCGAAGAGGAGCTTTTTAGCCGGCAAACTGCCATCGGAGATCGATAGCGAAAGCGTATGCGCATCATCCGGCACAATGGAAGCCAGCAGCTTTTCCAGCGATGCCACGAATGCATTCTTGGATGCTATCAAGTCCTTCGGCAGGCCCGCACCCAATAGCTCGCCAACCTCTTTTCCGCCGTCACGCAGCTCCTCAACGTGCGCACCGTGCAATGCGCAGGACACATCTATAGAGGTCAGGAGCGCACGCCTCGAACAGAAATTGAGAACGAACTGGAATTGCTGCGTAGCGATCCCGCATCGTTCGCAAAGCTCAAGCGCATGAGAGCACGAGCGAACAGACGATGGACGCTGATCGAGCATGAACAGAACCTTGTCAGAGGTTTCGATAACCTGCATGTGCGATTCCGACCAAAACGCCCCGGTGTTCACCACAATCAGGTCGAACATCCCCTTCAAGGAGCAGATGAACTCCGCCAGCCGCCCCATGATCAGCTCCGATTGCTCAAGCTTTCGGGGAGACTGGATCAAAGCCGGCAAACCATCCTTAGGCTCTACCTGCGTCAGCTTCTCGGGCTGTGCCATAAGGTCTGCGATATCGAAACCATCCTCTTTACCCAAAAGGAAACCCATATCGCCGAACTGCAAGTCTGCATCCAGCAAAAGCGTCTTGAGCCCCCGCTGTTGAGCCATGGTTGCCAGGCTTACTGCCACCGTGCTTTTCCCAACGCCGCCGCTTCCGCCCACAACCGAAACAACAAAAGCGCTTTCCTCGGACTGCGGCTGCCTGAACTCGGCCTGGGAGATCAGCTCCTCTTGGGTTTTCTGAAGCGGTGATGGGTGTGTTCCCGCTGGAACACAGGCCTTTGCAGCATAACCAGATTCAGTCCTTCCTGATGCGACCCCATCACGAACAGGGCCATTAACAGGCTCTTCCTCATCGAAGCCAAAGCCGTAGTCAACCTGGTCACCTTCGGGGTCTTCTAAGGGAATATCAACAATCTTCCTGAATCCACCGATATCGCCGCGTTTCATCCCGCCGAAGCCCGCATCAGCACGAACGCTCTTGCCTGCAGGGGCGGATTCAGCCATCCAGAGCCCCTTCTGCTCGAAGTACCTGCCAACGAATTCGTCCAAATTCCTAACAAGGCCCACACCAGCAGCCTCGCATCTGCCAACTTCAGAACCGGTACCCCCGAACGAGATCAGGTCGACCTCCCTATCGATCCTGTCACCCTTCAATGCTGCGGCAAGATTGATGCCTTCCATGTCGTCAGAGGAAACCACCCAAACCCGGGAGGTGCCTCCGTCGTTTCCAAGGGCATTGCGCACATCGCCTGCGGAACTGAAAACCCGCAACCAAGGCTGAGCGACAAGGTTCTCATCAAGCAACCCGATCACTTCAGGGTGATTCAGGGTCTGAGAATCAACGCATAAGACCGTCTTTCGCATTTCAACATCCTTTCTTAGCTGCAAAACCGCTGCAGGTTCACTTGGTCAAGCCAAAACCTGCCATCAAGAGGCTGCGGACTGGCCTGTACCATCATTTGCCTCAGAACCAACCGAGTTCTTCCCTGAAGACGCCTCCGCATTTCCCGGCGACCCATCAGAGGAACCAGAGGCCTGAGCAGGCAACACGAAGTAAATATCCATGGATTGGGAAGCGGTAACGAATTCCTGCGATTGTTCAAGAGGAACAGCCAGAGTCACCCAGCTGACCTTGGATTTCGACGAATTGCTTCCCTCGACATTTGTGGCCAGAACAAGGATGTTCTTTCCAATGCATGCGGTTTGGGAACCCGTGGCATACACATCGACCAAGCATCCTGCGCAGATCGACCCGCCTACCGCTTGCACATCCTGCGCAGAAACCGATAGGGCAACACATCCCTGAGGAACCTCGATAGTTGCAGAGCTCGACTCGAAGCGTCGCTTAGAGATAGCCTCCCCCTTTACAATCATGGAAGAGACCTGGACGTCCTTGACGTCCGCCAAATTCGTCACGCAATCCTCGGGCAGCAGATCGCTGAGCCATGTTTTACTCGCAGAGTTTGCCGAACTGAGCGATTCCCCTGGGTAGATATCCTTGGTGGCAACCAGAACCTCTACTTGCTCTCCGCCGTAACGCTCCATCGCCTCAGAACGCGCCGAATCGGCCTCACCGCGAACAACAGTCGAATACGCGAACACGCATACGGAGCAAACCACCCCGCATAAAATGCCTGCTATCAATGCGCCTTTCTTCATAGAATCCCCTCTCAATCCTTGCCCATATACTGAAGGGCTCTCTTAACTGAAAATGAGAAGAGAATGAGAAACCAATGCGAAAATAATTCGAAAATTTGAGCAAGAGGGATCCTCGCCAGCGGGATTTGACGCGATATCTACTTCCCGCCCAACCCAACAAGACAAAAAGGGCCGCGAACAAAAGTCCGCAGCCCTTTAAAAGCTAGTACCCAAAGAAAGACAAGTGGATCTTCACGCCTCTTTCCGCACTGAGCGCAGAACGCACCTGAATTTCGCATACACCACATACGCTACAACGCCATTCCATTGGGTCGGCAGGGTTAGCAGGATCCGGCGCTGAGGCAATGCCAAAATTGCCAGTAGTAGCCAATGTCCGTACCGACCATGGATTAGGTGCCATCGATCCGTCGTGTCAAAAAAGCCGGCCGCAATCGGCCCCGCGTATCGGCCGTGCCACGGTCGTCGAAAAGGGTTGGCTCGAGCCGTCCATCCCGACGGTCGGCATCTTCCCCAGAGCGCCCGGTGAACCTCCCGAACAAAACAAAAAGGCCCCTCACGGGGCCCCATTACGCAGGAATGCCCTGCATGAGCGGAACTTCCTATCCTCCCACGGACTGCACCGCAGTACTTTCGGCGATGGGGAGCTTAACTGCCGAGTTCGGCATGGGATCGGGTGATCCTCCCCTCCATGGTTCCGCTCATGCAGGGCATTGGCCTTGCAGAGAAGTCGTATTCCCTTGTCAAAAGGGGGCTACCCTGGGGGTTGCATAGCGTTTTCAGTCGTCTTTTTCCTTACCACGAATCGAGAAGATGTATCGAGATGAAGAGCTCGGCCGATTAGTACCGCTCGCCTGAGCCCCTCGCAGGGCTTGCAGCTGCGGCCTATCGAACTCCTGGTCTAGAAGTGGCCTTACCGAAGAGAGAACTCATCTCGAGGCCGGCTTCCCGCTTAGATGCTTTCAGCGGTTATCCGTTCCGCACGTAGCTAGGCAGCGACGCCGTTGGTCGACGACTGCGGCACCAGAGGTGCGTCCATCCCGGTCCTCTCGTACTAGGGACAGATCCTCTCAATTCTCTTGCGCCCACGGAGGATAGGGACCGAACTGTCTCACGACGTTCTGAACCCAGCTCGCGTACCGCTTTAAACGGCGAACAGCCGTACCCTTGGGACCTGCTACAGCCCCAGGATGCGATGAGCCGACATCGAGGTGCCAAACC
>CAVAFY010000038.1:4400-11991 GCA_963588035.1 Alloprevotella sp. | reverse complement strand
CGTTTTTTACTTTCTTTTCACTTCGCCGGCGCGCACAAAAAGCGGCCATCCCTTACAATCAGATGTGCTTTGAGCCCAAGGCTTTCGTTTCTGCGCCCAAAGCACGCACCGAGCGCACTCGGTGCCTACCTGGCCAATTAGGAAAGGACATTACTTGAAGGTTCGAAAATCGAAACCTCACAGTAATTAGCCTTCGGCCCCGCATTCGCACTTGCATCATGTGGCGGTCGAGGGACGACTGCGACATGAACGTACTGCGCCCGCCGGCGCTTGTCTTGCGTCAAGCACGCCGTGCCCGCAAAACAAGGCTGACAGCGCGCGGTTCACCAAGGGGGAATTGCATGCTCTACCTATCTCAGATGCTCGGCGAGCCCGTCATCGACGCCAATGGCGAGAAGATCGGCTCCATTTCCGACCTCGCCATCCAAACCGGCGAGGTTTTCCCGCGCATCACCAGCCTGGCCTTCCGCGGCCCGGGCAAGACGCCTTTCATGATCTCGTGGCGCAAATACGTCGAAAGCTTCAGCGAGGAAGAGGGCATCCGCCTGAAGGTAGACCGCACCGCCATCCGCTTCAGCTACCTGCAGCCCGCCGAGGTCCTGCTGGCGCGCGACCTGCTTGACCGCCAGATCGTGGACACGCAGGGCATGAAGGTCGTGCGCGTAAACGACCTGAAGCTCTCCGAATCGGGCACGCAGCTTCGCCTGCTGGGCGCCGAAGTGGGCATGCGCGGCATCCTGCGCGGGCTGGCCCCTTGGGTGGAAAAGGCCGCATGCAGCGTTGCCAAGGCCTTCGGCAAGAGCATCGACGAGCGTCTTATCGCCTGGAACTACATGGAGCTGCTGGACCGCGACCTTTCGAAGGTGCAGCTCTCCGTTTCCCATACCCGCCTAGAGGAACTGCACCCCGCCGACGTGGCCGATATCTTGGAGCAGCTGGACCCGAAGCAGCGCGCCAACGTGTTCCAGCACCTGGACGACGCGCAGGCCGGCGACGCCATCTCCGAGATGGAAGACGAGTTCCAGGCCGACATCATCGAGGGCTTGGACGAGAACCGCGCTTCCCGCCTTCTGCAGGACATGGACCCCGACGACGCCGCCGACATCGTGGGCGACCTTCCGTACGAGAAGGCCGAAACCCTGTTGCGCCTGATGGGCGTGGAAGACGCTGCCGAGATCCGCAAGCTGCTGGGCTACAAGGAAGACACCGCCGGCGGCCTGATGACCACCCAGTACGTGGCCATGCACACCACCGACACCGTGCAGGAAACCACCGAGGTGCTGCGCGGGCTGGATGAGGACCACCCCACCATCAACTACGTGTACGTGCTGGACGAGTACGACAAGCTGGTGGGCGTGCTCTCGCTGCGCACGCTGGTGCTGGCCAAGGACGATACCCCGCTTTCCGACATCATGTTCGATGAGCTGATAACCTCGCTGCCGGAAGAATCGGAGGACGAGGTTGCCGCCGACATCTCCAAGTACGACCTGATGGCAATGCCCGTGGTGAACGAGCAGGGCCAGCTTCTGGGCATCGTCACCGTAGACGACGCCATGGAGGTTATCGAGGACAACGTGGAAGAGAACCGCACGCGCTGGGCATGGGGCCAGTTCGCCATCATGCTGGCGGTGTTCATCGTCTTGCTCATTCCCTACACGTTCGCAATCCTGCATTTCTTCGGCAGCAACTAGGATCGAGGCTTCCCTATGACGTTAAAGGACAGCAACCTGCAGGCCGCACCCGCAGGCACCGCTTCCTCCACCGACCTGGCCAACAAGCCCGACCCGCAGAACGAAGACGGGAAGAAGCAGCGCTCCAAGGCGTTTTTGGTGCTGGCGGCCATGGGCCCGGGCATCGTAACTGCCATGGCGGGCAACGACGCCGGCGGCATTTCCACCTACTCCACCGTGGGCGCAAAGTTCGGCTACACAACGCTGTGGATCATCCCCGTCATGTGCGTCCTGCTCATCGTGGTGCAGACCACCGCCACGCGCATGGGCGCCGTTACCGGCAAGGGCTTTTCAGCGCTTATCCGCGAGAGCTTCGGCATCCGCCTTACCGCACTTGCCATGTTGGCATTGCTCATCGGCAACGTTGCCACCACCTTCTCGGAGTTCGCCGGCGTGGCATCGGGCATGGAGATGTTCGGGGTGCCGCGCTGGATATCGGTCCCTGTGGCGGCGGCAGCCGTGTGGGGGCTCATCATCGGCGGAAGCTACAAGCGCGTGCAGAACATCTTCCTGGCGCTTTCGTGCGTGTTCGCCACCTATATCGTGGCCGCCATCCTGGCGCAGCCGAACTGGGACGAAACCCTGCTGGCAACGGTAACGCCGGCGGGCAGCACCGACGTGAGCTTCCTTTCGCTCACCGTTGCCATGGTGGGCACCACCATCGCGCCGTGGATGATGTTCTTCGCGCAGAGCAACGTGGTGGAAAAGGGCGTGCGTGTGCGCGACATGCCCTACCAGCGCATCGACGCCGTAACGGGCGCCGTGGTGGGCTGCATCGTTGCCTGGTTCATCATCGTCACCACCGGCACGGTGCTGTTCCCCCAAGGGATCGAAGTGGAAAGCGCCGAAGCTGCGGCTGCCGCGCTGGAACCCTTCGCCGGACAATACGCGAAGGCCCTGTTCGCCATCGGCCTGGTGGCGGCCAGCCTGCTTGCGGCCTGCGTGCTGCCCCTTACCACGTCCTTCGTCATCTGCGAGGCCTTCGGCTGGGAAGCCGGCGTATCGTTCACGTGGAAGGAAGCGCCGCTGTTCAAGGGCATCTTCACCTTCGTCATCGCGATCTCCGCCATCGTGATCCTTATCCCGGGGCTGAACCTGATGGGCATCATGCTCACCGCGCAGTTCGTCAACGGCGTTATCCTGCCGGTGCTGCTGGTGTTCATGGCCATCATCGCCTGCGACAAGCACGTCATGGGCAAGTACGTTTCGGGCAAAGTCTCTCGGGCGCTGCTGTACCTCACCATCGTGGTGGTGGGCATCCTTTCCGTGATCTGCCTGGTTATGCAGGTGCTGGGAATCGGCTAGCCGCCGGTTTGGCGTCAGTGCTTCGCGAAGGCGTAGCGGGGGGCGAGGGCCACGCACCGCCCTCAGACGCACCCTCCCTTGTTCCGCACGCTGGGCCTTCCGCGCCCATCGAACGCGGCAACCGCCGCCCACCTGGTTGTATTCCCCTGCCAGGCAAACGCAACAGCGACGCAATGAAGCTAGCCTATAATCGGCACAGTTGAAAACGCGCCCGCAGCGCCGTTTCAAGGAGCGCAGTGAACAGCCGCACGGCCAAGCCCCACCGCCTTCCTTAAAGCTCGCGTTGCCTGCGCACAGACAGCAGTAAAGGAGACTGTCCCATGGAAGGCTTCGAGCTTCTTTCCACCGGTGCCTGGTCCATCGTGCCGCCGCTTTTGGCGCTTGGCCTGGCGCTTCTTACCAAGGAGGTGTATTCCTCCCTGCTGGTTGGCGTGTTCAGCGGACTCGTTATCTACGAGTTCTCGCTGGGCGGCGCTGGCATCGACCAGCTTATCGCCGCATTCTGCGACATCCCGCAGATCATGGCCGTGCAGATTGCCTCGAACGGCGCGCTTATCCTGTTCCTTGCGCTGCTGGGCGCCTTGGTGGTGCTCATAGCCATCGCCGGCGGCTCGCGCGCCTACGCCGAGTGGGCGGCCAAGCACATCAAGAACGCCCGCATGGCCGCCATCATGACCGCTGTTCTGGGCCTGATCATGTTCATCGACGACTACTTCAACTGCCTTACCGTCGGCGCGGTCATGCGCCCCATCACCGACAAGTTCCGCATGAGCCACGAGAAGTTGGCCTGGATCATCGACTCCTCGGCGGCGCCAGTGTGCATCATCGCACCCGTTTCCTCGTGGGCGGTTGCCGTGGGCGGCTACCTGGGAGATGACGGCTTCAACACCTTCGTCGCCTCCATCCCCTACAACCTGTACGCGCTGATCACCATCGTGTTCGTGCTTGCCATGTGCATCTACGGCAAGGACTTCTTCAGCATGGGCAAGGCCCAGCGCGACTGCGAAGAGCACTCCTACAGCGACATCCTCGGCCACTCCTCGGCACTTGCCAGCGTTTCCGGCGCAGGCGTTCCCGCCAACCCCGACGCGGTGGAAACCGTGGTTACCGAGCAGTCCGACCTTGAGGGCGCCACCAAGGCCGAAGAGCAGTTCAAGGGCCTTCCGGTTTCGCAGAACGGCAAGGTATACGACCTCATCGTTCCCATCCTGGTGCTTATCGTGTTCTCCATCCTGGGCATGCTCTATGCCGGCGGCTACTTCAAGGGCGCCGATTTTGCCACCGCCATCGGCGAAGACCCCATCACCGGCCTGTGCATCGGCGCCATGGTTGCCCTGACGGTTTCGGCCTGCATGTACCTGCCCCGCAAGCTCACCACGCTGATGGGCTTCACTGAAGGCGTGTCCGAGGGCGTTCGCTCCATGGTGGGCGCCATCATGATCCTGGTGCTGGCATGGAGCCTGGGCGGTTGCTGCCGCTACATGCTGGGCACCGGCGAATTCGTTTCCGGCTTCCTTACCAGCACGGGCTTCGCCCTTCAGCTGCTGCCGGCCATCATCTTCGTGGTAGCTGGCTTCATCGGCTTCGCCATGGGCACTTCCTGGGGCACCATCGCCCTTATCCTGCCCATCGTGCTGGGCGTTTTCCCCGAGGGCGACCCGCTGTTCCTGATCACCATCGGCGCAACGCTGGCAGGTGCCGTGTACGGCGACCACGTATCGCCCATCTCCGACACCACCATCCTTTCCTCGGCCGGCGCCGATTGCAACCACCTGCGCCACGTTGCCACGCAGCTGCCCTACGCAACCCTGGTTGCCGCGGTTTGCCTGGTGGGCTACCTGGTGGCAGGCTTCACTGCAACCCCCTGGCCTTCGCTCATCGGCGGCATGGTCGTCATCCTGGTTGTGGTTGCCGCAACGCGCGTGTTCGCAGGCAAGAAAGCTGCCTAAGCCGCTGACAAGCCAACCTCAAGCAAATTGCGCATGCATAACGAAAGGCTCCCTCGGGAGCCTTTCGTATAGGCCGGAAAGCCGACCGGGTTTTGTCGAGAAAACAGCGAAACCTATCGTTCCTCCAGCGGCTTATACACACGAGGCTGCACCGAGGTCTTGTACGCGGGGCGGATGATGCGCTTGCCGCTTACCAGCTCCTCGAAGCGATGTGCCGCCCAGCCAGCCATACGCGAGCACGCGAACAGCGGCGTGATGAGGTCTTGCGGGATGCCCATCATGGAGTACACGAAGCCGGAGTACATATCCACGTTCGCGCACATCTCCTTCTTGGTGCCCTTCTCGCGCTCGATGACCTCGGGGCTCAGGCGCTCGATGAGCTTCAGCAGGTTCAGCTCGGCCTCGTATTCGGTGCCGGCCGCCAAGTCGGTGGCGAACTTCTTGCAGATAACCGCGCGGGGGTCGGAAAGCGTGTACACCGCGTGGCCCATGCCGTAGATCAGACCCGTGCGGTCGTAGGCCTGCTTGTTCACGATCTTAGCGATGTAGGAGGCAACCTCGTCTTCATCTTCCCAGTTGGAGACGTTTTCCTTGATCTCCTTCTGCATGGCCAGAACCTGGTGGTTCGCGCCGCCGTGCTTGCTGCCCTTAAGCGAGCCGATGGCGGCAGCGTACGCCGCATACGGATCGGTGTCGGCGGAAGAGAGCACGCGGCACGTGAAGGTGGAGTTGTTGCCGCCGCCATGCTCTGCGTGCAGGCACATCATGATGTCGAGCATGCGCGCTTCCTCGGGCGTGAACTCGCGGTTCGGGCGCAGCATGGAAAGGATGGTCTCGGAAGTGGACTGGCCGGGCACGAAGCGGTGCATGATCATGCTCTCGTTGAAGAAGGCCGCGCGCTTGGCGTAGTAGGCCAGCACCATGATGCGGGGCAGGCGCGAAAGCAGCGAAACCGCGGTGGTGATCTCGTGCTCGAACGAGCGGTCTTCGGCGCGCTCGTCATCGGCGTAGAGCATCAGCACGGAGCGCTGCAGCAGGTTCATGATGTTGCGCGAAGGCGTGCTCATGATCTTCGAGGCGGTGAAGCCGTCGGGCAGGCTACGGTAGGAATCCAGCACCGCAACGAACTTGTCCAGCTGGGCCTGCGTGGGCAGGTCGCCCATAAGCAGCAGGTAGGCAACCTCTTCGAAGCGGCGGCGCTTGTCTGCGCTGCCGTCGAGCAGGTCGTAGATGCTGTAGCCGCGGAAAGTGAGCTTGCCCTCGT
Organism: Alloprevotella sp.; assembly: GCA_963588035.1. Classification (GTDB taxonomy): domain Bacteria; phylum Actinomycetota; class Coriobacteriia; order Coriobacteriales; family Eggerthellaceae; genus Anaerotardibacter. Next base: position 5,743 of record CAVAFY010000038.1, on the reverse strand, counting down.
CGGGGATCTTGTCGCCCTCGCTCATAAGGTAGCCGTGGACGTTGGAGATGTTGGTAACGCCCGCGATAACGCCCGAACCGTCGGAATTGCGCAAGCCGCGCTTGACGGGGTAGCGTTCGTAGAGTTCGGGGTCGATGGAGTTCACCTTGGTGATGTTGTCGTACAGGGAAAGCTCGTGATTTTCCATAATGGATTCCTTTCAACTGCGAAATCCCATTCTATACCGAACTAAAGTGGTGGAGTGCCGCCAGCCGAAACCGTAAACGATTCGAAACAACGGACTGCCTTCTACGGTAGGTTCGGCAGCTGGTTCCCGCCGCTGATTGACTTTCGCAATACGAGCGCCGTTATCCAGCAAAACGCAATGATAAACTCTACCCATACGCTATTTACACTCTTTAAGGTATGCAGTGAACCATGCGGGCTTGCCGGAAACGCGCCTAAGGCCCGCCGCACATAAGCCCGAAGGAGAGAGCCTCCATGACCGTGAACATAACCGGAACCACCCGCCTGTGCGCCCTGTTCGGCGACCCCATCCATCACAGCAAATCGCCCGCCATGCACAACTTGGCGTTCGAGCGCGCCGGGCTCGACTACGCATACATGGCCTTCACCATTTCCGCTGATGACATGCCGAAGGCCATCGACGCCATCCGCTTCCTGGATGCGCGCGGCTGCAACCTTACCATGCCGCACAAGATCGCCGTTGTGCCCTACCTGGACAAGCTGGACCCCGCCGCCAGCATCATCGGCGCGGTGAACACCGTGGTGAACGACAACAGCGTGCTCACCGGCCATAACACCGACGGCTACGGCTTCATGGCCGCCTTCGCCGATGCCGGCGTGCAATGCAAGGGCAAGAAGATGGTGCAGATGGGCATGGGCGGCGCCGGAACCGCCATCGCCGCGCAGGCCGCCCTCGACGGCGTGAGCGAGATCGTGGTGTTCAGCCGCAGCAACGGCAAGTCGTGGGAGCGCGCTGGCAAGGAAGTTGCCATGATAGCCGAGAAAACCGGCTGCAATATGTCGCTCCACGACTCCAACGACTTGGACGATCTTCGTGTGCAGCTTGCCGATGCCGAGCTGCTGGCGAACGCAACGCCCATCGGCATGGGGAAGCTGGAAGGCCAATCCCCCATTCCCGACGCAACGTTTTTGCACCCCGGCATCGCCATCCAGGACTGCATCTACCAACCCGCCGAAACCGAGCTGATGAAGATGGGCAAGGAAGCCGGCTGCCTGGCCATCAACGGCCTGGGCATGCTGTTCCACCAAGGCGCACGCGCCTTCGAGCTGTGGACCGGCGTGGACTTCCCCCTGGAGTACTCCGACATCCAGTAGCG
>CAVAFY010000038.1:0-4149 GCA_963588035.1 Alloprevotella sp. | reverse complement strand
GCCGGGAAGCCGCGGCCTAGTGCTTCACCTTCATGCGGCTCTCGGGCTGCAGGATCATGAACGCCGCTATGACGGACACGATGGCGAAGAGTGCACCGATGGGGCCGGCCCACACGAAGCCGGGGCCAGAAGCCACCACGCCGCCCATGAACGAGCCGGTGGCGATGCCGATGTCGGAAGAGGTGGGCATGACCGCAGAGGCCAGAGTAAGGGCGCGCGGGTAGTCCTTGGTGGAAACCTGCAGCAGGTACGACTGCAGCGGGGCGTTCATGTGGTAGATGAACACGCCCGTAAGCACCACGTTCACCACGCCGAGGGCAACGTTGCCCGAAGCCAAGCTCGCGCCCAGCGCGAACAGCACCAGTGCCTGCAGGCCGAACATGATGGGCATCTTCGCCAGGCCGAAGCGCTGTGCGATGGAGCCACTGCCCAGGTTGGAGACGATGGTGGCCGCGCCGTAGAAGAACAGCACGATGCTCGTTGCCCAGACGGAAAGGCCCAGGCCGTTTTCCAGAGTGGGCGTAACGTAGACGTAGAACACGTAGGTTGCCGCCATGCCGCAGCTCTTCATAACCAGCACCAAGATGATGCGGCGGTCCTTCAGGATAACCAGCTGGTCGCGAACCTTGGAGGAAACGTCGGTAGAGCCCGAGCGCGGCACCGAGACAAGCAGCAGCACCGTAACCAGCAAGGCCACGCATTCCACGGCGATGAACGCCGACTTGATGCCGAAGCTGTCGGAAAGCAGGGTGCCGATGGGCGTGCCCAGGACGCTGGCAACGGAAAAACCCGCGTACACGAACGAGATGATGCGCGCCGTCTTCTCGCGCGGGACGATGTCGTTGATGAACGTCATCACCGTGGAGAGCAGCACGCCCGAGACCACCGCGGTAAGGATGCGCGCCGCCAACAGCGTTTCGTACGTGGGTGCCACGATGGCAAGGATGTTGCCGGCGTTGAACACCGCCAGGAAGATGCAGAACAAGGGGAAGCGCCTGAAGCGCCCAGTGGAAAGCACGATGATGGGCGTGGACACCGCGTAGGAAACCGCGAAATAGCCCACCAGGTTGCCGGCCGAAGCCAGCGAGGTGCCGTACGTTTCCGCGATATCGGGCGTGATGCCGATAACAATGAACTCTGCGAACCCAAGAGCGAAGCCCACGATCACCAATGCGACCGTTGCCAGCTTCGTGCGACCCGTGCTGTTTTCCACGAAAGCAAAACCTTCTTAGCTCATGCGCCCCATGCGCACCAATGTTGACGTTTCCAAATCTAAGCTAGTTGGTTCGGAAACTTCAAAACAGTAACAAGAAGGAATTGCAGGGTCAAACCCCGGCCTCTCCAAGAAGCAGGGCTGCGAGCGGAAGGCGCTGCCGTGGCCGGCCGTCCCTACGCGCCGAACCCCAGCCCGCCAGCCCGCTGCGAACAAGACGCGCTTCCGAGAAATAAAAAGCCGAGGCGGAACCTCGGCTGAATACGTGGTGGGCGTTACCGGGATTGAACCGATGACCCCTTCCGTGTGAAGGAAGTGCTCTCCCGCTGAGCTAAACGCCCGAATATGAACACCGGGCTTGAACAGCCCGGCGAGAATAAGTGGTGGGAGATACAGGATTTGAACCTGTGACCGTTTGCTTGTAAGGCAACTGCGCTCCCGCTGCGCCAATCTCCCATGTGTCACGAGTTGGTATTATTGCAGAACCGCCGCGCCAATGCAAGCGAAATCCATCACGCATGCACAACAGCGCGAAGCGGCTGCGCGCCCGTCCTAAACATGCGTGCGATGATCCTCGTAATTGGCCAGATAACCAGCGAATTCCGCCGAAGTATCAGAGTTGCTCGCGCGCCACGTCTTATGGTCGATGATCGCGCTCTCCTTGCCGTAATAGGCATCGATACGGCAAAAGAAAAGCGCGGCGGCGGGAACCGGGCCCACCGCCGCGCGAAGCATTCGGCAAACGCTATTTCAGGGAAACGCCCAGCTCGTCTGCGACCAAGTCGAACGCGGCGTCGATGGCCTTGTCCATGTCGTAGTACTTGTAACCGCCCAAACGGCCGGCGAACACCACGTTGCCCTCCTGCTTGGCCAGCTCGACGTACTTCTCGTACAGGGCGCTGTTGCGCTCGTCGTTCAACGGGTAATACGGCTCGTCGCCGCGCTCCCAGTTGGCCGGGTACTCACGCGTGATGATGGTAGTGGGCTGCGTGCCGTACTCGAAGTGCTTGTGCTCGATGATGCGGGTGAACGGAACCTCGCGCTCGGTGTAGTTCACCACCGCGTTGCCCTGCCAGTTCTCGCACTCGATGCGCTCGGACTCAAAGCGCAGGCTGCGGTACTCGAGGGCGCCCAGCTGGTAATCGAAGTACTGGTCGATGGTGCCGCAGTAGATAACGCGGTCGGCGATGCCGGCGTTCTCAGCGATGAACTCGCGGTACTCGGTGTTCAGCAGGATCTCGGTATCGCCGAACATGCGCTGCACCATAGCGGTGTAGCCACCCATGGGGATGCCCTGCCAACGATCGTTGAAGTAGTTGTTGTCGTAGATGAAGCGCACGGGCAGGCGCTTGATGATGCTCGGCGGAAGCTCAGTGCAGCTGCGGCCCCACTGCTTTTCCGTGTAGCCCTTGATGAGCTTCTCGAATACGTCCTTGCCGATGAGGGAAAGGGCCTGCTCCTCAAGGTTGGAGGGCTCGCCTTCGCCGATCTGCTCGGCGGCTTCGGCCTTCTGGCGCTCGATGATCTCCTTGGCTTCGGCCGGGGTCTTGATGCCCCACATCTTGGAGAAGGTGTTCATGTTGAACGGCAGGTTGTACAGCTCGTCCTTGTAGCTGGCAACGGGGCTGTTCACGTAGTTGTTGAACTCGGCGAACCGGTTGACGTAGTCCCATACCGGGCGAAGCGAGGTGTGGAAGATGTGCGCACCGTACTTGTGCACGTTGATGCCGTCGATCTCTTCGGTGTAGATGTTGCCGGCGATGTGGTCGCGGCGGTCGATTACCAGGCAGGTCTTGCCCACCTTCGCGGCTTCCTGCGCGAAGACGGCGCTGGTGATGCCGGCGCCGACGATAAGGTAGTCGTAATGGCTGTTCTGCATTTCGGGTGTGAGCCTCTCTCGTGTCTGTTTCGAATACGCGCAAGGGCGCATACAGTCCTTTATTCTAGCCCAAAGGGAAGGCGGCTGTTTGTGCCAGGCGGAGCGGGCGCAAATCAAGCCGGGCGGGGCAGAGAGCCTGCCGGCGTCCGAACAGGCTGAGCAAGCCGAGGCGGGAAGCGAAGCGCCCCTGGACGCGGAAAGCTTCGACGCGCGTATTCGCCTGCGCCCTCCCCTGAACGCAAAAAGGGCGCCGGTGCAGCACCGACGCCCGCTTCGTTGACTTGACCCAAAGGTTAGTCCTGCTTGACCACCAGAACATCGCAACGCAGGTTGCGGATGAGGTAGGTGGAAACGCTGCCCACGAACACGTAGGTGATGTTCGAAAGGCCGCGCTCGCCGCAGACAACCAGCTCGGGCTCGAACGGCTTGATCATCAGGTTGTGGATGGTTTCCTGGATGCGGCCGACCTTGACAACCACTTCGACGGAGGGGATGTCGGGATCGTTTTCCGCATTCGTAAGGATCTCTCCCAAGGAATCCAGCAAGCGGTTGCGAACCGTATCGGCCAGTTCCTTGTAGTCGGTGCCGGTCAGAGAATCGGGCACGGAATCCACCACGTGGCCCAGCATGAGCTCGGCATGGTTGAGCTTCGCGATCTGGATTGCGCGCTCGGCCACCTCTTCCTGAGTGCTGCCACCATCGAGAGCTGCAAACACGCGCTTGTACTGCTTCATTGTTATCCCCCTCTTTCTTCTTCGCCGCTAACGAAGACCCCTGAACGGGACGCCCGTGCGACCCGGGTTATTACCTTCTTTTATTTTACCAGTATAAGCAGGGATGAACCCATCAAGATCCGCTATAAGAAACGCCTACCGCGAAAATGGTCGATAAGCGCCCCTCGCCGACCTTCAACACCCGCTCGGCCCACCGGCGGATAGTTTCGACCTATCCGCGTCGCCCAGCGCCGAGCTGCATGGCGAGATTCGGCCTATCCGCACCGTGGGCCGGGGCACCGCTTTGTTCGACCCGTCCGCGCCGGGCGACAGGCAGCTTTCGA
>CAVAFY010000037.1:0-12177 GCA_963588035.1 Alloprevotella sp. | reverse complement strand
CCTGGACACGGTTGCCAAGAGCCACCGCCGCCAGTGGGAGATCGACGTGTACAAGGCGATGGACGGGTTCTACCCGGAGCGCTGATCCGCGAAGGTGCCGGGCGGGCTGGGCGCCTGCCCCGCCTGCTTTGTTCCGCTGCGCGCCGGTGTTCGGCGGTGCAGCTGCTATGATTGCTGGAAGAGTAACCTCACGTTCAAGAAGGGTGGCCCCATGGAGGCATACAAGAAGGAATTCATCGAGTTCATGGTGGAAAGCCAGGTGCTCAAGTTCGGCGAGTTCACGCTCAAGAGCGGCCGCCAGTCGCCCTTCTTCATGAACGCCGGCGCCTACGTCACCGGCGCGCAGCTCAAGCGCCTGGGCGAGTACTACGCCCGCGCCATCCACGACAACTTCGGCCTGGACTTCGACGTGGTGTTCGGGCCCGCCTACAAGGGCATCCCGCTGGCTGTGGTCACCGCCATTGCGCTGCAGGAGCTCTACGGCAAGGAAGTGAAGTACTGCTGCAACCGCAAGGAAGTGAAGGACCACGGCGCCGACAAGGGCAACCTGCTGGGTGCCGACCTCCACGACGGCGACCGCGTGGTGATGGTGGAAGACGTTACCACGTCCGGCAAGTCCATCGACGAGACCTATCCCATCCTGAAGGGTGCGGCCGACGTCGAGGTGAAGGGCCTGATCGTTTCCCTGAACCGCATGGAAGTGGGCAAGGGCGGCGTGAAGACCGCGCAGAAGGAAGTGCAGGAAAAGTACGGCTTCCCCGTGGCTTCCATCGTCAGCATGGCCGAGGTAACCGAGCTCCTGTACAACCACGAGGTTCAGGGCAAGGTGGTAATCGACGACGCCATCAAGGCCGCGCTCGACGCGTACTACGAGCAGTACGGCGCCAAGGAAGCGTAAGGCCGAACGCCGCATCCAACCGCATCTAAAGCCGCCCGGGCATCGCGCCCGGGCGGCTTTTTGCTTGCTTGGGGCAGGGAAGGGCGGTGGCTCAGCTGCGGGAGCGGGCGGCGGCTTTCGGCGGCTGCGGCTGGCGTAGGGCTGGCGCGCATTTGGCGGTTGGATTGTTTGCCGAACCTCGAGAAGAAACCTCCAAGCCGAACTGTTGCATGTTTCCCGTCCCTAACTTACGTAACGCCGCGTCACTAAAGTGGCGTATTGGGCTACAATTGCAGGGAAGCAGTTGTGACGATAGGAGCCCGTTATGAGCAACCCACTTCTTGATACCCCGAAGCTCGGCTTCGGCTGCATGCGCCTTCCCCTCACCGATGCCGACGATCCAAAGAGCATCGACATCGACCACTTCAGCAAGATGGTGGATGCCTTCATGGAGGCGGGCGGCACGTACTTCGACACGGCCTATGTGTACCACAACGGCGAATCGGAAGTGGCGGTGCGCAAGGCCCTGGTTGAGCGCTACCCGCGAGATTCGTTCACCATCGCCACCAAGTGCCTGGCCTGGGCGCAGCCCGATGCCGAAAGCGCGAAGGCCTGCCTGGACACCTCCCTTGAGCGCTTGGGCACCGACTACGTCGATTTCTACCTGCTGCACAACGTGGGCGGCCCGCGCACGGCGAAGTTCGACGACTACGGCCTGTGGGAATGGGCGGCGCAGAAGAAGGCCGATGGCGTTATCAAGTACCTGGGCTTTTCCATGCACGACAACGCCGAATGCCTGGACAAGCTGCTTACCGAACATCCCGACATGGACTTCGTGCAGCTGCAGGTGAACTACCTCGATTGGGAAGATCCGGTAACCGAATCCCGCAAGTGCATGGAAGTGGCGCAGAAGCACGGTGTGCCGGTAACCATCATGGAGCCTGCCCGCGGCGGCCGCTTGGCCGATCTGCCCGATCGCGGCAAGAACGTCCTGAAGGCCGTGGACCCCGACAAGAGCGTGGTTTCGTGGGCATACCGCTTCTGCTACAACCTCCCCAACGTGATCACCGTGCTCGCCGGCATGTCCACGTTGGAGCAGGTGCAGGAAAACGTGCGCGAATGGAAGCAGAACCAGCCCTTCAACGCGGAAGAGGAAAAGGCGCTTGAGCAGGCCCTGGAGGCCCTGAAGAGCGTCGGTTTGATTCCCTGCACCAACTGCAAGTACTGCGTGAAGGATTGCCCTGCCGGCGTGAAGATCCCCGAGATCATGGGGCTGCTGAACCTGGAGAAGATGACCGAGAACCGCGAGTTCGTGAAGGGCCTGTACACGTGGCAGGCAGCCGACGGCAAGGCTTCCACCTGTATCCAGTGCGGCGCCTGCGAGGACATGTGCCCCCAGAGCATCGGCATCATCGAGCATTTGGAAGACGCAGCTGACTTTTACGAATAGTCGGGATTCCGTCGTTCTACGAACGACGGAATGCACGCATTAAACGTGATGACGCTGCGCGGGGTTCTGACGGCACAGGGAAATCTCAAGGCCCAAGGGGCGGCACGAAGGCCAGCCCCCTGGGCCTTTCAATTCCCCTGCACTCGTCAGAACCTCGCTCGCTGTTTCGTCCGGCGCTAGGGCAGAAAAGCATAGAGATTTGAGAGGGTTCTTCTTGTGTGAAGGAATGCAGTGTCCGCAAAGTGGGTAGCAATTCGACATGGGCGGCTTGGGCGTAACTAAACGCCCAGCCCGCCCATGTTGTGGAACTTCTTTTGCAGCATGTCGGTGGGGTAGGCCGCGTCGCAGAACTGCTCGAGGTCGTTCTGCGGCGGGATGCCCTCGCTGCGTGCCTCGGCGCGCAGCAGTACCACGCAGGTCATGACGATGTTCAGGGCGATGAATACGCTCATGGCGGCGGTGCAGATGCGGTACGCCGTGCCCTGCTGGTCGATGCGGTCGAAGATGCGCTGGCATATCTGCAGGCCGATCTTCACCCACAGCACGCCGAGCGAACCCCATACCAGGCAGTGGAACAGGTCGGTGCGCCCGTCGAAGTTGAAGGGGAGGTTGATGTAGCTCCAGGCAACCACGCCCCAGTAGGTTTCCATCGCCCAGCTGGCGAAGTATTCCAGCGAGCCGCCCACTACTGCGCCGACGGCCAAGAGCAGCGGTACCCCTTTGTGCTGCAGGGGTTCCAGGATCACGGTAAGCAACACGGCAGCCAGACCGTAGATGGGGCTGAACGGACCCCAGATGAACCCGGGGCGGCTTTCCCACTCGTTGAAGGCAAGGAAGTGCTGAAGGGTTTCGCCCGCCAGGCCCACGATGGACATTCCCACGAACACCCAAAGAAGCTGGCCGAAATGGTCGGCGATATGGGTTTGCCGGTGGCTTGCTTCTGCCAGGTTCGCCAGTTCGCGCACAGATTCCACGGCGCCCCCTTCCCCTCTTCGCGCCGAATGCGTATGCGTTGCGCCGTTGCAGCGCCCCTCTATTCTACTCTACGCATGAGGGATATTGGACGCATTGTGCAAAAAGGCATCTGGATCAAGCTGGGCTCCGGGCCAGGGCGTTGGCGCAGCTGGTGCGGATCGGCGCCAGAGCGAAGGTGTTGGCGCGGCCGGCGTGGATCGGTGCCGGCACGGAGCGCACCGGCACGGCCGGGGAAGGCCGATCCCAGGACGAAACACGGCAGCGCGGCCAGCGCACCATCATGTTCGCGAAAGTTAACATGGGGGAATGGTGGCGTTTCGTTGACAGGCTATTGCGCCTTGTTACCATGGATGAAAGTGTCGCTTACCCTGCGGCATTCAGCTTGAACCAAACGTTCGGCAGCATGGCGCTGCCAGGCAAGGAGATGAAGCTGTCGTGAACGACTCCGACGGCGGCGGTCGATGTAGCTCGGCCCGAAAACGTACCCACAATCCCTTTGTTCACTTGGCTTGTCCTGCGCGGCTTGCGTCTTTGTGCGAAGATGCGGCTGCGCTTCTTTTTGCCCTGCGCCGGCTCCTTCTTCCTTCCAAGGGGGAGATTGCTATGTGATAGCAATCCGTGTTGTTTTCTGTCCCCGTGGTTTTAGGAGTTATGCTGCATGCCTATTTGGCTGAGTTTGATATTGGTTGTCCTGTTCCTGCTGATGAACGCCTTCTTCGTTATCGCCGAGTTTTCCCTGGTGCGCGTGCGCAAGTCGCAGATCGAGATCCTGGTAGACGAAGGCCGCAAGGGCGCAAAGCGCGCGCTGCAGATGGCCGACAACGTGAACGAGTACCTTTCCGCCTGCCAGTTGGGCATCACCCTTGCCTCGCTGGCGTTGGGCTGGCTGGGCGAGCCCGCCTTCGCTGCGCTGTTCCACCCAATCTTCGTGTTCTTCGGCTTGCCTGAAACGGCGGTCGTGGTTATCTCGGTTGCCATCGGCTACTTCGTCATGACCACGCTGCACGTGGTGGCCGGCGAGCTTATTCCCAAGAGCATGGCCATCCTGAAAACGGAAAGCTATGCGCTGCGTACGGCGGGGCCGCTTTACGCGTTCTACCGCGTAACCTATCCCATCATGTGGCTGTTCAACGCAACCACCAACGGCGTCATGCGCCTTACCGGCCACGACACGAAGAACGAAACCGAGGCGTACTCCGAGGAAGAGATCAAGCTGCTGCTTGAGGAAAGCGCCGAGAGCGGCTCCATCGAGCAGGACCAGTACCAGTACCTGGACAACATTTTCGACTTGGACGACAAGGACGCCAAGGCCATCATGACGCCGCGCACCGAGGTGATGGCGGTCGACTTGGACGACGACCTTGCCACCAACCTCGACTTCATGGGGAAGAACAAATTCACCCGTTACCCGGTGTTCCGCGAGGACAAGGACAACATCATAGGCTTCGTGCACATCAAGGACGCCTACCTGCTTTCCGAGGGCTCCACGATGAAGGACCTGCGCATCCGCACCATCCAGGCAGTGCCCGAGAGCATCTCCATCGCGAAGCTGCTGCAGGTGCTGCAGGCCAAGCACACCAAGATCGCGGTGGTGGTAGACGAGCACGGCGGCACGTCCGGCATCGTTACCATGACCGACGTGGTGGAGCAGATCATCGGCCGCGTGGAAGACGAGTACCTGCACGACGACCAGGACGAGATCCTGAAGGTGGCCGACAACCGCTACCTGGTGGATGGGTCGCTCCCGGTAGACCAGTTCGTCGACTTCCTGGGCTACGAGCCGGTGCCCGTGTACGACTACGAAACGGCTGGCGGCTTGATGCTCGACCTGCTGGACAAGATCCCGGCCGAAGGGGACTCGTACGTGCTTCGCCACGAGGGCAGGAAGATCACGCTGATGGCACGCGTGATGGACGGCCTGCGCATCGACAAGATCGACGTGCGATTCGAGGACGACCCGGAAAGCGCCCAGCCGCAAGAAGAGGAATAGCGGCCCCGAGCGTCCGGGGCAGTGGGCGTCTGGGGCGGCAGGCTTTCGTTGCCGTGCCGGCGCCGAGGGGGCAGCAACTCTTGGGGTCAAATGGTCGGATCGTTGGGTTTTCGCGCCCGTGCTGGCGCCGAAGGGGCAGAGGCTGTTCGGCGCGATGGGTCTTGGTGCCGGCAGCGAGAGGGGTAGCCGGCTAGCGTGCCGGCTGTCAGTATCTAGTACTTCTGCGCCTCTGCCAGCGCCCTCGTGAACACGGCGTAGTGCTCGGGCCTGTGTGCGTCCGAGGCCAGGTAGTCTACCAGGCCCTCCTTCAGCAAAGCCTTCGCGGTCCTGCGCCGCCTGTCGAAGCGCCCGCCCTCTACGAAGTTCGCCGAAAGCTGTAGGCGGCAACCCATGTTCTTAAGCTCGTAGGCAAGGTCCAGGTTGTCCTGAATGGGCAGGTAGCGCTCAGGATGAGCGATGACAACGGTGATGCCCTGCCGTTGGATGGCGTATATTGCTCGTTCCCAGTTTGCAGGAAAATGGGCATCGGAGAACTCCAACAGCAGCAAATTTGTCTCGCCGATACAGAACTTCGGTGCTGTATCGATTCCGATTTCAGCGAGTTTTTTCCAGTGAACCTCATATCCAAGTGTTGCTTGGATATCCATTTGGGCAGCATGCTCGCTGAAGGTGCGGAAACGCTGAGCGATCAGCGCTGGATCGAAGTCGCTGAACCGGCAATGTGGGGTACAAACAATATGCGTTATACCGGCATTACGAGCCGCATCCAGCATCTGGAATGTTTCCTCAGGGGTGCGTGCTCCATCGTCTACGCCAGGGAGTATGTGGCAATGTATATCGAACATGCTCTGATCCTTTCGGTGTATCCAGATCCCACATGTTTACCGACGGATTCGACAAGGGAGCATCGCTTCGGCTGCTTTGCGTTAGTTGTGCGCGTTTTTGTAGCGACAGTTCGATTATCTACAAAACAGGGATCAGGTTACTTGCTGCTGGTTTTGTTGTTGCTTGTAGATGAGTTCTTGATCTCATGGTAATAAACGCTCAAAACGGTTTCATACACGTTGGTTTTATCCAAGTAGAACTCCGCGAAGTTTTCCCCTTGTTTGAGTTCGCCTTGGAGGGTGACCACATCAATACCGGTTATGCCAGTGCTTAATACTGTAGATGCTAGGTAGGTGAAATCGCTTGTTGACAAGTTGGTAATGCCATTGGCGCTCGCCACATTGAACAAGTCCACAAGGATCGCCACATTGCCCTTTGCCTCACTGATCGCTTCCTTGCAAAAAGCCTGAACGAACTGTGATTGACGTGCTTGCCTGTCGAGGGAGGAGTTCAGGACGGAAGTGTCTCGCCACTGTACGTACTTCAAGGCATTGCTACCAAAGAGAACGGTGTCCTCTCCCTTTACGATATTGGTATCGGGGATGGTTTGCAGGGGGGTAAGGGAAACACCGCCAATGGCATTGGCGAGCTCGCCGATGCTGTCCATATTGAGAGATACATAGTTGTTCACTGGCATGTTGTACAGTACACGAGAAGCAGCCGTAGAGGTGTACTGACTGCTGGTTTCGCCGCCGTCGCCATAAGCGAAGGAAAGGCAGAGCTGCATGGTATCCATTCCTATGAAGTCGTCTCCCATGAATTCGTCCACCTCGACCATGGAATCACGGGGGATGCCGATTGCGGTAACCTTACCTGATTTCAGATTAACGGCTAAGACCATAACCGCATCCGCTTGTCCAACGCTTTTGCCAGCCACTATCTGTTCGGTACGCCTGTCATAGCCGATGATGCAGATGGAGGCCATATTCTCGTTTAGGCCGTACAGCTTGCCGTTGTATTCGACGGTTTTGCCCTCATCGTATGTCACACCTTCGCTTTGGGCATTGGTGACGGTGTTGGCGTCTTTAACCGACTGTTCGCCTATCTTGTAAAGAGCGACAACCGTGCCAATCGCGGCGAAGATAAGTACGACTACCACGGTAATGACAATAGCTAAGCGCCTAAGGTTTTTCTTCCTCTTGTTGTGATGATGCTTTTTCTTCTTGCGAATAAGTGTTTCTGGCGCGACTTCGTCTGCGCAGGAGGGAATGGCGTCAGCATGCTGTGTCTCGTATGAGCTGATTTTGGACGTACTTGCCAGGTGCTGAGTTTGCTGCGTTTTGTCGGTTCCGTTGTTAGTGGGTTTGCTGGTCACTTACCAAAACTCCTGTTACCAAATATCTTCTAATCAAACGATTGGAGTCGCCTGTGCATGTGCTGAGTTGAACGATCTTGTCGGAGTTCGCGGAAAGCTGCACGCCTTCACGTACGTTCATCACCAGCGAGTTGGGGTTCAGCACCGAGTCGAAGTACTGCTGCGTTACGGTGGTGTCGGCGAAGTTGAAGGAATTCAGGATGTGTCGGTTGTCGTACTGGTAGGCGGCAATCACCTTGTAGGTGTAGATGTGCCCATCGGTGTAGATGTACATATCCTGGTGCGAGTCGAAGAACTCCTTGTTCTCGAAGTAATGCAACGTGGCAAACATACCGCCCGAATTCATGTTGTGCCCATACAGCACGGTAACCGGATCGGAAAAATCGGTTTTGTTGGCAAGCTGGGAATAGATGGCGCCTGCTTCGGAGTAATTGCCGTCTTTGTCGTGGCTCAGGTAGAAGGAATCGTCGGTGGGGCTTTGCAGCACCGGGTAGTTCACGTTGGTGTCGGGGATGTAGATCCACGCGTAGATATCGGGGTTCTCCAACCGCAGGCTGGCGAAATCGATGGGGTTCTCAACCCTGGAATCGGTTTCCTCGGCAGGAACAGAGGGGGCAGCCCCAGCGCCCTCATCGGCGGCTTTCTGGGTTTCCCACCACTGCCAAGCTAAATAGCTGGCACCAAGGATGGTGAAAGCCACAAGCACGATAAAAGCCGCCTTCAGGACAATTGTTCGACTATTGCTTTTCGCAGTTTCGCCGCCCTGCTCTACGCCATGTTTGTCGTGCGAGTAATTGTTGTCTTTGCTTTCCATTTGTCCCTGAAATCAAGATGGTGCGCTGCAAGGTGGAACCAGTCGCTTTTGCTTAGATGCGCGTGCTCTTGTGGCGAGGTGCTTTTCCGCCGCCTACTGGGCGAAAGGCGCCGGTAGGGAATTGGTCTGCGGATCGATTGCTTGCCCGCATCGCCTGTTGCGGATCGATGCCGGCCTTTTCTGCCCATTGGTCGATATCGTCATCGGCTATATCGCGCGTATCGCGATTCTCGCTTTCCTTGAGCTCGGGTTCTTCTTTTTCATGCTTGGATACGCGCTTGCCTTCTTCGTTGTAGTAGGCATAGTAGTAATCGTGCTGAGCCTCATCTTGGGAAAAGGTGATAACGGTTCCCAAGATACGTGCATTTGCGGCTTTCAGCTGTTGCACGCCGGAGACAATGGCGTTGCGCTTTTCTGCTCTTTCGCGGATGCAGTAGATGGTGCCATCAACGAGGTTGGAGATAATCGCGGCGTCAACGAATACGCCCACAGGAGGGGTATCGAAAATAATGTAATCGAACATGCTGCGAACCTGGTCTACCAAAGCGGCAAAGCGCTTGGTAGAAAGCACATCGGGAGGACTGGGGATGTTGGGTTCGCAATCCATGAAAGAAAGGCCCGGGACCTTCGTTTCGACGATTGCCTCATCAATCGAGGCATTGCCCGCAAGGACGGAATACAGACCGAACTCTGGGTGAATGTCCAGCATGGCCGCGATGTTGCGGCGACGCATGTCGGTGTCTACCAAGAGCACGGTCTTGCCCGATTCCGCAATAGCGCAGGCCAGATTGGAACATACGGTGGTTTTCCCCTCGTCAGGGGAAGTTGAGGTAATGGCAATAGTCTTGATGCGCTCGTCGATGGAGTTGAAGCGGATGTTGGCCAAAAGGGTGCGTGAGGGATTGTTCAACGCGGGAATTTGGAACTGGCTCAAACGCTTGCGATTTTTCTTTGCCATGCTAATTCCCCTTCTGGTCTACTTCGGGCATGCGAGATAGCACAGGCAGCCCTAGCAGCTCCTCTGCGTCTTCGCCGGATTTTACGGTGTTGTCCAGCATGTCTATGAGCACTATGAGCGCTATGGCGAAGAATATGCCAGCCAGCAGGGCAACAAAAGTGTACATGGTGCGGTTGGGGCCAGAGGGGCTGCTAGGGGCGGAAGCGCGGTCGATAACGTTTACCGCTTGAAGGTTCATCGTCTCTATTGCCGTTTCAGATATCCTGTCGGCCAACTCGTTGGCCACACGGGCGGCAGCATCGGCATTTTTCCCTTCAACCGTAAGCGTGATAACGCGGCTAGTGGTTTTGGAGGTGACGCTTACATCGAAGTCGTTCAAGTTTTGCATGCCCAGTGCTTTTGCCGTGGAGTCGACCACGGTAGTTGTCTCGGCGATCCTGGCAAGGTCGTTTGCTATCTGCTGGGATAGCGTAAAGTCGGAGTTCGTCGTCTGCGCTTGCCCCGTGCTGTCTGAACTTGATTGGGTGAGTACATACAGCGAAACGTTTGCAGTGTACGTGTTTGCCATGAAGCCCCAGCAGTAAACCGCGGTAGCTGCTGCGAATACCAGGGGGAAAATGACCAAGAAGTACCATTTTTTACGAAGTAGCTCTAGGAGTTCGAGCAAAGTCATTAGCAAATCTCCTCGTGGGCGAGTCGGGGGGGCGAATAAACAGCCCTGCCATGGAAAGGGCGAACCTCATCCATGGCAGGGCTCTACAGGTTACGTAAGGAAGCGCCAGCTGGCATTATTTGGCTGCCTTTTTGCGAAGGGCAATGCCTACGCCGGCTGCGGCTGCCGCGCAGAGGGCTGTTGCGCCGGCAACGCCGGAAAGATCAACGTCGGTCTGGGGGGACGTTGCGCTGGCGTCGGTGCTTGCGCTGGCTGCGCCGGTTGCGCCGCCTACTACGGTATCGCCGTCAACCACGATGGTTGCCCAACCAAGGCCGTCGGCGGTGATGGTCACCGTGCCGTTGGATACTTTTGCGGTCTTCACTTCGGTGGTGCCGTCCTTGTACTTGATAAGGATGGTCACGGTTGCGCCGTTGTACTGGCTAAGGCCGCCGAACGTGAAGGTGTAGGGGCCGGCGGTGGAGCCTTCGGGCTCGTCGTACATCTCGAAGTTGCCCACAACGAACATGGCCGAGGTCAGGTCGTAGTCGAAGGCCATGAAGTTGATGGAGTGTACAAGGAGACGATAGTTGGAGCTAAGGGCCTTACCGGACACAACGAGGCTGGTACCCTCGGGGGAATAGTCGGTGTTGGACGTCGCCTTGGAAGGGCTACCCGCTGCCCATGCCGATGCGGGTAAGGCTATAACCATCGCAAATGCGCAGATCAGCGCCACAAGCTTACGTTTCATACGTGCTTCCTCCTGCAAACAAGCTATTACGTGTTCACCATGCTACCACAGAAACTGGTTGTTTGACGCGTTTCAGGAAGCGTTGATCGGGGATTTTCACGGTTTCAACCTGCGCTTTTGCGCAAAAAGCCGCCCACCGTGCGGTTCGGCCGAAGTGGCAGTTTTGCATGGTGGGCGGCTTGGTCTCGTTGGCCTACGCTATATCTCGGGGGGGGGGTAGCGCTTCTATACCAAGAACTTGTACACCGCTTGCGTGTAGGCCACCGGGTCGTCGATGGGCAGTCCTTCGGTGATAAGGGCCTGATCGTAGAGGATCGTCGCAAATGTGGAGACTTTTTCGGTGTTGCCATCCTCGAACGCCTTCTGCACGGCCTTGAACACGGGGTGCTGCGCGTTCAGCTCAAGCACGCGGTCGCTCTTCACCTGCTTGCCGTCGGGGCCCTGCGCCAGGATCTTCTCCATCTCCAGCGTGATGGGGCCTTCGGCCGTAACGCAGGAAGGCGTGTCGGTGAGGCGGGAGGAAACGGCCACGCGCTTCACCTTGCCCTCAAGGGCCTTCTGCATCTCGGCGAACAGGTCCTCGTTTTCCTTGGCGATGGCCTCTGCCGCTTCCTTCTCGTCTTCCGTTTCCAGGCCAAGGTCGCCGCCGGCAACGTTCTTGAACTGCTTTTCCTTGTACTCGTTCATGGACATGAAGCAGAACTCGTCAACGTCCTGCGGGCACAGCAGCACGTCGTAGCCCTTGCCCAGCACCGTGTTCACGATGGGGCGCTTGGCCAGGCGGTCTACCGGCTCGCCCGCGGCGAAGAAGATGGACTCCTGCCCCTCGGGCATGGCCTCCACGTACTCGTCGAGCGTGACCATCTTCTGCTGCTTGGCGGAATAGAACAGCAGCAGGTCGGCCAGCACGTCCTTCTTGGCGCCATAGGTGGTGTAGATGCCGTACTCCAGGTTGCGGCCGAAGCCCTCGAAGAACTTCTCGTAGGCCTCGCGGTCGTTCTTGAGCATCTTCTCCAGCTCGGACTTGATCTTCTTCTCCACCTTGTTGGCGATGGCGCGCAGCTGGCTGTTCTGCTGAAGCGTTTCGCGGCTGATGTTCAGGGTAAGGTCCTGGCTGTCCACCACGCCCTTCACGAAGCTGAAGTAGTCGGGCAGCAGGTCGGCGCACTTCTCCATGATCAGCACGTTCGAGCTGTACAGCGCCAGGCCCTTCTCGTAGTCCTTGTTGTAGAAGTCGTACGGCGGGCGCTTGGGGACGAACAGCAGCGCGTCGTAGGAAAGGGCGCCCTCGGCGTGCACGGAAATGGTGCGGGCCGGGTCCTCCCAGTCGTGGAAGTCGGTCTTGTAGAAGGTGGCGTACTCTTCGTCGGTCACCTCGGACTTGCGGCGCTTCCAGATGGGGATCATCGAGTTGATGGTCTTCACCTCGCGCACGGTTTCGAACTCGGGCTTGTAGTCGTCGCCGGCGTCTTCGGGCCTGGGCAGGGGCTTGCGCTCCTCGACCTCCATG
>CAVAFY010000036.1:0-12965 GCA_963588035.1 Alloprevotella sp. | reverse complement strand
AAGGAATCGAGCCTCATGTCGTTGTAGTTTTCGGTAACCGTGGTAGAAAGGCTTCGAGCCATAGATCACTCCTCTTCGCCGGAACGGTCGGCCTTCGCCTCTTTTGCCATCTGCGCAATCAAGGCGATGAACAACAGGGCTATCCCGCAGGTTACGCCGATGTCGGCCACGTTGAACGTCGGGAAATCGATGAACAGCGGCGTGATGAAATCGACCACATAGCCGTACGCGATGCGGTCGAACAGGTTGCCAATGCCGCCGGCGAACAGTAGGCCCAGGGCAACCGCCTCAAGCTTCCCGTAATGCTTGGCGCAGTAGACGGCGAAAGCGGCAATGGCGATGCACATGAGGGCGGTAACGATGGATATCACCGGGATGGCTCCCGAGAAAGCGCCCCAGGCAACGCCGCGGTTATGCACCAAATTGAACTGGAGCAGGCCGCCTATGCTGCCGACGATCACGTCGCCCACGGAATAGCTGCCGTCGATGGCGGCTTTCGTGGCCCGATCCAGCACGAACCATAAAAACGCGCAACCGCCCCAAAGGGCAAGGTTGCGCTTGAAAGCGGTGCCGCCCGTTTGAGCGGCACCGCAGTTCTTGTCGGAAGGCGAATGCGTCAAGGAGCCCTTACTCCTCTTCCTTGAAGCCGATGGCATCAAGGGCATCGCCGCAGCGCTGGCATACGCAAGGATGGTTGGCGTTGCCGCCCAGCTCGCGGAAGTTCCAGCAACGGGGGCACTTCTCGCCTTCGGCGGCAAGAACCTCGCAGGAAAGCTCGGAGCCCTCCACGAACTCCACCGCCGCAACGATGAACAGCTCCTCGAATACCGCCTGATCGTATGCGCCAAGAACAGCAAGCGCAGCAGTGGGAACGGTAACCTTGACAGCAGCTTCCTGGCTCTTCTTGATAACCTTCTGGCCGCGGGCGTCCTCAAGCGCCTTGGTTACCACATCGCGGACCTCCATGATGACGGCCCACTCGGCCTGGAGCTTGTCGGTGTCGGCCGGAAGAGCCGGAACGAAGCCCTCACGTGTAGGCCACGATGCCAGCTGAACAGACTCCTCGCGCCCCTCGCGCTCGCGCATAGCGGCCGGATAATTCTGCCAAACCTCTTCGGTCGTGAAGGTAAGGACGGGAGCCAGCACGCGCACCAGCACCTCGAGGATGTTCGTGAGCACCGTCTGAACCGCACGGCGACGAGGGCTTGCCGGAGCCTCGGAGTACAGACGGTCCTTGGCAACGTCCATGTACACGTTGGAAAGGTCGTTCACGAAATCGTAGGCCGCGCGGTACACGCCATGGAAGCGGTACTCGTCGTAGGCCTTCGTCACCTCGTCCAGCATGGAAGCCGTCTTGGCCATCATGTACTGGTCGATGGGCTCAAGCTCGTCCCAGGAAACCGCGTCGGTCGCATCGTTGAAGTCGTCGATGTTGCCCAGCAGGAAACGGAAGGTGTTGCGGAACTTGCGGTACGTGTCGGACGTGCGCTGCAGGATCTCGTCGCCGATGGAAACGTCTTGGCCGTAATCCACCGAGCTGGTCCACATGCGCAGGACCTCGGCGCCCAGCTTCTTGTTCACCTCGTTGGGGTCGATGGTGTTGCCCAGCGACTTGGACATCTTCTTGCCGTCTTTGTCCATGGTGAAGCCGCAGCTGATGACGTTCTTGTACGGCGGGATGCCGTAAGCCGCAACGCTGGTGAGCAAGGAGGACTGGAACCAGCCGCGATGCTGGTCGGAGCCCTCGAGGTACACATCGGCGGGACGCTGCAGGTAGTCGCGGGCCTCGCACACGGAGGTGTGGCTTACGCCCGACTCCCACCAAACGTCCAAGACGTCCTTGTCGGCCTGCAGGTGATCCACCCCGGCGCCGCACTTCGGGCAGCAGGTGTCGGCAGGCAGGAAGTCTGCGGGGGCATGCTTGTACCAGGCATCGGCGCCCTCGGTCTTGAAGAGCTCGATAACGGCGTCGAAGGTTTCGGCAGTTGCCACCGTTTCACCGCAGGAATCGCAGGTGAACACTGGAATCGGCACGCCCCAGAAACGCTGACGGGAAATGCACCAGTCAGGACGGTCGGCCACCATGGCGCCGATGCGGTTGGAAGCCCAGCCGGGGAACCAATTCACCTGCTCCTTGATGGCCTTGGAAGCCTTCTCGCGGATGCCGGTCTTGTCCATGGAAACAAACCACTGGGTGGTGGCGCGGAAGATGACGGGCTCGTGGCAACGCCAGCAGTGCGGATAGCTGTGGTCGATGTCCTCGTGCAGGATGAGCATGCCGCGCTCGTCGAGCCACTTGATGATGGCCGGGTTGGCCTCGTTCACATCCATGCCGCCCCAGGGGCCGCCGAAGCCGAACTCGTCGCCGACGTAGAACTTGCCGTCGTCGTCGACCGGCATGATAACCGGGATATCGAACTTCATGCCCGCGTTGTAGTCGTCGACGCCATGGCCGGGAGCGCCATGGACGATGCCGGTGCCGTCTTCGAGCGTGACATAGTCGGCGTAGATGAACTTGCCGATCTCACCCTGGTCGCCGAAGATGGGCTGCTTGTACTCGTTGCCGGCAAGATCGGTGCCGGTCATGGCCCACTCGTTGCCAGCGCCATCGCAGGCAAGCTCGTTGAACCAGCCGAAGCGCTCGCAGCATTTCTCTACCAGGTCGCGGGCAACGATGGTTGCGCGGCCTTCCACCATCACGGCAACGTACTCGGCCGCGGGGTGCAGGATGACGCAGGCGTCGGCGGGAAGGGTCCACGGGGTGGTGGTCCAGATCGCCACGTCGAGCCTGCCCTCGTAGGCCTCGAGGCCAGCGGGAACGGTGGTCATCTCGAAGCGCACGAAGATAGCGGGGCTGACCTCGTTGCTGTACTCGATCTCCGCTTCAGCCAAAGCGGTATGGCAGTGGCTGCACCAGTGGATGGGCTTGCGGCCGCGGTACACGCTGCCGTCAAGGTAGAGCCTCTTGAAGATCTCGATGTTGCCGGCCTCGTATTCGGGCAGGTAGGTAAGGTACGGGTTGTCCCACTCGCCGCGGACACCAAGGCGCTTGAAGCCCTCGCGCTGGCCGTCGAGCTGCTTGGTTGCGTACTCGCGGCAGATCTTGCGGAAGGTGGCCGTGTCGATCTTGGCCATCTTCTCTTCGCCGAGCTGCTCTTCCACCTTGTTCTCGATGGGAAGGCCATGGCAGTCCCAACCGGGAACGTAGGGCGCATAGTAGCCGCGCATGGACTTGTACTTGACGATGAAGTCTTTCAGGATCTTGTTGAAGGCATGGCCGATGTGGATGGGGCCGTTGGCATACGGCGGGCCGTCGTGAAGGATGAAGGGCTCGTTGTCCTTGTTCTTCTCGAGCACCTTCGCATAGATATCGATGTCGTTCCAGTACTGAAGGCGCTTAGGTTCGTTCTCGGGCAAATTCGCACGCATCGCGAAGTCGGTGCGCGGCAGATTCATGGTTTGCTTGTAGCTGTTGGCCACGGTGCGACCTTTCTTCATCCTTGTTTGCAGGGTAACCAGTTGATTATAGCCGAACAAGCAGAAGAAACCGCACCGCAATACCAGCGCATCTGGAGCCCCTGGCGCCCTGGGCCACCAAGGCCCACGCAAGGAAGGCCGCAGCGAACCCGACGCCTACTGCGCCTCTTCCTGGAACCTGGTGGCGCCGCCCTCTTTGCTGACCGTGGCCTTGACGTGCTGAACCTGCGTGCCGGTTCCGTTCATCACGCCGCGCTCGATGGAGCAATCCTCGAAGTCGCGCCCGCGCGAGAGGATGATGTAGCTCTCGTCCACCAGCTTGTCGTTGGTGGGATCAAGGCCGATCCAGTTGCTGCCGTCGAACACCTCCACCCACGCATGGGTTGCGCCTTCGCCCTCCATGAGCCCGGCGCAGTAGCGGGCGGGAATGCCCTCTATGCGGCAGAGCATTATCAGCACCTGCGCGTAGTCTTGGCACACGCCGGCAGCCAAGCCGAACGCCTCGCGCGCGGTGGTCTTCACCGAGGTGGCCCCGCCGTCGTAGGTGAAATGGCGGTACACCGCATGCATCAGGTCGGTGGCCTTCTTCAGGATGGGGGCATGGGGTATGCACTGCAGGATGCGCCGCGCGAACACCTCCGCATCGTGGCTTGGCTGGGTATAGAGCGAAGGCTGCAGGTACATAGGGTGCGCGGTCTCGGAGTCGGTTGCCTGCTGGTCCACCATCACCAGCCCGTAGCTCACGAAGGAAAAGGAGGAATGGGGCTCGGGAATGCTGCCCACATGCAGGCGGTTGCCGAAGCCGTCGGCCAGCTCCATCAGGTGCGTGCCGGGGGTGATGATGAGCTGGGAATCCAGGATCTTCTGGAACGGGGTGGAGCGCGGGGCGCACCGCAGCACGAAATTATGGGCGGTAACCGGTTCGGAGAACTCCAGATGGGTCTCGAACGAATAGCTTAATATCCTCATTGCCAGCAGCCCTTAGAATATCTGCTCTACCAAGGTGAGCATGCGGGAGAGCTGTTCGGGGCTGGCGTTTTCGGGGAAACCGTCTTCGTAGATAAGCACGATAAGGTCCTTGAAGTTGGCTCGGTTGTACGAGATTCCCATTCTATCGATTCGGCTGGCCAACTTGTGCGCTTCCCTCTCAAGCTGGTTGAGCTTGTACCCCAGGCGAAGGAACAGGTCCATGCGCTCGATGCTGAAGCCGCACTTGATGATGTTGCGCGCCACGTCGTCTACCACGTAATCGTCGGAGCAGCCCTTGAAGGCCATGATGTCGTCGATTATCAGCGCGCAATCGAGCATGGGCGCAACGCTCTCAGACGCATGAGCAAGGCTGTTCACCGCCATCTGCACATAGGCGATGGTCTCGGTGCCGATAACATC
Organism: Alloprevotella sp.; assembly: GCA_963588035.1. GTDB lineage: Bacteria > Actinomycetota > Coriobacteriia > Coriobacteriales > Eggerthellaceae > Anaerotardibacter. The sequence goes on along the minus strand of CAVAFY010000036.1, from coordinate 8,099 downwards.
GCGAAGCACCACGGCGTTGTCGTAGGCGGCCTCGAGCGAGCGCTTGATGCTGGAAGGGCATTCCTCGCCGAACAGGCAGCTGTTGAACACCGAAACCGTGTCCTCACCGGAGGCATCGAACCCAAGCGCCTGCAGCTGCTGCTTCCATGAGCCATCGGTGGAATCGATGGCCTCGTCGTAGGTGGACATGATGAAGGTAAGCGTCGTATGCGAGCGCTCGATGTAGCGCCCCAACCAAAACAGATGATCGATCTTATCGAGTGAAAGGGATCCCATCAGGGTTCCTCCTTAGAAGAAGCGGAAAATACGCGAAGGATGGTTTGAGGCTGCGCTAGACAGCGGGTTCTTGCTGCTCGGGTTCCTCGGGGCAGGCAGGGGCGCTGGGGACCTCGCTTGCCGCGCGGATGGCGGCCGCCTCCTCATCCGAGCCGGCTATATCGGCGCCAAGCACCCACGTGTCCTTGAAGCCGCCGCCCTGCGAGGAATTCACCACCGCAGATCCGGCTATGCGCGAGTAACGGGTAAGCCCGCTGGGCCACACCTTGGTGGTGCCGTTGGATAGCACGAAGGCGCGCAGGTCTGCCTTGCGGGGAACCTCTTCCCCATCGATGAACGTTGGCAGGCACAGGAAGTCAATAACCTCCTGGGCGATGAACCGACGAGGCTCCTGCTTGATCTTCTGCAAAAGGCTATCCAAGTCTTCCTCAGAAAGCTCCGATCCGAAGACGACGCCATAGCCTCCCGCTTCGGCAACGTCCTTGATCACCAACTCGTTGGCGTGCTCCAAGACATAGGCCAGGTCTTCTGGGTAGTACGGCAAATAGGTGGGCGCATTGTGGAGGATGGGCTCTTCGTGCAGGTAGTACTCGATCATCTTCGGCACGAAATAGTAGATGCCCTTGTCGTCGGCGGCGCCGTTGCCGGGCGCATTCACGATGGCAACGTTGCCCGCGCGGTAAGCGCTCATCAGGTTCGGCACGCCGATAAGGCTTTCCGGGACGAAGCACAGGGGATCCAGGTACTCGTCCGAGGTGCGGCGGTACACCGCCCCGACGCGCTTGTTCTCGTTGGCGTCCCGGTAGAACAGCTGGAGGTCCTGTACGAACAGCTCGTTCGGCTCCGCCAAAACAGCACCAGCCTTCTCGGCCAAGTAGGAGTGCTCGAAATACGCGGCGTTGTAGCGCCCTGGGGTCAGGACGACATTTATGCCACCGCAGTTTACATAGTCCATGGTTTCGCGCAGAAGCTCGCCGTAGTTGCGGTTGTCTTTGATGGAAAGCGTGCGGAACGTTTCGGCGTCGCACCTACGACACAGGCGGCGCGCAATGAGGGGATAGGAAGCTCCGGAAGGAATGCGCAGGTTATCCTCCAGAACGTACCAGATGCCATCGTCGCCCTCCACCAGGTCGATGCCGGAGATATGGGAGAAAATACCCTTCGGTGGCATAATCCCCTCGCATTGCGGGAGGTATCCGGAAGATGCGAACGCGAAGGTTTCCGGAATCACACCGTCTTTGATGATGCGCTTCTCGCCGTACAGGTCGCGCAGGTAGGCGTTCAGGGCATCCACGCGCTGGATAAGGCCACGCTCAAGGTACTCCCACTGCGAAGCGGTGATGATGCGCGGGATGGCGTCGAAGGGAAACAGGCGCTCTTTGAACTCGCCCTGCTTGTACAACCCGAACTTAACGCCATAGCGTGCAAGCTGAGAGTTGATCTTCGGCGTTTGCTCTACAAGCTTCGAATACATGGGCTACCTCCTGCTTTTTCTCTAAGAAGGAGGGTAAGAGGGCGACGTTACAAGGACATGTCACCGATGTTAACGGGGCGCAACAACGGGATGAACCGATGTTAACAATTATGAATACGGTTCATTGATCGGCAGTCAAGAATTCATGTTTGGCAAGCGCTTGGCTCAGTAGAATGAAAGCAAGGTTTTATTGATGGGGATCGGTAAAACAAGGAGGGCATCATGGCAAACGGGAAAACAAAGAGTGCGGCGAAGCTCTACACACGCGTAGACCTTGACGAGTGCCTCTACACCGACAACTTCCACTGCGGCGATGACTGCATCAGCTGTGGGCATTGCGAGACCATCTGCCCGGCTCAGGCCATTGCACTGGAGGATGGAAGGCCCACCTGGATAAAGAAGGAGTGCTTCATGTGCTTCGGCTGCCTGCGGCTGTGCCCCACTTCGGCAATACGCTACGGAGACGCCGAGGGCAACGACAAGCCGCAAAAGGTGGCGAAGGCGTCCTAGCGGCGCAAGGCCGGAAGCAAGCAGCGGCAATCCACCATCGGAGCACTACAGCTTGGCGGCAGCGGTACGCCGGCCACAGCTTCAACGACGGCCGCCCCACCCTTTCAAGAAGAATGATCACCGAGAAGAGAAAACGCCGGCATTGCTGCCGGCGTTCGAGTTCCCAACCTATGCGATGGAACCTACCTGATTCTTTATCCCCACGGTGGAAGAGATCTTCTGCCCGAGCTCTGACATATCAGCTCGGTTTTCCTTCCTCACGAACTTGCCATGTTCCGGGCAAACCCCGTGATAGCGGACCTCGCCAGGAGCAAGCTCCACCGTGATATCGACCACGGTTGCGCATTTCGGGCAGGTGCCCATCGACTCAGTGCAAGGGATCTTCATGCCAAACCCCGCCTTTCCCCAAATGGTGATTACCGGTCCATTCGCCAAAACCCTCAAGCAAAATGAACACGTTCACGTTTCATTACGGAACACATCATAACGCTTTGGGGAGCAATGGGAACCCATCTGATGGAATCGTTTCTTTCGTATATCGAATGAGCTTATAAGAAGGCAATGAAGAGCAAGATCCTTCGGTGAGAAGAGCCCGAATCCGAGCAGCAAGGATGCCGTGCCGGCAGCGCAGGGTACCGCGGGGGCTAGGCGATGAAGTCGTAAATGACCTTCACGAAGAATATGGCCAAAACCGCAATGGTGATAGGCCGGGCAACCGAGCCGCCGTTCTTCGTGAAGCTGTGCGAACCCAGGTAGTTGCCCAGCATGTTGAACGCGCCGGCAATGAGTCCCAGCAAGATCACCACCTGCCCGTTCAGCAGGAACACGGCCAAAGCCGCAACGTTAGTGGTCAGGTTGATGGCCTTCGTTACTCCGGCAGCCGAATCAAGGCGCAGATGGGCAACGCCGGTAAGCAACAGCATGAGGAACGTGCCGGTTCCCGGACCGTAGAAGCCATCGTAGATGCCCACGCACAAGGCAATGGCCATGCAGAGCGCGGCAGTCTTCTTCGCACTGAAAGATTCAAGGCCAGCAGCATCGAACGATTTCGATCGCATCACGTAGACCGCTGTAAGCGGCAGCAGCACCAAAAGGAACACCCGCAGGAAGCCATCGTCTACCAGCAGAAGCAGATTGGAGCCGAGCGCAGAGCCGGCAAACGCGAACGCGATGCTGGGGAGCGCCAAGCGCAGGTTGATCATCCCCGACTTCGCATAATGGAAGGTGGCAACCGCCGTGCCCATAGAAGAGCTGAGCTTGTTGGTGGCGATGGCAGCATGGGTGGGCACGCCGGCGATCATATAGGCCGGCAGGCTGATAAGCCCGCCCCCGCCGGCAATGGCATCCACATACCCCGCCAAGAAAACCAAGGCGATGATCACGGCAAGGCCCCAGGGCTGCACGCCGAACAAATTGATCAATGTGTCGAATACCATTTCCACAGCGAATGCGATTCTACCCTTAGAACAGGTTCACCGACAGACCCCGATCCACGCCCTCGACGCACGGCAGGCGCCCACGTAGCGACCGCACGCACAAAAAGGGAGCAAGCGGATGTGATCCGTTGCTCCCTTTGCAGTTCGCGTAGCGTCAAACACACGATGGGATATCAAGCAAACTATGCCTTGGTCGTCTCCACCTCGTCTTCGGTGCGGAATTCCTGGGTGCTGCCCTGCGAATCGGAGTGAAGGCGCTGTTCCTCTTCCAGGTTGGCCTTTGCGACGCTGATCATCAGCTTGATGCGGTTGATCTGGTTCACCTCGGAAGCGCCGGGGTCGTAGTCGACTGCAACGATGTTGGTGCCCTTGTAGCGGCGGCGCAGCTCCTTGATAACCGACTTACCAACCACATGGTTAGGCAGGCAGGCAAAGGGCTGGGCGCACACGATGTTGGGGGCGCCGTTGCGGATAAGCTCGCACATCTCGGCGGTAAGCAGCCAGCCCTCGCCCATGGAGTTGCACAGGGAAAGGATCTCCTCGGCATAGCTAGCCAGCTCGAAGATATCGGTCGGTGCCTCGAAGCGGCTGGACTTCTCAAGCGCATCGTTGGCGGGCTTGCGCAGCTTGGCGATAAGCTTCAACGCGGCCTTGGCACCGGCAGCGCCCTTCTTCGACTTGCCAACGCCCTCCTGCTGGAAGATGGAGCCGGCAATGCCGAACAGGAAGAACTCGATGAGCCCCGGCACAACCGCTTCGCAGCCCTCGGACTCGATAACGTCCACGACCTGGTTGTTCGCCGTTGGGTGGAACTTCACCAGGATCTCGCCCACCACGCCGACGCGCGGCTTCGTGCCCTCGCCCTGCAGCGGCAGGCTGTCGAAGTCCTCGATGATGGCACGGACCGTCTTCTTGTAGCGTCCGAACTTCTCGCCCTCCTGAACCTGCGCCTTGCACTTGGCCATCCAGTAGTCGAACAGGCGCTGGGCGGCACCGGGCTCCATCTCATAGGGACGGGTGTGGTACAGGCACTGCATGAGCACGTCGCCGTACTCCAGCGCGAAGATGGCGTTGTACAGCATGGTGGCCGTTACCTTGAAGCCGGGGTTGGTCTCGTCGAGCTTCTTGAAGGCAAGCGAGATCACCGGGATATGCGGCAGGCCGGCGGCCTTCAGGGCCTTGCGGATAAGCGAGATGTAGTTGGTGGCACGGCAGCCGCCGCCCGTCTGGGTGATGATGACGGCGAGCTTGTCGGTGTCGTAGCGCCCCGACGTTACCGCCTCCATGATCTGGCCGGTAACCAGGATGGACGGGTAGCAGATGTCGTTGTTCACGTACTTCAGGCCGGCATCCACGGCACCATGGTCAACTGCGGGCAGCAGCTCCAGGTTGTAGCCGTTGGCGCGGAAGATGGGCACCAGCAGGTCGAAGTGGATAGGCGCCATCTGCGGGCAGAGGATGGTGTAGCCCGCGTCCTTCATTTCCTGGGTGAACTGAACCTTCTCGAACGCGGTGCTCTCGGCCTCGCGAGCATGGGAACCCGCAGACTCCTCGGAACGTGCGATCTGGGCAGCAACCGCAGCACCCGCCTCGGCCTCGCGCTGGCCGCTCTTGTTCTGGATCGCCGCTTCACGGGCAGCAACATCGGCCTCGAGCTGTTCCGCATCGATGCCGCACACCGGGCAGCCGCCGGCAACCGCGCTCTGCTCGGCGCGCTCGTCGGACTGGTCCTTCAGGGCGGCAAGCAGGCTGCGCACGCGGATGCGGGCGGCACCGAGGTTGGAAACCTCGTCGATCTTGAGCACCGTGTAGATCTTGCCGGAGCCCTCCAGGATCTCCTGCACCTGGTCGGTGGTGATGGCGTCCAGGCCGCAGCCGAAGCTGTTCAGCTGGATCATGTCCAAATCGTCGCGCTGGGTAACCACCTTTGCCGCGCGGTAGAGTCGCGTGTGGTACATCCACTGGTCGACCGCGCGCAGCGGGCGCTCCACCTGGCCCAAGTGGGCAATTGAGTCCTCGGTGAACACCGCCAGGCCGAAGCTGGTAAGCAGCTCGGGGATGGCGTGATTGATCTCCGGGTCGCCATGGTACGGACGGCCGGCCAGCACGATGCCGTGAACGCCGTGCTCCTCGATCCACTTCAGGGTTTCCATGCCCTTGTTGTGGATGTCCTCGTGCACCTGCTCGTCTTCAGCCCAGGCGACGTCTACCGCGGCATCGATATCGGCCTGCGTGGGGGCAGGGCCTGCGCCCATGAGCTCAGGATGCTTTTCCACCAGCTCGATGTACAGGCGCTCCTTCAGCTTGTCCTTCATGTGGTACGGGACGAAGGGGTTCAGGAACTGCACGTCGGTTTCGTTCAGCGCGTCGACGTTGAGCTTGAGCGCCTCCGAGTAGCTCATCACGATGGGACAGTTGAAATGGTTGCCCGCGGTTTCGTCTTCCATGCGCTCGTACTTGGCGCAGGGCATCCAGATGAAGTCGATGTCCTTTTCCAGCAGGTTCATGATGTGGCCGTGCGAGAGCTTGGCGGGATAGCACACGCTTTCGGAAGGCATGGATTCGATGCCCGCCTCGTAGGTCTTCTTGGTGGAGGGGTCCGAGATCTCCACACGGAAGCCCAGCTTCGTGAAGAAGGTGAACCAGAACGGGTAGTTCTCGTACATGTTCAGCGCGCGCGGGATGCCAACCGTGGCGCGCGTGGCCTCTTCCTTGGATAGGGGCTTGTAGTGATCGAACATGCGCTGGGTTTTGTAGTCGAACAGGTTCGGCACCTTGGCGGATTCCTGAGCCAGGCCCGCGCCCTTCTCGCAGCGGTTGCCGGTGATGAAGCGGCGGTGCTTGCCGGTGGCCTCGTCCACGCCGAAGTCGTTGATGGTAAGCAGGCAGTGGTTCGAGCACGCCTTGCAGCGGATGTTGCGATGGGTGGGCTCCAGGGCGTTCAGTGCTTCCAGGTCCAGCATGCTGGTATGGGCGCGCTGGCCGGTTTGCGCTTCTGCCAAATGGGCGCGGTCGCGGGCCAGGAGAGCCGCACCGAAGGCACCCATGTTGCCGGCGATGTCGGGGCGCACGGCGTTGGTCTCGGCCAGCTGCTCGAAGGCGCGAAGGACCGCATCGTTCAGGAACGTGCCGCCCTGCACGATGACCTTGGTGCCCACCTCGTGCGGGTCGCGGATCTTGATAACCTTGAACAGGGCGTTCTTGATAACCGAAAGCGCAAGGCCGGCAGCGATGTCGCCCACCGTAGCACCTTCCTTCTGCGCCTGCTTCACGCGGCTGTTCATGAACACCGTGCAACGGCTGCCCAGGTCAACCGGATGCTCTGCCTTGATGGCGCTCTGGGCGAACTCGGAAACGTCCAGGTTCAGGCCGCTTGCGAAGCTCTCGATGAAGCTGCCGCAGCCGGAAGAGCATGCCTCGTTCAGCATGATGTGGTCGATGACGCCGTCCTTGACGCGCAGGCACTTCATGTCCTGGCCGCCGATGTCCAGGATGAACTCGACGCCCGGCAGCATTTCCTGCGAACCGCGCAGGTGCGCCACGGTCTCGATCTCGCCGGAATCGACGCGCAGCGCCTCGAGAAGAAGCGCCTCGCCGTAACCGGTTACCGTCACATGGCCAATGGTGACCTTCGGGCTGCCCTGCTCGTCGGTGGGAAGCGTCTGGTAGAGCTCCGCCACCGCGCGCTTCGCGCAACCGAGCACATCGCCCTTGTTGTTCACGTAGCTGCTCCACAGCAGGGCGCCGTCTTCCGAGATCAGAGCGCTCTTGAACGTGGTGGAGCCGGCGTCGATGCCCAGGTAGGCCACGCCCTCGTAGGTTGCCAGGTCGGCACGACGCACCTTCTCGGAATCGTGGCGGCCCTTGAACTCGGCATAGTCGGCCTCGTCCTTGAACAGCGGGGACAGGCGGACCACTTCGCTGCCCTGAACATCGCCCAGGTTCTCCAGGCGGTCGACGACGCCCGAAAGCAGCTCGGCCTTGGCATTGGCGCCGGCAAGCGCGCAGCCGCTGGCAACGAAGAGATGGGCGTTGTCGGGAACGATGATGTGCTCTTCATCGAGCTCGAGGGTTTCGTAGAAACGCTTGCGCAGCTCGGGCAGGTACTGCAAGGGGCCGCCCAAAAACGCCACGTAGCCGCGGATGGGCCGGCCGCACGCCAAGCCGGAAATGGTCTGCGTAACCACCGACTGGAAGATGGAGGCGGCGATGTCCTCCTTCTTCGCGCCCTCGTTCAGAAGGGGCTGGACGTCTGTCTTGGCGAACACGCCGCATCGGCTGGCTATCGGGTAAAGGACGGTGTGGTTCTGGGCCAATTCGTTCAGGCCGCTGGCGTCGGTGTCCAGCAGGGCCGCCATCTGGTCGATGAACGCGCCCGTGCCGCCGGCGCACGTGCCGTTCAT
>CAVAFY010000035.1:0-13030 GCA_963588035.1 Alloprevotella sp. | reverse complement strand
GGAAGACTTCGCCACGGGCCTGCTCATCGAATCGGCCGGCTACGTGAGCCTGGCGCTGCCGCGCCCGCTTGCCTCCGGCAGCACGCCGCACACGTTCGCCGAGCACATCCAGCAACGCACGCGCTGGGGCCGTGGCGTCATCGTCACCGCGCGCAAGCTGGGAATCATGAGGCGCAAGGGGCTCACCCTTACCCAGAAGTCCAGCTACTGGAGCTCGGTGGTGTACTGGTATTCGCCCCTCAAGAACCTGGTCTACCTGTTCTCGCCGCTGCTCTTCGCCGTGTTCGCCATCCCGGTGTTCGAGTGCAGCTGGCTTGACCTGGTGGTGTTCTGGCTGCCCATGTTCATCGCGCAGCTCGTGTGCCTGCGCGTGGTGAGCCAGGGAAGGATCACCGCCCGGTGGAGCGGCATCCACGAGACGGCCGTCATGCCGCACCTGCTACTACCCATCGTGAAGGAATCGCTGGGCATCACGCTTTCCACCTTCAAGGTCACCGACAAGTCGGGGCCGGCCACGCGCCGCGTTACGGACTACCGCAGCATGGCGCCCTTCATGGTGCTGATGGCGCTTTCCGTCATCGGCATCGTGCGCGTTGTCTGGCTTATGACGCAGACGCCCTCCGTCGGGCTGCTCGTGCTCCTGTTCTGGCTGGTGCGCAACCTGTACTTCTTGGGAATGAGCCTGTTCCTGGTGGACGGGCGCGACTCGGACGGCGAGAACGTCAAGGTCAAGGCTTCCCTTCCGGCCCGGGTCACGCTGCTGGAAGGCATCAGCACGCTGAGCGGGCCAGCGCCGGGCACTACCTATACTGGCACAACCGTTCAGCTTACCGAGCACAACGTGAGCGCCTGTCTGGACGATGCGGAGCAGCTGCGCCTTGGGTCGCAGGTGGAACTTGCCGTGGAATGCGAGCCATATAGCGTGCAGCTCAAGGGCGTTGTTACCGAGGTTTCGCTTTCGCGCAATGGAGCCCAGCGCCTGCACACCATCGAAGTCTTGGATTACGGCGAGTATTGGGGCGAGTACCTGCAAGTCCTCTACGACCGCGTGCCCACCCTGCCCCAGAAGCTGACGCACGACCCCGGCCCGGTGCGCTACTTCTGGCGCAACCTTGCCGCGCGCCTAAGCCGCTTGGGTTAGGGACGCCGGCTGCATCTATCAAGCGCGAATCGGGAGCGTAGAATCTGCCTACGAAAAAGGGCTCGCCTTCCCTGGTCTATGCCGGGAAAGCGGGCCCCTTTATGGTAGGTGTCCTATGTTGCGGAACGCTATTACTTGCCGAAGAACGAAGAGGCGAAGCCGCCCCTTTTCGTTACCTAAGATGCGGAGCCCTGAAGCCGGCGGATGAGCTCTTCGCAGGCGCGGCTGCGCAGGCGGTACTTCTTCCACACGAGGAACGAGCCGATGGACATCGGCGGCTCCAGCGGAACAAAGGCCATGTCGCTGCCCTCAAGCTGCAGCAGATGGTCGATGCCCATGGCTCAAGGCGATTTATGTCAAAATACTCCCAGATTTGGTACTATTTTGACATGAGCTTATATGACGACATATACGATACGGCCGCAGACAACTACGGCCTGATCACCTCCAAGGAGATAGCGGAACTTGGCGGCAAAACCAAGGACGTGAGCAGATACGTGAAAGACGGTCGCCTTTCCAAAGTTGGCCGTGGCGTGTACCGAATTGCCCACTACCTGCCGACACGCTTCGACGCTTACGCCGAAAGCGTTACGCTCGTCGGGGCCAGTGCCTACCTGTACGGAGAGTCTGTGCTCGCCCTGTGCGAGCTCGTGCCGACCAACCCCTATCGCATCTTTGTGGCCACACCGAAACGTGTACGCAAGAACCTGCCAGACGGTATCATCGTGATCCGACGCTCTGAACGGGAAGATGTGGGCTACATTGAGGGAATTCCCTCGCAAGGCGTGGCTGCAGCGATACGATCCTGCAAGGGGTCCATTATGGAGGACAGGCTTGTCGATGCCGCAAGGCGAGCAGCTGAACTCGGTTATATCAGAGCATCTGAGGAAGCAGAGATCGTGAAGGATTTGGCGCAAAACTCGAGGAAGGATGGGAGGGCTTTACTGGCCGTATCGCGCCGATGACCCCAGCTCCGCTCTGACAACGTGTTGACCGACATCGGCGAAGCCGTAAAGTGGGCCAACGACCTGATCGCCCGTATCAACGAAGCCGAATAAAAACACGGCATCCTTGGCGCAGGCGCGGCAGCTTGGTCAAGACCGCTGAAGCCGGCGGATGAGCTCTTCGCAGGCGCGGCTGCGCAGGCGGTACTTCTTCCACACGAGGAACGAGCCGATGGACATCGGCGGCTCCAGCGGAACGAAGGCCATGTCGCTGCCCTCAAGCTGCAGCAGATGGTCGATGCCCATAGCGCACACCTCACCCGTGCGCACCAGATGGGCAGCGTTGCCCAGCAGGTCGAAGCGGCCCACCACATTAAGGCCTTCCGCCGTCAGCGCCCCTCCCGACCAAGCCTCGAGGTCTACGGCCTTGTTGGACGTGCGCGAGCTCAACAGCAGGGGCATGCGCGCAACGTCGGCCGGCGTTGCGCCCTCGAGCTTCGCCCACTCGCTTTCAGCAGAGACGGCAACACCCACACGGTCGACGCCGGGCATGCGCAACCACTCGTACTTTTCCAGGTTCACCGGCTCTATGAGCAGCCCGAAGTCGAGCAGGCCCCGCTCCAGACGCTCTTCCACCGCATCGGCGTTGCCGGTATACAACTCCACAGTGACATCCGGATGGTCGCGATGCAGCCCGGCGAACACCTGCAGCACGAAGCGCATGGCCTGCGTTTCGCCCGCGCCGATGCGGATAACGCCCGAAAGCCCTCCTTGGTCGTCGGAAAGTTCCGCCTGCGCCCTATCCACCAGCGAGATTATCTCCTCGGCGCGCTGGCGCAAGCGCATGCCCTCGCCAGTGAGCATGCATGAGCGGTTGCTTCTCTCGAACAGCGTCACGCCCAGTTCACGTTCCAAGTCGGCAATCTGGCGCGATAGCGTGGGCTGCGTCACGTGCAGCACGTTGGCCGCCTCGGTCATGTTCTCCTCGCGCGCGACAGCAAGGAAGTAGCGCAAGGTACGGAGCTCCATCGTGATACACCTTTCTCTCCGGAACAGATGCTTTGCCATACAGGATACGTATATCCAAGTAGTCAGTATAGGCATTTAACATTTCTACATACCGCCCGTAATCTTGTCAATGAGAGAACCACTACACGAAAGGCGGCAAGTATGCAGTACACAAGCCTTGGCCACTCCGCCATCGAGATCTCAAAGCTCTGCCTCGCCGGCACCACCAAAATCAAGCTCGCCCGCTAGGTCACACCACATGGACGAGAAAACCCGCCAGAACCTGCGAGATGCCGGTTGCGATGAGAAGCTCATCGCCGAGATAGGCGCCCTGCCCAGCACCTGCGCCCGCCTCTGCCGGCTCAAGGCTTATCGACGCGAGCTTCTGGACAGCATCCATACCGAGCAAAAGAAACTCGAGTGCCTCGACTATCTCATCTACCAGCTGCGCTGCAGCGAAGAACACAGCTGCCGCAAGTAAAACTTCCGAAAGCTTCAACCAAAGGAGAACGAAATGACCATCAAGCAAACCGCAGGCCGCAATGCGCTGGGCAGCTTCGCCCCCGAGTTCGCGCACTTCAACGACGACGTGCTCTTCGGCGAGAACTGGAACAACGACGGCATCAGCCTGAAAACGCGCAGCCTTATCACCGTGGTTGCCCTTATGGCGCAGGGCATCACCGACAGCTCGCTGGCCTACCACATCGCCAACGCGAAGGCGCATGGCGTAACCCGCGAAGAGATGGCGGCCGCCATCACCCACGTGGCCTTCTATGCCGGCTGGCCGAAGGCCTGGGCAACCTTCAACCTGGCGAAAGAGGTTTACGCCGACGATGCCACGGGCAGTGCGGCGGACAACCCGCAGGCACACGACGGCTTCTTCGGCTTGGGCCAGCCCAACGATGCCTACGCCCAGTACTTCACCGGCCAAAGCTACCTGAACAACCTTACCGGCGAAGGCGATTACCTGCCCATCCACAACGTCACCTTCGAGCCGGGCTGCCGCAACAACTGGCACATCCACACCGCAACCAAGGGCGGCGGCCAGGTGCTCATCTGCGTGGAAGGCTTCGGCTGGTACCAGGAAGAGGGCAAGCCCGCCCAGGCGCTGAAGCCAGGCGACATCGTGGAGATCCCGGCGAACGTGAAGCACTGGCACGGCGCACGCGAGGACTCCTGGTTCAGCCACCTGGCCTTCAGCTACCCCGGCGAGAACTGCGGCAACGAGTGGTGCGAGCCCGTAAACGACGAAACCTACAACGCGCTGGAAGCGTAAGCCCGCAATCGCAGACGAACGCAACGAAAGGAACACCCATGAGCAAGAAGATGCTGGTCGCCTACTACACATGGACCAACGGCAACACCAAGAAGATCGCCGAGCAGCTGGCCCGTGCCTGCGGCGCCGACATCGCACGTATCGAAACCACCGTGCCCTATCCCGATGATTACGACACCACCGTGCAACAAGCACAAGAAGAGATCGACGATGGCTTCGAGCCCGAAATCGAATCCTTGGAGTTTGATCCAGCCGATTACGACATCATCGCCGTGGGAACCCCAACCTGGTGGTACACCATGGCCCCCGCCGTCAAAACCTTCATGGGCAGCGTTGACTGGGCAGGCAAGACCGTTGTGCCATTCTCGACAAGCGCCGGCTGGCCCGGTAGCACCAATGCCGATATCGAACAGGCTGCTGCCGATGCCGCGGCAGGTCCCAGCCTAGCGGTCACCTTCGATTCCGGTGGCGGCTCCAGGCAGAAAACCCCGCAATCCGAAGTCGATTCCTGGATCGCAGCCGTCGAGAGCCTCTAACCCTGGAAAGCAGAAGAAGCCCCTTGCGATGCAGCTCACGCTCGTCGCAAGGGGCTTTCGCATTTCGCAATCACTATGGGCCCGAGCGCGGAAACAGGCGCCGGCAACACTAGGCAACCACGCCCCCGCCACGCCCGAACGTCTTTAGCCGCAATAGGCCTCCAGCACGGCGGAGAGCTTGTTGAAGTCGAGCGGCTTGGCGATATGCTCGTTCATGCCCGCCTCGCGCGCGGCCTGCACATCCTCGGCAAAGGCATTGGCCGTCATCGCGACGATGGGAACGTTTTTGCAGTAGTCGCCGCCATGCGCGCGGATGGCGCGCGTAGCCTGATGCCCGTCCATGCCAGGCATCATCACATCCATCAGCACCAGGTCGTAGCGCCCCGGCTCGCCTTCGGTAACCATGCGCACGGCCTGCTCGCCATCCACCGCGGCGTCCACCTCGATCTGCGCCAACCGCAGAAGCTCGCAAGCAACCTCCAGGTTGATGGCGTTGTCTTCCGCAACCAGGACGCGCTTGCCCGGGAAGCTCTTACGCAGGGAAAGATCGCCGCAGTCGGCATCGTCGCAGTCGCCCACCAGTTCATCGAAGGTGCTCAGCAAACGCGACCTGAACAGCGGCTTCGAGATGAATGCGTTGACCCCGGCCTCGCGCGCCTCAACCTCGAAATCGCTCCAATCGTAGGCGCTGATTATGATGATGGGCACATCCTTGCCCACCGCCTTGCGTATGGCGCGGGCGCACTCGATGCCGTTCATGTCCGGCATCTTCAAGTCGAGGATGCAGGCGAAGAAATCGCGCTTCTGCTCGTGGTTGGCCACCACCATCTCCACCGCGATGCGCCCACCTGTAGCGGCCTGCGCCCTCATGCCGAAGCTGTTGAGCATGTCGCAGCACGACTCCAGGGCCAAAGGATCATCGTCGGCAACCAGCACATCCAGGTCCACGAATTTCTCCAGCGGCTCCTGGGCTTTGTCCTGCAGCTTAAGGAAGAGGGTTACCGTGTAGCGCGTGCCCACGTCCAAGGCGCTTTCCACCTTGATGTCGCCGCCCATCATGCGCACGATGTTCCGGCTGATGGGCATTCCCAGCCCCGCGCCGCGAATGCGCTCAACGCGCTCGTCCTTGGCGCGGACGAAGGGTTCGAACACCTTTTCCACCGTTTCCTTCGACATGCCGATGCCGTTGTCTTCGAACACGAACTCGTAGCGGCCGAACTTGCCCTGGTTGCTGGGAAGCTCGGCAATCGTAAGGTTGATGTTGCCGCCTTCGGGCGTGTACTTGACTGCGTTGCCCATCAGGTTCACGAACACCTGCTGCAAGCGCAGGGCATCGCCGACGACGTCTTCGTGCTGCAGGTTCCTAAGCGAAACGTTCAGATGATGGTTCTTCTCGTCTACCTGGGGCTTTACCATGGTTACCAGGCTCTCGACAAGGTCGCTGAGGTTGAAGTCCTCTTCGCTCAGGCTGATGTTTCCGCTCTCGATCTTGTTCATGTCCAAGACCTCGTTGATAAGGCTGAGCAGGTGCCTTGAGCTCAGGGTGATCTTGCGCAGGCTGTCGCGCACCCGATCCGGGTCGTCAACATGGGCCGCCGCCAGTGCCGTCATCCCCACGATGCCGTTCATCGGGGTGCGTATCTCGTGCGACATCTGCGAGAGGAACTGGGTTTTCGCCTCGTTGGCGCGGTTGGCGTAGCTGAAGGCATCCGACAATGCCTGGCGGGAACGGAATTCCTCCTTCATGCTCTGCGTCACATCCTGCACCACGAAGAGCACGCGGGAAACCCCGTTGTCGGAGAACTCCAGGGGCAGCACAGCCATAGCAAGGTATTGTTCGGTTCCCTTGACGCTGTAGTCGAAACGGAAGATGTCGCCCGGCTCGCGCAGCTCGCGGCGCAGACGCGCCGGCGAAAGAGCCACCGAGATGCCGACCCCGTCTTCCAACAGGCAGTGCCGCACATCGACAAGGGAAAGGAAATCGCTGTAGCTGCCCCGCGCAGGGTAGCCCGAACGCTGGTCGAACTTGTAGAACTCGTACCGGTCGTTGTCCAGATCGCCTATCGCGTAACGCTCCACCAGGCGCGTCAAACCGGAGAGCAGGGTTTCGTTGGTGGTCTTCTGGCGCAAAAGCTCTTGGGTCAGAACCTCCCGGCGATGCTGGTCGTCCACGTTGAAGGTGATGCCGGCAACCCTGCTCACGCTGCCATCTTCGCGAAGGCTGGCAGCACCCACCGATCGGAACCACACATAGCCATTGCCGTGAATGCAAGCCCGGTAGGTGACATCGATACGCAAGCCCGCAACCGCACCCTTGAGCGCCGCTGCAACACTGGCCTTCACCGAATCCAGGTCGTCTGGATGGATGATGGAGTAATACGCCTCGATGTCGTCGGGGAACTCGCTCTTGTCCGCGTAGCCGATGACGCGCCGCAAGCTGGAGCTGAAGGAAATGCCCTCCACCGAACCGTCCGCGCGGCACGTAAGCATCCACGTTCCCGTCTGGAATATATCGTTCACCAGAGCAAGGGTTTCGGCCTCCGGGGCAATGCGCGCCGTCAGCAGCCAGGAAGGATTGCCCTGCTCGTCAACGATATCCCTCTTGTAGATATCGGCATAGCAAGGGGCACCCGTGGCATCCTTCAGGCGAATATGCTTGGTGGCAAGGTCTTGGCTCTGCTGCATGGAGTCGAGCAGCTGCAGGTCGTCGCCGAAAACAAGCTCACGCAGCGAGCGGCCGCAAAGGTCACGGGCGCGCTCCGAGTCGTACCCCAGGTTCTTAGCGAAGATCTTGCTGGCGAAGGTGATGCTCAGGTTGGCGTCGTAATGCCCCATCGCAACACCCACTGCCGTGCTTTCCTCCAGCAACGACTGAATGGCATGGCATGTAGAAGAGGCAAGCCCCGAATAGTCGTCAGTGATAAAGGTTTCGCCAAGATCCAAAGAATGCTTAGACGCTGTTTCGCTCATACCGCTCTCCACGCAAATGGGTACATTCAATCCTTCAGGTTACCGTAATTCGTACAGAGGGCAAAACCGCCGAAAGGCCGCCAACAGAACATCCAAACCGCTTACTTCTCGGCGATGAAGAACAGCCGCGGGAACGGCAGCAGCACTTCGCCGTTGGGGCGCGGAAGGGCCACCTTGGCCATCTCTGTCCGAACGTCCGAGATAAACCCTGGGCGCAAACCGGGGTCGAGCTGTTCCAGGAAAGGCCGGAGCCCCGTTCCGTGGAACCATTCCACAACGGCATCCACCGAAGGCATCCTATGCAGGTACGAGGTCTGCCACATGGTGAAGTCGCCGGCGCATTCCGCAAGGGTATCGAAGTACTCCGTAACCTTGAGCGTGGTGAAGAAGCGGCGCTTCTTGAAGTGCGGCGCCCATTGCGGGCTGTCCACCACCCGGTAAATGCATTGGTAGATAGGCTCCTGGGCATTCACCGGAACCTGCACGGCAAGCAGGCCGCCGGGCGCCAGGGATGCCATCAACCTGCGGATAAGCGCCCGGTTGTCGGGGACCCACTGGATGCACGCGTTCGAGAAAACCAGGTCGAACCCCTCTTCGCTACCCAACTCGCAGGCCAAGGGGAGCGGGTCTTCGGTAGCGTCGAACAGCCTGTAGGCAACGCGGCCTTCGAACGATTCGCTGGATGCAATCGCTTCTTCAACCATGTCCTGCGAGCTGTCCACGCCCAGCACCCGGGCATCGGGGAACGCATCGGCAACGACCCTGGTGCTGTTGCCCGGGCCGCACCCCAAATCCAGCACCGTATCAGGGCTAAACGCCTCACCCGATTTGGTGCGATATGCAACCAAACGCGCCGTCAAATCGAGCGAGGGCTGCGTGCGCTCCTTCTTGAACTTAAGGTACTGATCCGGATCCCAATTCCCCATGGCGTGCTCCCTACCCCATTCCGTGTCCTTTGCTTGGAGCATAGCACCATCGGCAACGGGCGCAGCATGCTCCATTCCAAGAGCACGCGGAAAAGCCGCGCGGGCCGAACGAGCACAAAAAGGCGAGCAGGATCGGTACCTGCTCGCCTCGAAAAAGCCTATGCGCAACGAACGCCTACGCGCGGGTGCGGATCTCCTCGGTGACCTTCGCGATGAAGTCCTCCACCGAATACGGGTTGGTCTCGTTGGTGGCACGATCGCGAACCGAGATGTTGCCGGCGGCCGCTTCCTTTTCGCCAAGGATGAGCATGTAGGGAACGCGGTCGATGCTGCGCGCCTCGCGGATCTTGTAGCCGATCTTCTCGTCGCGGTTGTCCACCACAACACGGATGCCGGCGGCCTCCAGCTGGTCGGCAACCTTGTGGGCGTAGTCGCGGCTCTTCTCGGAAACCGGCAGCACCTTCACCTGGGTAGGCGCAAGCCATACCGGGAACTTGCCCGCGTAATGCTCGATAAGGATGCCGATGAAGCGCTCGACGGAACCGAAGGCTACGCGATGCAGCATAACGGGGCGCTTCTTGCTGCCGTCGGCATCCTGGTACTCCAGGTTGAAGTTCTGGGGCATCTGGAAGTCCAGCTGCACGGTGCCGCACTGCCAGGTACGACCGATGGTGTCCTTCAGGTGGAAGTCGATCTTGGGGCCGTAGAATGCGCCGTCGCCCTCGTTCACCTCGTAGCTCATGCCCAGCTGGTCCAGCGCGGTCTTCAGGCCGGCCTCGGCGGCCTCCCACTCGGCATCGGAGCCCATGGAATCCTCGGGGCGGGTGGAAAGCTCAACGTGGTATTCGAAGCCGAACTGCTGGTACACCGAATCGATCAGCTTCACCACGCCGATGATCTCATCGGTGAGCTGGTCGGGGCGAACGAACAGGTGCGCGTCATCCTGGTTGAAGCAGCGGACGCGGAACAGGCCGTGCAGGGCGCCGCGAAGCTCGTGGCGGTGCACAAGGCCGATCTCGCCGGCGCGAATGGGCAGGTCGCGGTAGCTATGCGGATGCGCCGCGTACACCAGAACGCCGCCGGGGCAGTTCATCGGCTTCACGCAGTACTCTTCCTCGTCGATGAGGGTGGAGTACATGTTGTCCTTGTAATGGTCCCAGTGGCCCGAGGTTTCCCACAGCTGCTTGTTCATGATGAGCGGCGTGGAGATCTCCACGTAGCCGGCCTTCTTGTGGATCTCGCGCCAGTACTCCAGCAGCGTGTTCTTCAGCGTCATGCCGTTGGGCAGGAAGAACGGGAAGCCGGGAGCTTCCTCGCGCATCATGAAGATGTCCATCTCGCGGCCAATGCGGCGGTGGTCGCGCTTTTCGGCCTCTTCAAGGTTGTGCAGGTACTCGGCAAGCTCCGCCTTCTTGAAGAAGGCCGTGCCGTACAGGCGCTGGAGCTGCTCGTTCTTGGCATCGCCGCGCCAGTAGGCACCGGCGAGCTTCATCATCTTGAACGCGCCGATCTTGCCGGCAGAGGGAACATGGGGGCCGTGGCACAGGTCGACGAAGTTGCCGTGACGGTACACGGTGATCTCCTGGTCGGCCAAGTCGTCGATATGCTCGCTCTTGAAGCGCTGGTCGGCGAAGATCTCCTTCGCCTGCTGAAGCGTGACGACCTCGCGAACGAAGGGCTCATCGGCCTTCACGATCTCTGCCATCTTCTTCTCGATGGCCTCGAAGTCGTCGGAAGAGATGTTCTGCGGCAGGGCGAAGTCGTAGTAGTAGCCGTCGTCGGTGGAAGGGCCGTAGGCGATCTGCGCACCGGGGAACAGCTCTTGCACGGCTTCCGCCATGATGTGCGCACAGGAATGGCGCATAAGGCCAAGGGCCTCGGGGCTTTTCGCGGTAACGATCTCGATGGAATCGCCATCGGCCACTGTTGCGGTGACGTCGACCATCTCGCCGTTGATCTTGCCAGCTAGAGCAGCTTTGGCAAGGCCGGTGCCGATGGATGCGGCGACATCGTATACCGTAGCGCCTTCCTCAAGGGTTTTCTTCGAACCATCAGGGAGTATGACTTCCACAATCGTTTCCTTTCTTGCGGCGGGCAAAGCCTATGCCCACATTGCCGACAATGAACGAGCCGCCCAACAAGGCGGCTCGAATCACCATAGCATATATAGTGGCCTTTGCTTGATTAGGGCATTCGAACCCCAATCATAACAGCCTATCGGCCACTGCCCCGAAACCACTCAGAGGTTAATCGGCAGTTAAACGCCCGTGTAGCCTGCCGGGGGCTGGGGCGGGGCGTTGCGCTTGCTGGACTTCGGCGGCTGCGGCGCGGGCGGCTGCTCGCCGGGCTGGCGGCGGTGGGCATGCCTCTTCATGATGCGCTTCTCCATCCTCATGGCGTCGTAGCGGTTGCGGCACGAGTAGATATGGTTCTCGCCCTTGCCGTTCTCCTTGACGTGGAGCTTCCATTCGCCCTTGCCGACGCCACCCGCAAGGCCCAGCCACAGGGCGCCGGGCATGCCGCCGATGGCGGCGCCCAGCGCGGCACGGGGAAGGCGGCTCTTGGTGCCGATCGGAGATCCCTTGAAATGCTCAGCGAACATGATGTCGTGGTACCGCAGCACCACTGGGCAGCCCTTCTGGCACGGGTCGACCACGTACACGCCGTCCCTGCCCTCCTTGAGCACCTGCAGGTCCCCGCCGGCGCTCCACACGATTATCCCGCTGTCCCATCTGCTGGGCATCTTCATCACCCCTCTTGGGTTCTCCCGGCTCGGCCCAGAGCAGGCAGAACCAGTCACTTGACCATCGACAAAAGAATTGCCGCGGGACCTTCACGCAATGCCTTCGCGCACATGCAACCGAAAACCAGGGGCGAGCTGCAGCCTCTCAAGGTCGGCAAGCAGCGATGCAGCACCGCCGACCTTGCATCGGGCATCATGGCTTCCTTGAAACGCCAGCCAATCCAGCATCCTTTCAGAACGTAAGGAAGTGATACTTACGAGCTATGAGATCGAAAAGATCCGGCTTGAGCTTGAACTTGAAAAAACTTTGCTAAGGACCGGCCCTCACCACAAAAAAGAGCAGATCGACCCCGGAATCTTTTCCATCATAAGCCTACAGAGCAATAAGGCCACGACGAAAGGGGGACGATGGTATCAGAGGCAAGGAAGCGTGCGAACGGCAAGTACAACCGCGAGAAGATGGTGCAGCGCGTTGTGAGGTTCTCGCCCAACGAGAGGGATCTGCTCGAGCACCTGGATGCGCAACCCAACAAGGCCGGCTACCTGAAGCGCCTTATCAGGGAAGACATGGAACGGCAAGCGGAAAACAACGCATAGGCGCTGCTCGATAGACGGTCGGCTCGACATTGGCCCAGCCCAAATGGAGCCTTAGGGCAATACTGCGACCCCTCTTTGATACCATTGTGAGTCCAACGGCGTAAGACTCCGTGTTGGCAGCGCCTGCTTCTCAGGAAGGAGGTGGTGCCCGATGGATATTGCAGTAGAGATCATCAAACTGGCAACTGCCACGCTTGCTCTGGCCAAGGTAATCCTTGAACTCAAGGCAACACCCAAGCCCATGACACGTGGGCCGCGCAAAAAGAAAAGCTCCAGGCCGTAACCTGAAGCTTTCTCTTTAGTACTAACGGCGCTGCTCAACCTTCCCTAACGTGAGCTGCCGTTGGACTAATTGTACCATCCCACTGTCGAACACATCCGGGAAATTGGACCCCAGCCTGACGCTCGATATAAGCGCCGCTGGTGCGGGCAATTGACCCGGCATTGCGCATAGGGCCATCGGCCGCTACATGCCCGTGTAGCCTGCCGGGGGCTGAGGCGGGACGTTGCGCCTGCTGGGCTTCGGCGGCTGCGGGGCGGGCGGCTGCTCGCCGGGCTGGCGGCGGTGGGCATGCCTCTTCATGATGCGCTTCTCCATCCTCATGGCGTCGTAGCGGTTGCGGCACTGGAAGATCCGTCTGGTTGTGCTGCCGTTCTCCCTGATGCGAAGGTACCAGCGGCCACTGCCGCCCGAAAGGCCCAGCCACAGGGCGCCGGGCATGCCGCCGATGGCGGCGCCGAGCATCGCTCGGGGCACGCGGCTCTTCCTTCTTACGCCCACGGTGCCCTGGTAGTGCTCGGCGAACATGATGTCATGGAAGCGGAAGACCACCGGGCAGCCCTTCTGGGTGGGATCGACCACGTACACGCCGTCCTTGCCCTCCTTGAG
>CAVAFY010000034.1:0-13055 GCA_963588035.1 Alloprevotella sp. | reverse complement strand
CTCCAACCGACGAGCTCTGCGCCGAAGCCAGCGAGTTCATGCTGAAGGCCCTGGAGCCCCTTCGCGCGGAGTAGCGCGAGCGGCGTGCAAGTACTGCCCGTTCCCAGCCCGGGACTGCGCTCAATCTCTCATATCCTCGAACTGAAAGCCCGCCCCTTGGCGGGCTTTCGCTGTTGACTGAGCTACCGAAGCCGTTATTCGCAAGTTGGAAAAGTGGCATTCCCACCCTTGAAAACCGTTGGAAAAGTGGCACATTCACCCCTAAAAACGGTTGGAAAAGTGGCAAAACGGATCTAAAATACGAGGAAAAAGTGGCATATACATGGTTTGAACAGGGGAATCTATGCTTAAAAGAAAAGTGTACGATCGGCTTGTTTCGTGGAAGAAGTCTCCCTCAAAACGGGCATTGCTTGTTACGGGTGCCCGCCAGATCGGAAAGACTTACATTGTCCGAAAATTCGCCGAGGAGCACTACGAAAGCGTAGTCGAGCTCAACTTCATCCTCGACCCCGATGCGAAGTCGATTTTCGAACGCACGAATTCTGCCGGCGACATACTGCTAAGGCTTTCGTTGGTTGCTCCTTCACCCCTGCTTCCTGGGCGCACCTGTATCTTCCTGGATGAAATACAGGAAGCACCCGAGGCCCTTACTGCGATCAAGGGGCTTATCGATCAAGGTGATTACGACTTCATACTTTCCGGTTCCTTGCTTGGCGTCGAACTGAACAACATCAGGTCGAATCCGGTTGGTTATGTGAGCACCATCAAGATGTTCCCCTTGGATTTCGAGGAATTCTGTTGGGCGAATGGCATTACCCCTAACGTGTTCGAATATCTGGCGCAGTGCTTTGCAAACGAGGAACCGATAGATGCCCCGATCAACGAGCGCATGCATGACTTGTTCAGGAAGTACCTTGTGGTGGGCGGGATGCCCGATGCAGTGCAGACGTATGTTGCCTCGAATGACCTTACGATGGTGCGTGATGTGCAGGAGTCGGTGCGCGACTGGTATCGCACCGACATCACGAAGTACTGTCCGAAGGAAAATCGTCTGAAGGCCAAAGAAGCATACGACTTGGTGCCGTCGGAGCTCGATAATCCGAATAAGCGTTTTGTACTGAAAAGCCTTAACGAACACGCTCGACTGCGGTCCTACGAGGATGCTTTTCTCTGGATATCGGCCGCCAACGTTACCTTGCCGGTCTACAACGTTGAAGAGCCATCAAGCCCCTTGCTGGCCTCGAAGCAGCGGAACCTCTTCAAGCTGTTCTATTCAGATGTGGGTTTGCTCACAAGCTCCTATTCGCGCAAGACCGCATTGAGCTTGTTGGACGGGACGTCCGAGATCAACCATGGAAGCGCGTATGAAAGCGCTGCTGCCCAAGAGCTTGCTGCGCATGGCTACGATCTGTATTACTTCAACAGCAAAAAGCATGGCGAGATTGATTTCGTGATC
Organism: Alloprevotella sp.; assembly: GCA_963588035.1. Taxonomy (GTDB): domain Bacteria; phylum Actinomycetota; class Coriobacteriia; order Coriobacteriales; family Eggerthellaceae; genus Anaerotardibacter. The sequence continues at coordinate 11,599 of CAVAFY010000034.1, read as the reverse complement.
GAAGACAGAGATGGGGAAGTGTTCCCCATCGAGGTGAAATCGGGGAAGTCGTATAAACGCCATAGCGCAATCAGCAATGTTCTTGAGGTGGACAATTATCACCTGGAAAAAGGGTATGTATTTGGCGCAGGGAATATCCAATGCATTGGGAAGATTCTCTATGCACCGATCTATTGCATTGGCTTGCTCGTAAACGAATAAAGGCCGGGCCGCTGGTGCGGCTCCGGCCTGAGGGCTCTAGCGGGCGATCTCGGTCCGATTACTCGATGCCGTGGATGGTGCTCGAGCTTACCTCGGTGCCAATAAGGGCGTTGTTGTCGGACGCGATAACGATGGCATGTGCACCGTAGGAGTAGTTTCCAAGCTCGCCGTAACCGCTTAGATATACCAGCCCGCTTTCGGTGAGAGCCAGGCACGACGACCCCTCAAGATCCTCCCCGAGTCCGCTTGATTCAACGCTTCGGATTCGCGATGCAATGCTCTTGCAGGCTTCGCTCGTTGAAAAGGTGCTGGGATTGTTTTGCAAATACGTCCTTACGGCGGATTCGGCTGCTGCGATAGCTTCATCGGTAGTTAGTCCGAATGCCGCTTGAGGGGTTACCGCTTCGCCGGAATCGATGTTGTAGGCAGCGCCCCGCAGAACGGGCCAACCGCCCGATCCGCCGAAATTGGTGGCGTAACGGGAGTCGAAGACCCCGACAATATCGTTCTTGAAGTAAGAGATGGAGATATCTCGTCCTAGGACGCAGCTTAGATCGTCATCGGCGGCGCTGGCATAGTGCCTGTCGAGCTCGTCCATGGTTGATGGATAGGAGCTGCTCTTGCTCTCGGTAGCGTTGAACGCCGTCTTGATTCTGTTGTTGATTGCCTGGGCGCCCGTAGACAGTTTGTCGCTTGTTAGCTGGTCGTAGCTCCATTTCTGGGATGCCGTCGCTCCTGGTGAACGATAGGGATCCGTTGGCATGTTAACGTATTCGAATGTTTTGCTTGAGGTGTAGGTAACGGTTTCGGCTTGTTCGGGTTCCGGCTGCTCAGTGGTTTCCTGCGGAGTATCGTTCGTGACAACAGGTTGCTCTTGATGTGCGGGCAGCCAGACGTTGGTGTACACGTAATGGGCAGCGAATGCCACGGAGGTTGCCAGGGCCAGGGCAAGTGCAACAAGGACGATCATTGGCAAGCGACGGCGCGAGCGTTTCTTGTTTTGCGCAACTGCTGCTTTGAGGGTGCCGGTTTCGGGTTCGGCGGTAGCCGCCTGGCTATGCACGTCCGTCGCAGTCTGCGCATCAGGGTTCAGTGGCTCCATGCTGGCTGCTTCTACGTCCTGAGTATCGCCGGCAAAAGCGCTCGCCTCTGATGTCGGGGGCTCGTCTGCGTGGGGCGCTTCTGCAACCGGGCTGGCAACATCGTGCTCGATGTGCGAAGAATTGGCTTCCTGCCGGCTGGAGCCATCCTGGCCCAGGTTATTGGGCGCAGCTACCTTCGCTCCGCACGAGACGCAGAACTTGGCCTCGCTGGGTAATTCTTTTCCGCAATTGCTACAGAACATGACAATCCTTATCGGTTGAAACAGATGTCGAAAAACAATGATAGTTGATATATCCGCAGCTCATAGCAAACGATGCCTTCGATTCGCCAGTCGCTTGGAGTCTGCGGTGTGCGGCTCTTACGCGGCGGTTTGAGCTGCTTCGGTAAAGGTGCGGGATGAGGTGCCGAGATAGCTTTGCTGATTTCCTCCCCGGTAGGTTGCGTAGATCGCCTTTGTGGTCATCGATATATCGATTGCGTTTTTATCGCTGGAGGAGCGCGTAAAGATGTTGTTCTCGCAGGTGATGTCGACCGATTGGCTGCTATCGCTCAATTGAATGCTGAAATCGCTTTTCCCGAACTCGTGACTTGGTTTCCCAACGGCCGTCCCCTTGAGCGATAGCGAATGGTAGGTAATGTAGCTATCGCTTGCTAAGGTCGGTGCGTAATCAAGGGCATAAGAGGCGGAGATGCTCCCGTCGTTCACTTCGCCAAACGTGATCGACGAATTGATGTTTCCGTTGATGAGCCCCGTGATGCCGGAATATTCGAACGTCTTGTCTTTCAGGGTCCATTCAGTGTTTTGATCGGTGGTTGTGGTATTGCCGGAGGCCTTCCAGCCAGAGTTCGGATCGAACGTGAAGGCCTGGGACACCTTTGCGGTGTCGGTTGCAAACCAGTGCTTGTACGTGATCGTGCTGGTGGCGTTGGAGGTGTAGGTGCCGTTTGATTCTTTGAGATCGGAATTGAAATCGGAATAGGATATGTTGTCGGCCTTTTCCCTCTGATCCAGGGAGTCCACTCCCTTCAGGGGCTTGGTGCTCTTGCTGTTGATCTTCAAGGAAGAGCTGGAAGTCGGAGCCCAGCTTCCATTGCGGTTGAAGAAGTCGCACTGGCCGCTGAAACTCGTCTCAAAACTATCGTTGGCAATGGTGCCGGAGAAGTAAACGGTTTTGACCTGATCGGTGCCATAGGTATCTTTTACCGATTGGCGGTATTCCCAGCTGCGGCCAGCCAGGGCATCTTCTTGGCTATCGATTTTGAAGTCCTTGACCTCGTAGGTGGAAGAATCGATGTAATTGCTCGAGAGCGCACCTTTTGTTGCAAACGAGGTCTGGGCAAATGCCTGACGAGCCGTATCGGAAGGAACGCTTGCAGACTGGGGCGCAATAAGGACAGCGATGGCAATGATCGATATCAGGACAATCACCGCAACGCTGCCGCCGATGATGCCGTACTTTTTGGGCTTGTCGAGCTGCCTGAACTTGCTCGCTATGTTGTAGGGGGCGTTGCCCGCAGCTGTCTGCGTTTGCTCCGCATTGAATTCGGGGTTTGCATTTACCGGTTCTTGCTGCGGCGCGGTATCTGCTGGCTGCGCAACTTTGGTGCCGCATTCAGGGCAGAACAGTGCATGCTCTTCGGTCTGTTTTCCGCATTCGGGACAGAACATCGGGATTCCTTCCTATTGAGGGAACGGTTGGGGTGGGTATTGCTTTTTTGGGTGGGGGCTGATTCGGATCTGCTTAAAGGATGCTCTTCCATTCGACGGTGGACTCCACGCGGTACTTAGAGGCAAGCTCGTCGAGCATATACATGAATTCATTTACCGTGCAGGTGCCTGATTCTGTATCTCCGTTTTCGTCTGTCTTTTCGTACTTTATTAACGAATTAGGGTTTGACGATTCGGTCACTCCCTCGATCGAACACATTGTTGCTTTTGTGAGAACGGTCCAGTTATTGGAAGAATCTGAATAGTTGCTGGCGGCATTGTAAAGTTGGCCAGCATTGAGCTTCAAAACCGCACTAGCTATGGTGTTTGCTCCTCCATATCCGATTTCTACGATGGTTGTATTGCCTAAAAGAAGGTAAAATTTTTGTGGCATGTTGTATGCAATATGCAAGAGATCGTTGCTTTGATAAGACCAGATATCGTAAATTGCTGCGCCAGAAGAATCAGTATTATGTCCTATAAGAAGTTCTGGCATGCCATCGTCGTTGAGATCGGTCATAGCGTATTTGTAACCATCGAGCCCGCTATCGGTTGTATTGCTTGAATTGGTAGAGGCGTCTGAGAGCACGAGGGAGTTCACATGGGGATAACGGCTCTCGACGTCGTTGATTTCCAGACTGCCATCCCTGTATTCCTTTAGCGCGTTTGAGTATTCCTCGATAATCCCGTTGTATGCATTCTCGGCTTCTTTTTCTTGCTGTTGCGGCAAAAGGATGTCTGTATATGCGCGGTATGCCGCGTAAGCAACGGAAGTCGCTAATGCCAGGGCGAGCACAACAAGAACGATGAGCGGCAAGCGTCTGCGCGAGCTATTCTTGCTTTGGGTAACCGTAGCTCTGAGGTTGCTACTTTCGGAAAACCCTTCACTATCGTCTGTGCCTGAAGTTTGGGGGCAAGCGAAATCGGCCTGATGTGACGGCGTGTCCTTTGCGCTTTCGACAATAGATCCCGCGCCAATGGATTTTTCGCTGATGGAGATGGGATCCGTTACGGGCTTGCGCGAAAAATCCCCGTTGTCGGCTTCTTGCTTAGGTTCAGGGGAAGTGATCTTGGCTCCGCAACGAGTACAGAATTTCGCTCCTTCAGGTAGTTCGTTTCCGCAATTGTGGCAGAACATAACAACTCCTTTCCTTGCTCTTAAGGGGGCATCGAATACTGATCTAAGTTGAAGTAGGGTCTAGGCAAAATGGATAAGCCCGAAAAGCAAGCTGGTTATTAGGCTCGGTTTTGGAGTGCGTTGATGATTTCGCTGGTTTGATGTTCGGTGTGCACGCGGGTATTGGTGTCGTGGGTTCTCGTTGCACAGATGGCAGATATCTTTTCCCTGATGAGATCCGCCTTGCTTTTCTCGAAGATAATTAGCGGGATCTCGATTGTTTCGCCGGATGTTAGGGAAATGGTGATAGTGGTCTGCAGCGCGTTAAGGGCCAGAAAAGTGCCCACGATCATTTCGAGAAACGCGAGCCCAATATCGCCGATTGCGCATAGACGCATTAAGCCGTCAAGGGCAAGGATGGATCCTATGACTAAAGGGACGGGATTTGCCTTGAAATTGCTCAATGCTGACGCGATCTGGTTAACGTCGACGGTTCTCGCACTGCTCCCTAGGGGGATGAGGCCGAATATCGTGTTCGGAATCTCTACATCGATATGGTCGTTTTGGATTCCGATTTTGCCTTTCAGATAAAACGTTATGTACGAAGTCACGAACGAGATCTTTTCGTTTATGGGCTTTGGCGATGTCCCCTGCGCACTCTGCTTCGCCTCTTCCTCGTTCCTCTGGGATCCATTGACGGCGCTACCGCAGCTTCCGCAAAAACGGGCATCTTCTCGTAGTTCCTGTCCGCAGTTTGAGCAAAACATCCTGGCTCCTATCTTTCGTTTGTGTGCACTGGCACCGAATAGCGTTTCTGGTTTGGGGTCGTGGGCGTCATCTCTCGGGCAACGTCTACCTCGCTTTTATGGCGAGAAGCTGCTCGGTGTGCTCTTGCTCGGTCTCATGGCGGGACTCCTTTTCGTGACGCACCTATTGGTGGCAGCTGACGATTTGACGAAGCGGCATCTAAAAGCCTGCGTATCGCATTTCGGGCTATCTGTGTCCGATAGGACACAGACTAAAGTGTATCCCGAATTAGGCTTGCGGCATGACACTTGCTACAAGACAGGCTATTGGGCTACGTATTCGGCAGCTGAGGAAGGCGAACGGTCTTTCTCAGACCAAGCTTGCCCTGATGGTTGGGGTAGAACGCTCGTATTTGGCCCGTGTTGAAGCTGGTTCTCGCAATGCAAGCATCGATGTTCTTGAAAAGATCGCCGATGGCTTCGGCATGAGCCTTTCCGAGTTCTTTTCAGGGATCTAGGTACGTCCGTTTCATTCCTTCGTTCCCCTTTCTTTCCGCTGTTTCTTTCGACACGCTTATAATCCTTTAGAAGAACGTCCTGAAAAAGGGGCATTGAAAGAGTAAAAAAATTTCCGAGGGGCACTTGGCGCGAAGGAGCATGGGCTATGGGCGGGTCAAAATGGATTTGATGGATCAGTTGCGCACCACCCAGGGTCGCTTTCCTGTCAGGCTTGCCGAATGCAGCTTGGAGGGCGGCCTTTCCCAAGCGAATATTCGTTTCGCTTTTGACGATTCGGGTGCGGTGGCCGCCGACGGCGCAAAAAGCAAGAATGGTGGAAGGCTCCGTGAGTTCAGCGTGGAAGACTTGGCCTTTCTGTATGGCTCCGACGGACGTTTAGATCATATGGTCATCTCCGACTTGGCGCTTAGATCGGGGCCGTTGTTCGGTGCGCATGCGGAAGAAGCTGTTGCCGACTGGGTCACTGAATCGCACATGATTAAAGATGTTGTTACCTTGCAAGAAGTCCTGAATGGACAGAAGTCTTACATGCTGGTAAACGGCAATCTTGAAACAGGGCAGGGCGCTTTGGTGGCGAAGAGCCATGTTCGAAACCCCGTTACGCATAACTCGTTCGATATGTATTCCTTTACGGTGAATATCGTGGAAGGCACCACCGACGCATTCTTCTCCGAGATGTCCAGCTTTCCCCACTTCAAGAAGTTCTCTACCGCCGGCATGTACGACTACGCGTTTTTCGACAAGGGCAGGGATGATGATGGATCCTTCCTGACGGTTACCCTGTTCGCGTTCAAGCGCGAGATAACGGCGCACGATTTCGCGGTAGTCGTTAACACGTTCAGCGAAGAAGAGGATGCTGGCGAGGATTCCTTTGAGGAGTTATGGGAGCAGGCATCAAAGGAGATCGGCCTTTCGCAAAGCGAGCTTCCCGCTAACTACTACGGGCTTTCAGACGAGCTGGAAATCGTTGACGCCTTATCTGATAAAAAGGATGCTCCGCATCTGCAGAAATTGGTGCATGCGATCATCTCCCTCCATTTGCAGGGTATCGGCATTGACGTTTTCCGCTCCACCGAAAGCGACGACTTCATGGTATTCCCCAATTACCTCAGCTACCTGTGGTACCGCTTTTCACGCCAGCTTGGCCAGGTGAAAATCGGCTATTGCGAAATGTGCGGCAGAGGTTTCTCATTGGCGGGGCATCGTGGCATTGCGCGATCGTTCTGCAGCGAGCGTTGCAAGACGAAAGCGAAGAATGACCGTGTACGGCGTCAACGCGATTCGTGCCGTGAGCTTTTCATCCAGCAGCAGATGTCCGTTCTGCAGGTTGCGAAAACGGTTTACGCCGAAGAGCTTTCGGACAATGTCCGCACGAACAAGAAGAAGACCATCGACCAAGCGGTGAAGCTGGTGCAAAAGAGCTTGAGGGGCTACCCCGCTTTCAAGCATCTGGTCGATGAAGATCTGCTCGCGGGAAAGGGCGCGCCGTTTGTGCGGCGGTGTGTGGAAGAGGGCGTTCTTTCCGCCAAGGACGTCGCTGAACGAATCAAGGCGTTGGGCATTGAGCCAAAGGGGTAGGGTTGCGCCCGCGCCACTCCGAGTAGCATGGCGCGGGCCGCTGTTGCCTCCCTTCTACTTCAGGTGCTTTGCGCGGCGGACCCTCCTATTGGCCAGCAGTGCCGCACCCGCTCCGACTCCAGCCAGGGCTGCGATTGTACCCGCGCTGGTGCTGTCGCCGGTTTTGGGCGAGGCACTCTTTGCCTGCTGGGTTGCCCCTTGTGCGCTGGTGCGCTGCAGCTTTGCGGGCGAAACCGTATCCATTGCAGGGCTTCCTTCTGCTTGTGCTGTCGCTTCTGCCCGGGCTGCTTCTTTGGCAAGGGCATTCTCGTATGCTGCCTGGGCCAGGCGGAGGTTTTCAGCTGCCTCCTGATAGTTCAGCAATGCTTCCACGTAGCGTTCGCAGTGGCGGCCAACCTCGGCTTCGGCGTCTTCAAGCTGCTGCTTTGCGGCGTCGGCTGCCGCCTGCGCATCGCGAGCCAATGCATAGAGGGTGTTCAGCTCGCTGAAGCGGGCATCGGCTACGCCGTTCTCGTAGGCGTCGTCAGCGTCGATTGCCTTTAGGGCTGCTAACGTATCGGCCAGGTTTTCGTTCTTCTGCTCGCACTGGGCTACCGCGGCTTCGGCTGCGGGAATTGCGGTATTTGCGGCTTCGAGTTCAGCTTTGGCGCCGTCTGAGCTGGCTGCGGCCTTATCGGCTTCGATCTGTGCCTGCTCGGCAGCGGAAACAAGGCCGTTCAATCGCGAATGCTCGCCTTTTGCATCCAAAAGCTCCTTGTTGGCATTTTCCGCATCCTGCGCCGCGCTGGTTGCTGCGGTCTGGGCTGCTTCTTCGCGCGCTTCCGCCTGCTTGAGGTTTTGGTTTGCAGCTGTCAAATCGTTTTCAGCCGCTGTTAGCCTATCGGCCGCCTCGCTCTGCGCCGTAACGGCCGCATCCTGGGCGGTTGCGGCTGCGTTGTACGCTTCCTGGGTGCGAGCGAGTTCAGCGGAAAGGTTGGCAAGCTCGGTATTTGCTGCTTCTACCTTGCCCTGGGCGGTTGCGGTGTTGTCCTTTGCAGCGGAAAGGTTCGCCTCTGCTGAAGACACTTCGCCTTTCGCCCTGCTCAAGGCCTGTTGCTTGGCGGCAACGTTGCTGTTTGCCAGTCTTGCCTGCTCGTTGACCTTGCTCAGAGCCTCCTCGCATTGCGCCGTAGTGCTCTGGGCGCGTTCCAAGGCTTGCTGCTTCTCTTTGACGTTTAGCTCGGATGCTTCGACGGCTTTCTGGGCTTTGCTCTGATCGGCTTCGGCTTGCTTCACCTTTTCCTGTGCCGCCGTTGCCGCTTGACGTTTGGCCGTGAGCGCGGCTTCGGCCGTGCTCTGCTGTGTTTGGGCCTTGGCAAGGGATTCTTGCGCCGCAGCAAGCCCGCTTCCGGGGTTGTCCAGGTATGCCTGGTAGTCGTTGATGAGCGCTTCGAATTCATCGATGGTGTAGCAGGCAAACCTTCCCTCGTAATTGCTCAGCGCCGAGGCGTTGTAGCAAGAGGTGCTCCTGTACTGCGTGAAGCCTACGCCCATCAGCTGATCGGCCGTCCAGAGCAGGTTGGTGTAGTGGCCGATTACCGCTCCTCGGTTTCTAGCTTCGCTTTTGATCTGGGCAAGCGTTTCGTTGCTGAGTTTAGTGATGCCAAGGTCGTTCTTGATTTGGTCGAAGATCCGCTTCTCCTGCGTGTACCAGCCGATGGTGGGGTCTTCCGTGTACCCGAAGGCAAGGTTTTCGCAGCTTACCTGCAGCAAAGAGTGGTTCAACAGGCCGGCTCCGCGGTCGGCGCCGGTTTGGGCAACTGCCATGAAGTAGAAGTTGGTCAGCGAATAGTTGCGCTTCATTTCGCCCACGTAATTGTCGTCCGATGCGCGAAGCTCGTTGATCTTCTTCATGATGCCGATGCTCTTCTTCAAGTTGGCAAGGCTGGTGGCATCCTTCTCGTCGCCGATTACGGTCACCATGTTGTTGCGCTCTTCGGGCAATGCGGCGGCCTTGTCGCCGTCATGCCACTTGCTGAAGCTTTCGGTTGTGGCATCCTCTATTACCCGCTTTGCTCTTTCAAGGTCGTATCTCTGCTGATCGGACAGGTTTCCTTGCTCTAGCATCCAGTTTACGAACCCGAGCGAACCCTGCTTTGCCTGCTCGTTGGCGGCAGCGATCGAGGCATTGATCCGGTCTACCTCCGCTTGCGCTGCGGCAACGGCAGCCTCGGCCGCGCTCTTGTCGGTCTCTGCCTGCTTGACGGCTGCATCGGCTGCCGCCTTTTCTGCCTGGGCTGCCGCTACTGCCTTGTCGGCTTCCTGCTTTGCCCCGATTGCGCTGGTGTTTTCGGTCTTTGCATCGGCAAGAGCGCTTTCGGCATCGCTCTCGTTGCGCTTCGCGTTGGCCAGCTCGGTTTGGGCATCGGTAGCTTGCTTTTCTTTGGCGGTTACAGCTTCCTTCGCGGTTGCGAGCTCGTTTTCGGCAGTGGTAACGGCGGCCTTTGCGGCAGTCAAGGCCTCTTCGGCTTCCTGCTGTTCTGCTTTGGCGCTATTCAATTCGGTCTGTGCCGAGTCGATCTTTGCTTGCGCGGCAGCAAGGGCGTCTTCGGAGACGCCTGCTTTCGCGGTTTCGAGCGCGGCCTTTGCCGAGTTCAGGTTTGAGGTTGCGGCTGCAACGGCATCGTCGGCACTCGCTTTGGCGGCCTTTGCTGCGGTGACCTTTTCCTGCGCCTGCTCGTTTGCGACCTTTGCCTTCTCGGTGGCTGCCTTGGCCTCATCCAGCTCGTTTTGTGCCTGGGCAAGGTTTGTCTCCGCCTTTGCAACTGCTGCTTGGGCTTCATCAATCTTTTGCTGCGCGCTTGCCAACGCTTCTGGTGTTGCCTCTGTGGCGGCTTCTTTAGCCGCCGTCAAGGCTTCGTTTGCTTTTGCGGCCTGCTCTACTGCGGCATCATAGGCGGTCTGCTTGCTTTGGGCATCTGCCTTTGCGTTGGACAATGCCTTACGGGCGTCTTCCAATTCCCGTTCGCCGGCGTCGGCTGCCGCTTGCGCCTTGCTGATCTCGTTCGCCAACGCATTGTCGGCATCGGTGCGCGCTTTGCTTGCAGCCGAGTTTGCATCCGCGTAGTTCTGCTTGGCCTTGTCCCTGTTCGCCGTGGCCTCGTTGTAGGGCGCGGACGCCTCGTCGTATTCCGCCACCGATCGGTCGTACGCGGCCTGAGCTACGCTCAGTGCCTCCTGGTAATCTGCTACGGAATCGGCGTTCTGCAGGCTTTGGCGGATCAGTGCGGCTGCGGTTCGGTTGCTGGGGTCTGCCGCCTTTTGCAGGGAAGGCGTGCTCTCTTGGGTGCTTGCGGCATTCTGTGCGTGCGCAAGCGTTGGCATTACCGTGGGCAGCGCGAGTCCTGCAGCCAAAACCAGGCTCGCCGCTTTGGCGGCGGGGGAGGCCGCTGCCGTTTTCTTTGGAGCGTGGGCTCCGTTTTGTTTCCCGTTCATGAGTGCTCCTTTCGGTCGGGATTGTGTGCCTTTATGTTCGGCTTGGCTCAATCCTGTAAAAAGAGCTTTTGAAAGAGTAAAAATCTAACTTGAAGGTTTTACGTATGGGCGTTGCTGCCGCATGCCTGATGGGCGGCGGTGTGCCAAGCGGCGGTGCGCTATGCTCTTCCAATGGGAAGGCGAAGGGAGCGACATGGATCAGGCCGTACTGATAACCGGGGCAACGGGCGGGCTTGGGCGCGAGTTCGCGCGCCAATATGCTGCCGCCGGGAACAACATCGTGTTGGTTGCCCGGCGGCGCCCTGCGCTCGAGGAGCTTGCGGAAGAACTGCGGGCAGAATACGGCATCGAAACTGCCGTGTTTCCCTGCGATTTCACTGATCCTTCGACGCCAGAGCGGCTACACCGGGAACTGGCTGAACGGGAAATCCGCATCAGCATATTGGTGAACAATGCCGGGCTTGGCTACGATGCCCCGTTCATGGAAAGCGATCTTCCCACCCAAGAAATCCTCATTGGCGTGAATGTTGCCGCACTCACCAAGATGATGCGCCTGTTCGGGCAGGATATGGCGAGGCGGGGTGATGGTGGCATCCTGAACGTTGCGTCCATCGCCTCGTACCCCGAAGGACCGTACATGGCAACGTACTACGCGTCGAAGGCCTACGTGCGCTCGCTTTCCGAAGCGGTGCACACCGAGCTTTTGGGAAGCGGCGTGCATGTGACTGCGCTGTGCCCCGGGCCGGTGCGAACCGACTTCTGGGATCGCGCATCTGCTGGGAACACGGTATTGGCGCACCTGGCGGTAAGCCCCAAGGGCATCGTTTCGGTGGGAAGGCGGGCATTGCACTGGAATCTTTCCTCGTACGTGCCGGGGCTTCCCTGGAAGTTCGTCGCCTTCGCCACCCGATTGCTGCCTCGCAGCTGGGTAAGGCTCGCAGCAGCGCAGCTGCAGAAGCCGAAGGGCAAGTAGACAGCGTTCGCCCTGCAGGTTCGCTATACTGCCGGCTATGGCAACTTACCAGCATATATCCCATGGGTTTCAGCCGGTGTTCAACGAGCGCAGCCGCGTGCTGGTGCTGGGCTCGTTCCCATCAGTGCTTTCCCGTAAGAACGATTTCTACTACGGCAACCCGAACAATCGCTTCTGGC
>CAVAFY010000033.1:0-19102 GCA_963588035.1 Alloprevotella sp. | reverse complement strand
CCTATGTGCGGCGTAGGCCGCTTATTAGCCCGTCCAAGAATCGGGATGCAGTTCATGGGAGCGGAGGGGGCTTCAGGTCGATGAGCTATGGGCTCGGGAAGCTGACGCTAAGGATTAGTCCTTATGCTCTTCCACTGGCATGCCGTCTTCGGCTTTGCCGCCGCGCATCTTGGCTTCGAGGATGGCCAGCTGGCGCTCGGTTTCTTCGTCTTCAAGACGCTGGGCTTCCTTGCTCTGTGCGTAGTCGTCCTTGATCTTCTGGTTGTTGCAGAGCAACAGGTACATGATGATCGAGGCGGGCAGGGCGATTGCAGCGCCGCGGGCCACTACCAAGCCAGCGCCCATGCCGGCCAGGCCCTTGTCCATGTCGTCGCGCAGCATGTTGCAGGCGATCTGTGCGCATACGAAGCCCTGGATAACCATGATGACTACGAGCAGTGCGCCGGATGCTGCGAGCGATGCCTCATACAGCGGGTACAGGAACAGGCCGATAACCGTGAAGATGAGGTTCGTGCCGGCACCATCGTAGATGGAGTCCATGCCCTCGCGGCCGCCCGACTTGTAGCGAGCGTAGGTAGCGATGCAGTACGGAGGGCTCAGCGGGCCAGCGAGTGCCGGGTAGGGAGCCACCAGCGAAAGGATGACGTTGCGGATGCCGCAGATGACGTTGGTGCGGTTTGCGTTGAACTCGATGTGCTCGTCTTCGCGAACGGCGTTCAGGCCAAGCTCCTGCACGGTGATGAAGTCGCCGTAAGCGATGATCCATGCGGTAAGGGCATAGGGGATAGCGGTGATCCAGATGGTGGGATCGGTGCTGAAGCCGATGCAGAACGGGGATACCGCCTGAACCATGGCGCCGAAGTCGGGGACAACGATGATCTGGCCAGAGAACTCGTACTTGAATTCGCCGGTAAGGCCACCGATGACGAACAGCGCGAGCACGGCCCACAGGAAGCTGTAGTTGCCAAGCAGGGCCAGGAACTTGTTGGTGCCCATCTTATCGCGAACACGCTGGCTGAACATGAGCAGGCAAACCACGGTAAGGCCAACCAGGCAACCGATGGTTGCGGTGTCCATTGCGCCGCCTTCCTTCAGACGAGCTGCAACGGAGTTGATGCCTGCGCCGAGAACGATGCCGCCCTTCAACGCCGGTGGCATGATCGTGTTCAGCTTCTTCGATAGGCCGGTGGCGCCCAACACTATGAACAGTATGCCTAACTCTAACTGTATCGCGGTAAGCGCTTGTATTCGCACAACGCCTTCGGGGAGCGTTTCCAGGTAGAGAACGATAACTGCCATAGCGGCGGTGATCCAACCGCAGATGGAGCTTTCGCCCAACAGCCAGTTCAGCGTGTAGCATGCCGTTTCGAACAGAACCAGTGCATATGCTACGTCTGGGTCAAGGCCAAGCGTGGCGGTGAGAACTGCCAGCGCACCGTAGGAAGTGCACGCATTCATCAAGCCGGTGATCACTTCAGGACCAGAGATCTTGAAGTGAATGAACGGAATGCGAATGCGGAACATGCCCAAGCGGATGCACGGCTGGATGCCGCCGTATTCACGTTTGAGAGCCATTCAAACCCCTCTCCTTGTCTTGTTCCGCGCCTCTTACGCGGAACATCCCTACTCTTCCATCTGCTTATTCGGGAGAGATGCCGGAGGGGCTTCTCGTTGGGGGGCTTTCGCGATTTGCCCGATTCGCGAATAAGGGGATGGGAAACCGCTGCTCTTTGAGGCGAGCGGTGCGATTTCTGCAGCTATTATCGGACTAACGCGTTCAAAAAACACGTTCATAATGTATGGGTAATTGCCTACCGAATACCTATGAATGCGTTTAATTTAATTAAACTGGGTAACAAAAACGTTAACTTTGTGGGGCAAAAAAGCGTGAACATGTTATGAACGTGTTATAGGCAAATCGAATGCAACGTTTTCATTTCACTGGGCAATCAATAAGAGAGGCAAAATTTTTTGCTAGACCGCGAAATCTGTCTGAAAAAGGGAGCGGAAAGTCCACGAATTGGCGCCAGATGGGGAGTGAACGCGTTCAAGAATAATGAACGCGTTCAGGATAGACGGCAGAATTGCGGTCTGAGCTGGGTTGTCGGTGGTTTGCGCGGGTGCGCGCTGGCTTAGGTGAAGGTGGGCTTCCGACGGTGCGAGGGGTGGTCTTGGAGGCATGGTCGCACCCAGCGGTGGCATGCCGAAGGGTGGGTTTGCCTGTGCGCGGTTGCGCCGGCCAAGGCGGGAAGCTTTGATTTCGGGTCGCCGCGCGTGGTCCTGTCGGTGGCTTTTGCTTGGCCGTTGCGCCGGCGGGTAGGGCCGCCCGTGCCCGGCCGGACACCGTTGTAGAGTCGTCGGCGCTCGCTCCTGGTTGCCGTTGTAGAGCCTTGATGGTTGGTTGCCAGCAGGCGGCCCTTCGCGCCCTGCGGGTGCTACCTTGGAGCAATGCCTATCAACAAGAACATACGAGGCTTCTCGTTCGCGCTGGCAGGCGGCATCGGCTGGGGCTTTTCCGGCGCGTGCGCGCAGTACCTGTTCGCGAACTACGGCGCCGACCCGCTCTGGATATCCTCGGTGCGCATGCTGTTCGCCGGCATAGTGCTGTGCGTGTTCGCGCTCATCGCGTACCGTGAACCGTTCTTGGCTATGTGGAGGCGCCCCTCCACGGTGCTGCAGTTGGTGATAGTGGCCGTCTTCGGCCTGATGTCGTGCCAGCTTACCTACCTGCTGGCAATCCAGCATTCGAACGCCGGCACGGCGACGGTTATCCAGTACATCGGACCCGTGCTGGTGGTGTTCTATATGTGCCTGCGCGCTCGGCGGGCGCCCTCTGCGCGCGAGATCGCGGCGATGCTGCTGGTGGTTTCGGGCACGTTCCTTCTGGCGACGCACGGCAACCCGGCAACGATGGTGCTTTCGCCTGCGGGCTTGTTCTGGGGCCTTGTTGCGGCGGTGGCGTATGCCGTATACGTCCTGATCCCCCGCAAGCTCATGTTCCATTTCGGCAGCGTGCCCGTGGTTGCGGGCGGCCTGCTGGTGGGCGGCATCATCCTTTCGGTGGCCATCCAGTCGTGGAACTACGACACCGGGTTAGACGCCACGGGTTACCTGATGCTGTTCGTGGGCCTGGTGTTTTTCGGAACCATTGTCGGCTTCACGCTGTTTTTCCAGGCAGTGAAGGACATCGGCGCGGCGAAGAGCGGGCTCATTGCCAGCATCGAAACGGTTTCCGCCACGCTGTTCGCCGTGCTGTGGCTGGGGACGTCCTTCACGTGGATCGACATCGTAGGGTTCGTGTTCATCATGTCCACCGTGTTCGTGCTGGCGAAGCACCCCGGTGACGACGATATGCCTGCAGCGCAGGACGGCGAAAGGGCCGGCAAATAGAAGCGCAGTAGCTGCGCGCGGTTGCGTCGTCTGCGTGGGCGAGGCTGACTTCGGGCTGGCGCGCCGGGCGGGTGGGTGTTGCCTGGACTTCGAACCAGGAAGGCTCAGCCCGGGGTTGACGCGTATCGTTCACATGTTTGCCAGGTGGAAGCAGCGGCAAAACCCGCGGGCTCACGCACCGCATTCGGCACTGACGGCTTATTGATCCTGCTGCATACTATTGCAAAACATAATAGAGCCGGCCTAAGGTATTGCGATACCGGTTTTTCTTATTGCAGTTCAACACGTTCAAACCCTTACGGATTAATAAACGTAATAAGATTGGCGCTAATCAATTTAGGTTTATAAGCACAATCCGAATCCAAGGCACATAATGAAGTCATTCCAGTTGCGGATCTTTCCTGGGGAGGCAAGAACGCAACGTCCATTCCCACATCATGCTGGGGGGCATGCAGGGAATGGCGGCAGAGTTCCAATGGGGATCGGAGCCTGCCAAAGCAGGTGGCTATGCTGGGGAGCGTGGCCACCATTGATGTGGGGGCGGCCTTTTGGCCGCCCGTTGCATCTAGGGGAATAAGAGAAGGCCTCGTTCCGTGGTTGGGAACGAGGCCTTTTTCGTGTTGACTTAGCCGGCGGTTATTCGCCGTAGCCGTTGGGGTTGTTGGACTGCCAGCGCCATGCGTCTTCGCACATGCGCGCAAGGTCGTACTCCGCAACCCAGCCCAGCTCTTCGCGAGCCTTGTCGCAAGCTGCGTAGTTGGTGGCGATGTCGCCGGGGCGGCGCGGGCAGATCTTGTAGGGAAGCTCTTTCCCGCAGGCCTTTTCGAAGGCATGGATTACATCCAGAACGGAAGAGCCGGTGCCCGTGCCCAGGTTGAAGATGGCAACGCCGGTGCGGGTGCCATCGGCGGTCGCCGTGCCCTCGATGGAGCCCAGGCCGATGGCCTTGCCCGTGCCGACCTTGCCGCCCATGTAGTCGAGTGCCTTCACATGCCCGCGAGCCAGGTCAACCACGTGGATGTAGTCGCGCACGCCGGTGCCGTCGGGCGTGGGGTAGTCGTTGCCGAACACCTGGATGCACTGCAGCTTGCCAACGGCAACCTGTGCAACGTAGGGCAGCAGGTTGTTGGGGATGTCCTTCGGGTCTTCGCCGATGCGCCCGGAAACATGGGCGCCGATGGGGTTGAAGTAGCGCAGCAGCACCACGTTCCACTCGTCGTCGGCGCGGAAGAAGTCGGTAAGGATGCGCTCGAGCATGGCCTTGGTCTCGCCGTAGGGGTTGGTTGCCTCGTGCAGCGGGCAGGATTCGGTGATCGGGATCTGCTCGGGTTCGCCGTACACCGTGGCGGAGGAAGAGAAGATGACGTTCTTCACACCGTGGTTGCGGGCAACGTCGAACAGCACCAGCGAGCCGGCCACGTTGTTCCAGTAGTACTCAAGGGGCTTCTGGGTGCTTTCGCCCACGGCCTTGAAGCCGGCGAAGTGGATGATGGCGTCGATGCTGTTCTCGGCGAAGGTGCGCTCGCACGCCTCGAGGTCCAGGATGGAAGCCTCCACGAACTTCAGCTGGTCGGCCGTGGCGTTGGTGAGCTCGCGGATGCGGTCCACCGCCACCAGGCTGGAATTGGACAGGTCGTCCAGGATAACCACGTTGTAACCCTGCTCGAGCAGCTCGACGCAGGTGTGGCTGCCGATGAACCCTGCACCGCCGGTAACCAGGATGGTCAGGTCGCTGTGCTGGCCGGATAGGCTCTTGTTTGCCATGTGCATGCCTTTCGGTTGGAGGCGCCGCCGCAGGTGTGGGGCGGGCCGTGTCTGTTTCGAAGGTTACAGAAAGGATACCACCGCGGCGGATGGCGCTGGGAGGTGTAACGGAATGTAACCTCTGCCTTGCCGGGGTTGCGCCGCGATCGCCCTACGGCATCTTCGGCAGCGATTTGAGCAGACCCCAGGCCTTGCGTTTGCCCTGGTCGGAGGAAAGCAGGGAAGTGAAGTCCTGGAAGCAGATGCAGGCGTGCCCCATCAGCAGGGTGCGAACCTCGAGCGGCAAGGGGGTGTTGAAATCGCGCGATAGCGCCGTGGCCGCCTGCTGGTCCAGCGAGACGACGCACAGGGGGCAGATGGCCTCTATCAGTGTGAAGAGGTTGGTGTCGTCGCACACAACCCATCCAATACTCGAACTCGAATATTCCAGCGCGCGAAAGGACGCGGTCAAGGCCTCCTTCGCCGCATCGCTCGGCTGGCGGGAGGAAACCACCAGCGCCGCTGCATTCGCGCTGCCGTCGTATGCTCCCGCAAACCGGGAAACGTGCTGCTGGGCAACGCGCTCGTACAGCGAGGGCGATGGCTTGTTCACGGCGGCTCCTTCCCGAACGGTTCTTCCCCAAGTGTAGCAGTCACACGAATTGTGGAAAAATTCACACCGCACACCGAAACCGCTTCGAGCCAAGCCGCCGCAGGGCCATAATGGGGCTGCAACGTGAGTGGCTATCCCATTCGCGAGGTAAACGAAATCCGCCCGCCGCAACGGTACGCGCCCGCCTCCCAAAACCGGGGGCAGCGGCGGAGCATCACGAAAAAGGAGCAGGTATGTGCACCAACGGAATCAACACCGGCCAGTTCGAGCAGATGATCGACCAGATCGATGACCACATCAAGCTGGAGCGCCGCTGGGCCCACAACCTTGCCCACAGCGCATCCGACGCCGGCTTCGAGACGGTGGGCGAAAAGCTCCACGCCGCCATGCAGCTGCTCGACGAGGTGCGCGCCACGCTCGACGACGCCAAGGACGCCCTGGAGGAAGACGCCCAGAGCGCTTCCGGCGTAACCGTTAACCTGGTTTAGCCTTCGCGGCGCGAAGAAGGGAACAGCATGAGCAACGACCTTATGCGTTTCTCGGTGGCGATGCCCGAAGACCTGCTTATGAAGTTCGACCATCTGGTGGCGCGCCGCGGCCTGGCGAAGAACCGCAGCGAAGTGGTGCGCGACCTGGTGCGCGATGCCCTGGTGGAAGACGAGTGCTCCATTCCCGGGCGCATCGTCATGGGCACGCTCACCATCGTCTACAGCCACCACGCCAACGACCTGCAGGAAAAGCTGCACCATATCCAGCACACGTACCTGGACATGGTGGTGGCTTCCATGCACGTGCAT
Source organism: Alloprevotella sp. (assembly GCA_963588035.1). GTDB lineage: Bacteria > Actinomycetota > Coriobacteriia > Coriobacteriales > Eggerthellaceae > Anaerotardibacter. The sequence goes on along the minus strand of CAVAFY010000033.1, from coordinate 12,559 downwards.
GTGGACGAGGACAACTGCCTGGAAGTGATAATCCTGAAGGGTGAATCGGGCGAGGTGCAGGATGTGGCGAACCTGATCATCGGCACCAAGGGCGTGAAAACGGGCCGGTTGAACATGACCACCACCGGCGCCTTCATTTAAGTTCCAGGGGCGGCGCGCCTTCGCCCGCCCTGTTTTGTTTTGCAGTGAACGCCGGAATCTTGCCGGCGAATAGCGAGAGAGGCCGTAATGGACGAAACGGTTTTGCTGGGCCACGGCAGCGGTGGCACCATGATGAAGCGCATCATCGACGAGGTGTTCTTCGAGGCGTACGCGGGCGACGAGCTGCTGCGTGGCGACGACGCCGCAACCCTGCCCGCGCCTGAGCCGGGCGAGCGCATCGCCTATTCCACCGACAGCTTCGTGGTTACCCCGCAGTTCTTCCCCGGCGGCGACATCGGGCGCTTGGCGGTGTGCGGCACGGTGAACGACGTTGCCACCAGCGGTGCGGTGCCGAAGTACCTGAGCTGCGGTTTTATCCTGGAAGAGGGCTTCCCTATCGCCGATTTGAAGCGCATCTGCGCCAGCATGGCCGAAATGGCGAAGGAAGCCGGCGTGCGCATCGTTACCGGCGATACCAAGGTGGTGAACCGCGGCCACGGCGATGGCGTGTTCATCAACACCAGCGGCGTGGGCTTCATCCCCGCGGGCGTGAGCCTTTCCGGCGCCAACTGCAAGCCGGGCGACAAGATTTTGGTAACCGGCACCATGGGTGACCACGGCATCACCATCATGTCGTGCCGCGAGGAGCTTTCCTTCAGCGCCGACATCCAGACCGATGCTGCGCCCCTGAACCACCTTATCGCCGAGGTTATCGCCGCGGCCCCCGACACGCGCTGCTTCCGCGACCCCACGCGTGGCGGTTTGGCTTCTACTTTGAACGAACTGGCTGGTCAGAGCGGCGTCGACTTCATAGTCGACGAAGGTGCGGTCCCTGTGAAACCGGCAGTGGAAGGCGCCTGCGAGATGCTGGGCTACGATGTGTACCAGGTTGCCAACGAGGGCAAGATGGTGTGCGTCGTCCCCGCCGATCAGGCCGAAGCAGCTCTTGCCGCCATGAAGGCGAACAAGTACGGCGCCGACGCGGCCCTTATCGGCGAAGTGGTGGAAAAGCCGGCCGACCGCGATTCGCGCGTTTCCATCCGCACGGGCTTCGGCGCGCTGCGCATCATGGACATGCTGGTGGGCGAGCAGCTGCCGCGCATCTGCTAGCAGTTCGCCCGCGAAGCGTTCGCGTGGAGCAGCCCATTCCGCGTGAGCGATTTCCCGGTGAACGGTCGGCGTGTTACGCGTCGGTTACCACTCACGCCCGTTCTCAGAAAAACTGGGCGTTCAGCTTGCATCCGCCATGCGCTGTGGTATTTTCCCGAACATGGGATTAACCAGTAGAGGGGTTGTCCCACCGACAAAGCATTTCAAGAGCCCTGAAAAGAGAAGAGGTCTATCATGTCTCATCCCGTGATCAATGCCGACGAGTGCATCGGCTGCGGCATCTGCATCGACGCGTGCCCTCAGGAGTGCATCGAGGTTGTCGACGGCGTATGCCAGATCGTGAACGAAGAAGCCTGCATCGCTTGCGGCGACTGCCTTGAGGAATGCCCCATGGGCTGCATCGAGGAGATCGTCGAGGACTAACGCGTCTTCGAGAGCATCCAAATGAACGGAAAGCGAGCCTGCGGGCTCGCTTTCTTGTTTTTTGGAAGGTGTGGGTGCGAAGTTGGGTTGCGAGTCCCTTCTCGAAGCTTCCGCTGGGGCGGATGTGGGTTTCCGGGGCGGGTTCGAGGTCGGTCTTTGGTCGCCGAGCGCCCCCTCGCGAGATTTTCCGCTGGCGTGAGCGCGGCCGCTTCAACCAGAAGTTGAAGCGATGGGTCCGGGTGGCTGGCGGATAGCAGCGAATCGGCTGCGTTCCGCCACACGTGTTGCGGAACAAGCGCCCACCTATAAGCACGCGTCCCGGATACGGCTCTATTTCATATCTCTTTAACCTGAACGGCCGCTTCATCTGGCGAAACGGGCATAGTGCCTATACAATAGACTGATGTTCGAAGGGGAGCGCGCTGCTTTCCCCGGTTTTAGGAAATGAGGTTACGATGGCAGTAGTTGCATATTGCGTTAAGTGCAAGGCTAAGAAGGAAATGGTCGACCCTCAGGAGGGCGTTACCAAGAACGGCCGCGTCATCACCAAGGGCACCTGCCCCGATTGCGGCACCAAGATGTCTCTCATCGGCGGCGTTGCCAAGAAGTAACGCCAGCGCATCGCTTGCATTTGCCAGAGGCCCGTACGTTAGTGCGGGCCTCTTTTGTGTTTGGGCTGCGGGTTGTGGTGGGCGCTGCGAAAGCTGGGAAACGTGGAGCCTGGGCCTGCAGCTGCCTCGCGGAACGCGGCAAGTTGATCCGCGGCCCGCAGTACCCGTCCCGCTAATTCGTAATCCGTAATCCGGAACAGCACTAATTCGTACAAATTGCGACTACAAAATTACGAATTAGTAATCTTTTGTACAAACTACGAGTTAATTCGTACAAATTAGTTCGTAACTTGTACAATTTATTTGTACTAAATTACTAATTCGTAATGCTACCAACTCGAATTTCGCGAACTAGCCAACGAATAAAGGGGCGCCATGCTTAAGGAAGAGCTTGAGGACCTGATAGCGGAAACCCAGCGGCTTAAGGCCGAGCAGCAAACCGTTGAAGTGAAGGCCGCAAGCAACGGCTGCCCGAAAAAGCTGTACGACACGCTTTCCGCTTTCTCCAACCAGGACGAAGGCGGAGTTATCCTCTTCGGCCTCGACGAATCGCGCGATTTCGACGTTGTTGGCGTCTACGATGCGCACGACCTGCAAAAACACGTTGCGGAGCAGTGCGACCAAATGAACCCCAAGGTTCGCGCCCTCTTCACCATGGTCGAGGTTAGGGGGCTGGCCGTGGTTGCGGCCGAGATCCCCGGAATGGACACCTCGGACCGCCCTTGCTTCTACGAGGGAAAGGGCCGCTTGCGCGGGTCGTACAAAAGGGTCGGCGACATGGACCTGCCCATGACCGAGTACGAGATATACAGCTACGAGGCGTTTCGCAGGAAATACCAGGACGACCTCCGCACGCTGGAGGGGTGCGGCATCGACACCCTTGACCCATCGGATCTGGCCAACTATTTGCTTAGGTTGAAGGCGAACAAGCCGCAGCTTGCGGCGCTGCCCGATGATCAGATATATGACCTGATGAGCATCGTGAGGGACGGAGAGGTAACCCTGGCAGCCGAATGGCTGTTCGGCTACTACCCCCAGGCCTTTGCGCCGCAGCTTTGCATCACGGCGGTGAAGATATTCGGGACCGAAAAGGGCGACTTGGACCCTGCTGGGAACAGGTTCGAAGACAACAAGCGCATCGAGGGAACGATTCCCGAAATGCTGCAGGAGTGCCTGGCGTTCCTGCAGCGCAACCTGGCGTCTTCTACGAAGATAGACAAGCTGTCGGGCAAGCGTTCGGACACGTTCGAGCTTCCGATGGACGCCGTTCGCGAGGTGGTTTTGAATGCCCTGGTCCATCGCGATTACAGCATCCATACCGAAGGAATGCCCATCCAGGTTGAGCTGTACCCCGATCGACTGGAGGTCACCAGCCCCGGCGGTCTATACGGCAGGCTGACAATCGACAAGCTGGGGAAGGTGCAGCCCGATACCCGTAATCCTGTTTTGGCAACGGCGATGGAGGTGCTTGGTCTTACCGAAAACCGCTATTCGGGTATCCCTACGGTGCGCAAGGCCATGGCGGCGAAGGGCCATCCCGAACCTGAGTTCGTTGATACCGGGTCTGAGTTCCGCGTGACGCTGCGCATGGGGCTTGCGGCATCGGCCGCTAACGAAGGGCCTTCTGCCGCAGAAGGGGACGCCGGTTCTCTTGGCAAGAAAGAACTGGAGGTGTTGGCTTTCTGCGCTGAGCCAAGGTCGCGCAAGGAAATCGCGGAAACGCTCGGAGTCGACGAGTACTATGCCGCCAGAAGGTACATCAACCCGCTTGTTTTGTCGGGCGCGCTGGGCAGGACCATCCCGGACAAACCAAGAAGCAAGAACCAGAAGTACGTCAGGGTGTAGCCTGCGCTGAGTGGCATCCGCGTTTGGCAGGTGGGTCAGTCGAGGCTGGCAAAATTCCCATATGGGAATAATCACTGCCGCAACCGAGAAATCTTCCCATTTGGGAAAATTTGGTGCTTAGAACAAAGAATCATCCCATATGGGAATATTTATCCCTATTGCGGGCGTATAATCCCATTTGGGAAAATTATTGAGCCCGCCTGTATCGTCAGGCAGGGAGAACGATAGGAGCGCGCAATGAAGCTGGAGTTGCCTCCAAAACCACGCATGCCGGGTCAGTTGAGGGACGCTGCCGACCTGGGCAAGATCCTTCGCGATCGGCGCAAGCAGGCCGGGCTGACCCAGAAACAGCTTGCGGAAGTGTGCCACTGCTCGCCGCGATTCATAAGCGAGCTCGAGCGAGGGGTCGCCGGCGGCAACATCAAGCAAGTGATCGCCGTCTGCCGCGAAGTGGGCATCGACCTATTCGCCAAGCCAAGGGGGTAAAAGTGGATATCGATATTTACCGCGATTGGCACGGGTCCAAGCAGAAGGTCGGAACGCTTAGCCGTCAGAAGGGCATGGGCTCTGAGTGCTTCATCTACGACAGCGAGTTCCTGAAAAGCGCTTCGCTCGGCATCTCCTGGAGAATTCCCCTGGCAGAAGCGCGTTACGAATCGCAGGAAGTGGCTCCGTTTTTCCAGGGCCTTTTGCCTGAAGGCGAGGTTGTTGCCCATGTCGCCCAGATGGGGCAGGTCCCCCGCAACGACTGGTTCGCCCTTATTGCGATGCTCGGCTGCGAGAGCATTGGTGCGTTGACCTTCGCGACCGCCAGCCAGCAGCCGGATTGTTTCTCCGGGTCCTACGAAGCATTGAGGCCGGAAGAAGCCCTTGCCTTGCGCGAGCATCCGGCCCGCGCAGCTGCATTCGTCGCGAGCTCGACGAGGCTTTCGTTGGCGGGTGCGCAGTCTAAGGTGGCTTGGACGTTGCCGGAAGGGCTGTCGCCCAAAGACGCTCGAACCGAGGACTGGCTGGTTCCGCGTGGAGGTGCGGCATCAACCCATATCGTAAAGATCTCGCGCAACGGCGAAGAGGACCTGGCCGTAAACGAGTTGGCTTGCTCTTGGTTGGCAAAATCGTGCGGCATCGATACGGCGTCGGTGTTCGAGATCCCTGAAATACCAGGGGCTATTGCTGTTGAGCGCTACGATCGTCAGTGGCGTACAGTTGATGGCGCGCGAGTGGTGCAGAGGCTGCATCAGGAAGACTTCTGCCAGGCAATGGGGCTTGCTCCGTTCTTCAAGTATCAGCCGCAGGGCGTAGAAGCCGACTACGTCGAGATGGCCGGCGATCTATTGAGCGAGGCGGTTAGTTACCCCGCGAAGGACCGCGTTGAATTCGCGAAACGCCTTGTTTTCAATTACGCGGTGGGCAATTCCGATGCGCACCTGAAGAACAGCTCGTTGCTCTACGTGGAGGATTGGGGTTCGTGCTCGCTGGCTCCGCTGTATGACGTAACCTGCATTCCCCTGAGCGGATATTCAACGAAGATGCCCTTCGTCATCGGCTCCCATCGGGAAATAGAAGACATAGACGCGCGTGATATTTTCCAGATCTGCACGAGCGCAGACGCTCCAGTTGGCGAATTCGATTGCGCTGTTGCGGAAGTGATAGCGGGGCTTGAATCACCGGCTGTCCTTGGCTGCAGGCAGGATGTGTTGAGCATGATCGATCGCATCCTGGCGAACTCAAAGCCGAGGATCAAGGTGCTGCGCGAGTACCTTGGCACCGGTTCCTAGTTTTCCGACAACGAATGATGCGACAGCCATGCGACAATGTCGCCGAACTGTCGCGACACTGTCGCATGGGTTGTCGCGCCGAATGGGCGGTGTGGCCTTCGGGAGACTCTTCAGATCAACCAAAACCCTTTCGTCAATTGCGTTGTTCCAGACGAATAGACCAAAAAATTACGCAAAATTTTGGTCTATAGGTTGAATATGCGAGAATAGACCAAAAATATCGGCGAAATTTTGGTCTATTCGAGGGAGGCGCGGTTTGTCGAAATACAAAGACCTTAGAACTTTGTTCCATATTTCGGAACGCGAGGCGAAGCGCGTATACGAAGAGCGTTTCAACTGCAAAGACGCCGTGCACCTCGATTTCCAGATAGGCGAAAGCCAGGCGTTCTACGTTATGGACTCGGCGGTCTACGAGCTGATCATCAAGGCAATGGACCTGGACAGGCGCATAGATCAGGTTATGGCCGCGCTGCCCCAAATGGCGATCGAGCAGTACATGGACAGGTGCCTTATCGACGAAATCGTTCTGACCAACGGGATCGAGGGCGTCCGCTCAACGCGTAGGGAAGTGGGCGACGCCCTTCAGATGCTCGCTGAAAAAGACAAGACCGGCAGGTTCCTTGGCATTGTGGGGAAGTACCACGCGCTGCGGACGCGCGAGCAGATCCGCATCGAAACGTGCGCCGATGTGCGGGCGCTGTACGATGAGCTGGTGCTCGACGAGGTGACGTCCGACAACCCGGGGCATGCCCCTGACGGCCAATTCTTCCGCCAAGGCCCCGTGAGCGTTTTCGATGCCGCGCAACGGCCAATCCATCGTGGCGTCGAACCCGAAGCTAAGATCATCGAGCTGATGGACCGGGCTTTGGGGTTCCTTGGGAACGTAAACCTTCCGGATTTGGTGCGCGTTTCGGTGTTCCATTTCATGTTCGCCTACATCCATCCGTTCTACGATGGCAACGGCCGTACCAACAGGTTCATCAGCAGTTATGTGCTTTCGCGCAGCTTCAATCCAATTGTCGGGTACCGTTTGTCGTACTCGGTGAAGGAAAGGATCGAAAAGTACTACAAGAGCTTTTCGGTTTGCGAGCACCCGCTGAACCGGGCGGACCTTACGCCGTTCGTCATAGCATTTTCCGAGCTGGTGGTTGATGCCATGGAAAGCATGCTGTGCTCGCTGCGGGAAAAGCAGTGTGACCTGGCGAATGCCGTCGATGCGGTGAACCGTGCAATCGCCACCCAGGAAGAGGACGCCGGGCTGTGGCGCGTGGCATTCATCTTGGCGCAGGCCGCGCTGTTCTCGGAAAACGGCATGACCACCGAAGAACTATGCGCGGCAGCGGGTGTGTCCGAACCCACCATGGCCAAGAGCCGCAAACGCATTAAGGAGCTGGGCTTCCTGCGCGAGGTTCGCAAGGGTCGGCAGCGCTACTACTCGCTCGACCTGGGGAAGACGGGGCAGCGCTAAACGTCCTTGCCTGCCATCGCCAAGGCACTGGCCTATTGGCAGGGCTCGCTGGGTTCTATGATGGCGTGATAGCTGGCCCCAGAATCACTCGGCGCTGGTTCCTGATTGCCGATCACAAGCGATGCGACAGCCATGCGACAATGTCGCCGAACTGTCGCGACACTGTCGCACGAGTGTCGCAGCGAATTGACGCTTCAGGCGGAACACGCCGCCCGCTAATCCTTTCGAGACCAACAAGCATCCAAGCACTCTCAATGTATAGTGCCAGGTAAAAAGACATAAGCAGAAGGAACCACGCTGCCAACCTCAACCGGAGCCGCTCGCTCATGCGCAGCACCCGCCGTCGTCCACACCATGCGACAATGTCGCCAAACTGTCGCGACACTGTCGCTCGGTGGCTTGCCGGCCTTGTTCGAGGAGGGGTGCTCGCAAGAGAGGCTAGTCCTAGGTTGACCGTCGCGAATGGGCGCTCGCGATATTATTGTTTGCGAACTTAGGTTGAGGCACTGGTCAGGTTGATTCCGGGCAGCGCAAAAAACAAGAATAAGGAGTACGAGGGTTTAAGTTGCATCGTTTTCTAAATGGCTTGGCCGAACTCTTATTTCCTGCAGAAAAGTGGAGCGCAGATCCGAAGCGAATAGTTCTATGGGCGGTCGTGGGCGTTGCTGCGTATGCCTCTATGCTGGTGCGCGTCTCCGCAAGTCCGGAAGGCGCTCTGTATTGGGGGAACTGCGGCATAGTGGCGGCAGTGGGCTTCTTCCTGGTAGCGGCCGTGTGCTTCTCGCGGTTCGCTTGCTGCGGGGCGGGGCGAGTTAAGGGCTGGTTTGTTGCCCTGTCGGCGGTTATCTCGCTGCTTAACGTTGTAGGCCAAGCGCTGGATGCGTCCAATTCCCTTGCGCTGTTCTATTCCGGTGCGCCTGATGCCACCCTATTCGCATTCCGTGTTGTGGGCGGCGCGGTGTTCTTCTATGCGGTGTTCTGTCTGTTGGCGGATATCGTCCGTTACGTGGCGGCGCGGCAGAAGTCCGGCTGGGTTGGCGGCGATTCGGACCGCGCAGCGCTGGGCCAGGACTGCAATTCAACGGGCACCGAATCGAACCCCGCGGCATCGGGCGACAGCCTCAGCCCAGCAACCTACACGCTGTTCGGCCGCAAGCTCACCCTGCCCATGCAGCTCGGCTTCATCGCCTTGTGTTGGCTGCCCTACTTAGTGGTCTTCTTCCCAGGCTCCATGCCTACCGATACCGCGCGCCAGCTTGGCCAATGGTTCGGCACGGGCGGAGTGCCGCTGGACAATCACTTCCCGTACCTGACCACCGTGCTGTACGGCACGGTGTACTCGCTCGGCAACGCGATAGAGAGCACAGGTGTCGGCGGCATGCTTGCCCTAACGGTGCTCCAATATGCCGCAGGCCTTGCTGCCTTCGGGCTGGTGCTGCTGGTTCTGCGAAAGCTTGCCGCACCCAAGTGGCTGCTGGTTGCAAGCACGGTGTTCGTGGCGCTGTTCCCGATAATCCCTACCTACGTGGTGTCCACCAGCAAGGACTACCTGCACGCGCTGTGCGTTGCCGTGTTCTGCGCCCAGCTGTTGCTGCTGGTGGTTTCCTGCAAGAACAATCAAAGCCCAGGCAAGCTTGCCTCGTGGTGGGCCATTGCCTTGGTTGCGCTGCTGGTGTGCCTGACCAGGAACAACGGCGTGGTTGTTGCGGGTGTGGGCCTGCTTGCCGCCGCAATTGCCCTGCGCTCGCTAAAGGGCGGGGCGTGCCTGGTGGGCGTGATGGCGGTGTTCCTCTGCTGGAATTCGGTTCTGCTGCCGGCGTGCAACGTGCAGCCCACCGAGCCGCGCGAAGCGCTTTCCCTCCCGGCGCAAGTGGTGGCTCGCTCGTACGCCATGGGCTACGAGCCATCCGCGGCCGACGCTGCCGTGCTGGCCGAGTGCATCAGTTGTAGCCTGCAGGATCTGCCCAACTACTACAACCCGCGCATCTCCGACCCGGCAAAGGGCGTTGTTGTGGCCGATAAATCCCAGGTGGCACAATACGTAGGCGCTTCGCTTAGTGTGGCGGCTGCCCCACCCTGGCAACGCATTGGCCGCAGCGCTTGGCACCACGTACGGGTTCTGGTATCCGGGCTGCTTGGGCACGTATTGGGCGGAAGACTTCCCCTATTATTCAGACGATCCGTGGTCGCTCATCGATTCGGGCTGGTTCGCCGGCACAAGCTGGGCGGGCGAGTGGAACGCCGCCCACAAGCTGCAGTCCCAGGTGTTGCACGGGGTGCACCTGCTCATCCCCGGCGTTTCCCATCTGTATCGCCCGGGAACGTACTGCTGGCTGATTCTGTTCGTGCTGGCATTCGCCCTGCAATTCAAGGTGAACAGGAGGGCGGCCGCAGTAGTTCTACTGCCCTTGTTGGGCCTGTTCGCTACCTTGGTGGCTGGCCCCTGCGCCTCGCTGCGCTACACCCTGCCGTTCATCTTCAGCTTGCCCGTGATAATGGCAGTGCTGTTTTGCCGTCTATCCTGCAAAAAGCCCGTAAGCGGCCAGGAAAGCTGAAGCCCACGGAAGAAAGTGAACCCCCGTTGCCCGCTGCAGCGTGAGCGGCGACTGGCCTCGCGCCCAGTCGCCGCGAACCGCGCCCAGTCGCCGCGAACCGCGCCCAGTCGCCGCGAACCGCGCCCAGTCGCCGCGAACCGCGCCCAGTCGCCGCGAACCGCGCCCAGTCGCCGCGAACCGCGCCCAGTCGCCGCGAGCCGCGCCCAGTCGCCGCGAGCCGCGCCCAGTCGCCGCGAGCCGCGCCCAGTCGCCGCGAGCCGCGCCCAGTCGCCGCGAGCCGCGCCCAGTCGCCGCGAGCCGCGCCCAGTCGCCGCGAACCGCGCCGAAATCTAGGCGCACTCGCAAGAACGGTTATTGCTCGAACTGGCAAGCAATGTCAAAATACAGATAGATTTTTGCGAATATCTCGAAAAAATCGACTCTAAGCAAAAAGCCTTGGCTCTGTTGGACCAAGATTGGCGCATGCTCGGCAGCTCAGCCTCCGCACGCGGCGCGCGAACAAGCCGCAAGTCGCGCCAAAGCTCAACGCCGCCCGCACGCCAACCCCAACCCAGCAGAGCCAAAGATCACGAAGCGTGGTAACAATGCTTATTCAGTACGAAGTAGAGAACTACAGGTCAATCCGGGATAGGCAAACCCTTTCCTTGGTTGCGAGCAATTACTATCAGGAGCAGTCCGAGTCGCTTATAACGCCGAAGCTTCCGGGGCTTTCTGGCGTCAACCTCCTTCCCATCGAAGTGGTTATGGGCGCGAACGCATCCGGCAAAAGCGCATTGATCCGCTCCCTGTTCGTTTTGTGCGGCATGGTGCGTTATTCGTTCGAGAAGCCGGCTGGCCGAGGCCTTGAGTACGACCCGTTCCTGCTTTCGCCCGAAACGGCGTCTTCGCCAACCTCGTTCGGCTTGGTGTTCACGTCGGGAGGCATCCGGTATGAATACGACCTCTCCTACGTAGGCGACCACGTTGTTCATGAGGCGCTTTCCGCTTATCCGAAAGGGCGGGAACAGAAGTGGTTTGTCCGCTCCTGGAACGAAGAGAAAAAGGAAGTCGAATTCACCCTTCTGAACAATTCCTATGTGAAGCTGCCGAAAGATCTTTTGGGCATGCTGCGCGATGATGCCTTGTTCCTGTCCTTCGCGGCCCGACTGAACCTTGAAAGCCTTAAGCCGGTAGTCGATTGGTTCGACAACGGTCATCTAATCGCTGCAAACAGAAGCGTTGATGCTCCGCTTTTTGCGCCAGAGCAGGCCTTCTCCCTAATAGAGCAGCCGGGCAATACCCGGGAAAAGCAGCAGTTCATCGGTTTGTTACGCGACGCCGACTTCGGAATCCAGGGTGTTCGTGTTGTTGCGGCAGACAGGCCGATCCCGGACGAGCTGAAGAGCATGCTCAACCCAAGCTTGCTTGAGCAAATGAACGATGCGAACCAGAAAACCGCCATGGTCGCCCATTCGTCCGACGGCTCCGGCGACGTGGAGCTTGAGATTGGCGAAGAATCAACGGGAACGAAGCAGTTTTTCGAGCTGGCCCCTAGCTTGCTCACGGCCTTGAAGAACGGTGGCCTCGTCTTCATTGACGAGCTGGATGCCAGCCTCCATCCTGTTCTTCTGAAAGAACTCGTTTTGCTATTTAGGGATAAGCGTTCAAACCCGCATGGTGCGCAGCTTGTTTTCACCGCTCATGATGTAACCCTTCTTGATGAAGGCTTCCTAAGAAGGGACGAGATCTGGCTGACCGAAAAGGGTGAAAGCGGCGGAACGTCCTTGTACCCTCTTTCGGAATGCTCTCCAAGGAACGACGAATCCCTTATGGCCGGCTACCTGGTGGGAAGATACGGCGGCGTCCCCGTTATACCCGAACCGATGAGCCGGTTCGGAGAAAGCTATATGGGTGATTAACGTGGGGCGCGCGATAAAGAGGGGGCACGCTTCAAGCCATACGGCAAGAAGCATCATCTGCATTCGGACCGAAGGGGAGAACACCGAGCCAAGCTATTTTGCGGGGCTTCTGCGGAAAGAACGCATTCCCCGTTCCATCGTCGATTGCAAACCAAGCAAGGGCAGCAGCCCGATATCGATCGTGAATGACCTCGTTAAGATTAAGAAAAAGAATGCAAGCGAGGTGAAAAAGGGCAAACCGAAGATCGACGAATATTGGGCTGTTTTCGACACGGAGGCTGGGCGGCCTCATTTGGGCGATGCGATTCAGCTTGCAAAATCGCAGGGCATCCATTGCGCAATAAGCGCCCCGAGCTTCGAGTATTGGATCCTCCTTCATTACGAGAAAACATCGCGGCCTTTTGCCGGCAGCAAGGAAATAGAAAAGATCTTGGCGGGGATTGTGCCGGGTGGGTACTCGAAATCGGGCTTTAATGTCGATGATGTTTTGTCGCGCCTGCCAGAGGCAAAGAAGAACATAGCCCTGGTAAGAAAGGAACTCGGTGATCGCCCAGTGACTGCCCTGCCGAACACCAACGTCGATGAGTTGGTTGGGTTCATGGAAGAGAGGTGCCGATAGAGGGCTCGACGTATGCCCGCTGGTTTGGCTCGCCAGATCGAGCCAGATTTGAGCCCTGCCCGCTGCAGCGTGAGCGGCGACTGGCCTCGCGCCCAGTCGCCGCGAACCGCG
>CAVAFY010000032.1:0-19520 GCA_963588035.1 Alloprevotella sp. | reverse complement strand
GGCAGCCCCGCGATGTTCTCGCGGTTGCCCGCGTAGGTCAGCTTGTCCAGCACGGTCACGTGCACCTCGGGGTGGTTGTTGACCACGTAGTGGACGAAGTTGCTGCCGATGAAGCCGCAGCCGCCGGTGACGATGATGTTCTTAGGCTCGAAGATGTCGTTGGCCATGTCCTAGTCCTCCCTCGCCGAGATCTCGCCGGCGGCAACGGCCTTGAGGTGCTGGCCGTAGACGCTCTTGCCGTAGCGCGCGGCGGCGTCGGCCAGCGTGTCGCGGTCGATCCAGCCGTTCTCGAAGGCGATCTCCTCGGGAACCGACACCGGCAGGTCCTGGGCGCGCTCGACCGAGCGCACGAACTCGCTCGCCTCGTACAGGCTCTCCATCGTGCCGGTGTCCAGCCACGCGTAGCCGCGGCCCAGCGTCACCACGGAGAGGCTGCCGTCCTCCAGGTACATCTGGTTCAGCGTCGTGATCTCCAGCTCGCCGCGGGCGGAGGGCTTAACCTGCTTCGCCAGCTCGCACACGCGGCTGTCGTAGAAGTACAGGCCCGTCACGGCGTAGGAGCTCTTCGGGTGCTCCGGCTTCTCCTCGATGCTGACGGCGTTGAAGTCCGCGTCGAACTCCACCACACCGAAGCGCTCCGGGTCGTCCACGTGGTAGCCGAACACGGTGGCGCCGCCCTCGGATTCGGCCTGGGCCACGGCGCGGCGCAGGTGGCGGCTAAGCCCGTTGCCGTAGAAGATGTTGTCGCCCAGCACCAGCGCGCACGGCTCGCCGCCGATGAACTCCTCGCCGATGATGAACGCCTGCGCCAGCCCGTCAGGAGACGGCTGCTCGGCATAGGACAGCGAAACGCCGAACTGCGATCCATCGCCCAGCAGCCGCTCGAAGTTCGGCAGGTCCGTCGGGGTAGAGATGATCAAAATGTCGCGGATGCCCGCCAGCATCAAAGTGCTCAACGGGTAGTAGATCATCGGCTTGTCATAGACCGGCAGCAGCTGCTTGCTAGTCACGGATGTAAGCGGGTACAGACGCGTGCCGCTACCGCCCGCAAGTATGATTCCCTTCATGATGCCTCCAAAATTACTTGTTTAATTCGTCGTTGATGTTCTTATCGACCTTGTTCTCTAGTATCGCCAGCTCCTGAATAAGCGTTGTTATTCGCCTTTGCTGCTTGCTAACAATTATGCTGAGCGAAAGGGCAATAGCCAACAGAAAAAAGATGGCGACTAGGAATATGAAATTCGCAGGAGCTTCAAACCCCAGCAATCCCGAAAATCTGTAAGGGATAATGGGCAGCAAGGCGCACAGAAGTATTACCAAAAGCAAAATAAGCCACAGGAACGAGTACCGCATGGACAGGTGCTTGCGCTGAATCAATCGAATGATCACTGCCACAAATACAAGGCTAACAATTATCAAGCCCAATCGAATTATCGACAAAGCAATCACAGCCTCTTTCTTCTGCCGAGACCCACAAGAACGATTGCGAAGGTCACCTTAATCATGTAGTAAATGCTCGAAAGCGCCCCGATGGACGATTGGCCACCTTGCCGTTCGTGCATTGTGACCTGGGTCTCCGCCACGGTCATTCCGCTCTTTTTAGCGGCAACTATGGATTCAGGCTCTGGGTAGTCCGCTGGATAGTCCTTGCAGAAAGCAGCTAAAGCCCTACCCCCCGTTGCCCTAAAGCCCGAAGTCGGGTCGGTAACTCGCAGGCCAGACACAAGACGGATAACACCACTAAGCCACTTAATACCCACCCTGCGCATGAAGGTAGATTTGAATCCTTCTGCCGGCTCAAGGAAACGCGACCCGACAGCTAAATCCGCACCGTCCTCAACCAATCTCAGCAAATCAGGGATACAGCCAGCATCGTGCTGTCCGTCTCCGTCGAATTGGATATCTACATCGTAGCCGTTCGCCAAGGCATACCTATGACCAGCCTGAATGGCCCCGCCTATGCCAAGGTTTTCCTTCAAATCAAGGAAATTGAACCCTTCTGAACGGCAGATTTCGGCAGTGTTATCTGCCGATCCGTCATTCACGACAACATAATCGTAGCCAGCCTGGGCAAGGCTGGCCACCACATTCCTTATGTTCTCGGATTCGTTGTACGCCGGAACGATTACCAGCGCTTTCAAATTGCTTGGTTTCATTGCCTTCTCTATCGGGTTTACGCATCAGCCATTGCTTTTTTGGCTCTTCGAATATGCCTTATTTATCAACCGGGCAACACCAGACGGCCAGAACTTACTTAGCATCTGCAGGTCTTCACGGCTTCGCGTATTGTCCCCTATCAAGTGGGTAGTTTCTGATTCTTCGTGGATTCTATGGTACATGAGTATCTTTGAATCGTAGTAGAAAGAACCCTCTTGTTTGGATATGCGTTCCCAAGCCTGCCAATCCAAATCGCACTTCATAGACGTGTCGAAGATGGGCTGGGCCAAACGGTTCAAATTAAACGAAACAGAGGGACAGCAAATTGCGGAACCACAGGACAGAATCCTCCTGCGTACAAGCTTAGAACGCGTAAGCCTTCCATCCTCAAGGGGGAAGAGCATCGCGCGCTTTATCCGCAGCAGCTCATTTGAGTCGACCGGGCCATCATCCCTAAGCTCACCATAATTTGTGAAATAGATAAGCAAATCGGGGTTGCTTTCATAAGCGGCAATTAAGCGCCTGGAGTAATCGGGCTCATAGACATCATCCTGATGCGCAATAGTAACCAATTCCGAATTTGCGCACGATATCGCAAAGTTCCAATCGTCCGCAATTCCAGGCTTTCCATCTCGAACCAGCAATGGCACGTCATACCTGGAAGAAACAGCTTCAATGAGAGCGTTTGGCGTAGAGGTGGCCATGAGAATTTTGGGGTCGCCGTTCTGGGCAACGAGCGATCTAACGCATTCCTCTAAGTAAGGGCTTTCGCCATACGCGCAAACGACAAAAGTGTGACTTCGCACTTATATTCCTTCCCTGTGTACGGGCCAGCCCATCAGGGCAATACCGCATAGCCCTGTATCATTATTGCAAATTCCACAAGAACGCTTCTATAAGAGGTTAATTAAATGAACCCCACCGACGGCCTATCACTGAAAAAAAATATGCTATGGAACTCTATTGGCTCACTTGTCTATCTGGGATGCAACTGGCTCACGACCATCCTTGTTGTTCTTCTATACCCAACCTACGAAGCCTCCGGATGTCTTGCTTCTGCAATGGCAGTCGGCAACGTTGTGGCAACAATAGTCTTATTCAAAGTAAGGGCATTCCAGGTTTCGGACATAAAAAAAGAATTCAGTAGCTCAGACTATATTGCCCTCAGAATAATATGTGCAATTGCAGGAATCGTGTTCAGCCTGATCTACTCCCTTATAACGGTTTCGAGCAGCGCCTTCGAAGCAGCGATTGCTTACTCGGTTTTCAAGATCCTAGATTCTTTTGTAGACGTATTTCACGGAATCGACCAGTGTCATAACAGGCTCGATATCGCAGGAATTTCCCAAATGGCGAGGGGAATGCTCGTCTTGATCTGTTTTGCTGGAATATCCGTCCTTACCAATGACTTAACTTTGGCTATTAGCGCAATGGCGCTGGCAACCCTTCTTATTATTGTTTTGTTCGATGTCCCATTCGCTCGCAAATTTGATGCTATCCATTTAGAATTCAATACCCGTACGATTCTTAAACTTATCATCGCATGCGCGCCTGGGTTTGCCTCGTCGGTTCTAGCCACGCTTGTTGTCAGCCTTAGTCGACAACTTTTCGGACTGGAATTTGGCACCGACCAACTGGGCATCTATGCCGCAATAGCCACACCCGCAGTAATCGTCCAAGCAATGGCAAGCTATATATACGCACCACTCCTAGGGCCAATCGCTATCGCAAGCCTAAACCATGAGCATAAGAAAATTAAAATAATAATCGGGAAGTTTTTCGCAGCTCTCGCGGTCCTTACAGTATTTGCTTCGGCATTCTTCTTACTGCTTGGCGAGCCCTTGTTCGCGTTAATATTCGGGCCAAACATCACACCGTACGTCAACCTGATCCAGCCCGTGCTGCTAAGCACCAGTATCACCGCAGCAGAGCTGTTTGTACTAGATATACTCATCGTATTCAGAAAACGAAGAGCAGCGATACTAACCTGCTTTCTAGCGTTTGCCGTTGCCCTTCTCTCGATAATCCCTCTGTCGCACGCCTTAGGAATGAACGGAATAAGTGTCACGATTTGCATCGCGTATTCATTCGCAATAATCGCATCAATACCCGCAATACGAAAATCCTTAAAGAAGTAATTTCGGCCTCAGCAACCCGACTAAGCCTTCCCAAAAAGAAACAGGAGTCGGAGCAGCAGCTCGCTCGACAGAGTGGGTCTGAAGCGCTCCAGATAAAACACCTTACGAAGCCTACGGAAAACCCCGTTTTTTTCCTGGATCGAAAACAATTCAACCATGGATAAATCACGAGGATTAAGAGCATCGTGAAATAGCTCCCCGAAGGCCCTTATTCCGCGCGCCGTCTGAAGCAAGCCTTCACCAAAAAGCTCATTAGTAAGATAGTGTCTGAGCAAGTCTATGGATCGATTATCGTCAGCAGTAACCGCAGTGCTGTGTCGAATATGCATAGCAGAAGAATGATTGTCGTAAACAACCTCCCCCATACAGGAAGCACATCTTAAGATCCAGCGATCATGCATCTCCTGGGGATCGGAGACAACTGACATAAATTGATCTCTTGCCTCCCGGTTGAAGACAATCGTAAAACCTAAGCCAGGTGTATAGAACAAGGTTTTAGCCAGAGAGAGACCTCCCTCCTGCTTAGAGCTATGCCTGATTATTTTGAGGTCTGTGTCGCAGTAATCAAAGGAAGAGTAATAGACGGAGGGACCCTCTCTATCGCGAAGCGCCGATACAGCTCTTTCGATCTTTCCCGGCAACCAAATATCGTCCTGATCACAGAACGCGTAGAAATCGGCCTCTACAGATTCCGCCAGTAGGAAAAAGCCCCGTTCGCATCCTATATTTCCTAGATTGTCATTAAGAAAAGTGACCCTGTCGTGCCAACCATTCTTATCAACAACAGACCTCACGACTTCCAAGGTATTGTCAGCAGAACAGTCGTCTCTGACAACTAATCTAATGTCCGAGTAAGTCTGCTCAAAAACGCTTTGCAACAGCTTTTCCACATGAGCAACACCATTATATGTAGGCAGCAATATTGCGACCCTACCGCCCATGCTGATCACCCTTTCGCTCGACGTTTTTTACGGAACTTCATAAATGCCGGTATAAGCCCATTGATAATCCCATACCTGGCTTTAGGGAAATTGCAAAATACCGCGTTAAACAAAGTCCAGACAGTAAAGTACATCGACCAGCCGGCCTCCATTGGAGTATCCGCCCAGGGCGTCTTTTCGAGATATAAATAATAATCATCGGCAAACCGGTGATGATTCCCTTTTCTCCACGGTCGCTCTTCTCCCAGATAATGAACTATTATCGGATCATTTTTCGCCCGCGAATACTCTTCCTCCGAGCAGAAGTCAGACATCAACCCATTGAGGAAATCATAGGAATAGAACCAGTACGAATTACATGAGTTATATGCAGGAGGCACATAGAAAACCTCATCTTTCAAAACAACATTGAGCGCGTCCTGGTCGTTGGCAAATAGGCTATCAGAGTTCCTTTTACAGTAATCTAATATCCTTTCCTCAACGTTTCGATCTTTCCATTTCTGCAAATCAATTAGCAATACGCCCGCATTAAAGTATTGCCTGCCGCCAATGCCAAGAGATTCCCTCCTCCTAGCATCAGCGGTAGGCTCTGGTGCTGCACCGATTACAGCATCCCCCAAATCAGTAGCCCAAAAAGCCTCCAACGAATGTCTGACAACGGTATCACCGTCCAGATAAATCAATCTATCTATAGTGTTGGGAAGGAAGCTTGCAATGAGCAGCCTAGACATGACTATCTCGTTCCACCCCGCCGTGTCGAAGCTCTCACCGATTCGCGTCATGAACCCATGTATATCAATGAAGGATATACGGCGACCGTATGGAGCGACCAAATCCTCGATCGCCTGCTGATTCGCCCCAGACACACCATCGGAGAATACGAAAAAATTAATTTCGTCGGCCTTTTTATTGTTCTCACATATTGACAGCGCTCCAACCGCGAGCTGCGCGGCAAACGCGTCATTAACCGTGTAGAGTATGTTCACTCCCACAACCTTTCCGTTCAGGGTTCAGTATCGAGCTCGGCCCACCGCTTAAAACGACCACCGACATCTCCCCTTGCCCTTCAGCCTCCCTTTTCCAATGACGAAAAGGGAGGCTGCTCTGAGCTAAAACGAGCCACTATGCCGCGATCACAATACGACTGATTCTCGGGGCCGCATCGAGGCCCCCTATTATGCATAGGGCACACAGCATCAGCAGTAAAGCAGACCCACTAATTGTAGATAACAACCTTAGTGCCCGCCCAGATGTTGTTGTAGATCCAGTTCGCACTTGACCAGCCCATACGAATGCAGCCATGCGAGAGGCTCTGCCCGAGCTCGCTTTCGGAGCTCAGCACGCTGTGGAAGAAATATCCACCCCAAATCTGTGTGCAGTAGATAGCTCGGCTATCAGTGTCCAAAGAGCCACGCTTGCCACCCGTGGTATAGAAGGAACCCGTGATGGTCGGCGTACCCGGAGCACCGGTTACGCAATCCCACCAGTACTGAATGCGCCAATTTCCTGCAGAACCTCGGAACACGCCGACTTTGTGCGAGGAGCGATCTACGCCAATAAGCCATTCCGTCCTGCTGTCTTCATACGCAATCCGATTTCGCATCTCGCGTTGATCAGGGGCGATGCCAAGGAATCCGTTTTCATCAGAGAAGCTCTGTGCCGTTGAGCCCGGGGCTGGGGCGCCCTTTGCAACAAGCTGAATCTGGTAAGCTTCAACATTAATATTCAGCCCAGTTGTCCCTGCAGGGGAGCCATTGCTCGTCCAACCCATCCAGCCGTAGCCAGAGACATGCGCGCGGTAATATACATCAAAGTATTTTGAAAGGTCCCCGGTTAGCTGAACCCTAAATGCCTGAATCGCGTTGCCACCGCTAGTTGCCTGAGCGCCATCGCCAGCCCATCCCGTCCAACCAGCATTTGCAAAATGCGCCTGATATTGAATGCCGCCAGGAATCACTTTGCTCGAAGAAACGGCCAGGCTCATGCCGGCCAATGGCCTTCCCTGGCCAACGGTTCCAGCAATATTTCCATCATTGGTGTAACCCCAGCCCCATCCTGAGGACTGGCTTCCGCAATTCAAAGATGGAAATGAGGAAGAGTCCAGCAGGGCAAGCCCATTCGTAGAAGGCGCGCTCGAGCTTCCTTTCGGAACCAGAGCAACCTCAATAGCCTCTACGGGAACAGAACAGCCTACAGAGCCAACAGCAGATTCGCCATTCTTTGCCCAACCCATCCAACCGATGTTGGAAACGTGGGCGCGGTAATAGATGTCGTATTGCTCAGACAGCTTACCACTAAGCCTGAACTCTGCGGCCTCAACGCGCTTAGACTGACCGGTAGTGCCGGCAAAGGACCCGTCTTTTGCCCAGGACTGCCAACCTATATCCTGCACATGGGCTCGGTATTCTATCGATCCCGACAGATCAGATACCAAGCTCGACAAACCAAGAGAAAACCCTTCGAGGGTTCGGCTCTGGCCAGTTGCCCCTAAAGCAACGTGACTCGTTAGGCTGTCCGTAGCTCCACTTACGTTGCCAACGCCGGCAACATGAGAGGAATAGTCGAGGTAGTCGTGCTTGTACGACACTTCGCTTTCGCTGTAGTCGCTAGGCATCTGGCCTGCCGGGAGCACAACAACCTGCAAGGCTTCTACCCTCTTCGACAGCCCCTCGGTGCCGGCCTTCTCGCCGTCCTTTGCCCAGCCGAGCCAGCCGTAGTCCTGGGCGTGCACGCGGTACCAGACCGAGTGGCCCTCGGCCACCTTGCCGGTAAGGCTGATCTTCACGGCCTCCAGGCGCTTCGACTGGCCGCTGGTGCCGGAAAGATCGCCATCAGACCTCTCGCCCTGCCAGCCGATGTCTTGGATGTGCGCGCTGTAGGAGATACCGCCATCAATATATTTGCCAAGAGCAATGCTAAAGGACTCCAACCTTTTTGATTCGCCGGTTGTGCCAAGGTTCAACTGCTTCGTCAGAGTGTCGGACGACCCAGAGATGTTGCCGTAATCCTGAACGTGAGAGGTGTAGCTCACTTCAACAGTCTTGAACGCAGGCTCGGTGGCGCTGTACCCTTCCGGGGTCTCGCCATCCGTAAGAACTACGACTTCTATGGCTTCCAGCCTTTTTGAATAGCCTTCGGTGCCGGCCTTCTCGCCGTCCTTGGCCCAGCCGAGCCAGCCGTAGTCCTGGGCGTGCACGCGGTACCAGACCGAGTGGCCCTCGGCCACCTTGCCGGTAAGGCTGATCTTCACGGCCTCCAGGCGCTTCGACTGGCCCTCTGTGCCGGAGAGATCGCCGTCGGACTTCTCGCCCTGCCAGCCGATATCCTGTATATGGGCGCTGTAGGAGATGCCGCCTTCCACGGCTTCCCCTAGCTTGATCTTGATGGCCTCCAGGCGCTTCGACTGGCCGCTTGTACCGGCCATGGCGCCATCCTGCGCCCAATCCTGCCAGCCGAGATCTTGAACATGGGTGCTGTACGAAACCGTGCATCCATCTACTTTCTTGCCGCCATCGCTCTGCACCTGCGGCTGGGCAGAAGAAGCGGCCGTAGACTCGGATTCTCCTAGCGTGTTGCCACTAGCGTTTACTTCAGCGCCTTTGGATGAGTCGGCCTCTTCGTCCTGGCCGAAAGTCGATTCTGCAGAAGTGCCATTATTGCTTGCGGCTGCTCCACTTTCAACTGCCGAGCTTGAAGCGGCGCTATTGTTGGCAGTTTCCGATTTACTTTGCGAGCTTTCGTCCTGCACTGAAGGAGCCTCATTTCCGGCACGGGTATCGGCAAAAGCCGCGCAGGGCAATAGCCCAACAACCAATATGGCTGAGAACAAAATCCTTGGGACCTTTTTCGCAAACAACATAGGAGCAACCTTCCTAGCCAATTACCTGCACAGATTATACCCTTGAATTAGAGAGACCCCGAATGGCGCCACGCCACCGGATTGAGCATGTGATCTCCCAAATACGCTGAAAAAGAAGAAGGCACCAAGCGCCTTCTTCGTGTTGCAGCTAATAGCTACATGGTATCTATCAATGCACGGATGCTCTGCCCGTAGCCATTGCCAGGAACCGCCCACCTTCCGTTGAGGTCTTCGAGGTTAGGTGCGCATCCTCGGCTTACAAGGCTGAATCGCGGATCCACGCAACTGTTTTTGAGCGGCTCCGTAGAAGCATAGGCCTTTAGGTGCTGCACCTGGGCTCTTAAGCCTTGGCGAACGCTATCAAAGGTTGCGCCAGCAGCACCGCCGCCCGTAGCTCCCAATCCCCCAAAGTTGCACTGCGAAGCCTCAACGTCGCCGCCGAACTGAAGCCAACCCGTCTCCCACATTGCCTGAGCAAACAGGACTTTAGCACGAACGCCTTCTGCGTTTGCCTCCTCATAGGCGATTTGACAGAAATCGCGCAGGGTTGGGGCACCCTTAGAAGTGTAAGTTGACGCGGGGTATTCATGACCGGTTTTCTGGTAGCAGGCCACCATCTGATCGACCGTTTTTTCGGAAGGCCCCATTATTGGCGTAAGGTCTTCGGCCTTGTCCCTGAAGGCGCCGTCGGTGGAGCCGGGGGCGCTTGCGCCCTTCTCCACCAGGACCACCTGCACGGCCTGGGCGGCCCGGCCGTAGCCCTGGGAGCCGGCGCTGTCGCCGTTGCTGGCCCAGCCCATCCAGCCGAACTCGGCGGAGTGCACGCGGTACCAGACGTCGTACTGGTCGGCCAGCTGCCCGGTGAGCCTTATCCGCACGGCCTCCATGGACTTGGACTGGCCGGTGGTGCCGGCCGTGCCGCTCGTCCAGCCCTGCCAGCCAATGTCGGAGACGTGGGCGTTCAGCTCGAAGCCGCCGGAGACCTTGGGGTTCTCGATGGACATGCGCAGCGCCTCCATCGCCCTGGACTGGCCGGTGGTGCCTGCGGTCTGGCCGGAGGAGACGCTGGCCTGCCAGCCAATGTTTGCGCAGTGGGCCTGGTAAACGACCGCGGTGGGCTCGTCCGCCTTGTCCCTGAAGGCGCCGTCGGTGGAGCCGGGGGCGCTTGCGCCCTTCTCCACCAGGACCACCTGCACGGCCTGGGCGGCCCGGCCGTAGCCCTGGGAGCCGGCGCTGTCGCCGTTGCTGGCCCAGCCCATCCAGCCGAACTCGGCGGAGTGCACGCGGTACCAGACGTCGTACTGGTCGGCCAGCTGCCCGGTGAGCCTTATCCGCACGGCCTCCATGGACTTGGACTGGCCGGTGGTGCCGGCCGTGCCGCTCGTCCAGCCCTGCCAGCCAATGTCGGAGACGTGGGCGTTCAGCTCGAAGCCGCCCTGGTCCTGATAGCCATTGACCAGGCTAAGCTTCAAAGCCTCAAGAGGCCTGCTTTCCCCTGTGGTTCCGATGGTTTCGCCGTCGTAGGCAGCGCTCATCCAGCCAAGGCTTGAAACATGGCCCTCACCCGCAAGCTTCGCCCATTGAGGCACGCCCTTTGCCAGGCCATATTGCTCCGCGATACCCTGCGCATCAGCTATGCCCATCCTTCTCAAACCGTCTTCGCTCGAAAGAAGGCTCTGGTCGGCGGAAGCACCGTCGATAAACCCGTGTTCCACCAATACTGCCGGCAGATTGTTGTAACGGCTGTTGCGCAGTACGGACAGAGAGTCCGCTTTACTACCATCGGCATACGTCATACTGGACGAATCGCTTTCCTTGTTGCCGCGATTCCTCAAGCCCAAGGCGCTAAGCTTGTTCAAAATGGAATTGCCCAGCGCGTAGCTTTCCTCATGAAGGTGGTAATTCCAGCTGCTGTCGTTTTGCACCCATACCTCAAACCCAGTTGCTCCTGGCGTTTCATTGATATGGATGCTCACAAACAGGTCAGCCCCAGCACTGACCGCTCTGTTAACGCGCTCCGTAAGATCAACGTACTCATCGCTATCGCGCACCATGTATACCGTTACGCCATTGTATTTACTGAGTTCGTCTCGGCAATAACGCGCAATCGAGAGATTCAGGTTCTTTTCGATCAGGCTTCCGTTGGTCGCACCGCTATCCGACCCGCCATGCCCGGCATCCAGGGCGATTACCATCTTCTTGGATGAACGACTATTGGAGGCAAGTGCGGCAGCGTAGGAGTCGCTGGATGCAACAGCGATCGCGCTCTCGTCTTCAGCCAGGGCAATTACCTCGTCATTTTCGGCTACTTCAGAAATGGCTTCAGAAAGGCTATTTTCTTCGGCAAGATTTCCGGAATCATCCAATGAATAAGCCGTTATCCCGCTTTCGCTTTCCGAGCTCAGCTCCTCCTCCACGCTGAAGGAATAGCCGGTATCGGTGTCGTTGGAAATCGAAGCTTCTCCGGCAACAGGCGCACTCCAGGCAACTTTTACCAGGTTGTAGATGCCGCATTCTGCCGTATTGTCAAAAGCGATCTCATACAGCGCCGCACCGTCCTCCACCTTGGAAGCCGCCACGCTCTGAAGTGCACCATCCTGCTTCTGATAGTAAAGAACTGAACCGGCGGCGCTTTCTTGATTGAGGAACGACACAACAACACTCTGCGTTCCACCAATGGCAACAGTCTTCTGGTCGACGTAAATGAATTCAAAAGCGCTCATGTCCGATGAATCAGCAGCACCTACCACTGCGGCACCATTGGTCGCGTTGCTCTCCGTTTCGGCCTCTTCGCTGTTTGCCGCGACGCCGGAGTAAGCAGATTGGTCTTCGCCGGAAGAGTTGCCAACCCCGCTCTCTGCAGACTGCAGAACCTGCCCGCTTTGGGCGGTCGTAGAGGGGTCAGTGGAGCTGGAGGCAGAATCCGCATACGCAGAATATGGCAACAGCCCAGCCACCAACACGATAGAAAGGAAGATGCTAGATAGCTTTTTTGCAAACGACATTTTTCGCCTTTCAAGCGGTTAATCGCTTGATTATACAAGGCTATTTACTCCTTCGGGTCTGGCGCACCATATTCCAGCTCCGAAAACAACCCCCAAAACAAATACAACAGGTTAGAGTGCTCACTTGCAGCCATGCAAAGCAGTCCCGCCCACAGCGGCGAGCGGAGAGTCTAAGCCAAGGAACAGAAATCCTGCCTAAAACTGCGAACGCATCCAATCAAGGCGCTGCAGAAGCCAATATTTTAAGGTAGCCGCCGTTTCCGAATTCGACCCCCAAAGGTAGTCGTTAAGAGTCAGCGACGATGAGATCCGCTCCGCCACTGAATCGTAAGAGCCGCCAGTCAAATATTCACGCGCCGCATTGACCGCCGTCCCACGATACGAGTCAACCGCCTGCTTGAGGTAGTAGTCGTCGTACAAGAATGAGCCCAGATCGGCAGATGTCCTTGTATACCACCAATCAGGCGAAAGAAAGGCGCTGCTATAGCTGTGCTCAGGGTTTCCGAATGCATTGTCAAAATCCCAAGCAGGCCCAAAAACAAGCTTCGACTGATTGGCTCCGTCTCGGTCTTTGTAGATGTAAGTGGACGAATAATTAAAGCCGTCATTGCTAAGGGCTATTTCATATATCCAGTACAGGCTCGCAAACGCTTCGCCATCAAAGTAATCGGTGCTCTTCTTGCCGGTTTCGGGGTTCACCCCGCCGGAAGAAACTGCGTTGAACGCCTCCTGGAAATACTCGCTCAGGTATTTTGCCTGTTCATAGGACCAGTATTCCGGACTCTTGCAAACAAAGGCAACTTTCTTGCCTCCCATATCCACCGTGAACCAAGAAGACTCTTCGGCATAGCGACCAGGGTCATACTCGATCAGATAGCCACCAGTAATATCCGAGGGGTTAACCACGCCCTCGGTATATTGGAACGTGTTGCCGTATTTATTTTGTGCGCGGGCACGCGGCAAAGAAGAGACGTCCTCGTTCAGTTCGTCTGTATCGTCCTCAAGATTGTATATGTCCACCCTACCCGTGTTGATTTGCACTTTTTCGCACAACTGGTAGGTTCCCCTGTACTCGCCGTCGTAGAAAAGGTCTACCGGCCTTGACTCAACAGCGCTTTTAACACCTATTGCGCTGGCGATGTTGTAGGCCGTCAAGCTTCGAAGACCCGTCATGTCAAAGGCATTGGCAAGCAAAACCCAGGTTTTACCCTTGTTGTCTTTGGAGCCCGACTGCAAAAGATCGGTCTTTTTGGAGAGTTTTATCTGATAGGGCTTCTTCGTGCACGACCATGTAGTGTTGCCTCTCCCCTTTATCTGGGTAAGACCCCCATCGTACACAACAGTGCCAGCCGCATCGAGCATCGTCATGCTGCCGGTGGCAGAAAGTGAATGGTCGGGGCTACCGTCAACATAGCTGCGGCCCTGGTTAACAGGATCGTCGCTCGTGATGTACAGCGCTGCAATATCGCTCGATCTGCAAAGGGTCAAACTCGCAACCTCTACCGAGCCATAACGAAACGAAATGGTGTCACCGCTTGCATACTTCAGAGTAGCGCCAGCATCGGACGCCAAGACTTCGCCTTCCCTTGCGATAACCTGTCCAGTGCTACCAAGCAGCAGCGTTTCGTAAGAACCAGAAACATAAGCGATGGATACCTGGTCGGCCGAAGCAGCCGATGGCAGCACATAGCGATACGCGCCATTGCCTGCGGAAGAAGGGCTAACTTCGGAATTCCTGTATGTAACCTTGAATTCCAGGCCTTGACCAGATTTGTTGACGAACGCGCCCGACGCGTCGCCGGGGGCGGCGGAGCCCTTGGGCAGCAGGCGAACCTCGATCGCCTGGGCGAGGAGGCCGAAGCCCTGGGATCCGGCCTCCTCGCCGTTCTTGGCCCAGCCCATCCAGCCGAACTCGGCGGAGTGCACGCGGTACCACACGTCGTAGGTCTCGGCCGCCTGGCCGGTGAGCCTCAGGCACACGGCCTCCAGCGCCTGGCCCTGGCCGGTGGTGCCGCAGCCGCCGTCGGACCAGCCCTGCCAGCCGACGTTGGAGACGTGGCCGCGGGCCTCGACCGAGCCCTGGGCCGTCTGGGAGCCCAGCTGCACCCTGAGCGCCTCCATCCTCAGGCCGCGGCCGGTTGTTCCGGCGACCGAGCCCTCGCTCACGGCGGGCATCCAGCCCTCGTCCTGGACGTGGGCGGAGTAGGTCACGCCGCAGTCCACGAACGCGCCCGACGTGTCGCCGGGGGCGGCGGAGCCCTTGGGCAGCAGGCGAACCTCGACCGCCTGGGCGGAGCGGCCGAAGCCCTGGGATCCGGCCTCCTCGCCGTTCTTGGCCCAGCCCATCCAGCCGAACTCGGCGGAGTGCACGCGGTACCACACGTCGTAGGTCTCGGCCGCCTGGCCGGTGAGCCTCAGGCACACGGCCTCCAGCGCCTGGCCCTGGCCGGTGGTGCCGCAGCCGCCGTCGGACCAGCCCTGCCAGCCGACGTTGGAGACGTGGCCGCGGGCCTCGACCGAGCCCTGGGCCGTCTGGGAGCCCAGCTGCACCCTGAGCGCCTCCATCCTCAGGCCGCGGCCGGTTGTTCCGGCGACCGAGCCCTCGCTCACGGCGGGCATCCAGCCCTCGTCCTGGACGTGGGCGGAGTAGGTGATGAGGTTGCTTATCTCAATGTATGGCTCTACATCCGCGGCGATGGTGGCTTTGCTTGGGGTCTCGCCTTTGTTCACCAGTTCAATCTGAACGGAAAGCATCTTTAAGGTCTCGTCGTTCGAGCCGACAAGCTGCCCATTGGACGCCCATCCTAACCAGCCATAATGCTCAAGATAAACACGGTAATAGACATCGAATGCCTGTGACCCATCGGAAGAAACAGGCGCGTTTAGGGAAAAGGCATTGAGACCCCGACCGTTTCCTGCGGTGCCTATCTGGAATCCATTCGTTCCTGAGAAATTATGGAAATCGCTCTCGCCGCAAACAAGGAAGGTCCCTGTTAGCACATAAGGGGAGGCGGTTCCGTTCATTGCGAGCTCGATGCTCTCTATGGAACCGTTTTCCCAGCTTCCCGCAACACCGGTATTACCCGAAAAAGCTGTCCACCCACAGCCCGCTTGATACGCACGGTACGAAACCCCAAAAGAGGACGAGGAATCGGAGGCGTTAACAACTACCGGCTCATTCGTCCCCGTCGAGTCCTTATCCGGCGATACCCCCCCCTCTTCGGAAGAATCCGCTATTGTCGGCGTTTCCGAAGCCGTGACGTTGCTTTCTTCGGCAAAAGCCCCAAACGGCGAAGAAGCAACAACGAAGAAGGCAAGAGCCAAAGCAAGGCAAAGGCCCAGCGCAACCCTAAGGGCGCGAGCGTTGTTGTCGGGCAAGATCAATTTGCGAGCGGATTCAGTCATGACGGCCTCCATAGATAGATATTTTTATTTTATCCGGGAGAGCAACCGTTAGACGATCATTCCGGCTGGCGGTACAGACGCACCAAAGCACTAACTCGCTCTTTCCGAATGCCTGGTCTTCTCCTGTTGCAAAAGGATGCTTTTCTGCTTTTTCCCTTCAGGGCTTCTCTCGATTATCAATTCAAATAAAAGGGGACAACGGAGTGAAAGAGCGCCCACGCGTTAAATACGATAGCCTCAACGAAACAAAAAGAACCGGGACAGGGTCCAAACGCAGTCCTGAAGACACAGGCATGGCAGATATACACAATAATTAATAGAGCAAACAAAAGAGCTGCTCCATCCTTGGTTAACCGCCAAGATGCGATCTAACGAAAGAGGCCTATCGGAACGAAGAGCGCTTTTATAAACCACACCGCCGATCACAAGCGGTTTTATTTGCCAAGACTATTGACAGTAGGTAATATTAAGAGAATTTTAGACAAACTATCTGCACTTTAATCATGCAACAATGCGGCTTCCGCATGTCACCTCGGAGCGTCGGGGAGAGTTGGAGGAAAAATGCATATCGGACACCCCACCCCTTTCGGAGAGACGAGAAAGAGGATTGGCAAAACCGAGATCCTCATCCTCTCCCTAGGCGCTTTCCTTTTGCTGGGCGCCTTATACATGTACAAGGCCGCTCATTCTGCAAAGTCTGTAGCCCTCCTTGCAACCGGCGTGGTTTTGCTTATTGCAATGTGGCTGCTATACCGCAGTGGCGGAAGCAACGAAGAAACGCTCGCAAGAAGGGTATTCCCGACGACACTGTTGACCCTCGGACTAGTCAGTTGCTTCTTTTTCCCAGCAGGCACTGTGCCTGATGAGCCTGCTCATTTTTTTCGGTCCTATGCGTATTCGGTTGCCATAGCTGGCGGTGATCCACAAGAGATCAGGGCAGAGGATACCCCTTTTTTCGAGGGGGGATTCTTGTCTACAGAGATCAACCGAACAGATTGGGATTACGTGAAAGAGCACCTTTTCGATTCGGCTAAGAATGGAAATATCTCGTCTTCTTCCCCGTATGTTATAAGCAAATCTGATCTGCTTGGCGAAATGCCTCAGCTAAGGCTTCCTTCCGCATTGGGTGTTTTGCTCGCACAAACGCTCGGAATGAACCACGTGGCACTGTTTTACATGGGGCGATTATTCAATATGCTCTATGCGGCTGGGCTAATAATTCTCGCTGTTAGACTAGCTCCTTTTGGCAAAAAGGTTTTAATGGTTGTATCACTGACTCCGATGACCTTGCATTTGATCGGGTCATACAGTTATGACGCGGGAACTATTGGTCTTTCGTTCCTCCTTACTGCCCTGGTTATACGGGCAATTTCCGGTAATGGCTATTATTCAGGGAAAGAAGCGTTTGCCGCCATTGCAGTGACGGGGCTACTTGCGCCATGCAAAGTGATCTACTCGGTAATAGCATTGGGTTTTCTCTTGGTTCCAAGAAACCGATTCAGGACTCGAAAATTTGAGCTTGTTTTTAAAGGCGGCATCCTTGCCGCCATGGTAGTGTCGATCATCGCAATCAGGATGGCGGCGCTTGCTGGTGTTGTCTCATCAGACGGAGAATCCCTCTTGACAAGAGGTAGCGAGACTGGACGTCCGTACTCTTTGAGCCTGATACTCTCTAGCCCTCTCGATAGCGCAATCTTTTTTGCCCGGTCAATCGAGATCCAGGCTTCCTTTTGGCTACTCAATATGGTCGGAGACAGTCTTGGCTGGTTCCAAGAGTCTACCAGCTTCCCGGATTACGTTCCGGTAATCTTCCTTGCCTTGCTCGCTTTAAGCATGATGAAAAGCAAGGATGACGGCGGTTCCGTGTCCCCTGTTGTGAGGATGTCCTTTTTTGCAATTTGTTTGATTGGTGCGCTCGGGGCAATTTTAACGATGTGGACATCTTGGACTTTTAGCTCCGATCCAGCAATTCAAGGGGTTCAAGGCAGGTATTTTATCCCCCTCTTGCCCATGGCTCTTATTGCCCTTCGGCCCAATTCTATACAGGTAAGCGTCAATACTGGATTCGCGCTCGTTTCGCTAACCTCGATGTTCTCCATTGCCGGTTTTGCATATATCGCTTATTCGACTTGCTTGTCTTAAGATCTATCTTTCGAACGTCTATCCACAGTGCCTAAAACTACCTGCCTGAAGGGCCAAGACTTAAACAAATGCATCGAAACACAATTCGCCGACAAGAAATGGGGTCCGCCGCTGACTGAATGTGTTACCTCTCAAGCAGCCGTACTAAAAGCCCGCGAAAGAGGCAATGACATTAGCGACAATCTGCCCGTATCATCTCTCAGCGCGATTAAAGAAAGGCTCAAAGCAGCCCCAAACAGCGCCTAACCCATGACCTTCCAGGCGAGCATTTCCTTGTCCGCCACCTCAAACGGGATGGAGCCATCAATAAACGAAATGGCACCAAGGATAGATTTGTTCCGCCCAAGATAGTTGAGCCCACCCGCCACGTCGTCAAGGCTCTGATGGTCCAAGAGAAGCAAGGCTCCTTCTTTATTGCCGGCATAGCACCCGCACCACAGCAAATAAGGCCACTGAGACATGGACCAAGGGGCTACCACAATCTCTGCTTTGCCCGGAGCGCAGTCGTTACTGTTTCTAGACAGCACAAATTGAGCGTCTGCGATAAACGAATCAACCTGACAGCCGGCGTTCGATTCGAGCAACGCCTTGGTCTCGGCACACGAATAGTAAACGGTAGAGGTCGAACAAGAAGATATGGTTTCGCGGATCCGAGACGCGAACGTCTCCGATGAGGCAATGTCTACGAAAACAGGAACTCCCTGCGAATACAGCAGGGGCATCATCACTAGCGATTCCCTCACTTCAGAGAAGTCGGCTATCGCGATAGACCTGCCATCCCAAAGGCCGCTCTTCCTGCCCTCGTCGAAAACCTGGAAGCAATAATCAAAAGCTGGCTTCCCTTTACCGCCCTCGATCTTAACTTCGGGGTGCCAGGGGAGATTATTGAGCTCATCGGCAGCCCACTCAGCCGTTTCCGCCACATCGAAAACCACAATCTTCTTAGGGCTCATCTCGTAGAGCACTCGACCTACAGCATCGCTCATATGATCGCTTTTAACGGAAATGACCGGGGCGGAAAGCGCACCAGCAACGCTGTTGGCAACCACCGCATTAAGATGAGAGTCGTCCACCGCCATCAGCAGCGTGTTTACTTGTTTCCCTGCATAAAGCTTGGAGATAGCCTTTACACCTAGGCTAACTGACGAATCGGCTGAAAAATCTTCATAGATCATACTTCCCTCAGCCTTGCCGCTCTGAACAAGCGCCTCGAAGACCTTCTGCTCCGCCTCGGCCGAGCCAACGCGACCTCCAAGCCCTCCATATGCACGGCACACCAAAGAAGCACTGCCAAGCAAGCGCTCGTGACCCTTTTCGATCCAAATAGCTTTATTGCAGAGGCGGGAGATCTGCTCATTGCTGTGCGAAACGATCAGCACGGTTACCCCATGCTGTTCGATAAGTTCCGCGATGCGGTCTTCACACTTTTTCTGGAACCTGAAATCACCGACAGAAAGAACCTCGTCTACCACCAGGATCTCCGGAACGATAACGGTTGCAATAGCGAACGCGATGCGAGCGACCATGCCTGAAGAGTAATTCTTCAAAGGCATGTCGAGGAACTTTTCCACCTCGGCAAACTCTACGATGGCATCGAAGTTCTGGTCTATGAACTGCCTGGAATAGCCCAGCAGCGCACCGTTAAGGTATATGTTCTCGCGCGCGGAAAGGTCCATATCGAAGCCCGCGCCGAGTTCGATAAGCGGGGCTATATTGCCGTTTACTTGGCAGGTGCCCTTAGTTGGTTCCAGCACGCCGGCGATGATCTTCAGCATGGTGCTTTTGCCGGAGCCGTTGGTGCCCATAATGCCGAACACATCGCCCTTGCGCACCTCGAACGAAACATCGTCAAGCGCCTTGAATTCCTCGAAGA
>CAVAFY010000031.1:0-19902 GCA_963588035.1 Alloprevotella sp. | reverse complement strand
GCGGCTTGGCAGAGTCCTGTGTTTTTGGTAAACAGTCGCTTGGGCCGTTTCGCTGCGACCCCCCGCCGCTCGGGGAGCAAGTCCCGTCACCGCAGGGGGCACCCCTTCTCCCGAAGTTACGGGGTCAGTATGCCGAGTTCCTTAACCATGGTTCTCCCGATCGCCTTGGTATGCTCTACCCGCCTACCTGTGTCGGTTTTGGTACGGGCGCCGTACCGCTCCTTAGGGGTTTTTCTTGGAAGCATGGGCTCACCGGCTTCACTCGAAGCTTCGTCTAACGTCTCAGGCACGTGGCTGCGCGGATTTGCCAACGCAGCCGCCCTACGCGCTTTCACGGGGACGTCCAGAACCCCGCCCGGCTACCCTTCTCCGTCACCCCGTCGTCGAACGCGGCATCGGCGGTACAGGAATATCTGCCTGTTGTGCATCGGCTACGCCTGTCGGCCTCGCCTTAGCTCCCGACTGACCCTGGGAGGATTAGCCTTGCCCAGGAACCCTTAGGCTTACGGCGGAGGGGTTTCCCGCCCCTCTCTCGTTACTCATGCCAGCATTCTCACTTCCAAGCGGTCCACGGAAAGGTCGCCCTTCCGCTTCGCCCCCCTTGGAAAGCTCCCCTACCACTGATAAAACAGTCCGCTGCTTCGGTACAACGCTTAGCCCCGTGTATTGTCGGCGCATGTCCACTTGACCAGTGAGCTGTTACGCACTCTTTAAATGCATGGCTGCTTCTAAGCCAACATCCTGGTTGTCTAGGCAAACGCACATCCTTTGCCACTCAGCGTTGATTTGGGGACCTTAGCAGGCGGTCTGGGCTGTTTCCCTCTCGAACACACGGCTTAGCCCACATGTTCTGACTCCCGATCTCGGGACCCTGGGCATTCGGAGTTTGGTTCCGGTTGGTAGGCGGTGAAGCCCCCTCGTGGATCCAGTGCTCTACCACCCAGGGTAAGCGATCGAGGCTAGCCCTAAAGCTATTTCGGGGAGAACGAGATATCTCCGGGTTTGATTGGCCTTTCACCCCTATCCACAGGTCATCCCCTCCGTTTTCAACCGAAGTGGGTTCGGCCCTCCACAGAGTCTTACCTCTGCCTCAGCCTGCCCATGGATAGATCACCCGGCTTCGCGTCTGCGGCGCGCGACTCATAACGCCATCTTAAAGGCTCGCTTTCACTGCGGCTCGGTTGTAACCTTAACCTCGCCGCGCACCGCAACTCGCTGGCTCATTCTACAAAAGGCACGCCGTCACACCGCGAAGGGTGCTCCGACTGCTTGTAGGCACACGGTTTCAGGTACTGTTTCACTCCCCTCTCGGGGTGCTTTTCACCTTTCCCTCACGGTACTGGTTCGCTATCGGTCATAGGAGAGTGCTTAGCCTTGGAGGGTGGTCCCCCCAGATTCCCACCGGGTTTCACGTGTCCGGCGGTACTCGGGATGCTTCCCACGGCCGCCGCTCTTTCGGGTACGGGGCTCTCACCCGCTCCGGCCGGCCTTCCCAGGCCGTTCCCCTAAAGCGACGGTTTGTGACCGTGCGGCGCAGCTCCAGCTACGCCATGGAAGTCCCACGACACCTCTTGCAGCAACGCCTGGAGGCTTACACGTGCAAGGGTTTAGGCTGTTGCGCTTTCGCTCGCCGCTACTCGCGCAGTCTCGGTTGATTTCCTTTCCTCCGGGTACTTAGATGTTTCAGTTCCCCGGGTTGCCGTCTGCCGCCCTATGTGTTCAGGCGGCGACAGGCGGGCGTTGCCCCGCCTGGGTTCCCCCATTCGGACATCCGCGGGTCGAAGGGTACTTGCCCCTAACCGCGGCTTATCGCAGCTTGTCGCGTCCTTCGTCGGCTT
Organism: Alloprevotella sp.; assembly: GCA_963588035.1. Classification (GTDB taxonomy): domain Bacteria; phylum Actinomycetota; class Coriobacteriia; order Coriobacteriales; family Eggerthellaceae; genus Anaerotardibacter. The sequence continues at coordinate 18,064 of CAVAFY010000031.1, read as the reverse complement.
CCTATGCCAAGGCATCCACCGTGTGCCCTTAGTATCTTCATCTAGCAAGTTATCTTTAGATCATTCCTGATAAAGTAATTTGGGTATCGATCATACATTCACGATCGTGATATGGATGCGAATCACACTTCTGCAGACTTTGATGTCTGTGTGCACAATCTGAATCGATTGAGATTAGATGAGTGATTCGTTGATTCACTTTCAAACGCTATGCAACTCTCAAGGTGCCCCGAGCGCGTGCTCGCACTGGGCGGGGAGCCCTCGAAGCTGGGTACTGTGAGGCGTGTGTCCTTCGTCAGACCGGGGCGGGATGCCCCGTGTTGTCTTCCAGGGGACGGGAGCTTCGCTCTACCGTCCTATGGCACTTGCGTGTCTCCCTAGAAAGGAGGTGATCCAGCCGCACCTTCCGGTACGGCTACCTTGTTACGACTTCACCCCCCTCACCCTCCACACCTTCGACGCCTCCGCCCCTGTTAAGGGTTCGGCCGGCGGCTTCGGGTGCAGACGACTCGGGTGGTGTGACGGGCGGTGTGTACAAGGCCCGGGAACGTATTCACCGCGGCGTGCTGATCCGCGATTACTAGCAACTCCGGCTTCACGGAGGCGGGTTGCAGCCTCCGATCCGAACTGGGGCCGGCTTTGGGGATCCGCTCCCCCTCGCGGGGTGGCAACCCATTGTGCCGGCCATTGTAGCACGTGTGCGGCCCAGCGCATAAGGGGCATGATGACTTGACGTCGTCCCCACCTTCCTCCGGCTTGACGCCGGCAGTCTCGCATGAGTCCCCAACCTAATGCTGGCAACATGCGACAGGGGTTGCGCTCGTTGCGGGACTTAACCCAACATCTCACGACACGAGCTGACGACAGCCATGCACCACCTGTGTGCGCTCCTTTCGGCCACGGTGTTTCCACCGCTTCACGCACATGTCAAGCCCTGGTAAGGTTCTTCGCGTTGCTTCGAATTAAGCCACATGCTCCGCTGCTTGTGCGGGCCCCCGTCAATTCCTTTGAGTTTTAGCCTTGCGGCCGTACTCCCCAGGCGGGGCACTTAATGCGTTAGCGCCGGCGCGGAGAATTGGACTTCCCCACACCTAGTGCCCATCGTTTACGGCTAGGACTACCAGGGTATCTAATCCTGTTCGCTCCCCTAGCTTTCGCGCCTCAGCGTCAGTGGCGGCCCAGAAGGCTGCCTTCGCCATCGGTGTTCTTCCCAATATCTGCGCATTTCACCGCTACACTGGGAATTCCACCTTCCTCTACCGCACTCGAGCCCGACAGTTCGGGGTCCGGCTGGAGGTTGAGCCCCCAGATTTGAGACCCCGCTTGGCGGGCCGCCTACGCGCGCTTTACGCCCAATGATTCCGGATAACGCTCGCTCCCTACGTATTACCGCGGCTGCTGGCACGTAGTTAGCCGGAGCTTCTTCTGCAGGTACCTTCACCATATTCCCTGCTGAAAGCGGTTTACAACCCGAAGGCCTTCGTCCCGCACGCGGCGTTGCTGCGTCAGGGTTTCCCCCATTGCGCAAAATTCCCCACTGCTGCCTCCCGTAGGAGTCTGGGCCGTATCTCAGTCCCAATGTGGCCGATCGGTCTCTCAACCCGGCTACCCATCGCGGGCACGGTGGGCCGTTACCCCGCCGTCTACCTAATGGGCCGCGACCCCATCCCTTGCCGTCTGGGCTTTCCCGGCCGGCCCATGCGGGCCCGCCGGAGTATCCGGTATTAGCGCAGGTTTCCCTGGGTTATCCCGGTGCAAGGGGCAGGTTGGTCACGTGTTACTCACCCGTTCGCCACTCTATGACCACCCGAAGGTGGGTTAATCGTTCGACTTGCATGTGTTAAGCACGCCGCCAGCGTTCATCCTGAGCCAGGATCAAACTCTCCGTTGAAAAGAAAGATTGATTCTAGTTAATTGTTTCGTCTCCGGACCTGCCGTTCTGTCGGCAGCTCCAGGAAAGACGGGTTTGAATCTGACTTGAATTCCGTTTCTCACAGTATCCAGTTTTGAAGGTTCCCGCCCGGGCTCTCGCCCCGGCTGCGAAGCGGCTGTGCCGTTCGCGCAAGAAAGTACTTTACTTTCCCGCAGCCGCCGTGTCAAGAACTTTTTTCAAGAACTTTCGGCCGGCGGCCCGCTCGCCGTCTCCGGCTCGCTTCCCCCGTTCGAGGGCTTAGCTATAGTACCCCGTTTGCGCGCTCATGCAACATATTTCTTGCGATTGCTCCCGATTTTTTGCCGGTTTGATACATATTCCCAGGTCAGCGCTACATGCTGCGCTTCAACCGTTAGTGGATTTGTGGAGGCGCCCTTCATATCTACAGGTATATGATCGATAGGGAATGATTTGAAAGAAGGCCGATATGCCTTATCAGGTTGGCGAATACGTTATCTACTCATCTCTCGGAATCTGCCAAGTAATTGAAAACGATGCCCATGTTTCCCTCGCAGGGGACGAATCGGATCTGTATTACATATTAGGACCCTTGGAAAAGCGTTTGGGCAAAGCGTACGTTCCCTATTCTCGCTGCGATGAGCTTCGTCCTGTTCTGCAGAAAAACGAGGCGTTACATGCGTTGGACGAATCCATCGACTTGGAACCCGACGACTATCAGGACACCAATTCCCACTTGGTTCTTGAGCACTTCCGGAAGCTGATCCGCTCCAACGACTTCCTTTCGCTGCTACTGGTATGCAAATCCATGCAAGCGCGCATTGCCGAGCAGGAAAGCAAGAAGCACGGCGCTTCGCTTACCTATAAGCGATTGCTCGACGATGCCAGGAGGCGCGTGTATGGGGAGTTATCCATCGTGTTGAGCATGGATCAGTCTGAGGTTCCCGGCTTTATACATGCATACCTCGATGAACATAGTAGGTAGGCATCGCCTGAATAGGGTTCGCCTTAAGCGCAAGCGATGCTGAACACAAGCGGGGCCGCGTCCATTCCTTTCGGAGTGAACGCGGCCCCGCTGTTTTGCTTGGCTTTCTCTGTTGCTTGATTCGGGCCTTACAAGGTGTGGCGCGATTCGATTGCCCTTCCAAGCGTTACCTCGTCGGCGAACTCGAGGTCTCCCCCTACGGGAAGGCCGCTTGCCAAACGGGAAACGGTGACCCCGAGCGGCTTGATGAGGCGGGCAAGGTAGCTTGCCGTCGTTTCCCCTTCTATATTGGGGTTCGTGGCAAGGATGACCTCTTCCACGGAAGCGTCGTTCAGACGGGCCATGAGCTCGGCAATATGCAGATCGTCCGGGCCCACGCCCTCGAGCGGCGAAAGGGCGCCGCCCAGCACATGGTATACGCCCGAAAAGGAACCGGTGCGCTCGATGGGCGGGATGTCGCGCGGCTCCGAGACGACGCAGATAACCGAGTGGTTGCGCTTGGTGGAGGCGCAGATGTCGCACAGCTCCCCTTGCGCATAGTTGAAGCAGGTAGAGCAGAAATGGACGCTGTCCTTGACCTCGACTATGGCGTCGGCCAAGCGCAGGGCATCTTCCCGGTCTTGGTTCAGCACCCAATACACGATGCGCTGCGCGGATTTGGGACCGATGCCCGGAAGCCGCTCGAACTCATCGAGCAGCTTTTGGATTGCCGAAGAGGCGTTCATAGAGGACTGATTACCTCATCCCGGGGATGTTCATGCCGCCGGTAACCGAGGACATGCGCGCATTGCTCATCTGGTCGACACCGCGAAGCGCCTCGTTGACAGCGGCAACAACCATATCCTGCAGCATCTCTGCATCTTCAGGATCGATGGCGTCGGGCTCGATGGAGATGGACTCGATGCTCATGTCGCCACGGGCAACGGCGGTGACCATGCCGCCGCCGGCAGTACCGGTGAAGGTCATCTCGGCGATTTCCTGCTGGGCCTTCTGGAGCTCCTTCTGCATCTTCTGCGCCTGACGCATCATCTGCTGCATGTTCATTCCCATTGATTCTCCCTTTCACACGGCGGGCGGATGCCCCTGCGGGACCCCTGCCTAGACCGTTTCAGTGCGTGACTATCCTTTGCATTGTATCGAAAAGGCCGCGCTACTCAGGCAGCTCCTCGAACTTTACGCCCGGACCGAAGCTGTTGGTGAGGATGCTCTTAATCTGCTCGGCCTCGCTTCCACCTGTTTGGGGGTTGGCCTGCGCAGCCGAGGAAGCAGGGTTGCCTTGCGTTGCGGTCGGACGGGATTCGGACGAGGATCCGGAAGCCCGACCGGTGCCCACCGGCGCAGAAGGGGCGGTGGCGGGCCGATACGACGCGGCGGCTTGGGGGCGCGGCTGGGCAGGTTGCGCGGCAGTCGGGGCAGGTTCGGGCTGGGGCTGGGCAGGCCGAACGGGCGCCGTAGCGGCTTGGGGATGCGATTGTGCGTACTGCCCAGCGGTCGGGGCAGCGTTAGACGACGGCACAGAAGCAGGCGCCGCAACCTGCACCGGGGCAACATCGTAGCTACCGGCATCGTCGAGGTCCGCGGGAACGCTTGCCCCGTACACATCGAGGGGCACCTCTTCATAGGGGACCTGATCGAAATCCTGAGCCGGGGGCTGAGCCAATGGGGCCGCAGGAGCAGAAGGGGCGGGCGTTTGAGCGGACGAGGTGGCGAGTACAGGGTCAGACGCGGAGGCAGGCGTAGATGCTGGCTTCACATCCTGGGACACGGGAGCGGCGCCCACAGAAGCTGGCACACTGAACCGGGGATTTGGTTGCGTTTGGGCTTCCGGTTGCTTTGGCGCCGAAGGCGGGACCAACGAGCGTGCCGGCTGGCTCGATGCTGCTGGACGAGCCGGTGCCGCTGGCGCGGGCGAACCGGCACCACCTTCGATGGAGAGGCGATAGGGCACGGTACCGCCAGCAACCTGGGCGATGGTCTTGACAAGCAGTTCCTGGACTTCGGTTTTCTGGGCGGCGTTATAGGCGAACCCGCCATCCTTGCCGAACTGGATGACGATTCCCTTGCCGCTCGGATCCGCAAAGATCTTGGCATTCATGAACAGCACGCCACGCGCAGGGTTGACCTTGCGCAGCGTCGAGGTGACGGAACGCCAGAACCTTTGGAGGGCTGCCGGGTTCGAGACATCGATCGAAGCCGTCATCGCAACAGCACCCTGAGGAGCAGGGGCGGGAACAGCAGCGGCGCTTTCCGGGGCGGCGGCAACGGAACCGGACTCAGCGGAGGCAGCGGCGGCGGGACGCTGGTCGGACTGCAGAGCCGAAGCAACCGGATCCGGCACGGAGGCCTGATTTGCCGATGCGACATATGCGTTGACCGAGATAGATGCATCAGCCGAAGAAGGCGCCGAAGGGTTCGGCATGGATGCCGAACGGGCTGCAGGCTGAGCGTTCTGGCTGGCCGAAGGCGGCGTTGTAGCCACCGCGGGCTGGCCTTGCTCCGACGCGAACGACGAAGACGGCATAGGGGCATGTGCCCCCTGGGTGGCCTGGGCAGCAGGCGCGGCGGTTGCGGCGGCAGAGACGCCTTGAGCGACCTGCGCAGTCGGAGCGGAAGCTACGCCAACGGCAGGAACACTCCCCTGCACCGCGGCAGCGGATGCTTGCGCGGGAACGCCCGAAGCAGCCATGCCGGCAAGCTTGCGCTCCAATTCCTCCACGCGCTCGGCCAAAGCCTGGAGCGTCAGGTCCGATTCAGGGCGAACGAGCCGCGTAAGGGCGATCTCGAAGGCAAGGCGGGGGTTGCTGGCCGTGCGCAATTCCCGGGAAACATCTCCGAGAACCTCGAGCATACGCGCAAGACGATCTGTTCCGAACAGGGGCAACTGCCCCTCCATTGCCTTGCGGGTTGCGCTGCTCACTTCAAGCTCGACATCCAACCCCGCCAAGGAGAGCAGGTACATGGTGCGCGTGTATTCGGCGAGATCTTGCACGAATTGGGCAAGATCGGCACCCGTTTCAACGTAATTCGCCAACCAATTGAAGCAGGCTACCGCATCGCGCTTGCCGATAGCCTCGATGATTTCCGACAGGTCGGTATCGTCGAGGGTGCCGAGCAGGTTCTGCGCGCCGACCAGCGTTACCTTGCCCGCATCGAAGGCGATGAGCTGCTCGAGCGTGGTAAGGGCATTGCGCATCCCGCCCTCGGCACGATGGGCAATAAGCTCGAGCGCCTCGGGCTCGAATTCAACGCCCTCCTCAACGCAGACCGTCCCAAGACGGGAAACGATCGACTCGATTGAGATGCGGTGGAAGTCGAAGCGCTGGCAGCGCGACTGGATGGTTTCGGGGACCTTCTGCGGGTCGGTGGTGCACAGGATGAAGGCAACGTGCCCCGGCGGCTCTTCGATGGTTTTCAGCAAAGCATTGAAGGCCGCGGTCGAGAGCATGTGCACCTCGTCGATGATGTAGACCTTCCATTTGCCGCGCGTCGGGGCATAGCTTACGCGGCTGATGATCTCTTCACGGACGTTCTCGACGCCCGTGCGGCTTGCGGCATCGAGCTCGTAGACATCGGGGTGGTTGCCCTGGGCAATGGCCTGGCATTCCTCGCAGGTGCCGTCGGGCTCGGTAGTGGGGCCGTTTTCGCAAAGCAGCGCCTTCGCAAGGATTCGGGCCGTTGTCGTCTTGCCCGTACCGCGCGGGCCGCAGAACAGGTAGGCATGGGAGACCTTGCCTTGCTCGATGGCGTTCTTCAGCGTGCGCTCGATATGCTCCTGGCCCACGACGTCGGAAAACGTCGAAGGGCGGTATTTGCGGTACAGGGCTTCCATCGCCGAGCCTCCTTATTTGAAGGCCACGGAAAACCCGAGCCTCCGTATACGAGCATCCTTCCGGATGCAAGGACAGTAAAGAACCCGAGTAGGTATTTTAGACGAACCTAATCGAGTGGAGCGCTTTCGTCGGAGCGGGCATGTTTTGCGCGGGCAAGGCGCTCGGCGTCGGTTGCAGCAGCCACCTCGAATTCCTTCTTACCGCTTTTGCGCGAAGAGAGTGCCGCCTTTACCGCCCCGATGATGGCAGGGGCAACGGAAACAGCGACGATACCGAGGACGATGACCTCGAAATGCGCCTGCACGAACGGCACCCCGCCGAAGAAGTAGCCCACCAGCACGAACAGCGATACCCAGGAAATGCCGCCAATCGCATTGAACAGCGTGAACTTGCCGAAGTTCATATGACCCGTGCCCGCGATGAAGGGCGCGAAGGTGCGGAAGAAGGGCATGAAGCGGGTGATGACGATGGTGAGGCCGCCGTACTTCTCGAAGAAATGGTCGAGCTTGGCCATTCGCTCAGGGGTAAGGGATTTGATCTTGCCGGAGTCGATGATGCGGGAACCGAAGAAGCGGGCTATCCAGTAGTTGGAAGTGTTGCCCAAGATGGCCGCCGCATAGAACACGATGAGCGTTGCTGCAAGGTTGAGGCCACCGCCGTCGGCCGAGAACACGCCAGCTGCGAACAAGAGCGAGTCGCCCGGCAGGAAGGGAAAGAACACCAGGCCGGTTTCGATGAACACGATGAGGAACAACGGGGTGTAGACCCACACCGCGCCAAGGGAAACGATCCAACCAGCGATGGCGCCACGAGGATCATGCAGGAGGCCAAGAATGAAGTTGATGATTTCCATGGTTCCCTTTCCGTTTCCCAACAGGGATCTTAAAGAAATGTAAAGCGCCCTATATATAAGTTTCGCCGGTCGAGCGACCGGCGAAAGCAAGTATCCCGAAAAGGCCCGGGCGCTCGTCAGAGGCCCCTTATGGCTGCTTCCTCCCGGACCTGACCAGGTTCAGAACTTGGCGCCGCCCAAGCCCTTTCGGGATACTATCAACGGCTGAACAGTATATACGCCCCTTCGCTGCAGACAAAGCACAGCCGGCTTTGCCCACCAAATGCGCACAGGCGCAGGCAAGCGGTTGGGCAGATAGCCGCAGATGGGATCAGCGTTGCCAGGCTTCCTTCAGGGCGGCGATGCCGTAAAGGCTGCCGCAAAGGCAGATGGGTAAAGTGCCGCCGCTCAATTCGCGCGCACGGGATACCGCATCGCCGGGGGTTGGCGCCTGATGCACGTCGACAGAATCTACGGCGCCCGCTGAAACGAGGGCCCGGCGCACCGCTTCGGCCAGCTCGCTGGCCGGAAGAGCGCGGGGGTTCGCCGGCTCATAGCACACGAACGCGCTGGCCATAGGGGCAAGCAGCTCCAGCATGGGAGCGTAATCCTTGTCGGCCATGACACCCACCACAAAGACGACCGAGCCCTTTCGGTAGCGGCGGGAAAGCTCGCCGGCCAGCGCTCGAACGGCGTGGATGTTGTGGGCGCCGTCGATGATGGCATCGGGGTTATGGCTAAGGAACTCGAACCGACCGGGCCACGATGCGCCTGCAAGGCCGCGGCGAACAGAGCCCTCATCGAGCCTCCAGCCCTTTTCGGCTAGCGCCCGGCAAACAAGCACGGCCAGCGAAGCATTGACCAGCTGGTACGACCCCTGAAGGGGAATGGAAAGATCACCGAGGCCATCGAACGAGAAGCGCTCGTTTTCGCCGGTGATCTTAGAGGCATCGACATAGCGAAGAGACACCTCGAGCTCGGCGGCTTGGGCATCGAGGACTGCGCGCACCTCCGGCTCCTGAGGCGCGCTTACCGCGACGGCGCCCTTTTTCAAAATGCCCGCCTTCTCAGTGGCGATCTGGGCAAGGGTCGAGCCCAACAGTGCACAATGGTCGTACGAGATAGGCGCGAAGGCACACACCTCGACCGAGGTGATGACGTTGGTGGAATCGAGCCTGCCGCCCAACCCCACCTCGCAAACGACGATATCGCATTCCTTACAGGCAAAATGCTCGAAGGCGACCGCGGTCATAAGCTCGAACTCGGTGGGATGGGAATCCATGGCCTCGGCGGCTTCGCGAACGCGAAGCGTTGCGGAAACAAGGTCGTCGCGGCTGATCTCAGAGCCGTCGACGCGGATGCGCTCCTCGAATCGCTCGATGTACGGGCTGGTGAACAGCCCGACCCGATAGCCCGCTTGCTGTAGGATACTGGACACAAACGCGCAGGTGGACCCCTTGCCGTTCGTGCCGGCCACATGGACGAAACGCAGACCGTCCTGCGGGCTACCAAGCCGTTCCAGTAGCTCGGAGATGCGCTCGAGCCCCAGGCTCATGCTTCGCCAGCGGGGCTCGTTGATGTACGCAACCGGATCAAACATGCGAGGTCCAGTCCTTGCCAACTACAACCTGGAGATTGGTGGTAAGGCTGTAGTAGACGCCGGCGGAAACCGCGCGGCCCACACCAAGCGCCTGAACGGCGGCTTCCGCGGCGGTCTTGTCTTCGGCCGAGCGGTAGATCACCAGGGTTTCGTCGTACACGAACGATTCGGCATTGCCGGTATCGCTGATGCTGAAGCCGGCCTCCGTAAGAACCGCGGCAGCCTGAGCGCTGTAGCCATCGGCGCCGGCGCCATTGAGCACCACCACCGAAATGCCCGACTTGTCGACGCCGCTGGTATCCACCGTTATATCCATGTCCTCGCCGGACTTGAACTTGCTGTAGACCTGGCTTGCCTTGGTGGAGCTTACCGACCAGTACGTTTTGGAGCCGGAGCCCGTTTGGCTGCCCGGAACCGTAGCGGAAATGAACTCGGCGCCCTGGAAGGTCTTGGCCATCTTCGACATGTCGTCATAGCTCAGGTCGGTTTTGATGCAGCTGGCGATGGTGTCTGCACTCATGGCGAAATCGAGGCCGCCCTTCTCCTCGATTGCATTCGCGAAGGCGCAGAACACCTGGTTCTGAACCGTTGCGCGCTGGGAGAAGCCCGTGGTGTAGTTCTTCGCGCTGACGTAGGCAAGGGCCTGCTTGCCGCTGAGGACCTGCTCGCCCGGATCGAGCACCGAGGTTCCCACCGTGGGGTCGTCGACGTACTGCTCAACGTTCACCTTGAGACCGCCGAGGGAATCGACCAGGGAAGCGAAGCCCTTGTCAGTGATGCGAACATAGTGGTTGATGTCGTTGCCGATAAGCGAAGAGACCTGTTTCACCAGCTCACCCTCGTCTTTGACGTGGGGCGCGTCGCGCAGCATGCTGCCCTCTTCCGCAGACGACGTGTTGTACGAAACAGCGATGTTGCTGGGGATATTCAGCAGCGACGCCGTACCAGCCTGCGGGTCAAGCCGGAGAACCGCAACGAAGCTGGAGGCCTCGGATGAGGTGCCGTCGCCGGTTATTCCCGTTACCAGCGTATACGTCACCGAATCCGAGCTGGCAGAGACCAACTGGGCGGTAACGGCATCATCGTTGAGCGCCATTGAGGAAGTGAGCGAGTTGCGATATGCGCAGGTACCCAAGCCGAAGGCGATGGCAATGACCAAGATGATGGAAACAACGAGCGCGACGCGGTTGACGCGGTCGTTGCGGCGCATGGTTGCAGCCGTGCGCGAGCGTCCGCCGTATCGGGTGCGTTGGTAGTCGCTTGCCGAACCGGACTGGACGTTGAGCTGCCGAACCTCGCCCGTCCTGCGGGCCGAGGGTGGGGTGGCCACGCGGGGACGGACGGTTCGCCGCGGATCACGCTGGGGAGCGCGGGCGCCCGATGCATGGGAGCCGATTACGGAAGAAGACCAGTCGGCGCTGCGGCGCATGGAGCGCCTGCTTGAGCCGCGACGGCCATGAGAGCCTCTATTCCCCCTGAGAGCCATGCAGTTCCGCCTTACAACTCGATGCGCTCGACGTTTGCGCCGATACCGCGCAGCTTGCCCACGTAGTCTTCGTAGCCGCGGTCGATATGGTGGATATCGTGCACGGTAGTCTCCCCTTCAGCGGCAAGGCCGGCGATAACGAGTGCCGCACCACCGCGCAAGTCGGGAGAAGAGACAGGGGCGCCTTCAAGGCGGGAAACGCCCTGCACCAGTGCATGATGGCCCTCCACCGTGATGCGCGAACCCATGCGGTTCAGCTCGCTGGCGAACATGAAGCGGTTCTCGAAGATGTTCTCCGAGATGACGGAATTCCCCTGCGCGAAGGAGGCCAGCAACATGAACTGGGCCTGCAGGTCGGTGGGAAAGCCCGGATGGGGCAGCGTCTGGATATCGGTTGCCTGCAGGGGCTGGTTGCGGGAAACGGTGATCGAGTCTTCGGTGGTGAAAACCTCGCAGCCCATCTGCTCGAGCTTCATAAGCGCCATGCGCAGGAAGGAAGGGTCGACGCCCTCGACCGTCACCGGGCCGCCCAGCAAAGCGCCGGCCGTAAGGAACGTGCCCGCCTCGATGCGGTCGCCCACGGTGGTATGCGTGCAAGGGTGCATCTGCGAGAGCGGCACGCCCTTCACCGTGATGGTGGGCGAACCGGCACCTTCAACCTGGGCGCCCATGGCGTTGAGCATGTTGGCAAGGTCGACGATCTCGGGCTCGCGCGCCGCGTTGTCGATAACCGAGGTGCCGGGGGCAACCACCGAGGCCATAAGCATGTTCTCGGTTGCGCCCACGCTGGGGAACTCGAGCAGGACATCGGCCGCATGCAGCCCGTTCGGGGTGGAGGCGTACAGGTAGCCGTGGCTGTTCTCGAATTCGACGCCCATGGCCTCGAGCACCTTCAGGTGCATGTCGATCTTACGGGCGCCGATCTTGCAGCCGCCGGGCATGGCGACGCGCGCCCGGCCGAAGCGGCCGATAAGCGGACCGAGGATGGAGATGCTTGCGCGCATCTTCGACACCAGCTCGTAGGGCGTGTTGTAGCCCTCGGCGTCCTTCGTGTCGATGACGAGGGAATGGTCGCCCCATTCGACGGTGGCGCCAAGGCTCCTGAGCACCTCGCACATGATCTCGATATCGGAGATATGGGGCACGTTGGCCAAGGTGGTTTTGCCCTGGCCGAGCATAGACGCCGCAATGAGCTTCAAGGCGGAATTCTTCGCGCCGCCGATATGTACCGTACCCGAAACGTCCTTCGTTTCGCGGGCGATGATCACTTCTTCTGACATACCCTCGCATCCAATCTGTTGATGCTATCCCCTGAATTCTGGAATACTGCGTCCGGCCGCTTAGGCTAACCGGCGCATACGCTTCCCTATTATGACAGCAAGCCCCTCCAGAAGCGGGTTCTACCCAAAACCTCTGGAAGGGCCTGCGAATGCTTTATGCGGTTAGCTTATTCGCCGAGCATGAAGCGGGTGAAGGAAACAACCTCAATGGTGGTGCCAAGGGACTTGGCAACCTCTGCCGTGTAGTCGTTCACGGACTGGTCGGGGTTCTTCACGAATGCCTGCTCGGTGAGGCAGTTCTCCTTGAAGAACTTCTCCAGGCGACCGGTAGCGATCTTCTCCTGGATGTTCTCGGGCTTGCCGGACTCGGCGGCCTGAGCCTTGTAGATGCCCATCTCGTGCTCTACAACGGCAGGGTCGACGGACTCGCGGGTTGCGGAAACAGGGCTTGCTGCAGCAACCTGCATGGCGATGTCGCGGCCGTACTTCTTGAAGTCCTCGTTGGAGGCGATGGATGCGTCGCCGAGCTTGAACTCAACCAGAACGCCGATCTTGCCGCCGCCGTGGATGTAGGAGGAAACGGCGCCTTCGGGCTGCTCGGAGAGAGCGAAGCGGGAAAGCTGGATGTTCTCCCCCAGGGTGTGGATGGCGTCGGTGACGACGGCATCGACGGTCTCGCCCTCGATCTCGGAAGCCTTCAGGGCATCAAGGTCGGCGGGCTTGTTGGCGAGCACTGCCTGAGCGATCTTCTCGGCGTATGCCTTGAACTTGTCGTTCATGCCGACGAAGTCGGTCTCGCAGTTGAGCTCGACGAGGGCGCCAGCATGGCCGCACTCGGAGACGAGAGCCAGAACGGTGCCCTCGTTGGTGGCACGGCCGGCCTTCTTGGCAACAGCGGCAAGACCGCGGGTGCGCAGGACGTCTACAGCCTTCTCGAGCTCGCCCTCGGCCTCTACGAGGGCCTTCTTGCACTCCATCATGCCAGCGCCGGTCATCTCGCGGAGTTCCTTGACGAGAGCTGCGGTGATTTCTGCCATGGTAATTCCTTTCGATAGAAAACCCTGCCCCGGGTACGGGGCAAGGGGGAAACTGCTATGGGTTGGTGGGGTTACTCAGCTGCGGGAGTTGCGGCCTCTGCCGGAGCAGCCTCGGCTGCGGGAGCCTCTGCGGCAGCCATGTCCTCGACGGTGACGGGAGCACCGGTGCCGGCGATGACAGCGTCTGCCACGAACTCGGAGAGCAGGCGGACGGAGCGGATGGCGTCGTCGTTTGCAGGGATGCCGAAGTCGACGTCGTCGGGATCGCAGTTGGTGTCGAGCGTGCCCACAACGGGGATGTTCAGGCGGTGGGACTCGTGGATGGCGATCTGCTCACGGTTGGTGTCGATGATGAAGATCATGTCGGGGACCTTCTTCATGTTGCGGATGCCGTTGAGGTTGGTCTGCAGCTTGGCGAGCTCCTTCTTCAGCAGGATCTGCTCCTTCTTGGGCAGAAGGGCCATGCGGCCGTCTGCTTCCATGCCCTCGAGCTCTTCCATGCGCTGAACGCGGGAGCGGATGGTGGTGAAGTTGGTGAGCATGCCGCCGAGCCAACGGGCGTTGACGTAAGGCATGCCGCAGCGGTTAGCGGCCTCGGCGATGGATTCCTGAGCCTGCTTCTTGGTGCCGACGAACAGCACGGTGCCGCCCTTCTCTGCGCAGCGGGAAACTGCGGTGTAGGCAGCGTCGAGACCGTACATGGTCTCCTTGAGGTCGATGATGTAGATGTCGCCGCGGTTGCCGAAGATGAAGGGCTTCATCTTGGGGTTCCAGCGACGGGTCTGATGACCGAAGTGGGTGCCTGCGTCGAGCAGGGTCTGTACAGTGATCTTGGACATTCTTTCTCCATTCGTTGTGCCTCTGCATAGGATCTTCCCTTTGCCCGCAACCGCCCTCGCGGCCACTGGCGGGCGCAGGTCCCCCATGCATGTGAATTAAAACAGCCTTTGCAGTATAGCAGGCGCACAGATCAGGGCAAGCGAAACAGGAAATAACCGCAAGCTTATTTGCCGGCAAGCACGTCCAGGCTCACCGGACCGCAGACGGAGCCGTCGGCCATGGCCGCCTTGATCTGCTCGTCGGTGTAGCCCAGGCCCCTCATGACCTCCTCGGTCGCGGAGCCCAGCATGCTCGAGGGCGCATAGTCGGGAGCGGCTTCCGATTCGAACTGGATGGGCGGAGTGGGAACCCAGCGTTCCGATTCGGGGTACCTGATCTTCACCAAGTAGTCGTTCACCAGGGCGTTCTCGTCCTCGTAGACATCGCTGGGGGTTTGGCACAGCTCGCAGGGGATGCCCGCACCCTTGAACAGCTCGAGCGCCTCTGCGGCGGTCATCTTCGCCAGCGCCTCGTCCAAGATGCCCACCACCTCGGCATTCAGCCCATCGGCGTTCATCTTGTTGCAATTGGAAAGGCGCTCGGAGCCAACCAGGTCGCTGCGGCCGATAAGTCCCATGATCTTGTCGTAGTCGCGATCGTATTCGGGGTCGCACATGGCGATGGACTTGCCGTCGCCGGCGGTGTAGACGTTGTTGAACGGGCAGATGACCTCAAGACGGCTCTTCGGGTACGGGTTGCCGTACTGCGCCGAGATCATGCCCGTCATCAGCGCGTAGATGGCCGCGTGCTGCAGGGCGCAGGTAACGTACTCCCCTTGCCCGGTTTGGCTGCGCCCGATGATCGCAGCGCAAACGCCCGCCGCAAGGAACATCGACGCCTGCAGGTCGCCGTAGCCGTTGGTCGGGATCATCGGCGCGTCGCCGCGGTTCACCGTGGTGCCGAATACCCCGCCGCGGGCCATGTAACAGGTCACATCGAAGCCCGGATCGTCCTTTTCCGCGCCCTTCTTCCCGTAGCCCAGGCCGTGGGCCATGATGAGCTTCGGGTACTTCGCATGCAGGGTTTCCCAGTCGAGCCCCATCTTCTTCAGCGACTTGGTGCGCGTGTTCGTGAGGAACACGTCGGCATCGGCCAGCAGCTTATCCATGACCTCGGCGCCGGTTTCGCTCTTGAGGTTGAGCGAGATGAAGCGCTTGTTGAGGTTGCACATGTCAAAGGCGAGGTTCTCGTCGTCGGACATGGGCATGTTGAAGACGGCGGCTTGGGTAACGCGCAGCGGGTCGCCCTTCGCTGCCTCCACCTTGATGACGTCGGCGCCCCATTCGCCGAGCACGCGCCCGGTGGCCGGCGTTGCCATATAGGTAGTGAGATCTACCACCTTGATTCCCTTGAGCGGTTTCATGCGATTCCCCTTCCCCTCTTCCCGGCAGCGCAGCCGGCAGGCCGAAAGCACTTGCTGCACCCCTCGTGCAACCGACCGGGAAACTCAAACGATATAAAGAGTATACGGTAGGGGAAATCGCAGTTAGCGCACTGCGGCATTGCATTGGTCAATGGAAGCAGGCAAAGCAAGGGAAAATGCAATAGAGAGGGCATACGGGGCCGATCCGCGCCCGCGGGGGCCTGCTCGCGGGGCTACTTGCCGTCCCTCATTGCCTTGAGCTTTTCGAGCACATCGGGGCTGAGGCGGTCGGCGACGGTGGAGCGACGGTGTACCTCTACCGTGCGGTCGCGCTTGGCCTCATCGCCCAAGTCCTCCATTTCCAAGCTGAAGCCGTTGGCGCTCATGCGGTCGACGCCGCCGCCGAACACGGTGTCCTGGATGGTGGCGTCGCTGGTGACCACCATAACCTCGAGGCGGTTCTCGCGCGCATCATGGGCCAGCTTCTCTATGACCTTGTCGGCCGAAGAGCCGTACGGGGAAAAGACCACCTTCACGCCGCCGATGCGCTCCGACTTGCCGGCGGATTCGGGGTTGTCGGCTGCGTCGAAGACGATGATGGCCTTGTACTCCGTGCCCGCGAAAGCCGCAACGTCGCTGATCAGCGACTCACGCACCTTGTTGAAGCGGTCATGGGTGTAGTCGGCGTCGCGGCGCATGTGCACGTAGCGCTGGCCGCTGCGCAGCACATTGTAGCCGTCGACGATAAGGAGCTTGTTCCGTTTTTTGGCCATGGTGATTGCTCGATTCCGGTTGAGGGAAGGCTATTCCCGGCACTGCCTGAGCCACTCATACATGCAGGCAGTGGATGCTTGGGCCACGTTCAGGGAGCCCACTTCGCCCGCCTGGGGAAGCGACACCAGGAAATCGCAATGCTCCTGGGTAAGGCGCGCCAGGCCTTCGCCCTCGTTGCCCATCACCAGCGCAAGGCGGCCGGCCAAGGGAGCGTCCCAAATGCATTGCGAAGCCTTCTCGGAAGCACCGGCAACCCAGAAGTTCTCCTTCTTCAAACTGTCGATGATCTGGGAGATATTGCCCACCTGGGCTATTTTGATGTGCGCGACGGCGCCGGCAGAGCTTTTATATGTTGCGGCCGTAACGCGGGCGGAGCGCTTGTTGGGGATGATGATTCCCGAAGCGCCCACCACTTCGGCCGAGCGCGCAATGGCGCCCAGATTGCCGGCATCGGTGATGTGGTCGAGGATGATGATGAGCGCCTTGCCGTCGTTTGCCTGGGCGTGCTTGTTCGCCGCGATGACGATCTCGTTCACGTTGGAATACTGATAGGAGAGCGTTTCAAGCATAAGGCCCTGGTGGGAGCCGCGCTCGGAGCGCTTGTCCAACTCGGGGCGCTTCACCTGCTTCACCGAGATCTTCGCCTTATGGGCGCGGCGAACCACCTCGTCAACAACCTTGTCGCCCTTCAGCCCATCGGCAACGTACAGGCGCTTTGCCGGCACGCCCACCTTCAATGCCTCAAGAACCGGTCGCTTGCCTTCGATGTATTCCGCCACGGATCTGCCTCCTAAAACTAGTTGCAGACATGATATCCCATTCCCTCAGCGCGAATGCTCTCGTTTATCTTTGCCGATCGTCCGCCCCTGGATGGGCAAGACGTGCGAGAGGTTGGGCGGCCTTTGGTTTCGCTTTCATTCGGAAGTTGTATTACATAGGTGAATGCGCAGCGGAATGATTCGACGCGCTGTTTCCGCATCCCCGCATCGAAGATCGAAAACCAGGGGCTGCGCATTGAAGAGCTCCCAAATGAAAACGAAGGCCTTTACAACCCCTCGCACGCCCCGCCCACCCAAGGGCTGCTAACGGATTTTCACCTCATCGGTTCGAATCCAGATATTACATTGCTTATCCCAGGTCAGACGAGGTGTGACAAAGGTGTGACAGAACCGGTAGATTTTATTTGCAAGGCCCGAACCGCTGCGACAGCACATTCGGGGCGGATGCGTTATGGCGCGCATGAAGCGGGTGCACTATGGTGCGCCTGGGGCGGATGCGCCCCAGGATGGCGAAAAACCACTACTTTGCGCGCCAGCGCAGAAATAAAGCCTCTACTTGGCGAAATATCCCCATAATGCGCGCTGCGACAGCCAACGCTGGCAAGATACGCCTACTTTGTACGCTAAGACCGCGCTGATGGCGAATTACCGCTGTCGTAGCGCGCAAAGTAGGCGTATCTCGCCAAGTTGGGGCCGTTTTCCAGCGCGAGCGCGCATTATAGGAAGATTTCGCCAGCGCGGAGCGGCGGGAGCCGTGGGGTGCGGCACAGGACGGATTCTGCCAACGCAGGATGGCGAAGGCCGCGGAAGCTGCGACGCAGGGCTGGATGCGCCAGGGCGAATTTCGCCAGCGCGAGACGGCGGGGGGTACGGATGCGGCATCGACTGAAACGAGTTCCACATGCCCACGGAGTTCAGGCGGTGAGACGCACCTTTCGGTTCGAATCCCTCGAGCAAACATGCAGGTCGGAGAAACAAAGATCGGGGCATGCGCCAGTAAGTCAGCGAGCGGGCCGCTGGTGAGTGCAGATGCCGCGAAAGCATGCGCCAGGCGTGCTTCGCCGTCCAGCAGGCTTGGAGCGGCAGCTGTGCCGCCAGCGGCCCGCGCAGCGTCAACGTAAAACGCCGCCCCGACAGGGCGGCGTAAAAAGCAAGTGGCTGGGCCAGCAGGATTCCCGCGCTACGCGCTCACCCCCTTGGCGCAAGCGCCTGCGGGCAAAATCCTAAAAACGTGCCACTGGCACGTTTTCTTAACGGATTTTCACCTCATCGGTTCGAATCCTTTGCTCTTCCGACAAAGAAAGAAAAAACCGCCCGAAGGCGGTTTC
>CAVAFY010000030.1:0-21589 GCA_963588035.1 Alloprevotella sp. | reverse complement strand
ACCTGCTGGGCGATGCGCTGAACCACCACTTCAACCCGCGCCGCAAGCCCGGCCACAGCAAGGAATCCGAAGAGAAGTAACCTCTGCACCGCTAGGCCAACCCGCGAAGGGCCCTGGGGCCGGGGTGCGGCGAACGCCACTCTGAACACTCTTCCTGCCAGATTCGCGAACGCGAATCTTCTTCAAATGCATGAAGCAATGCAGCGCACGAAGAAAACGGGGATCCTTTGATCCCCGTTTTCTGAGCAGCGGAATGGGTGGCTTGAGCCGCATGCCGGCCCCAGGGCCGTTCGTGGGTTGGCCGCCTCGGGGGAGGGCCATTCCCTAGGCCCCCGAAACGGGCCCTTCGCCTACTCGACGCTCTTCAGCGCCTCTATCATGTTGATCTTCCGTAGGCTGCGGTTGGAGAGCAGCGCCACTATCACGGCGAACAGCAGCGTCAGCGCGCAGGCGATAAGGTAGCTGCCGGGCTCGATGGTTACCGCGAAGTAGATACTGGGCATCTTCAGCACGTAGGTGAGCGAGTGGCTGAACGCGTAGCCTGCCGGGATGCCCAACAGCATGCCGATGGCGGTAAGCAGGATGGTTTCCTTGTTCACGTAGTGGTTCACCTCGCGCTTGCGGAAGCCCAGCACCTTGATGGTGGCAAGCTCGCGGATGCGCTCCGATATGTTGGTGGTGGAAAGCGTGAACAGCACCACGAAGGCCAGCGCCGCCGCCAGTCCTACGATCACGTACACGATGGTGTTGATCAGCGCGAACGACTGCGCGAACTCGTCGTTCATCTGCTGCGTGCTGGTAACCGAAAGGAACTCCTCGCGCTCCGCCAGGCTGTCGGCGAACGCGCTGGCGTCAGCGCCGTCGGTTAGGTTCAGGTAGAAGCCGTTCAGCGTTGCGGTCTGCCCGAACAGCTGCTCGTAGGCGCTTTGCGAAACGTAGGCCGCGTTGCCCAGATAGTTATCGGCAACGTGCGCAACGGCCGCATCCGCCTCGTTGAGCTTGCTGGTTTTCAGGTGCGCGGTCCCGCCGGCCTCGACCCCCAGCAGCTCGGCGGCGTTGCGGGTGAGTATCATGCCGCTGGCTCCCAGCTGGAACGACTCGCTGCCATCGGCAAGCGAAAGGTAGGGCGTAAGGTCGGCGCCGTCGGGCACGACGAACAGCTGCATGCTCTCCTCGTCGCCGTTCGCGGAAACGGTGACGGTGTCCACCGCGATGGGCTGCAGCTGGCTTACCTCGGCGTGATCGCGCAGGTATCTCTGCGCATCGTCGAAGTCGTCGCTGGAAACCACGGCCTGCACGTCGTAGCGGTACACGTCGCCGTACTGCATGGGAGAAAGGGCATGCACGGAATCCCTGATAGCAAAGCCGCAGATCAGCAGCGCCATGCAGCCCATGATGCCGAAGATGGTCATGAAGAAGCGCTTCTTGTAGCGAAGCAGGTTGCGCGCCGTCACCTTGTTCAGGAACGACATCCTCTTCCAGATGAAGGGGATGCGCTCCAGGAAGATGCGCGAACCTGCGGGCGGCGCCTTGGGGCGCATCAGCATGGCCGGGGTCTGCCGCAGCTCGGAGCGGCAGGCAAGCACGGCTGCGCCCGCGATGCCAATGGTGAAGAACGCGATGCCGCCGATGCCGTAGAGGGCATCGAACGAAAGCAGGTAATTCGGCAGCAGGTACATCACCTGGAACACGCTGAACAGGAAGGCAGGGAACAGCACGAACCCGCACACTTCGCCCAGCGCCCCGCCAACAAGGCAGGCCAGCAGGGCGTACACCAGGTACTTGCCCAGTATGGCGCGGTTGGAATAGCCCAGGCTCTTGTAGGTGCCGATGAGCCCGCGCTCCTCTTCAACCAGGCGGGTGATGGTGGTAAGCGCAATGAGCACGGCCACCACGATGAACACCACGGGGAACACGTAGCCGATGGCCTCGATGGACCCGGCATCCGACTCCACGCTGGCGTACCCGGTGTTCGACTCGCGCGTCTGCACGTACCAGCGCGCGTCCTCCAGCGTATCGACGTCAGCGCGCGCATCGGCGATCTTCTGCTGGGCTTCGGCCTTCTCGCTCTCGAACGTGGCTCTGTTGGCGTCGAGCTCGGCCTGCCCGCTGGCCAACTCGTCCTCTGCGGCAGCAAGCTTGTTCTTGCCCTGCTCCAGCTCGGCGGCGCTGGCGGCAATCTGGGCCTTCGCGGACTCGATGGCCTGCTTGCCGGCGGCTATCTCGGCGGCCTTGGCGTCCAGGTTCGCTCGCTCCTGCTGAAGGCGCGCCTCGTTTTCGGCCAGCTCCTGTTCCTGCTGGGCAAGGGCGGCAAGCGCCTGCGCGCGCTGCTGCTCGATGGCCTGAACCTGGGCGGCGTGCTCTTCCTCGGTGATGGCTCCGGCGGCATAGGCGGCGTCCACCTGGGCAATAGCCGCATCGAACTGGGCGTTGGCCTGGGCTTTCGCCTGCTCAAGCTGCTCGCGCCCGCTGGCTATCTGGGCAAGGCCGCTCTCTATCTGCGAATAGCCGTCCTGTATCTGCGCCTCGCCCTGCTGCAGCTGGCTTTCCTGCTGGGCAATCTGCTGGCGCGATTCCGCGATCTGCGCCGCCCCGCTCTCGATCTGCGCCTTGTTGGCGGTGATCTTCTGCCTGCCGGAATCGATCGTTGCCTGCGCGCTATCCAGCTGCTCTTCGGCGCTGGCGAACTCGTCGTTGGCGGTCTGCTCCTGCTCATCGATCTCGGTTGTTGCGTCCTGACGGATCTGCTGGCTGCGCGCCTGCTCGCGTTCGGCCTTGATGCCCTGGACCTGCTGCTCAACCTGGCCGAGCAGGGCCTTGTACTCCTCGGAATAGGCGGCCGCGCCCTGCGGGTTCTTCGCGTGCACGTACACGGCGGTGAACACGTCGGAGCTTACGGCATCGGCCGTGGTGAAGAACTGGTAGTCGGGGCTGGCGCTGGCGCGCACGGCGATGGACCCGTTGGGATTGGTGAGCTCGGTGGGGTCGATCACCGTGCCAACGATACGGTAGTCGGTGCGCTCGAACACCTCGGCATCGCCCGGCTCAAGCGAAACCGTGCTGCCGATCTGCGCCCCCGAATCGGTAAGGTAGTTCTCGGTAACGGCCACCTCGTTGGCGGCTTCGGGCAAGCGCCCCTCAAGAAGGTAGGGCTGGTTGAAGCCGTCCTGCAGCGCCTTCACCCCAACGCTGGCGCGCTTGCTGCCCAGCTGCGTGTAGGTGGTTTCCTCGTAGGCGCCGGCGGCCTGTTCCACCCCGTCCAGCGCAGCCACTGCGCTCACGTCTTGTGCGGTAAGCCCCAAGGTGCTCTGAACCCGCAGGTCGTAGAGGCCTTGCTGGGCGAAGAACGAATCGGCCGATTGCCGAAGGTCCACGCACGCCGCGCGCAGCCCGCACACCATGGTGGTGCCCAGCACGCAGATAAGCAGGATGGAGATGAAGCGTTTCCGCTCCCGCGCGATGGTTCGCAGGGTGTCTTTCCGCAGCGCGCTTGCCATGGCTACCACTCGATGTTCGCGATGGGCGTGGGGCTGGGGTTCAGCTCGGTGCTGGTCACGCGCCCGCTGTTCACGTGTATCACGCGGTCGGCCATGGGCGCCAGCGCAGCGTTGTGGGTGATGATCAGCGCGGTGATGCCCTCGTTGCGGCAGGTGTCCTGCAGCAGCTGCAAGATCTGCTTGCCGGTTTTGTAGTCCAGCGCGCCGGTGGGCTCGTCGCACAGCAGAAGCTTCGGGTTCTTCGCAAGGGCGCGGGCGATGGCCACGCGCTGCTGCTCGCCGCCGGAAAGCTGTGCGGGGAAGTTGGAAAGGCGGTTGCCCAGGCCAACGCGGCGAAGCGTTTCCTCGGCGTCCAGCGAATCGGGGCATATCTGGCTGGCCAGCTCCACGTTCTCGATGGCGGTAAGGCTGGGCACCAGGTTGTAGAACTGGAACACGAAGCCCACGGCGGCGCGGCGGTACTCCACCAGCTGCGATTCGCTGCAGCGCGCGATGTCGTGCCCGTCTACCACGACCCGCCCCGAAGTGGCGCCGTCCATGCCGCCCAGGATGTTCAGCGCGGTGGTCTTGCCGGCACCCGAAGCGCCCAGGATCACGGCCAGCTCGCCGCGTTCCACCTGGAAGCTGGCGCCGTCGAGCGCATGGATCTGCGCGGCGCCCTCGCCGTAGGTCTTGGTTACGTTGTCGAACTCTATATAGGCCATGCAAGCCTCGCTTTCGCGCCACGCGGCAGCGCCTTCCTTCGTCATGGCGTGCTGGGGAAGGCGCGTTCGTTCCATCTGATAAGTATACGGGCGCAGTGCCTGCCGCAGACGGCGCGTTGCCTACCAGATTATTCCGTAGTGCCGAAAAACCCCGGCCTTTGCCGGGCTTGCGAAGCTTCGCGGCTTCGAGCTTCGCGGAAGGCGGGCGGGCCAGGCGGGGAAGGGGACGGGTGCGGCGCAGGCGGGCGGGCCGTGCAAACGGGCGGGCCAGACGGCGCGGCGGGCGAGCAGAAGGCAAGCAAGCTCCGCGAGCAGCGCAGACCCGTGGGTTTTCCGCAGAAAACGTGAAGATTCGCGAAAGGCGGCGAAAATGCCCGGCCGCGGCGATTGCACCGCGTTCGCGTACACGCTAAACTGCAAAAGTTCGCTTTCAAAAGCCCCGTACATGCTTGCGATTCGAACTCCGGCGAAGCGGAAACGGCGCCCGCCGCGCAAGGTTGTCCAGAACCGAGTGCAGCAACGCCTGGAAGCATAGTTGGAGCTGCGGAGTAGGATCCCGCACCTCGGGTTGGCAGCAACTTTTGAAAAACGACACTTGTTACTTTATTGGAGGAACACTGTGAAGACCTATTACGCAAAGCCCAACGAAGTTGAGCGCGAATGGCTTCTCATCGACGCAGAGGACCAGGTTCTCGGCCGCGTCGCTTCGAAGGCCGCTCACATCCTTAAGGGTAAGCACAAGCCTACCTACACGCCTCACGTCGACACCGGCGACTTCGTCGTCATCATCAACGCCGACAAGATCAAGATCTCTGGCGTTAAGGCTACCAGCAAGGAATACTATCGTCACAGCGGTTATCCCGGCGGCCTGAAGTGCGAAACCTTCCAGGAGGCAATGCAGAAGCACCCCGAGCGCGTCATCGAGCACGCAGTGAAGGGCATGCTTCCCAAGAACACGCTCGGCCGTGCAATGGGCATGAAGCTCAAGGTTTACGCTGGCGCAGAGCATCCGCACGCAGCTCAGCAGCCCCGCGAGATCAAGATGGAGGATAACTAATGGCAGGCGAAGCTATGTATTACGGCACCGGCCGTCGCAAGAACGCAATCGCTCGCGTTCGCATCGTCCCCGGCACGGGCAAGGTTACCGTTAACGGCCGCGAGGGCGTTGACTACTTCGGTCGTCAGGCTCTGCTTGACTACGCCACCACTCCGTTCGTGGTTACCGATACCAAGGATCACTTCGACGTTATCGCTCGCTGCAACGGCGGCGGCGTTTCCGGCCAGGCTGGCGCTCTTCGCCACGGCATCGCTCGCGCTCTTCTGGAAGCTGGCGACTACCGTGCAGAGCTGAAGAAGGCTGGCTACCTCACGCGCGACTCCCGTATGGTTGAGCGCAAGAAGTACGGCCTGAAGAAGGCTCGTAAGCGCCCCCAGTTCTCGAAACGCTAGTCGGCTTACTTTGGGCGGCACCTTGCCGCTCCAAGATTTGCTCACGTACTTAAGTACGCTACGCAAATCTTTCACGGCAATCTGCTCGCCCAAGCGCAAGCCTTTGTAGCGTTTCGAAACGAAGCGCTATCGGTCTGCTCGAGGGGACTTCCTTTTGGAAGTCCCCTCATTGCATTTTGGGGCCCTTGTCGTCTCGGGTCGGGCTCGCTACCGCCCCTTCCTATCAGGGGTTATCGCTGCTTTGCGCGGGCTGGGGCTCGCCGCTTTTCCTTCGGGGGAAACGAGTTGGGTTAATTGTTGATTCTTGTTCAATTTCGCAGGTGGACACGATAGAATCCTAGTTTGTGCCAATGGAAGGAGAGGAATGGCGGAAACTCGGAAGAAGATAGCTTTCTTGCCTGTTGCGCTGTTTGCGTTTCTTCTTGCTGTTGCCTGCTCCTTTTCGCTTACCGCCTGCTCATCGCAGAGCTCGTCTTCGGCATCTTCCAACGACACCCGCCCGGTTATCCAAATCGGCTCGGACAACTACCCGCCTTACAACTACCTGGATGTCAACGGCAACCCCACCGGTATCGACATCGACATCCTTACCGAGGCGTTCAACCGCATGGGTTACCGGGTGAACTTCTCGTACATCAACTGGGAAGACAAGAAAACGCTGCTCGCCAACGGTGATATCGACCTCGTGTGCGGCAGCTTCAGTATGGACGGGCGCGAAGACGACTACCTGTGGGCAGGGCCGTACATGGCCAGCCGCGAGGTGGTTGCCGTCGCTCCCGAAAGCTCCATCCAGACCCTTGCCGACCTTGCCGGCAAGACCGTTACCGTGCAAACCACCACGCAGCCCGAGAAGATCTTCCTGAACAACACCAACCCGAACGTCCCCGAGATAGGCAAGCTCTACAGCGTGGGCGACCGCATGCTCATGTACCCGCTGGTGTCGAAGGGCTACGTCGATGCGCTGGCTGCCCACGAGTCTTCCATCCTGCAGTACGAGAAGGACTATTCCGTAACCTATCGCATCTTGGACGAGAGCATCAAGGACGTGGGCCTTGGCTACGCCTTCGACAAGAACGACACGCGCGGCATCGCTGAAGAGCTCGATACCGTCCTAAGCCAGATGCGCAAAGACGGCACCTTGCGCGAAATCGTTGGCAAGTACCTGGACAACCCTGATAAGTTCCTTACGGTGGATGCCTCCGATGACTAAGCGTGTAGAAGAAAACCGCCCTGTGCCGGAACAGAGGAAGCGCTGGTTCATTGTTGCCGGTGTCATCATCGGCGTGGTGGGCGTTGTCATCTCGCTGGTGCTCGTGTTCCAGCGGTCGTACGCCGAATTCGAAGAGCGGGCATCGTCCACCATCTCGTACGTGGGGCGTCAAAGCGCCATCTACGACCTGTACAACTATTCGTCTACCAGCAAAAGCTCGATCAGGGGCTTTGAGGCTGCTGCAAGCTTGGCGCGCAGCATCCAGTCGGATAGCAGCATCCTGGCTAACGGCGGCCTTGCTGAAAGCGTGAATGACCTGCGCCTGACCGGCGCGGTGGTGCTCGACGACAAGGGCGCTATCGTTGCGTCCTATTACCCGGGCGATATTCCAAAGGAAGTGCTCGAGCGCATCGAAAGCGATGCGGTGCTCGGTGTTTGCTCGTACTCGAAGAAGGAGTACTTCTCGCGCATCGGCGTGTCCGACGGCTCGGTGGTCGATCTTGCTGCGGCAGACCGCCTCGATGCCCCGGGCGTGGTGGTTTCCCTGTACCACACCTCTGCCGAGTACGTTAACAAGTACGTCCTTACCATCCAGACCCTTCTGGACGGCTACGACCTTACCGACGACGGAACCATCGTGGTGGAATCCGAGGGGCAGATGATCGCCTCCAACAAGCACGAGGTCATCGGCCATGTCATCGGCGACGGCACGGTTGAAGACGACGAGGTGGTGGCAGCGCTGAAGGCCCAGGGCTCGCAGGGCAAGCTCACCTTGGTCACGTGTGAATCGGGCCTGTACTTCGGCACCATCGGCAAGGCGCGCGACAACTACATCTACGAGTACGTGCCGGCAGGGCAGATGATCTCCGAGATGGCGGTGTACGCCGTGGTGTTCATCGCCCTGTACGTTGCGGTGGCCCTCCTTATCGCGGGTTCCCGCAACCGCTCCGAGCGCAAGTACCTTACCGAGCGCATGGAAATGGAGAAGCGCTATTCCGAGCAGCTCGCCGAATCGGCCCAGCAGGCCAAGGAGGCCAACGAGTCGAAGACGACGTTCCTGCAAAGGATGAGCCACGACATCCGCACGCCCATCAACGGCATCATCGGCATGGTTGAAGTGGCCGAGCTCTGCCCGGACGACCTGCAGAAGCAAATCGAATGCCGCGACAAGATCCGCGACGCTTCCACCATCCTGCTTGGCCTGGTGAACGAGATCCTGGACATGAGCAAGCTCGAAAGCGGCGAGATCGTCATGGACAACCAGCCCTTGGACCTGTGCGCCACCATCGACTCCCTGTTCCCGGTGCTCGAGCAGCAGGCTGCCCAGCGCGACGTTACCTTTATCCGCAAGCCGTACCAGATGGACCATTGCCACGTGGTGGGCAGTTCGGTGCACATCAGGCGCTTGGTGATGAACATCCTCTCCAACGCGGTGAAGTACAACAAGCAGGGCGGCACGGTAACCACCAGCTGCGAGGAAACCGCATTCGACGGCAAGAACGCAACGTTCGTGTTCACCTGCGCCGATACCGGCATCGGCATGAGCGAGGAATTCCAGCAGCACCTGTTCGAGCCCTTCGCGCGCGAGCTTTCCAAGGAAAGCGCGGACGTGAACGGCACGGGCCTTGGCATGCCCATCGCCCGCCGCTTGGCCAACATCATGGGCGGCGACATCACGTTCGAAAGCCAGCAGGGGGTAGGAACCACCTACCACATCGAGTTCACCCTGCCGGTGTGCAGCGCTTCCGATGTTGCGCCGGTGGAGGATTCCACTGAGCTTCCCAGCATCGAGGGCTTGAACGTCCTTCTGGTGGAAGACAACGACCTCAACCGTGAGATCGCCCAGTTCCTGCTGGAAGATGCGGGCGCGAAGGTGACCGTGGCCGTAAACGGCCGTGCGTGCGTGGAGGCGTTCACGGCTGCCGAGCCCGGTACGTTCGACGTCATCCTGATGGACGTGCTGATGCCCGAGATGGACGGCTACCAGGCAACCAAGGCGGTGCGCGCAACCGGCCGCCCCGATGCCGACCTGCCCATCATCGCCATGACGGCGAACGCCTTCACCGAAGACAAGCTGCTGGCGCGCGAGGCGGGAATGGACGCCCACCTTGCCAAGCCCATCGAGCCGTCGCTGGTGATTCGGACGCTGGCCGAGTGCGTCCATACGTACCGCGCCTCGAAGCAGGCGAAGGGCGCGGCATCGGAAGAAGCGGAGCCAAGCGATGAATAACGGCAAAGACGTGCAGGTTACCCGCGATCAGGCCGAAGACGAGATCCGCCATCTGAGCAACGTCTTCCCCGTGGTGCGCCTTCTGGACGCGCAAAGCGTCGAGGAAGAGGAAAGCTGCCTGCTGCACGGGCAGGACTGCCCCTGCATGCGCAAGGTTGCCAGCAACGTGCTGCACAACGGCGGCGAGGAAACCCGCATGCTGCGCGTGGGCGACAACAGGCACCGCGCCACCGTCCGCTACCTGGAGGTAGACGGCGAGCCGAACGTGCTGCTGTACGCCCTGCCCGTCGAATCCGAAACCGAGCCGGCGGCCGACCCCGCCCTGCTCTACATAGATGCCCTTACCGGCGTGTACAACCGCCGCTTCTACGAGGACAAGGTGCGACGCCAGCGCATGTTCGCCGGCGTCGCCGTCATCGACCTGGACGACTTCAAGCTGGTGAACGACGCCCTGGGCCACCATGCCGGCGACCTTGCCATCAGCGCCGCCGCCCGCGCCATGAAGAGCCGAGTGCGCGAATCCGACATCCTTCTGCGCTACGGCGGCGACGAGTTCGTGCTGGTGCTGCCCAACATCTCGGAAGACGACTTCGTGCGCAAGCTCGAGTCCATATCCAAGCAGGTGGCCCAAACCACGGTGCCCGGCTACGACCAGATGTCGCTTTCCGTCAGCATCGGCGGCGTGCTTTCCAACGGTTCCACGGTGGAAGAGGCCGTCAAGCGCGCCGACTCCCTGATGTACCGCGCCAAGCAGCGCCGCAACTCCGTTATCACCGAGGCCGATGTGGCCGGCACGCCGGAGTTCCGCAAGCCCCTCCTCCTTATCGTCGACGATTCGGAAATGAACCGCGAGATCTTGAAGGAGATGCTGCACGACGAGTACGACATCATCGAGGCGGCCAACGGCAAGCAGGGCATTTCCTACCTGGAGCAGTACGGCGCCGAGATATCGCTGGTGCTGCTGGACATCATCATGCCCGTGGTGAACGGCTTCGAGGTGCTCTCGCGCATGGTGCGCAGCGGCTGGATCGAGGACATCCCCGTCATCATGATCTCCAGCGAGGAATCCGATGAAGCGGTGCTGCGCGCCTACGAGCTGGGCGCTTCCGACTACATCGGCCGCCCGTTCGACATGCGCGTGGTGCGCCAGCGCGTAAGCAACATCATGCGCCTGTACGCCCGTCAGCGCCGCCTGAGCAACCTG
The DNA here is from genome assembly GCA_963588035.1 of Alloprevotella sp. Taxonomy (GTDB): domain Bacteria; phylum Actinomycetota; class Coriobacteriia; order Coriobacteriales; family Eggerthellaceae; genus Anaerotardibacter. Next base: position 11,295 of record CAVAFY010000030.1, on the reverse strand, counting down.
CTTGCCCAGCAGTACTACGAGCGCGAAAAAGACAGCAACATGCTGGTGAACATCATGGGCGGCGCCATGGAGCTGCGAAACGGCGAAAGCGGCCCGCACGTCCTGCACGTGCGCAACCTCACCGACATCTTGTTGGAGCGCCTGGTGCAGAAGACCGACCGCTACGCGCTTTCCAGCGCCGACCGCAACACCATCGCCATGGCCAGCACCCTGCACGACATCGGCAAGCTGGCCATCGCCGACAGCGTGCTGAACAAGCCCGGCCGCCTGACGCCCGAAGAGTACGACGTCATGAAGACGCACACCACCCTGGGCGCCCAGATGCTGGAAAAGCTGAACATGTACTCCAGCAGCCCCGTCCTGCTGAAGGTGGCGCACGAGATCTGCCGTTGGCACCACGAGCGGTGGGACGGCAGCGGCTACCCCGACGGCCTTAAGGGAGACGAGATCCCCATTTCCGCCCAGGTGGTTTCGCTGGCCGATGTCTACGATGCGCTCACCAGCGCACGCGTGTACAAGGAAGCCGTCGGCCACGATGAAGCCATGCGCATGATCCTGGACGGCGAATGCGGCACCTTCAACCCGGTCCTCATCGAATGCCTGGTCGATGTGCAGGAGCGCATCCGCCTCGAGATCGAGGAGCCGATGCTTACCCCCCCCCCCTCTTCAATGCGGATAGATGCGAATAAGGAGTAATTGAGCCGATGAGCGCAATCCAAGATGCATACGAACAGCTGGGCGCCGATTACGACGACGTGCTGAAGCGCCTGATGAACGAGCAGCTGGTGGCCCGCTTCCTGGGCAAGTTCCTGGAAGACCCGAGCTTTTCCAGCCTGCAGCAGGCGCTCGGGCAGGGCGACGCCCAGGCTGCCTTCATGGCCGCGCACACGCTGAAGGGCGTATGCCAGAACCTGGGGCTTGCCAACCTGTTCGCCCCCGTCAACGAGATCACCGAGGCGCTGCGCGGCGGCTCCCTGGAAGGCTCCGATGCGCTGTTCGCGAAGGTGGAGGCCGAATACGGCAAGACCGTAAGCGTGCTGAAGGCCGCCCTGCAATAGGCGAACGCCCCTCCGAATTGCGAAGATTCATACCGGAAATCCTGCTTTAACGTGCGAAAATAGGGCCTGGCCCTTACCAACAGGAGTAACTATGCCTGAAAAGAAACTGGAGAGCAGCGCCGTCAGCGCATTCTGCGGCAGCATCGCAACCATGCTCGCTGCCGGCGTCCAGACCGACGAAGCCGTGCACATGCTCTCGGAAAACCGCGCGCAGTCCCACTTCAAGCGCGTGTGCGATACCGTGTACGCCAAGTTGGTCGAAGGCGCCGATCTGGCAACCTCCATGGAGGCAAGCGGGGCCTTCCCGTCCTACGCCGTCGAAATGGTCCGCGTGGGCGAATCGGCCGGCCGCACCGAGCGCGTCATGCGCAGCCTCAGCCGCTACTACGAAAGCGAGCGCCGCAGCTTCGCCAAGCTGCAGGGCGCCGTGGGCTACCCCGCCGCGCTGCTGTGCATCATGAGCGTCATCCTGGCGTTCACGGTGGCGTTCATCCTGCCCATCTTCACCAGCACGTACGAGAACATGTCCGGCTCGCTTACCAGCGGCTCGTTCGGCATGGTGGGCGCTTCGGTGGTCATCGGCTGGGTTGCCCTTATCCTGGTGCTCATCGCCACGGTGGTGGCGCTCGTCATCTCCGCCATGGCGCGCAGCCAAAGCGGCCGCACCCGCGTTTCCGCCCTGATGGAAAAGCTTCCCCTTACCAAGCAGGCCATGTACCAGATGGCCCTTTCCCGCTTCTCCAACGCCCTTTCTTCGTTCATCGCCTCGGGCGTGCAGGAGGAAACGGCGCTGCGCCAGGCCATGGCAACGGTGGAGCATCCCATGCTGAAGGCCAAGCTCGAAACCGCCCTGAAGAGCATGATCGACCTGGACAACCCGCGCAGCCTGAGCCAGGCCATCGTGGAAACCGAGGTGTTCGAGCCCGTGTACGGCCGCATGCTGCTCATGGGTACGCGCTCCGGTTCCACCGACGAAGTGCTGGGCCATCTTTCCGACATCTTCTTCGACGATGCCAACGACCAGATAGACGCCGCGGTGGATTCCGTGGAGCCCACGCTTGCGGCCTTCCTTACCATCGCGGTGGGCGCCACGCTCATCGCGGTGATGCTCCCGCTCATCGGCATCATGGGCTCCATCGCCTAAGGGACGTAGAGCGCTATGTTTCACGAGATAACAGACGCCGACCTGAAGCGCCGCCGCAAGCGCAACATCGCCGTGCTGTGCGTGGTGGTTGTGCTGGTGGTGGCCGCGTGCCTGGCGTTTTCCGCCGTGCAGGCCAACGCGCGCGAACAGGGCGCCCTGGCCCTGCACGACTCCATCGTCGATGCGGCCAAGCAGTGCTGCGCCATCGAAGGCTCGTACCCCAGCTCGCTTGAGCACTTGGAGAAGAACTACGGCATCACCATCAACCACAACGACTACCTGGTTTCCTACGAGGCCTTCGCCGACAACATCATGCCCACCGTGGTGGTGACGCCACGATGAGCCGCGAAGAAGGGAAGTACGGCATTAGCCGCGTAACCGCGCTTTCGTCCGTTGCGCGCACCGGCAAGGGCGCGGGTTCCTCGGCGCCGAAGCACGCGTTTTCCGCAATCACGATGGGCGTGTTCTTCGTGGCGCTGCTGATGGCGCTTATCGCCGGCGTGCTGGTGTACAAGCACGTTACCCAGGTGCAGTTCCAGGCCAATACCCAGCGCGAGGGCATCGGGCTGGTTTCCAACGCCGTGCGCGCCAATGATGCAACGGGTGCCATAGCGGTGGGGCAGGGCCCCGAAGGCCGCAGCCTGGTCATAGTGGAAACCCTCGCATCAGGCACCTACGAAACGCGCTTCTACCTGTACCAGGGCAAGGTAGTGCAGGAATACAGCCTTGCCGGCAGCCTGTACACCCCCGAAAAGGCCAGCACGGTAACGGAATCCAAAACGTTCGACTTCACCTACAGCCACGGGCTGCTTTCGGTTTCCACCGACCAGGGCACTGCCGAGGTCGCCCTCCGATCCTTGCAAGGGGGCGAATAGCATGGCCGCATTGAAACGGGGCAAAACGTCCTGGACCGGCACCGCCTTCATGATAGAGGCGCTGGTGCTGCTGTTCGTCCTGGTGGCATCGCTTGCGGTGTTCACCTCGCTGTTCGCGTATTCGGCCAACAGCGCCCAGCAGGCCCAGCGCATCACCGACGCAACGGCGGTTGCCCAAAGCGCCGCAGAGGAATTCAGCGCCAACCCCGTAGCCGTCGAAGCCGGCAACAGCGTGGGCGCCAGCGCCTACCAGGGCGCCGAAGGGTTCGACGTTTCCTGCCAGGTAACCAAGAACCCCCAGGCGGGGGGTGCGCTCTACTCCGCGCATATCACCGTGTCCGACGCCCAGGGCGAGGCATACGCGCTCGACGTGGCCCGCTACGTGGAAGGGGTGAGCTAAGCATGGCTAAACGCAAGGAAGGCGTGCGCATCGGCCCCATCAGCCTGGTCACCCTTATCTCGGTGCTGCTTCTGGCGGTGCTGGCCGTGCTGTGCGTCACCACCGCAAACGCCACGCGCACCATGGCAGAGCGCCATGCGGCCAGCGTTACCGAAACCTACCAGCTGGATGCGTGCGGGCAGGCCCTGCTTGCCGGCGTGAACGCGCAAACGGCGGGCACTGCTTCCGCCGCCGATGCCGCTGCGGCCGTTTCCGGCCAGCTGGGCACGCTGCAGCAGCAGGCCCGCGCGGCGGCGAACAACGGCGATGTTTCGCTGGAAGCCCAGGTGAAGGGCGCAAGCGTGGTGTTCACGGCATCGCTTCCCAACGGCAAGGCGCTGGCCGGAGCCATCGCCCTCAACGAAAACGGTACTGCCTCCATTTCCGAATGGAAGCTTTCCACAACCCAGCAGGCAAGCGAAGAAACCTTATGGTCCGGTTCTTCCGGGAACCAGTAGTGCAAGGAGCATAGACATGCAGCTTGAAGAGCTTTTGGAGAACATGATAAAGGCGAAGGCTTCCGACATCTTCATCGTTGCCGGTTTGCCGTTGGCCTACCAGGCAAGCGGTGTGCATATGCGCACGGAAACCGATCCGCTTTCCCCTGAAGATGCCAAGGAAATCGTGAAGGGCATCTACAAACTGGCCGGCCGCGACATCACCATCTTCGACCGCAACATCAACCACGACGACGACTTCAGCTTCGCCATCGCCGGCGTCGGCCGTTTCCGCGCCAACATCTTCCGCCAGCGCGGCAGCTACGGCGCCGTTATCCGCGTTATCCCGTTCGGCCTGCCCAACCCCAAGGAAATGAACATCCCCGACAGGGTCATGGACCTGGCCAACACCAACAAGGGCCTGGTGCTGGTGGCCGGCCCGGCAGGCAGCGGCAAGAGCACCACGCTGGCCTGCCTGCTCGACCGCATGAACAGCGAGCGCTCGGGCCACATCATCACCATGGAAGATCCCATCGAGTACGTGCACAAGCACAACAAGTGCATCATCACCCAGCGCGAGGTTCCCACCGACATCGCCACGTACTCCGAGGCGCTGCGCTCGGCCATGCGCGAAAGCCCCGACGTCATCCTTCTGGGGGAAATGCGCGATGCCAACACCATCGGCACTGCGATGAACGCCGCCGAGATGGCCCAGCTGGTGCTTTCCACCCTGCACACCACCAGCGCCGCCGACACGGTAGAGCGCATCGTGGACGCGTTCCCCGCAAACCAGCAGCATCAGATCCGCATCCAGCTTTCCATGGTGCTGCAGGCGGTTGTGTGCCAGCAGCTGGTGCCCACGGTAGACGGCAAAACCGTCCCCGTGTTCGAGATCATGATCATGAACACCGCCATCCGCAACCTTATCCGCGAAGAGAAGACGTATCAGATCGATTCGGTCATCGCCTCCAACGGCAAGAACGGCATGCAGACCATGGACCAGGGCCTGTACCACGTATGCAAGGAGGGCAAGATCTCCAAGGAGGTTGCCCTGCGCTACGCCAACCACCAGGAAGCCCTGCTGCGCCGCTTCGAGGCGGAGGGCCTGTAGGCCGCAAGGCGAACTTGCATAGCGCAAGGCAATAAGCGCGCGAACCTCCCGTTCCCCAAGGCGAAAGGCCGGGGTTCGCCCCTAAAACCGGGCTGCAATCTGCGGCGTTAGGTTTGCGGGGCGGCCCTGGAAGGCCGGGGAAGCGGGAGGTTTCTTATTTACAGGGGTTATAGGAAGCGCGCGGCAACGCCAAAAAAATGAACATGTTCCAACGGTTTCACATGGGCTTTTGCGCTATGCTTTTTCAGGGGTCTCGTCTGAGGAGGGGAAGATGAGAGTAGAGGATCTACGCTATTTCGAGCATCTTGCCGAAGTGCTTAACTATACGCGCGCGTCGAAGGACCTGAGCATTTCCCAGCCCACGCTTTCGCTGGCCATCAAGCGCCTGGAAGACGAATGGGGCGTTCAGCTGTTCTCCCGCAACCGTTCCACGGTGGAGCTCACCGAAATCGGGCGCGACATCTCGGACTGCATCACCGGCGCCCTGCGCAGCTTGGACAGGGCGCGCACGCTTGCGGAAGAATCGCTGGGCACCGAAAACGCCGTCATCAACCTGGGCACCATCCATGCCATGCAGGGCAAGTTCTGGTCGCAGGCCCTGTTCGAGTTCCGCAAGCAGAGCTCGTACGAGCCCCACATCACCGTTACGCAGGCCTACTCGCGCGAGCTGCTGCGCCGCCTGCGCACCGGCCAGCTGGACGTGGCCTTCGCCAGCCGCATCGACGATTCGTCCGACCTGCGCTACAACCTGTGCTGGAGCCAGCCGCTGGTGCTGGGCGTCAACCGCAAGCACCCCCTGGCCAAGAAGAAGGACATTTCCCTGGACGACCTGCAGGGCCAGTCGGTGCTTTCCTACAACCCGGCGTCGCCGGTGTACCACGAGGTGTGCAACCTCATAGAGGGGCACGGCCTGAACGTCAAGTTCTCGTACGACGACGAGATAACCCTGTCTTCGCTGGTGGCGGCCGATGAATCGAAGCTCACCCTGTTCTGCTACTCGCTTATGATCAACGCGTTCGACGACGTGGTGTGCGTGCCTGTGCGCGAGGCCCCGGTCGACTTCCACAAAACCTATGTGGTCAGCCGCGACGAGGGGCGCCAGCCCAAGGTTGTGCAGGAATTTATAGATTTTATGAGCGCATATAGATTTCCGAGGCTTCTTAGTTAATAATAGAACGCGTTCTAAAACATGTTCAAAACGCGTTCAGCGTAGAGCGAAGAAGTCTTGGAGGGAAGCCCATGTCGTACAACCAGCACAACCAGAACGGCAACACCAAGCTTTCTGCCCCCGCGCAGGCAAACGCAAGCATCAAGGCAGCTCCCATGCCGCCCGCTGCGCAGCAGCAGGAAGTGCTTCCGTTCGCCCGCAAGGTTCGCTGGTTCGCGCTTGGCCTTCTGGGCGGCATCTTCGGCATGATGGGCGCGCTCATCTTCCAGGGCGGCCTTACCCAGGGCACCCGCAAGCAGGCCGAATGGGCCACGTGGGCGGGCTTCGCCATCAACACCTTCGTGCTGGTGGTGCTCATCAACACCGGCTGCATCGATGCGGCAATCCAGTCGCTCACCGGCGCAGCCGCCGCTCCCGCTCCGGTTCACACCTCGGTGGCGTTCGGCTAACAATTGGCACGTGCCTAGCCCGGCTTCGGCCGGGCTTTTTTGTGCCCGGCCCCATCTCCATAGAAACAAACCCGTTGCCCCTCTGAAAACTGTTCGAAACAAATGCTCATTAGGGTTGAGACATACGTGAAAGGCGAGCGGCTTATGGCACAATTACCCATAGCTAACAGCTCGTTAAAAATGCCGCCTTGGCGGCGTGATCCTGAAGGAGAGAAGATGGCCCACGTTTCTGACATCTACGGATCGATGGTGTTCAATGAGCATGTAATGAAGGAACGCCTTCCTTCCGCAACGTACAAGAACCTTGCCAAGACCATTAAGGAAGGCAAGGCGCTCGATATCGAGGTTGCCAACGTTGTTGCTCATGCCATGAAGGAATGGGCCATCGAGCACGGTGCAACGCACTACACCCACTGGTTCCAGCCCCTTTCCGGCATCACGTCCGAAAAGCACGACAGCTTCCTCGACCCGGTGGGCGACGGCACCGCAATCATGACGTTCTCCGGCAAGGAGCTTATCCAGGGCGAGCCCGACGCATCCAGCTTCCCCTCCGGCGGCCTGCGCGCCACCTTCGAGGCCCGCGGCTACACCGCATGGGATCCCACCAGCTACGCCTTCATCAAGGACGAGGTGCTGTGCATCCCCACCGCATTCTGCTCCTACACCGGCGAGGCTCTTGACAAGAAGACCCCGCTGCTGCGCTCCATGAGCGCCGTGAACGAGCAGGCTCAGCGCGTGCTGAAGTTCTTCGGCGAAGACGGCCACCGCGTGGTTTCCACCGTCGGTGCGGAACAGGAGTACTTCCTTATCTCGGAAAAGGACTACGTCAAGCGCCAGGACCTTATCGTTACCGGCCGCACGCTGTTCGGCGCTGCACCGCTTAAGGGCCAGGAGCTCGAAGAGCACTACTTCGGCGCCATCCGCCCCACCGTCAACGAGTTCATGAAGGAAGTCGACGACGACCTGTGGGCACTCGGCGTTTCCGCCAAGACCAAGCACAACGAGGTTGCCCCCGCTCAGCACGAGCTGGCACCCCTGTTCACCAACTCCAACCGCGCCATCGACGAGAACCTGCTCACCATGGAGAAGATGCGCCTGAACGCTTCGCACCATGGCCTGGTCTGCCTGCAGCATGAAAAGCCGTTCGAGGGCATCAACGGCTCCGGCAAGCACAACAACTGGTCGCTTTCCTACGACAAGGTTAACCTGCTCGATCCCGGCGACGACCCCATGGACAACCTGCGCTTCCTCATCTTCCTGGCTTGCGTGGTTGAATCTGTGGACGAGTACCAGGAGCTGCTGCGCATGTCCGTTGCCTCCGCCGGCAACGACCATCGCCTGGGCGCCAACGAGGCACCTCCGGCCATTATCTCCATCTTCCTGGGCTCCGAGCTGGGCGCCATCGTCGACGCGCTGATCTCCGGCGACGAGTACCACTCCGCAGAGGGCATTGCCATGGACCTGGGCGTTGCCGTTCTGCCGAAGTTCATGAAGGACAACACCGACCGCAACCGCACCAGCCCGTTCGCCTTCACCGGCAACAAGTTCGAGTTCCGCATGCCCGGTTCCTCGGTGAACCTGTCCGACTGCAACATGATCCTGAACACCGCAATGGCAAAGAGCCTGAAGGGCTTCGCCGATGCGCTTGAGGGCACCGAAGGCGCCGACTTCGAGAAGGCCGCAATCGCCTACATCAAGAAGACGCTGACCGACCACCAGCGCATCATCTTCAACGGCAACGGCTACTCCGACGAGTGGGAGAAGGAAGCCGAGGCCCGCGGCCTTGCCAACAACCGCAACACCGCAGAGGCGCTGCCCTGCTTCGTTTCCCAGAAGTCGCTGGACCTGTTCAACGAGTTCAACGTGCTTACCGAGCCCGAGGTTCGCAGCCGCTACGAGGTGAAGCTCGAAAAGTACAACAAGTTGCTGAACATCGAGGCCCGCACCATGATCCGCATGGCTCGCCGCACCTACCTGCCCGCCATCAGCGACTACATGGCCGCACTGGCAAGCAACATCACCACGGTGAAGGCTGCTGTTGCCGGCGCCGACATGACCGAGACCGAAAAGGTGCTGCAGGTTATCATCGACGGCAGCAACAAGGCCGCCGCTGCAACCCGCGAGCTTATCAAGCAGCATGACGCAGCCGAGGCTATCGAGGATGCTCAGGAGCAGGCAAACGCCTACGCCAACGACGTTATCCCGGCAATGGAGGCTCTCCGCGCCGAGATCGACGCCCTGGAAGTTGTTGTGGAGCGCGACTACTGGCCCGTTCCCACCTACAACGACATCCTGTTCTACGCATAAGCGAAAAGCGAAACAGCAATCGTTCAAGGAAGCCGACCTTCGGGTCGGCTTCCTTTGTTTTGCAGGGGGGAGGGGTGCGGGGCTAAGCCCAGGTTCGCGGGTGGCACGTGGCCTTCAGGGTGCGGTTGGCTTACCCGCAAGCAGGCCTGGCAATCAAGGCAATCAAGGGCAAGGCGAAATAGCAGGCAAGGCCTGGTATTCCAGCGATGGCGGGCTAGAAAAATGGTATCCTGCATAAGTTGGAATAACTATAAGTTGGTATATGTAGCGAAAGAGGTACGTAGATGAAGGGAACCGAAACGCAGCTGCCGTTGCCAAAACGGCTGCTATCCGTGTTCTTCGCCATCGTGCTCGTGGTGGGCCTGGTGCCCGTAACCGCATGGGCAGAAGGCGATGAATCGCAGCAAAGCCAGAACGCGCAGGCCAGCGCGACGCAGGATCAGGCCGACCAGGCCCAGGTTCCCGAAACCGTAACCGGGGGGGGCGAAACCTCCGATAGCAACGAGCAGGCCAGCGATTCTGCCGAGCAGAACAGTAACGAGGCGGTCTCCTCCAGCGAAGAAGGCATCGCAGTTGCCGACCTTTATTCTGTCAATCCGGTTTCTGACGAAGTCACCATTGGGTTCCAGGGAGCTAATGACGAAAAGCTTTCAAAGAAGTCTATATATAGTGAGCTCAATAAAAAGTGGGCGGCTCTGGTAGGTGATCGCGTCTTTTACCTTGGTAAAGACGGCACCAAAATCGAAAAGGACTCAACGGGTAGTCTTACCCTAGCCGGTACAGGTACTGTTTCGTACAGCGTATACCACAAGAATGTATTTAATAAATGGGTGAACGACGGCACCTTGATCTTCAAGGAAACGCCGACGGTGACCAGCGCGGATGAGTTCACGTACGATGGCAATCCTCACAAGCCCGTCCTGAAAAACTGGAAAGGCAATGAGCTTGTAGAAGGCACCGACTACGATGTTGTCTACAAGCGCGGCGGCGAGGCGACGGAAGACTTCACCAACGCTGGCACTATCGATGTTTCCATCACGGCCAAGAATGGCTATACCGGCACGTTCGACTTCTCGTACATCATCAAGCAGGCCGAGGGCCTGTCTGTCACCGGCACCTCCTACAAGGCCCCCTACGACGGCGAGGCCCACGGCGAGGCCGCCAAGCCCAGCGTGGCCGAGGGCACCAAGGTCGAGTACTCCACCGACGGGAAGAGCTGGTCCACTGATGCGCCGACGGTCAAGGACGTGGCCGACAGCAAGACGGTCCAGGTCCGCGCCACCAACCCCAACTACAGCAACACCGCCACCTGCGAGTACTCCCTCACGGTGACTCCCGCCGCGGTGACCGTCTCCGTCGAGGGCAAGACAGAGACCGTTACCTACGACGGCCAGGAGCACTCCGTTTCCGACTTCGATGTGACCAGCGTCGAGGGCGACGCCGCCTATCTCTTCAGTGACAAAAGCGTGGTTCTTAAAGAGGGCGCCACGGCCAAGGCCTCTGGCACCAACGCCAACACCTACTACATGGGCCTGACCGCGGGCTCCTTCAAGAACGCCGACCCCAACTTCAGCGTCGAGTTCAAGAAGGTAACCGACGGCTACCTGACCATCAGCAAGGCCAAGGGCCTGACCGTCTCCGGCACCTCCTACGAGGGCGCCTACGACGGCGACGAGCACGGCGACGCCGCCACGGCCACCGCTCCCGACGGCTCGGCCTCGACCGTCCAGTACTCCACCGACGGCCAGAGCTGGTCCGCCGACGTGCCCACGGTCAAGGACGTGGCGAGCGTGTCCGTCAAGGTCAAGGCCGCCAACCCGAACTACAAGGACGCGACCTGCGACTACACCCTGAAGGTGACCCAGCGCGCGGTGACCGTCACCGCCAAGGCCGCCTCCAAGGCCTACGGCCAGGCCGACCCTGAGTTCAAGGCGGACGTCGAGGGCACCGTCGGCACCGACGCCGTCGCCTACACCGTGTCCCGCCCCAAGGCCGGCGAGCAGGAGAGCGTGGGCACCTACAAGGACGCCATCGTCCCCGGCGGCGAGGCGTCCCAGGGCAACTACTCCGTGTCCTTCGCCCCCGCCGACTTCGAGATCACCCCCGCCGAGGGCCTGACCGTCTCCGGCACCTCCTACGAGGGCGCCTACGACGGCGAGGAGCACGGCGTCGCCGCCACGGCCACCGCTCCCGACGGCTCGGCCTCGACCGTCCAGTACTCCACCGACGGCCAGAGCTGGTCCGCCGACGTGCCCACGGTCAAGGACGTGGCGAGCGTGTCCGTCAAGGTCAAGGCCGCCAACCCGA
>CAVAFY010000029.1:0-22916 GCA_963588035.1 Alloprevotella sp. | reverse complement strand
CTAGTCTACGGCGACCATCACGTCGGTGGACTTCACGATGGCGACAGCCTTGCCGCCCTCCTTGAAGCCGAGCTGCTGAATGGCCTCGTTGGTGATGGAGCCGGAGATGCGCACGCCGCCCTCGTCCTCAATGGCAACGTGGCCGTTGACGGCGCCCTCCTTCACGGAAACGATGGTGCCCTCGATCTGGTTGCGGGCAGAGATGTTCGGGATCTTCTCGGTAGCGAACATGACGTTGGTGGCCTTGATGACGGCGTAGCATTCCTTGCCCGGCTCGAGCTCGAGCTGCTTCACCGACTCCATGGTGATGTCGGCCTTGATGGGGTTGTGGTTGCCGCGGCAGATAACCACAACGGCGTTGACGGCGCCCTCGCGGACTTCCTTCACGGTGCCCTTGATCTGGTTGCGTGCGCTGATCTTCATGATTGTCTCCTCTTCGTACGAAAGGCGGCCTGTGGATTGCCTACGGGTAGCCGCCTTGTTTCACGGTATGAGCTGCGCAATTATACCAGGGCTCATTATCCTTGAACGGGATGAACTGCCCTGCCGTTGCCGCCCTGTTGGCGAAGGCGAAGGCCGCCGTTCCGGGGCCCTTTGCTTGCTTAACGCCAATGGGACTCAGCTGATGCCTGCAGGCGCACGCAGGGGGCCGTTGCACCGAAGGGCGTTCGCCCGCTCCTCCTTCTGCCCTAGGGCAAAAGAAAAGCGCCCGAAGACGCTTTCCTTTTGCTATGCGGTTGTGGGAGTGGGATGGGGATCCTTTTCCCAGGGTCTGCCGTGCTGCAGTCATCGAACCCATTGCGGGCTGCGGGGAGCCTGCCGGCGCGGCAGCGGAAGAAGCTAGTCCTTCCAGGTTTCGATCTTGCCGTAGCGCTCCTCGGTGATCTGGTCGAGGGTCTTGCCCTGGGTCTTGGGGCACCAGATGACGCCCACAACCAGGGAGATAAGCAGAACCACGCACATGATCACGGCAGCGGGGAAGAAGCCGGCCGGGTTGGCGGAGATGTCGCCCATGATGGCGCCGACGCCTACGAGCGACCAGATGCCCAGCGCACCGCGAACCAGGAAGAACATGATGCCCTGAACGCCGCCACGGTACTGCGTGGGGAACAGCTCGGTGCCCCACAGTGCGTAGAAGCACTGAGCGGAGAAACCAGCGGAAACGCCCCACAGGATAACGTAGACCCAAAGGACCCAGCCCATGGAATCGGTGTTGCCGTTCTGGATGGCGATGCCGAATACGGCGATGGCGATCCAGGAGAGCAGTGCCAGAAGGGCGGAAGCGCCGAACAGCACGCGGTGGGAGACGACGTCACCGAACTTGGAGAAGATGGCCAGCGAGCAGACGGCAACCAGAACCCACTGCACAACGCCCAGAAGGCTCTGGCCGGTGGAGTCGATGTTGCCGGCGGCTGCGTAAAGATACGGCATGAACTGGCCGTTGGTGCCAGCAGCCAGGTTCCAGGTCAGGTACACGGCAACCAGGAAGACGATGGTCTTCACGTTGACGGGGTTCTTCAGGGCGTTGCCCATCATCTTGCCGAAGCCGACCTTCTCTGCGCCCTCGTCGTTCTTCTCGGCCCAGTCGGCGGATTCCTGCAGCTGACGCTGGAGGTTCCAGGCAACAAGGGCAACGATGAACAGGATGGCGAACAGGATGCGCGTTGCCAGCAGGCCGTCGAACGGACCGTAGGTGCCGGCGGGCAGCAGCGTGGTGCCGTCAGACGCGAACCCGGGCAGGATGAAGGAAAGCGCCAGGGAAACGATGAAGATGATGGCAGGGCCGCAGCTCCAGGCGAACTGGCTGATGCCGATGTTGGAGGCGCGCTTGGTGGAAGTGGAGGTCTCGGAGATGTAGCTCCAAGAAGCCGGCACGCCCGCGCCTACCGAAAGGCCGGAGAGCACAACGCCCACAACGACCATGGGGAGGTTGACGGCAACCATGGCGATGAACACGCCCAGCGCGTACACCAGCAGGTTGTACTTGTAGATGGCGGTACGGCCGAACTTGTCGGTAAGGAAGCCGCCGATGAGCGCGCCAACGGCAGCGCCGAAGGCGTTTGCGCCGATTGCGCCCAGGATCGCGGTCCAGGTGGAGCCGAACCCGAAGGCCGCTGCCCATGCGGTGAGGGCAACGCTGGATGCGACGATGCAGCCAGAGTCAAGGAAGTTGGTAAGGGAAACCGCCATGGTTCCCTTGCGTTCTTGGGAAAGCGCCAATGCTTTTCCTTTCTAGTCGAGGTGGAATGCGCAGGGCAGGTCCACGGAAACGGGCGAATTGTCCGCGTTCGTCTCCATGACGCTTGCCATGAAATCCCACCATTTCTTGCAAATATCGGTCTTGGCGCTCTCGGCATAGCGATCGGGATCGTCAAGCTCGATATATCCGAAGAGGATGTTGGTTTCCTCGTCGATGAAAATGGAGTAGTTGTGCCCACCGTGCTCGTGGATCATGTCGGCCATTTCGGGCCACAGCTCGTTGTGACGCTTCTCGTACTCTTCGGCAAAGCCCGGGTAGAGCTTCATCTTGAAGCCCGAGATAGTGCGTCCATCAGCGGTTTTGCGGATAGTCATAGCGCTGCTCCTTAGTCCAGGAACTCGTCGTTGACGGCAAGGCCGAAGTCCACGCCGATCTGGCGAAGGCCCTCGTCGGAAATGGTGTTCAGGAACTCGTCGGAGCCGCCGTTCATCTGGCGGGCGCGACGGTACACGTCGGCGGCCTTCTCGATGGTGTGCATCAGGCCGAAGGTGGTGTCGAAGTCGGGGCCGGAGACGAACAGGCCGTGCTGGGCCCAAACGGCTGCCTCGTACTTCTTCATCAGCTCGGAGGTGGCATGCGCGATGTCGGCGCCGCCGGGAACCATCCAGGGCACAACGCCCACGCCCGAGGGGAACACCACGATGCATTCGGTCATGGCCTTCCACAGCGCGCGCGTGAAGTAGCGGGCCTCAAGCGGGCAGACGAACGTCATGGCGATGACGTTGATGGGGTGCGCGTGGTAGATTACGCGGCACTCGTTGTCGGTTGCGGCCATGCGCACGGCGTGGTTCATGAAGTGGGTGGGGAACTCGCTGGTGGGCTTGCCGCCGTCGGTGAGGCCCCAAACGATGCGCCAGGAGTCGCCGGCATCGTTGATCTCCACGATGCCGATGTTGTGCGAGGGGTCGGTAAGGACGTTGCGCATGTAGCGGCCCGAACCGGTGGTGAGGAAGTAGGCGCCGCGCAGGCTGTCTGCCTGAACGCCCATGTTCACCCATTCGCCGGGGGTCTCGTTGAAGAACGGCTTGGCCGCCTCGACCTCTTCTTCCTTCATGCGGTAGGTGAGGTTGCCGCCGTTGCGCTCGTGCCAGCCCTGCTGCCAGCCGTCGTCGCACAGGCGGCAGAAGCCGCGCACGAAGTCCAGCTGCTCGACGGCAATGCCGGAAACGGCGTCGCGTGCTGCGGAAACGCCGCTCATGATAGCGTTTTGGGCGCTGTCAAAGATGTCCATCGAAGTTCTTTTCCTTTCTTCGGTAACTGCTTTATCCGTTCGGTTCCTGGCGCAGCGGTAGCCCCTGCCGCATGGTGGCCGCCCTCCTGCGCGCAAGCGATGCCGCTGCGCCAGGAACCGTTGTTGGTTTTGATTGCTTTCCCTGCCCGGCCCCTACTCGAAGCGCTGCACGTCGAACGAGGTGGCGATGGCGTCGCGCACCGCCTGCAGGTCGTCGAATACGCCGTCGGCCAGCATCTGCACGGCCAGGTTGCCCAGGCTCGTGCCCTCCACCGGACCGGCGAACACGGGGATGCCGCAGGCGCGTGTGGTGAGCTCGTTCAGGTAGCCGTCCTGGCAGCCGCCGCCCACGATGTTGATGGAGGTGTAGGTGCGCCCGGTGAGCGAGGCCATCTCGGCGATGGACTCCGCATAGCAGTTGGAAAGGCTCACGTACACGCAGCGCATCAGCTCGCCGACGGTCTCGGGCACGCGCTGGCCGGTTTCGAAGCAGGCCACGCGGATCTCGCTGATCATGGAGTCGGGCGCCAGGAAGCGGTCGTCGTTCACGTTGACGTGCGCCTCGAAGCCCTCGCTCGCCTTCGCAGCGGCGATAAGGTCGGGGAAGCCCCACTGCTTATCCTCGTGCGTGAACGGCGCCAGCCCCTCTTCTTCGGCGGGCTGCTGGGTTGCCTTGCCCTCCACGTAGGAAACGCCGTTCAGCTCGCGGCGGATGGACTGGATCATCCATAGGCCCATGATGTTCTTCAGGAAGCGGAAGCGCAGCTCGAAGCCGCCTTCGTTGGTGAAGTTCTGGAAGCGCGAGGCGTCCGAGGTGATGGGGCCCTCGTTTTCCACGCCCAGCAGGCTCCAGGTGCCGCTGGAAAGGAACACCGCGTCGGCGTCGCGCGCGGGAACGGCCAGGTAGGCGCTGCCCGTGTCGTGCGTTGCCGGGGCGATGACGTGCGTTGCGTAGCCGATCTGCTGCTCGATGGCGGGGTTCACGGCGCCCAGGTCGGTGCCGGGCATCACGATGTCGCAGAACATGCTGCGTGGGATGTCGAAGGCTTTCAGGATGGTTTCGTCCCAGTCCTGCGTGCGCGCGTTCAGCAGGCAGGTGGTGGAAGCGTTGGTGTACTCGTTGGCCTTGGTGCCGGTAAGCAGGAAGCCCAGGTAGTCGGGGATCATCAGGAACGTCTTGGCGGCGGCCAGCTGTTCGGGATGCTCGCGTTTCAGGGCCAGCAGCTGGTAGATGGTGTTGAACGGCTGGCGCTGGATGCCCGTGCGGCGGTACACCGCATCGGGGGCCATGATGGCGTCGGCCACGGCGTACATGCCGTTGGTGCGCTCGTCGCGGTAGGCCACGGCATCGCCCAGGACCTGGTCGTTTTCATCCAACAGGACGAAGTCGACGGCCCAGGTGTCGATGCCCACGGTCTTCGGCGCGAAGCCGGCTTCCTTGCATTTGGCCAGGCCGGCTACCGTTTCGCGGAACAGCATGTCCACATCCCAGCAGTCGTGGCCGTCGGATCGCTTCTGGATGTTGTCGAAGCGGTGGATCTCGGTAAGCTGGATGGTTCCGTCTTCGGCCACCTCGCCCACGACGACGCGGCCGGAAGATGCGCCGATGTCGACGGCGGCGTAGCAGTTGGTCTTGATTTCCATTAGCGATCAACCTCCGTATCGACGCCGATTTGCACAACCTGCATCACGTTGGTGGGGCGCGGGCTGGGCGCCGAGGGGTCGAAGGACGCCAGGTGCGTGCTGCCGCCGGCCTGCGGGGACGTGGTGCGGTCGCCCAGGGTTACCACGCAGATGTCGCCGTCGTTCACGAAGCCCTTCGTCTTAACCACGCTGCACGCCTGCTCCAGGATGAAGGACGCATCGCCCACCACTTTGCCCATAATCGGGGTAACGCCCCAGTTCAGCTGCAGGGAACGGCGGTATGCTTCGGTGGTGGTTACGGCGTAGATGGGCACGTTGGGGCGGTAGTTGGAAACCAAGCGCGCGGTGCGCCCGGTCATGGTGGGCGTTACCACGCAGCAGGCCCCCACGCTTTCGGCCGTGGTTGCGGCGGCAAGGCCCACAACGGCGGAAATGCTGGTCTGCTTGTCGGCGCGGTTGGGGATGGACCCTTCCGCATACAGGTAGGGCTCGCTTGCCTCGGCGATGCGCGCCATGGTCTGCACTGCGGGCACGGCGTACATGCCGATGGCGGTTTCGCCCGAAAGGGTAACGGCGTCGGCGCCGTCGTAGATGGCGTTGGCCACGTCGGCAACCTCGGCGCGGGTGGGGCGCGGGTTGCGGATCATGGAATCCAGCATCTGCGTGGCGCAGATGGCGGGGCGGTAGGCGCGGTTGCACGCCTTGATGATCTTCTTCTGAAGGTGGGGCACCTGGTTCGAGGGAACCTCTACGCCCAGGTCGCCGCGGGCAACCATCACGGCGTCGGATGCCTCGATGATGTTGTCGATGTTCTGCACCGCATCGGCGTTCTCGATCTTTGCCACGATGCGGATGGCGCTGCCGCCGTTCTCGATAAGGAACTGGCGGATGGCCTTCACGTCGTTGCCGCTGCGCACGAACGAGGCGGCAACGAAATCGACCTCCTGCTGGATGCCGAACAGCAGGTCTTCCTTGTCCTGGTCGGTCATGACGGGCAGGGGCACTTCGGTGTTGGGCAGGTTTATCTGCTTGCACTCGCCGAGCATGCCGGAGTTCTGTACCGTGCACTGCACCTCGGTTCCGTCGACGCGGTCCACGGCCAGCTCGATAAGGCCGTCGTCCACCAGGATGATGGTGCCGGGCTGTACATACTTATGCAGGCCCTTGCAGGTTTGGGTGACGCGGCGGGAAGTGCCCAGCACCTCTTCTTCGGTAAGGAAGAAGTTGTCGCCGGCGCGCAGGAGCACGGGCTGGCCGCCTTCGAGCTTGCCGGTGCGGATGGAAGGCCCCTTGGTATCGAGCATGATTGCCACGGGGGCGTCCAGCTCGCGGCGGACCTTCTTCAGGCGGTCCATGCGGGCCTTGTGCTCGGCGTGGGAGCCGTGCGAGAAGTTGCAGCGGGCAACGTCCATGCCTGCCATAACCAGGTTCTTCAATGCTGACTCTGAATCCACGGCGGGACCCAGGGTGCAGATGATCTTGGTTCGCTTCATCATGGGGATGATGCGCCTTTCGCTCGTGCGGCGTGAACCCACTCGAGAACAGGTTTCAACCGCTAAACGACAATACGTTCAGAATTGTAATCTTTTTTTAAAGTTTGTGCTTGTATTCTTCGATTCCCATGGATCGAATCTCCCAATAAATGCGCAGGTAGGGCTGTTCGCGCATAATCAGGGGGACGAATAAGGTCGCAAGGTGAAAGGCGGCTGGCATGACCGGTGGGCAAGGGCGCGATTTGGCGGGCGCGACGGCAACGGGCGAAGATACGGTAGCGGACGAAGTTGCGGCAGCGGGGATCGGCGGCGCCGTGGTGGCCGGCGAAGATGTGGCAGCGGCGTGCGGTGCGACGGCGGCTGGCGATAGCGCGGTAACGGCTCAACTGAAACTTTGGGCAGCAGAAATCGAGCCGTACATCATCGAGAGGCGCCGGCGCTTCCATGCCCACCCCGAGCTGAGCGGGCAGGAGTTCGGCACGGCCAAGGAGCTCGCTGCCGAGCTGGATGCTTTGGGCATCGAGTACCGCATGGTTGCCGAAACCGGCGTCATCGCCACCATCCGCGGTACATCGCCCGATGCCTATGATGCGCAGGGCAACCCGCGTCGGCGCATCGCCCTGCGTGCCGACATCGACGCCCTGCCCGTTCAGGAGCAGACGGGCGCGCCATTCGCTTCTCAGAACCAGGGCGTTATGCACGCCTGCGGGCACGATTGCCATATGGCCATGATGCTGGGAGCCGTTCGCCTGCTGCTTGCCATCCGCCCGCAGCTGCGCGGCGAGGTGCGCATCATCTTCCAGCCGGCGGAAGAGATCTCCATCGGCTCCCGCAAGATGATTGAGGCCGGGGCGCTGGAAGGCGTGGACACCATCTTCGCCTCCCACATTTGGAGCGAAGTGGACGCCGGCACCGTTTCCGTGGAGCCCGGCCCCCGCATGGCGAACTGCGATTGGTTCCGTGTGGACATCTCGGGGTCCAGCGCGCACGGGGCCATGCCGCACAAGGGCATCGACGCGGTGGTGGTGGGCGCCGCCATCGTCGAGGCGCTGCAAGTGGTGGTGAGCCGCGATGTTTCGCCGTTCGATCCGGCGGTGGTCACCGTGGGCGAATTCCACGCGGGTACGGCCCGCAACGTGATGGCGGGAAGCGCCTACCTTACGGGCACGGTGCGCTCGTTCACGCCGGAAGTGCGCGCGTACCTGCAGGAACGCATGGCGCATATCGTGGAGGAAGCGGCTGCGTCGTTCGGCGCCAGCGCGGAGTTCACCTGGGAGTTCGGCAACTCGTGCTTGGTGAACGATGCCGCGTGTGCGGCGCGGGCGCAGGCCTCGGTTGCGAAAGTGCTGGGTAGGCAGGCGCTTTCCCATTACGAGGGCACGCTTTCCGGGGAAGATTTCTCGGAGTACCTGGCCTTCGCGCCGGGCGCGTTGGCGTTCGTGGGCACGCGCAACCCGGAGGTGGGCGCAAGCTTCCCGCAGCACAGCTGCTACTACACGGTGGACGAGGGCGTGCTCATCGGCGGCTCGCTGGTGGCGGCGCAGTACGCCTACGACTTCCTGGCGGAAGGGTAGGGCTCTTCCCCTCGCGGGCCCAACGCTTCCATCGCGCCCGCCGCGCCCATCGTGTGCCGGAGCTTTTACTGCAGTGACCCGCCCTTTTCCTCACCCTGCCGCCCGTCCCGTTGCGCCCGCCATATGCGGGGCTTCAATGCGGTGCCCCGCTCTTTCCCTCACCCCGGTGGCCACCATGGTTCGCGCCTTGCTCCGGCGGCCTTCATGGCCCGATCTCGGTTTCTTCGCCCGCTTTTCCCAGCGCGGGTAGCCCTTCCCCGCATGAGCTGGCGCTACAATTACGGTAGTTTTGCCGAGGTTGAACTCTCGGTTCAGCAGGCACATTGCCGCGTGCGGAATCTGTTGGGGAACAGCGCGCGCGGTTCTAGGGGAAGGGGCTGCTATGCAGGAAAAAGACGTTGTGCGTTGGGGCGTTATCGGCTGCGGGGACGTGGTCGAGACGAAGAACGGGCCGGGGTTGTACCTGGCCAACCATTCCGAGCTCGCGGGCATTTGGAACCGC
Organism: Alloprevotella sp.; assembly: GCA_963588035.1. GTDB lineage: Bacteria > Actinomycetota > Coriobacteriia > Coriobacteriales > Eggerthellaceae > Anaerotardibacter. Next base: position 14,212 of record CAVAFY010000029.1, on the reverse strand, counting down.
ACGAAGCAGAAGGCTGTCGATTGGTGCGCGCGCCATGGGCACGGCCGCGCGTTCGATTCGCTCGACGAGCTGCTCGCCGACCCGAGCATCGACATCGTCTACGTTGCCACCACGCCCAACTGCCACAAGGAGCATGCCATCGCCGTGGCGAATGCCGGCAAGGACTGCTACCTGGAAAAGCCCATTGCCCTCACCTGGGACGAGGCGCAGCAGATAAAGGCGGCGTTCGAGGCGGCGGGCAAGCGCTGCTTCGTTGCGCACTATCGCCGGGGCATGCCGCGTTACCGCGAGCTGAAGCACCTGCTGCAGAGCGGGAAGATCGGCACCGTGCGCGGCATCCAGGTTATCCGCACGCAGCGCCAAACCGCCGAAGAGCGCCTGCCCGAAAGCCAGAAGCCGTGGCGCGTGCGCCCCGAGGTTTCCGGCGGAAGCCACTTCTTCGAGGGCGATGCCCACATGCTCGACCTCATCGCGTTTTTGGCGGGCGGGCCCATCGCCGACTTCAGCCTGCAGGTGGACAACCGAACCGGCTGCTATCCGGGTGAAGACACGGTGGCCCTTTCCGGCGAAACCGAGAGCCACGTGATGGTGTCGGGCATCTGGTGCTATGCCACGTACAAGGCCATCGACCGCTTCCTTATATATGGAGACAAGGGCAGCGCCGAGTTCTCGTACTACGACAACGCGGCCCCTATCCGCATCGAAACGCTGGCCGACCCTGAGGCCGTTGCCCACGAGGGCGTGATGGGCGGCGTGCGCAAGGAAGCCGAGCTGGTGGTGGAAGAGCTCTGCCCGCCGGTTGAGAGCTTCCCGGGCAACGGCCAGATCCAAGACATCGTGGACGAACTGCGCGGCGTCCCCGGCGCCGTGTGCACCAGCACCCTGGACAACGCCCTGAATACCCTCCGCATAACCTGGGCCGCCCACGAACTCCGCGCCCACCAGCTTGCCGAAGGGTAACCCCGCTACGGCATGGGCGGCGTGGCACCTTGCCTGGGGGCTGTGCGCCGTGAGCGTGGGCGCGTCTACCGCTGCGGAATGGGCGGCTTGGCGCCGTGCCGGTGGCGAGAATTGACTACTTTGTACGCCAGCGTCAGAAAATGTCGCCTACTTGGCAAGATAAGACTAAAATGCGCGCTCCGACACGCTGAACTGGCGAAATGCTCCTACTTTGCGCGCTAAACGGCGAAACATCGCTGTCCTGGCGCGCATTATAAGAGGATTTCGCCAGGTAGGGGGCCTATTTCTGCGCGAGCGCGCAAAGTAGCCGTTTTTCGCCACGCGCCACCGGCCGCGGGGCTTTGCGGCGAGGGGTGAGGTGGCTGACGAACGGGATGGTCGCCGAGTTGGACGGCCCGGGGTCGTATCGGCAGCGGGATGTTCGGCGGTCGTTTGGTCCATCGAGGGAATAGGACTGGGTCGGCGCGGGTTTGGCGGCGAACGAGGGTCGGCGGGGGAGGAACTGGGCTTTCCGATCCCTCTCCTTTAATGTGCGGCTGCCGGTCGGCTTCGGCCGTGGTCGGGTGCGGCCGAGAGCTATGTGAAGCTGCCAGTCGACCGTAGCCCAGCGCGACCGAAGCCAGCGCGGCTTCGAGCCAGGCGAAGCTGTTGGTTGGCCTTGGGCAACGCGTGGTTTCGAGCTAGGCGAAACAGATGTCCGGACGGCGCAGCGGTTCTATGTCCATGGGTCCTTCGCGAAAAGCTGTTTGCGCAGCTTGGCGCGACGTTCGTCGATGTCCGCATAAGTGGTTCTGATGCGCTTGCCCATCAGGGAGGCGAGTGATTTTGCGACGACGTCCATCTTTGCCTGGTCGGCAATGTGCCTGCGGGTGATGGCGACGGTCATAATCCCAGATCCCAGAAGGTCGTTTACGCGTGAGGCATCGCGTTCGGCTGCTTTCTCGTTCAAATGGAATTCGCGGCTGTTGTATTCGAGGGCAACGCGCTGATCGGGCCAATAGAGGTCGCAATGGTAACGAAGATGGTTCTTCCGTTGTGCTTGGCTTTCCGCGATGCTGACTTCGGCGTTCATGAGAGGCATGCCAAGGCCGTATCCGCCAAAGGATGCCGGCAGCCCAAGCATAAGAGCCAGGTAGGTTTCCATCGGGGACGCCGATCCGTTCCGTATGAAGCAGGTTGCCTTGCGGGCCGTCTTCGGACAGTTCCTCGGCAAAGCACCTAGCATCTTGGCTATTGACTCACTTGTGGCTAGGGGCTCCCGGCTGTGGAAGCCGTGGTCTTGCGATGGATCGAGGGAGTACGACCCGCAGAGCTCGAACCCGAGTCTCATCAGCTCGATAGGTTCGGCGTCCTTCGCCAGCTGCGCGAAGCAAAGCTCGGGGGATGCGATGAAGAGCCCGCTCCCCAACTTGAGGAAGCAGCGCTGATTTGCGGGAAGGCTGAATACCCGAGAGCCCATGTTTTGAGAGCGGCATCGTGAACCCGCATCGGGAGCAACAAAGATGATGTCGTTGCGAACGATTGCCTCTGCGAAACGCGGCGGCAGGGTGTTGATCGAGCTGTGGAAGAGCTTGGCGTCGGGGATGGTCTTCGGCTTCGGCATGGCTCTAGTGAGCTTCAGTTCGTCCGTTTCGCGGACCTGGCGCAGGCAGGCGAGCGCTGTGTTGTATCCCAAGAAAAAAGCCATGAGGCAATCGTATTGGGGATATGCGAAACGGATGGGAAGCGCTTGCGAAAAAGTTGCGAAAGCAATGCGAAAAGCACGGAGCGTTGTGCGGGCGGCTTCGGCCGAAGAGTGGACTGCGGGCGGTTTTGGCTGAAGAGCGAGTTGCGCGGCGTCCCCGGCGCCGTGTGCGCAAGCGCGTTGGACAACGCCCTGAGCGCCTTCCGCATAACCTGGGCCGCCCACGAGCTCCGCGCCCGCCAGCTTCCCAGAGGGTGGCCCCGATGGGGCATGGGCGGTTCGGCGCTGTGCTCGCTGCGTCATGGGCGCTTTGGCGCCTTGCCCGTGGCGAGAATCGCCTACTTTGTACGCCAGCGTCAGAAAACGCCGCCTAGTTGGCAAGATAGGTCTAAAATGCGCGCTCCGACACGCTGAACTGGCGAGATGTTCCTACTTTGCGCGCTAAACGGCGAAACATCGCTGTCCTGGCGCGCATTATAGGAGGATTTCGCCAAGTAGGGGGCCTATTTCTGCGCGAGCGCGCAAAGTAGCCGTTTTTCGCCACGCGCCACCGGCCGCGGGGCTCGGTGGCGAGGGACAAGGGGCGAGGTGCGAGGAACCTGGGCGACGAGAGGCGGGGGACGAGGGGTGAGGAGGCTGCTGGGCGGGACAGCCGCTGGGTTTGACGCTTAGAGCTGCGTCGTCAGTGCGGACTTCGGCGACAGCTTGGGCTTGTCGGCGGCACGGGATGGCTGGCCGGCGTAGGCCCGACGGTTGGCGAACCGCGGTACGGCTGTTGCGGGCTCGGTGGCGAGGGGTGAGGCGGTTAGCGAACGGGATGGTCGCTGAGTTGGACGGCCGGGGTCGTATCAGCAGCGGGATGCTCGGCGGCCGTTCGATCCATCGAGGGAATAGGGCTGGGCTGTCGCGGACTTGGCGGTGAATGAGGGGCGGGTGATGGGGAGAGCCCCCGCAAAGCAAAGGGGAGGAACCGGGCTTTCCGATCCCTCCCCTTTAGTGTGTGGACTCGGGCCGGGCGCGGCTGTTGGCGCGGCGAATCTGTCGTCCGGCCTTGGCGTAGCGCGCGGTCTGGCGGTCGCCCTCGTCGGCCAGACCGCAGCCGCTAGTCCATCTTGCGGTTGATGGAGCAGCCGAAGAGCTTCTTGGACTGTCCGGCCAGGTAGACGCAGAACAGCAGGCCGATAACGGATGCGGCAAGCAGCAGGCCCATCATGGTGTACAGCGCGCCGGTCTCGCCCATGGCGGACGTCATGGCGCTCACGATGAACGGCAAGAACGTTGCGCCCACGCCCATGAACGTCATGTACATTCCGGTGTTGCGACCCTTCGGGCCGGGGCAGTAGTTCTGGCGAACCACCAGGCCGGTCTGCAGCGCACCGCCGGCGGCGAAGAAGCCCAGCAGCGCGATGGCCACGTACACGATGGCGACGTTGGGAACCACCAGCACCAATGCCAGCGCCAGGGTGGAGAACGCGAAGTCGATGAGCAGCACCTTCAGCGGGTTCCAGCGCAGCTTGCCCATCATCACCGCCCAGAAGAACACGGCCGTGATGGACCCGACGGTGTAGATGGAAGCAAGTGCCGCGCCGCCCATCTCGTCCAGCCCCAGGTTGGCCATGCCGAACGCCTTGGTGTACTGCTGCGCGCCGTACATGATGAACATGCAGATGAAGGCCATGAGCAGGGTGAACACCTGCACCAGCGCGCCGGGCTTCTTCAGCATGGCGTCCTTCGCGGCCTGGATCTCGGCCTGCGCTTCGTCCATGCCGCCGTCGCCTTCGGCCTTGGTGGCGCGCTCGTCGTCATAGCGGAACGGCGTGATGATGGTCATGATCAGGCATACCACCGAAAGCACGATGGGCAGGTAGATGTTCACGTGCCAGATCTCCGGGCCGCTGAACCAGGCCACGAAGATGGGGTAGATCACGCCCATGACCGAAACGGCGGCCTTGATGCCGATAACGCCGGAAGCTGCGTACTTGGGTTCGGCCTCCTGCGCGGCGGGGTAGAGCGCGGCGTCCCAGAAACCCGAGGTGGCGGCGCCGGAAAGGAACGCGGCAACGTAGCACATGGTGGCGTCGGTAACCACGAGCATCAGCGTGAAGCAGATGATGTAGGCGATGGCGCCGGCCACGGCGAACTTCTTGCGGCCGATGCGGTCGGAGAACTCACCGCCGATCCACACGCTCACCAGTTTGCCGAAGCCCATCCAGGCGATGGCCATGGAAACGGCGGCGGAACCCTGCGTGGGATCGGTGATGCCCCACTGGGTGTAGAAGTTGACTTTGTTCTGGCTCAGGATAAGGGCCTGGATGCCGTACGTGAAATAGCACATGTACACGGTTGCCAGGGCGAAACCGTATCGCTTGGCTTTCTCTGCTGCAGCGGACAATTCTTCTCCAATCGTTGGTGGCTCGGCGTTGAGGGCTCGGCTTCAAAGGCAAAACGGCATCCCCTTCGAGGAGCCTCCCTGATTGCTCGTCTGCATATGACGCTTTGGATTTGAAGAGCTGTGCTTTGCGCTGCGGTGCAAAACGTTGTGAATACTAACCCCACCCGAAAAAACCGAACGTGTTCGAGAATTGTGCTACCTATTCGATATGAATGGGAAAGCGATAGCCTAAAGCTATGTAGCCTGGAATTACGGGTTTCAAGGCGAGAACTTTCGGTTAGTTATAAGCTCGAAACATCGAAAAACTATGAATCCATTTCCGGGGAATATGAATCCGGGGATATTGTCCCTATTGAGGAAAGCCCGTTTCGGTTGCTTTTCGCTATGGGTTGGACGCGAACGGATGGACGTTCGCCCAAGCGCTGGATGGTATGCTTAATGCGAGGAATTGAGCCTGGGGCGCCGAATGCGCCTTGGGATGCGGCCGGGGCGTTGGCGCCTTGGCCTTGATAGGGGTAAGAGGGGAAGATCGATGAGCTCCAAAAAGAAGAACCAGAAGTCCAATCCCAACAAGCAGAAGAAGAAAGAGCCCCAGATCACGTGCCCTTATTGCGGCAGCACCAATTTCAAGTACGAGGCAACCCGCCGTCGCGTGCCCAGCAAATGGTACGTGCACGTCATCGTTGCCGCCGTCGTTATCGGTATCGCGTTCGTGATGCCGTACTTCTCCATCGCGTTCGCGGTTGCCTACATCGTGCTCACGTTCATGCCGCGAAAGGTGCTGGTGGGAACCTGCCAGGAATGCGGCGAGGAAACGCTGTTCAACCGTCCCGAAGACGGCAGCCTTACCCCGAAGTTCGATCAGCCCTGGCACTAGTCCTGGTTTAGGTGCCTGAGCTGGCTCGATTGCGCTCGGGTGCCGCAAGAGGGGCGGGCGTCGTTCGGGTGCGCGTGAGGCTCAACGCCGTTTGGCTCCATCTTGCTTGTTGTGCGGGTGATGAAGATTCGAGCCGCGCATTCCGCCTGCGTCATCGTTGGGATACACGCTTGTAGCATTCTGGAAACGTTCGCTGGATAGCATGGGTTCGTGAAACATTCAGCGGCGGCCTTCGTGTTGCGCGGCAGCTTGCTGGCCACCTTGGCCGGCAGTTGGCGAAAACGCGCAACAGAACGCAAGCCGCATGGTTGAAATCGAGGAACCCATGGCGAAGAAGAACGGCAAATCCAAGAAGAACGCTCAGGTGGAAGAGCTCAAGTACGTCCCGGGCAGGAAGGTTGCCTGCGTGATGATGCTGGTTGCGGCCGTGCTGGCCTTGATCGTTGCGCTCTTCTCGCTTTTCCAGGGGACCATCGCCTGGGTTGCGATATTCGGCGCCCTTTCCGCCATCGCGTTCTACATGGCCTACATGTTGCGAGCTGAACTGCGCCAATCGCATTAATCCGTGGGCGCTGCAGCAATCTGCGGCATCTAGCGCACCAAAAACAAGCGGCGACCAGGCCTTTCGGGCTTGGTCGCCGCTTTGCGTTCTGATGGAGTTGGCTGCGCTTCACCCCGCTTCCAAGTGCTGATGGCCGTCGTTGGCTGCCCCGCGGTGTTGGGGCTATCGGGCTATGTCCGCCGACCCTGCAGGTCTGGGGCGGTTGTGTGGCCACCGGCCCCATGGCTCTGGGGCGCGGTTGCGCGGTTTCCGGAGCGAGGGCGCGCTGCCCCGGCGGGGAGGGCCGTTCGAATAAGGGCGGCGGGCTGTCTGGGCGAAAGCCTAGGGCCTAGAACCCCCACATGCGCACTTCGGTTTCCAACTCCACGCCGAACTGCTGCTTCACGGCTGCCTGCACATCGCGGATAACCTGCAGCACATCGGCGGCGGACGCATTGCCGGTGTTCACCACGAAGCCGGCGTGCTTGGTGGAAACCTGGGCATCGCCCACGGAATGACCCTGCATGCCGGCATCCTGTATCAGCTTGCCGGCGAAATACCCCTCGGGGCGCTTGAAGGTGCTGCCGGCGCTGGCCATTTCCAGCGGCTGCTTCGACGAGCGCCGCTGCTCCAAGTCGGCCATCTTAGCGCGGATGTCGTCCTGGTTCCCGGGCTGCAGCTGCAAGGTGGCGGCCAGCACGATAAGGCCTGCATCGCTCATCATGCTGTGGCGATAGCTCCAGTCTGCTTCGCTTGCGGGGACCTCGCGAACCGATCCGTCGGGGAAAAGGCAGGTTACGCTAACGGCGACGTCCTTGAATTCTCCCTCGTAGGCGCCGGCGTTCATGATGGCCGCCCCGCCGATGGAGCCGGGGATCCCGCTGGCGAACTCGTAGCCGGTAAGGCCGGCCTCAAGCGCCGCCTGCGCAACGGCTTCGTTGGTGGCGCCGGCTTGTGCGCGCACGGTGGTGCCGTCGATGGCGATGCCGGCCATGCGCTGGCCCACCTCTACCACCACGCCGCGCAGGCCGCTGTCGGAAACCAGCAGGTCGCTGCCGCAACCGATGATCCACCAAGGCTCGCCCGCATCCTTTGCGGCGGAAATGGCGCTGGTGATGTCGGCGGCATCGGCGGCGCGCACCAGGTAGTCGGCCGGGCCGCCGCAGCGGAAGGTGGTGTGCTTGCGCATGGGCTCGTCGCGCAGCACGTCGTCGCTGGCGAAGGTTTGCGCCAGAGCGGCGCCAAGAGCGGTGTTGCCCATTATTTACCGAGCTTCTTGGTACCGGTGAAAACTGCCATGCACATGCAGAAAAGACCTGCGTATGCCCAGAATTTATGGTTCTTCATAATACTGTCCTTTCGTCCCGTTCGCGCTTCTGCGCGAACGCCGTTGACTTCAGTGTAGCGGGAGAGTTGGCGGGCCGCCCGTTTCTGCGGCGCATGAGCACACTCTGCCTGGTGCCGCCCGCGGGATTGGAGCCGGCCGGTGCCGCCGTCGCTGTCAGGCCCGCTCGCCGTCGGCCTGCGACCTAGCAACGTACCGCCAACCCAACACCAGCCGCCAACCCAACGCCAGCCCGGCTCCGCCGCCCAGCGCCCGCCGCCTGCGAGCCTAACCCTGCCCCGCGCTCTCTTCCCGCGGCTCCACGAAGCCGCGCGCTGCGTCTACCGCGTACTGGAAGTTGCCGGTGGGGTTCAGGCTCTTGATGCACAGGCTGGTGAGCATCGTCATCTGTGCCACGCTTTCCTTCCGCCCGCTGTGCATCCATTTGCGCAGGATGCTCACCACGCCGCCCGCGATGTAATAGAACTGGTACTGGCACACGGTGTCGCAGGCCTCCTTCGCACTGCTGGCGGGAAGGCCCTTGCGTTTCAGCTGGTCAACCACGGTGTCGTGCACTCCTGCGTTCTTGGTGCAGGCCTCGCGGATCACCTCGATGAGGGACGAGAAGAACGCGCCGTCGTTGGTGTCCGAGAACACGATGTCGAACAGGCTCTCGTTGTCGGCGAAGAACTGGTATACGTCGGCTATCAGCCCGTCGTAGTCCCCTTGCGCGATCTCTTCCCCATGCGCTTCCACCATGTTGCGGCAGGTTTGGGTAAGGTCGCTTTCCAGGTGGTCGAACATGTCGAATATGTCCTGGTAGTGGGTGTAGAACGTGGCGCGGTTCACGTCGGCGCGGTCAGTGAGCTCGGTTACCGTGATGCTGTTCAGCGGCTTTTCCTGCAGCAGCTCCAGAAGCGCGCGGAGCAGTGCTTCGCGCGTGCGCCGCGTGCGGCGGTCCAGGCCCACGGTGGTGCTGGCCGGCCAGTCGGTGTAGGCAGGTTTCCCCATAAGGCTCCCAATCCCCAACGGATTTCCTTTAAGTGTCGAATATCCGACAGAGGGCCGCCATATTGCGTATTGCCCCGAAGCGGAATTCTTCGATACTTGTATGTTAAACGACACCTGACGAAAAACAACCGGGCTCGAACGGAATGCGGAACGGTGCCGGGGCCGTCGCCGGGGTGGTGCCGATGGGCGGGCCAGCCAAGGCCGTCGCCGGGGGTGGTGCTGGCAGGCCGACCCGCCCAGCGACACGCACGCCGGGTGGGCCCCCGGCCCCAAGCCGCCGCCGACGGCCGCGCCCGCCCCAGCCCAGCTCGAACGGCCGGCGGCACGCACGCCGGGTGGGGCCACGGCAACGCCACCCCAGCCCACCCGCCGGGCCCGCAACAACCAAACGAAGGGAATGCGCATATGCTCAAGTTCTGCGAGGCGTTTCTTCGCCATCGTAAAGCGGTATCCATAGGCTTTGTCCTTGTTGCCCTTGCGTGCGCGGTGTGCATTCCCCAGGTGAAGGTCAACTACTCCATGACCGACTACCTGCCCAAAGACGCAGACTCGGTGGTGGCCCTCGACGACATGAAGGACGCGTTCGGCAGCTCGCTCCCGAACGCCCGCGCCTATGTGGAGGGCATCGACCTGGCCTCCGCCGACGCCCTTTCGCAGGCTCTGGCCGAAATCGACGGCGTGAGCGAGGTGATGTGGCTGGGTACCGCGGTGGACACGCATATCCCGTCGGCCCTGCAAGACGCCGAAACCGTGGCCAACTGGAAAACCGAGGACGGCTACCTGTTCCAGGTGGCCGTCGAATCGGGCAAGGGCAAGCAGGCGGTGCCTCTTATCCGCCAGGCGTGCGAGGAAACCGGCGCCTCCCAGGTCTCGCTCGAGGGCGAGGCGGTGTCCACGGCAAGCGCCCAGCAATCCACTTCCCGGGAAGTGGCGCTCATCCTGGTGATGGGCGTGATCATCATCACCCTCATCCTGCTGATAACCTCGCATTCGTGGTTCGAGCCGGTGATATTCCTTTCCGTCATCGGCGTGGCCATCGTGCTGAACATGGGCACCAACCTGGTAATGGGGCAGATCAGCTTCGTAAGCCAGATATGCGGCGCCATCCTGCAGCTGGCCGTTTCCATGGACTACGCCATTGTGCTGCTGCACACGTTCCGCCGCTGCCAGCGCGAATTCGCCGACCCCGAGGTGGCCATGGCGCACGCCATGCAGCGCGGCTTCTCGGTAGTGCTCTCCAGTGCGGCGGTGACGTTCTTCGGCTTCCTCTCGCTTACGGTGATGCGCTTCGGCATCGGCGTGGACATGGGCGTCGTGCTGGCGAAGGGCATCGTGTTCTCGTTCTTCACGGTGATGTTCCTCATGCCGTGCCTGATACTGCAGAGCCTTCGCCTGCTCGACTGCACCAAGCACACCTACCTTGTTCCCCCGTTCGACCGGTTCGCGAAGGTGTGCCAGAAGCTGATGGTGCCCATGGCCGTTGTGGTGGTGCTGGTTGCCGTGCCGGCGTACCTGGCCGAAGGCCGCACCGATTTTCAGTACGGGTCGTCCGACTTCAACACGCCCGAAAGCCAGCTTGGGCAGGAATCGGCGCACGTGAACGAGGCGTTCGGCGAATCGCAGACCTGGGTGGTGATGGTGCCGGAAGGCCAGTGGGCCAACGAGCAGGCGCTGCTTGATGCGCTGAAGGCCACGCCGCACGTGACCGGCGTTACCTCGTACATCACCGTTGTAGGCCGCGCGCTGCCCACCTCGGTGGTGCCCGAGAGCACGCTTTCGCAGGTGGTTTCGAACGGGTGGTCGCGCCTGGTGGTCACGCTCGACGTTTCCGAGGGGTCGGACGCCGCCTTCCAGATGGTGGAAACGGTGCGCGGAACCTGCCAGGATCACTACGGCGACAGCTACCGCCTGGTGGGCAACTCGGTTTCCACGTACGACCTGAAGCAGGTGTGCCACGAGGACTCGGCCAACGTGAAGCTGTTCAGCATGCTGGCGGTGGGCCTGGTGCTGGCCGTGATGTTCCGCAGCATATCGCTGCCGTTCTTGATCCTCATCGCCATCGAGGTGTCCATCTGGATGAACCTGGCCATTCCCTACTTCCTGGGCGAGCGCCTGAACTACATCGGGTACCTGGTCATCGACGCCGTCCAGCTGGGCGCGGCGGTGGACTACGCCATCATCTACGCCCGCGAGTACTTCGACCGGCGCCAGCAGTACCTGCCGGGCGAAGCGGCCCGTTCCGCCGTGAAGCACGCGGGCGTCACCATCCTCACCTCGTCGAGCATCCTCATGTTCGCGGGCATTGCGGTGTGGCTCATCGCGTCGAACGGCGTGATCAGCCAGCTGGGCGTGCTGGTGGGACGCGGCGCGTTCTTCGCCATGCTGATGATGTTCGTGTTCCTGCCGTGGCTGTTCAAGACCTTCGACGGCATCATCTGCCGCACCACCTGGGGATTGAAGGTGTGCCGTGAATAGCCGCGCCGCCCGCACTGGGAAAGAATCCAACCACATCGGCCCCGCCGATTCGCCTAAGGAGATTGCCATGAATGCCCAATTGCTTTCGAAGCCCGCTGCCCGCGCCGCCGTTGCCTTCATCCTGGCAGCGGGACTCATGCTTCCCGCCGTTGCGCCCGCCAGCGCCTATGCCGTCCAAGACGGCGCCAAGGACGAAGTGGTGTATGCCAAGGCCGCGCCCAACGGCGAAACCGAGGGCATCTACGTGGTGAACGTCTTCGAGCAAAGCGCCGACGGCACGGTGACCGACCCCGCCGACTACACCGCGGTGCAGAACCTTTCCACCACCCAGGCGCTTGCGCAGGAAGGCGGAAGCGTGCAGGCAACCGTAACGGCCGGCACGCCCTTCTACTACCAGGGCGATATGGACGCGTCCCGCGCGCTGCCCTGGAGCATCAGCATCAAGTACTACTTGGACGGCGAGGAGAAACAGCCCTCCCAGCTTTCGGGGGCGAACGGCCAGCTGAAGGTGGTGCTCGACGTGCAGGCGCTCACCGACGATGCCGCCGTTTCCGACTTCGCCGAGAGTTACCTGCTGCAGGCGCAGGGCACCTTCGCTGAAGAATCGTTTTCCATCACCGACGCGGGCAGCGCCACGGTTGCGCGCTCGGGCGGCAAACAGGTGGTGAGCTGCCTGGTGCTCCCCGGCGAATCGCAGACGTTCGAGATCACGGGCACCGCGAAGGACTTCAGCTACGACGGCTGGCAGATAGCCGGCATGCCGCTTTCGATGGCAATCGACCTGGCCAGCCAGGACACCTCCCAACTCGCGGATAAAACCACCCAGCTCGAGAACGCAACGTCCCAGCTGAACAGCGGGGCGGAAACGCTTTCGAGCGGAGCCGGCCAGGTTTCCAGCGGTGCCGGCAGCGTGGCCGATGGCGCGCAGGCCCTTTCCAGCGGCATCGACCAGGCGGCATCGGGCTTGGGCCAGCTTTCTGCGGCCGGCGGCGAGGTTTCCTCCGGTTGGCAGCAGCTCAGCCAGGGCATTTCTGCCTTGGCGCAGGGCATCGCACAAACGCAGCAGGGAAGCAGCCAGTTCCAGGCGGGGTTGGAATCGGCGGCGGCCCAGCAGGCATCCGGCGCGCAGCAGGCCCAGGCCGACCAAGCCGCCTACGCCGCGGCGGCAAGGCAGGTGCAGGTGGCCATGGCAACCTATCAGGCCGACCCGACGCCCGAAAACCTGCAGGCGGTTTCCGTTGCCATTGCCCAGATGGACTCCGCGGCCCAGGCCATGGCGAAGTCGGCATCGGCCGCCGGCGCGTACCAAGCGCTTACGGGCGTGGAGGAATCCTACGCCGAGCTAGGCAGCGGCATCGACTCGCTGAACAGCCAGGCCCAGGCGCTGCCTTCCGGCGCCAGCGAATTCGCAACCGGCCTTTCGGCCTACCTTTCCGGCGCGGACGAAGCGGCCGGCGCATCCGCCCAGCTGCAAAGCGGGGCCTCCCAGCTGGCGCAGGGCTCAACCAGCCTCTCGGACGCAACCAGCCAGCTGGCCCAGGGTGCGGCAAGCCTTTCCAGCGGAACCCAGGCCTTGGCCAGCAGCGTAAGCGGGCTGGACCAGAAGATCATCGACGAGCTGCAGGCCACCATCGACGAGAAGCTGGGCAAGGGCTTCAAGGCCCATTCCTACGTGGTTCCCAGCAACACCGACGTCGACGCGGTGCAGTTCGTGTACGTGGTTGAGGGTATCCAGGAACCCGAGGAAAACACGTCCGATTCCAGCGCCGAGAGCGACTCTTCCCAGAGCAAAACGATTTTCGAAAGGCTCATTGCACTCTTCACTTCCAAAGAGTAGAGTTCGCACCGTATTGAGGTGCGCTTGGGGGAGCGCGCAAGGGGATAGGGGGGCCGCATGGAAAAGTATCTGTTTTGGGGTACGTTCTTCTTCGCGTACCTGATCAACGGCATAACCGGCTTCGCGGGCAACATCTTCGTCATGCCGGTGGGCATGATATCCATCGGCCATGCGGAATCCATCGTGGTCCTGAACTGCACGGGCTTCCTGGCCAGCTGCCTTATCGCGTTCACCAGCATCAAGCACTGCAAGTGGAAAGAGCTGGTGAAGATACTGGTGGTCATGACCATATTCATGGCCATCGGCGCATGGATCAACACCGTGGCGCCGCTCAGCATCCTTTCGAAGATCTACGGCGTTGCCGTGCTGGTCATCGCCATCCGCGGCCTGTTCTTCAACAAGAAGGAGCGCTTGCTTCCCGAATGGGCGCTCTTCCTGCTGCTGGTAATAGCCGGCCTTATCCAGGGCATGTTCGTTTCCGGCGGGTCGTTCCTGGCCATCTACGCGCTGCAGAAGCTGAAGGACAAGGACGAGTTCCGCGCAACCACCACCATGGCCTGGGTGTTCCTGAACGGCGGCTATGCGCTGTTCGGCGTTGCCGGCGGCGGGCTGGAAGGCGACGGTCTGCTCACGCTCGCGGTATGCATCCCGCTGCTCATCCTTTCCACCTGGCTGGGTGGGCTTATCCAGAAGCGCATCAGCCAGCAGCAGTTCGTTAAGTTCACCTACGTCCTTCTGACGGTCATCGGCTGCGTGCTGCTGTTCAAGTAGGCGAACGGGAAGCCCGCGAAGGGCCCTGGGGCCGGCATGCGGCTCAAGCCACCCATTCCGCTGCTCAGGAACGCGGATCAGGGATCCCCGTTCCTTCGTGCGCTGCATTGCCTCATGCATCTGGAGAAGATTCGCGTTGGCGAATCCAACAGGAAGAGTGTTCAGAGTGGCGTTCGCCGCCCACCGGCCCCAGGGCCCTTCGCGGGCTGGTGGCGTGGGGGATCGGCCAAGCAGAACCGTCTGACCAGTGCGATCGCCTGACTTGCGTGGGACGCCGTGCCGTATGGAAGCGCTAGCGGTTCGCCTTCAGGCGGGCGAAGAGGTTGGTGCTGTTCTGGCG
>CAVAFY010000028.1:18370-24747 GCA_963588035.1 Alloprevotella sp. | reverse complement strand
GGGGGGCCGGTGGCGTTGTCGACGCCGGCCCTCCTTTCATTTCCTGCCCCTCAGGTCGTCGAGCCTCAAAACCCCTATTCAGCACTGCGAGGTTGGGCGATTGCGGCTGCTGCGTAACCCACTACAGCCATCAAGCCAGGAAACACCTGTATTAGCGCCTGCACCGCTGAGTAGTAAAGCCAGCCGTCGGGCGATAGCTGGGCAGCGATGGATTGCCCCACGGCAAAAGCAGCAAACGAGATCAGCGAAACGATGCTTGCCGCTGTCAGCAGCTTTCGCGGATTGTTCCGCTTTGCAAGATAGAGGAGAGACACAACGAAGACTGCCGCAAACAGCACTATGAGGGCGATCTCGACGACTACACTAACAGCCATCGCAGCTGAATCGAACTGAAGCTGCGCCGCGCTACGAGCCTCCCGATTGACCCGCAGGCCCCACGGCACCACAAAACCAAGAAATACCGGCGCCAGCACGGCGACAAGATACGTTTTTGCGTTTCCAGAAGAATCCATCGATCCCCTCTCGCTGGAGCGATATAGGCAACCATACCATGATATTGCCTGATGAACTGCGATTATTCGGCCAACAGCACAACGCGCCGTGGGTGCCCAACATACCCACCCACGCCAACCACCATCCCGCAAAACAAAAAACGCCCGAAAGGGCGTTATTGAAGTCCAGGCATATGCGAGTAAATCAGCGCGGTCCAGTGAGTTCAGCCTCCAACCGCCCCGACGAACATCCGAAGGATGTTAATAAAATCCGGGCACACGCCAGTAAATCCGAGAACCCAAAACGGAAAGCACATTAATTAACCCACATCGTTGGACGAAACAGCGAGCGGGGTTCTAGCGAGTGCAGGGGAAGCGAAAGGCCCAGGGCATTGGCCTTCGTGCCATGCCCTGGGCCTTGAGGTTTCCCTGTGCCGTTAGAACCCCGCGCAGCATCATTCCGCCTCATAAGTCTTGCGCTGTTCGACAGAACAGCGCAACCAAAAGCGCAGCGTCATTGCGTTTAATGCGTGTGTTTCGACGTTCGTAGAACGTCGAAACCCTAAACGATCTTCTTGCCGAACACCGCAGCGATCTCGCGCAGCTGGGCTACCAGCTCGGTGAACTGGGCAGGCGTCAGCTGCTGCGGGCCGTCGGAGAGCGCCTCTGCCGGGTTCGGGTGAACCTCGATCATGATAGAGTCGCACCCGGCAGCGATGGCCGCATAGGCCAGCGGGGGCACCAAGTCGCGAACGCCAGCAGGATGAGAAACATCAACGCAGATGGGGAACATCGACTGCTTATGGATCACCGGCACCGCAGAGATGTCGAGCGTGAAGCGCGTCGCCGTCTCGAACGTGCGCAGGCCGCGCTCGCACAGGACGATGTTATCGTTGCCGCCCAGAGTAAGGTACTCGGTAGCGGAAAGCCACTCGGAGATGCTGCCGGCCAGGCCGCGCTTCAGAAGCACCATCTTGTGCGACTGCGCGGTAACCGCACCCACGTTCTTCAGAAGGCTGAAGTTCTGCATGTTGCGCGCGCCGATCTGCAGGCCGTCCACGTAAGAATGCACCATTTCGCAGTGAGCCGAATCCATAACCTCGGTAAGCGTCTTCAGACCGTACTTCTCGGCACCGGCCTTCATGATCTTCAGGCCCTCTTCGCCCAGGCCCTGGAACGAATGGGGGTTCGTGCGGGGCTTGAACGCGCCGCCGCGGATCCAGGTAAGGCCCAAGCCGGCAATGCACTCGGCTACTTCGTTGAACTGCTCTTCCGATTCCACGGAGCACGGACCGGCGTAGATGGTTATCTCGTTGGTGCGCGTTCCGTAGTTGGGGATGCTGGAGAGGGGCTTAATCACGTGAGGGTACCTCTTTCATAACTTTCAATATGCCGCGATAGATCTCCGTGAGGTTCTCGTTATACAGAGGGCCGTCGTTATAGGAGGA
This sequence comes from Alloprevotella sp., assembly GCA_963588035.1. Lineage (GTDB taxonomy): Bacteria > Actinomycetota > Coriobacteriia > Coriobacteriales > Eggerthellaceae > Anaerotardibacter. Next base: position 22,808 of record CAVAFY010000028.1, on the reverse strand, counting down.
AACGCGGGCGAAGATCTCTTCCTCGCGCTTGGGGTCGTACAGGCCCATGTGGGCATCGGGCTTGAGGGCGCGGATGTCCAGCGAATGGCCAGCACGCTCGTTCAGCAGGGCGACCAGCTTCTTGTCGATCTCGTCGATCTGGGCACGGTGCTTCTCGATCTCCTGGAAAGCTGCATTCTGTTCTGGCATTTTGAATTCCTTTCGTACGCCAAAAGCACCGCGACTCAAGCACAGTGCCCACCAATGATAACAAATCCAAATATGTTGTAAGCCAGATTTATAGACCTTCCGGCAAACCGCATATCAAAGCAGATGCGCGGCGCCGAAACGAAGGTAGCTTACTTGCGGGAAGGGTCGTTGATGGCTGCGATGGCCAAAAGCGCCACTGCGACCATGATGCCGAATTGCCCGAAGAACAGGTCGGCCTGCCCCACCACATACGCGGCCAGGGCGATAAGGATGATGACCAGCGCTGCACAGTTGCAGACTCGGGAGATAAGCTTGTTGGTGCGTTCGCGCAGATGGGCGCGCTCTTCCTCAGAGAGCTCTTTCCATTTGGGTCTTTCGCGCTTCATGCTCATACCGAAAGGATACCCCACATAAGGGCCATCGGGCTAGATAAGCCCCACCGCTTTGGTGCCGAAATAGCCCAGGACAACAAGGCCCACGAAGATGCGGTACACGCCGAACACCGTGAAGTCGTTCTGTTTGATGTAACCCATCAGGAAGCGGATGGCGATCATGCCCATGGCGAAGGCGGAAACGATGCCCACGACCAGCACCACGATCTCCACCTGGGTCATGGCGATGCCGGCCAGGAAGAACTTCACGGCCTTCACCATGCCCCAGCCGAACATGACCGGGATGGCAAGGAAGAACGTGAACTCGGCCGCCGCCGTGCGCGAGCAGCCGCAGAGCATGCCGCCGATGATGGTTGCGCCCGAGCGGCTGGTGCCCGGCACGATGGCCAGGACCTCGAAGAAGCCGATCTTGAGCGCGGTTTTCCAGTCCATCTCGTACGGATCGGTGATGCGGAACAGCGCATGGTCCACGCTTTCGGGATCGGCGATGTCGATAGGACGTGCGTGCTTGCCCAAGGGCTGGGCGGCCTGGTCCAGAACCGCCCGCTTGCGCTTGCGATTGAAGTGCTCCAGCACGATGAAGATGATGCCGTACAGGATGAGCATGGCCGCCACGCAGTAGGCGTTGTAGAAACGGTCGTGCACCCAGTCGTCCAGAGCCAGGCCCAGCACCGCAGCGGGGATGCTGCCGATTACCACCATGCCCCACATGCGCCAGGTCTTCTTGCGCTCCACTTCGTCCTTCGTGCGCGAAACCGGGTTCAGCTTGTGCCAGAAGGTGACCACAACGGCCATGATGGAGCCGATCTGGATAACCACCAGGAACAGCTCGAGGAACTTGTCGCTGACGTTGAGCTTCACGAATTCGTCCACCAGGATCATATGGCCGGTGGAGGAAATGGGCAGCCATTCCGTAATGCCCTCGGTGATGCCCAGAAGCAGGGCCTTAAGCGCTTCGATGAGTATGTCGGGCGACATGCACTTCCCTTTCGTCATGTTCTTCAAACGGGCGCGCTGAAAACCAAACGGAGGCCTGCAGCAAACTACCCACGCAAAGGTGGGCAGCTGGGATAGACGAGTCAATCGTACGGGAAGCCGGCAAGGCGGCAGGGTTTTTCATAAAAGACCCACCCCATACGGCACGCACACGGTGAACAGACGAACGGCTAGGGAAGGCCGCACGGAACCGCCCTCGGGGGTCGGGTGCCCTGCCAGGCCACGGCCAAGGCGGGCAGACGAGTCTCTGAGGACTAGGCGGGGCGGCCGGCCTGCCTTCCGCGGAAAAGAAAAAGCCCGCGTTTCCGCGGGCTGTAAGTTTGGTAGCCTCGATCGGATTCGAACCGACGATCTCCGCCTTGAGAGGGCGGCGTCCTAACCGCTAGACGACGAGGCCATAGGCGCAAATTGGCTGGGGTGGAAGGAGTCGAACCCTCACATACGGTACCAGAAACCGCTGTCCTACCATTAGACGACACCCCATTGAGCTGCTTGCTTCAGCGAGCGTTCTGCTCGGCGGTGTTACCCTTTACCAAAGGCGCGAGACAGTATATTACGTATGCCGACCCGTTCCGTCAACCCCTTTTTGGAAAAAATTTTCCAATTGCCCGTTGCCCGCTTTCAGGCCGGTTCGCAAGCCCCGGTCAGGACCATCGCCAGGCAGCTAGATATCCCGATGGGGACGCTCGGCGTCGCCGGACGGCCCGGCACTGCGGCGCACAGGCCCTGCCGCTGCATTGCGCGAGCTGCCGGCAGCAGAGCCTTCCGCCCCACGACGCTGGCCCTGCGCATGCGCGCCCCTGCCCGAAGCGGGCTCTTCCACCAGCGTCGCCTCGATCTCCACAACGGGATCCTGCGACCCAGGGGCATCGCCGGGATCAACCGGATGCTTCGCAAGGTCGATGCAGATGCTGATGTACTCCCACACCAGCAGCACCAGCAGAATGGTCATCACGATGAGGTATCCGATGACGGCGCCGGGCAGGCCCGTGAAGTCGATGAGCAGGATGGGCACGAACAGCGAGAAGCCGAAGGTTATGAGGTAGAGCTTCATAACCGACTTCTGGCGGCGTAGCACGGTGATCACCTGGTACAGGAAGTCGATGATGGCCGTCACGCCGCCCGCCGCGATCATGATGTAGCTCAGGCCGCGGAACTGCTCGAAATCGACGCCGTACATGAAGCTCATGATGGGGATGCCGATCCACGCCATAAGGAAGATGACCACCAGCGTAAGCGCGATCACCAGCGCCACGATGGCCAGGATGACCAGGTGGAAGCGGGCGCGCTTTTCCGCATCGGCCCACATCTGCGCCATGCGCACCAGCAGCGGCTTGTACACCGAGCCGATCGTAAGCAGGATGGCCTGCGCCGGGAAGTACAGCGCGTTGAAGTACAGCTGGTTGTCGTAGGAAAGCGCGGTTTCCATGACGAACTTCGGCATGTTGTCGATGAGCGCGTACATGAACAGGGCGATGAACACCGGGAAGCACTGCTTGAACAGCGCCGCGATGCTCTGGGCATTCATGCGTCTGCTCTTCGGCGTTTCCAACAGCGAGAGCGGGAACGTGAGGAACACGAACGTGACGATGGCGGCCACCGCCATGGCGATGCTGCTGAGCCCCAGGTCGCGCGATATGAACAGGAAGACCGAGAACACCACCAGCACCACAAGCGAGCGGAATGCCTGGGACACGCCCGCCAGGTACAGCTTGTCGGCCTGCTGCAGACGGCCCTCGTACACGTCGGCCAGGGCATCTATCATCTTGTAGGCGCACACGCCCATGCACATGGTGAACATCTGCTCGCTGTAGCCGCGGATGCCGCAGTACACGTAGGCAACCACCATCATCAGGACGCAAGTGACCACGCGGTTCACCTGGTAGTCGGAAAACGAGTGCCGCTCTTCGATGTCGGAGACCTGATAGGTGCGCACGCCGTAGTTGCCCAAGATCATCAGCAGCGTTCCGATGATGAACGCCATGGAGAACATGCCCGCCTGCTCGGCGCCGCAGAGCTGCGTTACCACGATGGTGAGCACCGGGAACACCATGCCCCACGCCCCGGTTCCCAGGGTGTTGCAGATGTAGTCGCGCGTGGTGCGGTGCGACTCGTATTCCTCCTCCTGGTCGAAGGAGCGCTCGGAGGCCACACCGAGCAAGCGGTTGCACCAGTCGTTGATGGCCTTCTTCACCGGGTTGGGGCGCTTGGGCTTGCGCGGGCGCTTGCTGCCATGGGAGCCACCGCCGAAGCGCTGGTCGAACGCCTTGTCGCGCGCAGCCGATGCCCGCCCCACCGCAGCACGGGCACGATCCCCGAACGAAGAAGGATCCTGTGTGTGCCTGGCGTTTCGCTGCTGCATTCTTGGGTTGCCTGCCCTTCCCCCGTTTGATGAGATTCGTCGATGAGAACAAAAGCGCAGGCAGTGCCTGCGACTGCTCGATTATAGAACGCCCGCTTCCGCGGCTGCCACGCTCATCGGGGCAAACAGGAAACCCGCACGCGGAATGCACGGGATAATCAGAAACAATGGAAGTTCTTACGCAGTTGGCAACGAAACGATGACAAGCTGTGGCCGCGGCGCCGAATAAGGGCTTGGCGCCGCTCCCCTACCGCCGTACTGCCCTATTATTGAGGGGCAGGCGCAGCAACCAGGCAGGAGGAATCATGAAGGTGAAGGTCGGCTCGGTCATCATCGGGTTCATCATGATCTGCATCGGCATCGCCGCGCTGGCCGGGCAAACGCCCGTGTTCGGCATCCACCCCGTTGTCTGGTTCATCCTGGGCGCCATGCTCATCTGCTCCGATTCCGCCTGGGAGAAGCTGGCCCGCGCCAAACGAGGCGCCCAGCGGGGCGAAGG
>CAVAFY010000028.1:0-18114 GCA_963588035.1 Alloprevotella sp. | reverse complement strand
CTGAGCAAACCTGCAGGTCTTCTCAAAACCGCTCGGAAATGAGAACTTTTCTCATTTCTATTGACAAGCGCCCGGCCGCCCCTAAAAATGAGACCCGTTTTCATTTCATAGGAGCACCAGGAGCACCCATTGCCGCAGAACGCCGCCGGTAAGCAATACCGCACCAAGCAGAAAGAGCTGATCCTCTCCTGTATCCAGGCCCACCGCAAGCCCTTCTTCACCAGCAAGGACGTTATCCACGACCTGAAGGAGCAGGGCTCGCAAGTGGGCACCGCCACGGTGTACCGCAACCTGGAGCGCCTCGAGGAAGAGGGCGTCATAGCCCGTACCACCATCGAGGGCATGAGCAGCGTATGCTACCGCTTCCTCCCCGACGCACCTGATGGCGTGTACTTCTTCCTGAAGTGCGAACGGTGCGGCGACCTTTCCCCCATCGATTGCGGCGAGCTTCAGAAGCTCTACGAGCACGTGATCGAGCACCATCATGTGCGCATCAACCCCACCAAAACCGTGCTCTACGGCATGTGCGAGCGTTGCCTGGCCAAGCAGGAGGACTAAATGGAAGAGCTGATCATCGACATCCTGGCCGATGCGGCCAAGGACACCTTGTACTTGGTGCCGTTCCTCTTGGTCACCTATCTGCTGCTCGAGATCCTGGAGCATAAGGCGGGCAGCAGAACCGAGCAACTGGTACAGAAGGCCGGCCGCCTGGGCCCCGCCGTGGCCGCCGTGCTGGGCGCCGTGCCCCAATGCGGGTTCAGTGCCGCGGGCTCCGCGCTGTTCTCCAGCCGCGCCATCACCCTGGGCACGCTGTTCGCCATCTACCTTTCCACCTCCGACGAGATGCTGCCCCTGTTCATCGCCGCGCAGGTGAACCCGTCCGTCATGGCGTCCATCATCGGATGCAAAGTGGCCATCGGCATGGTGATGGGCTTCGCCATCGATGCGGTGCTGCGCCTTCGACTGCGCATCACCCAACAGCGCGCGGCAGCCGAGCACGAGCAGGCCCACCAGCATTCCTGCAGCTGCGAGCATGAGCATGCCGAAGAGACGCACGTGTTCGGCGACGAGCATTGCCACAACCCCAGCTGCCACTGCGCCGAGGAGGGAAGTTCCTGGGGCAGCATCGTGGCATGCGCCGTGAAGCACACGCTGCAGGTTACCGTCGTCGTGTTCCTTATCACGCTGGCCTTGGGCGCCGCCATGGAAATGGTCGGCGAAGAGGCCGTGACCGCATTCCTTTCGGGGAACCCCAGCATCGCCATACTGGGTTCTGCCCTGGTGGGCCTTATCCCCAACTGCGCCGCCAGCGTGGTTATCACGCAGCTCTACCTTGACGGCATCCTGGGCACCGGCGCGATGATGGCGGGCCTGCTGGTTTCCGCCGGCGTGGGTCTGCTGGTGCTGTTCAGCGAGAACCGCCGACTGAAGCAGAACCTGCTTATCCTGCTGGGCCTGTACGTGATCGGCATATGCTGGGGCTCCCTGTTCCAGGCTTTCGGCATCACGTTCCTGTAGGGGCCTTCACAGAGGCAGGCCGCAAGAGGGGCGCACCGGCCGGGCGGAACAGGACTAGGCAGCCTCGCTTGCGAGACCGCCCCGGGAATGGTCGCATCGGTCGCTTGCGCAGGCTCGGGCAGCTCGGCTGCCAAGCCGGCAACACCGCCTCGGCGCGTCCCCCTTCGCCTATTCGGCGGAAAGCCACTCGATCCATTTCGGGAGCTCGGCCTGCGCTTGGGCATAGCCGTCGAAATAGCTCGCGCGAAGGCGCTCTATATCGGTGGTGCTGTTCTCCACCGCCATCTTGTCGGCGTAGACGATATAGGCGCGTCCCTCTTCAGCCAGGCGCTCGAGCTTGTCCAGCTCGGCGTTGTAGCGCTCGTTGCGCGTGAGCAGGGCCTGGCGCATCTGCGGGTACTTCCGGAAGCTTTCAGCGATGGCGCGGGCACCCTTGCCGATGTCGGGCGCGGGCTTGCGGAAGCCCTTGGGGCGCGTGAGCACGGCAAAAATGCGCTCGCAGCCGGAATCGAGCGCCAGCTGCAACGGGATCCCCGCGCCAACGCCCAATCCGCCGTCGTAGTACACGTGCCCATCGATATGCACGGCAGGCATGACCACCGGCAAGGTGCTGGACGCACGGACCCGCACCATCAGCTTCTCGAGGGTGTTCAGATCCTCCTTATGCCACACCACCGATTCACCGGAATCGCGATCGAACGCCTGGATAGAGCAGGGCGTGGGGTTTGCCCAGAAATCGTCGTACTTGAACGGCAGGGTCTGGCCCGGAAGGCCCGCTTCCTCGTAGATCCAATGGGCAGAGAACATGCCCTTGCCCTGCAGGAAGGTTTTCACGCCGCCGAACTCGGGCTCCATAGTCAGGTCGACGAAGCTGGTGCGCGTGCGCCAGATGTCGCCCGAAAGGAAGTTCACCGTATGGCTGGAGCCTGCGCTTATGCCGCACACATGATCGAACGTGATGCCCTGCTCCATGAGCGTAGAAACCGTGCCGGCCGTGTAGCTGGCGCGCATGCCGCCGCCTTCCAACATGAGCACCGTGTTTCCTGCATGCAGGTTCGCCTTCTTCATACTTGCCCCTCTTTCGAATCTATCAAGTTAAGCATAGCCCTGCGCGGCGGCAACAGGAACCGGCGGATCGGCGACTCTGTCGCATTTCGGCCGCGCTCGATACGCCAAACGCGCCAGATGCTGGCATACGCGGCTGGCCCAAAGCGAAAGCCGACCGTTCGGGGCGAACGCGCGAATCTGCCAACAGCGCAGATCAGAGGTTAATGGACACCTGACGAGTATCTGGCTAATGCCAGCGCTGCCGCCCTGCGCTATACTTCGGGGAAATGATCTGGTGTTTCCGAAAGCGCATTGCACGCTTTCGGCTACCAGGCTGTACAAGGTTTAGGGATCCTGGAGCAGCCCACCGTTTGGCCGAAACGTCCGATCAACATCGTGGGGACGATGGCAAGAGGGGAAACAATGGACAAAGACCACCGCGCTAATTTCCTGCGCAAACTGCACTCCTTCGCGGGCGTGCTGCCGCTGGGAATCTTCCTATGCTTCCATATGTGCGTGAACTACTCCGCCAACTGGGGAAGCGCTCCGTACGACATGGCGGGCACGTTCATGTCCCATATGCCGTACAAGATCGTGCTGGAAACGTTCGTGATCTTCCTGCCGCTGCTGTTCCATGCCGTGTACGGGGTCTACATCGCCTTCACTTCCAGCGTTACCGTGCAGCGCTACAAGTACTTCCGCAACTGGTGCTACGTGTTCCAGCGCATTACCGGGATCATCGCGTTCCTGTTCGTTATCTGGCATATCTACGGTACGAAATTGCAGGTAGAGCTTACCGGAGTCGACCCCAGTTATGCCATGGTGGCAGGCATCGTGGCCAACCCTGCGGGGCTTGTGTTCTTCGCGGTAGGCCTGCTGTGCTGCGTCTACCACTTCTGCAACGGGCTATGGACCTTCCTTATCACCTGGGGAATCACCGTTTCGCCGAACTCCCAGAAGTGGTCGGGCATCATCATCGCCCTTTTGTTCGTCGCATTCGCGGCGTTCAGCATGAGGGCGCTTTTCGCCTTCGTGGGCTAACCGGTCGTTTTCCGAGAGGGGCATTCATTCATGGGTAACGGAAGAATAGCCGTTGTAGGCGGCGGGCTTGCCGGGCTTATGGCAACGCTGAAGATCGTCGAAGCTGGGCTGGAAGTGGACCTGTTCTCGCTGGTGCCGTTCAAGCGCTCGCATTCCGCCTGCGCGCAGGGCGGCATCAACGCGGCCATGGACACCAAGGGCGAAGACGACAGCGTAGACGAGCACTTCGACGACACCATCTACGGTGGCGACTTCCTGGCCAACCAACCGCAGGTGCGCGGCATGTGCGAAGCCGCACCACGCATCGTGAACCTCTTCGACCGCATGGGCGTGATGTTCAACCGCACCCCGGAAGGCCTGCTCGACCTGCGCAGATTCGGCGGCACACAGAAACGGCGCACCGCATTCGCCGGCGCCACCACGGGCCAGCAGCTGCTCTACGCGCTCGACGAGCAGGTTCGCGCCTTGGAAGTGGAGGGCAAGGTGCGCTCGTTCGTGGGCTGGGAGTTCGTTTCCGCCATAACGAGCAACGGCGTCTGCTGCGGCATGACGGCGCAGGACCTGGCCACCATGGAGATTCGCGCCTTCCCCGCCGATGCCGTGATCATCGCTACGGGCGGATGCGGGGCCGTGTTCGGCAAGTCCACCAATTCCACCATCAACACCGGATACGCCGCCGCCCGCTGCTACCGCCAGGGCGCGCTGTACGCCAACGGCGAGTTCATCCAGATACACCCAACCGCCATTCCCGGCTTCGACAAGAACCGCCTGATGAGCGAAAGCGCCCGCGGCGAAGGCGGCCGCGTTTGGACATACAGAGACGGCAAGCCCTGGTACTTCTTGGAAGAGAAGTACCCCGCCTACGGCAACCTGGTTCCGCGAGACATCGCCACCCGCGAGATCTTCGACGTGTGCGTGAACCAGCATCTGGGCATCGATGGGCAGAACGTGGTGTACCTGGACGTTTCCCACATCCCCACCAAAACGCTGAACGCCAAGCTCGAGGGCATCCTGGACATCTACCAGAAGTTCGTCGGTGACGACCCACGCAAGGTGCCCATGCGCGTGGCTCCCAGCGTGCACTACTCCATGGGCGGCCTTTGGGTGGGGTTGGACCAGCAAACCAGCATCCCCGGGTTGTTCGCAGCCGGCGAATGCGACTACACCCAGCACGGAGCCAACCGCCTGGGCGCCAACTCGCTGCTCTCGGCCGTCTATGCCGGCATGACCGCCGGGCCGAACGCCGCCAACTACGCAAAGGGTCTGGCTGAGGGAACCCCGGTTCCCAGCAAGGTGTTCGAGGAAGCCGTTGCGAAAGACCGGGCGGAGTTCGATACCATCCTCGCCATGGATGGGACCGAGAACGCATACCGCCTGCATCAGGAAATGGGCGCCCTTATGACGAAGAACGTCACCGTGGTGCGCAACAACGCCGACCTGGCCAGCACCCTGGAACAGCTCGAGGACATCGAGGAGCGTTTCGGGCGCATCGGCGTGCAGGACCGCGCCACCTGGAGCAACGAGAACGTCACCTTCGTACGCCAGTTCCGCGGCATGATCGACCTTGCCAAGGTGATAACGAAAGGTGCGCTCGAGCGCAACGAGAGCCGCGGCAGCCATTACAAGCCCGAATTCCCCGAGCGCAACGATGCCGACTGGCTGAAAACAACGTTGGCCCGCTACGACGAAGCCGCAAACGCGCCCGTCCTGAGCTACGAAGACGTGGATATATCGCTCATAAAACCCCGCAAGCGCGACTACACGCACGCACATTAAGGAGGATCGGCATGGAAGAGCAAGCAACCCATGAGCCCATCCGACTCATCGTCAAGCGCCAGGCAAGCCCCAACGACAAGCCGTATTGGGAAGAGTTCAGCGTTGCCCATCAGCCGCATATGAACGTGGTTTCGGCGCTGATGGAGATCCGCAAAAATCCCGTGAACGCCAACGGCGAGCCAACCACGCCGGTTGTGTGGGAAAGCGTCTGCCTTGAAGAGGTGTGCGGCGCGTGCAGCATGATAATCAACGGCACCCCGCGCCAAGCGTGCTCCGCGCTCATCGACGATTTGAAGCAGCCGATCCGCCTTGAGCCGCTGAGCAAGTTCCCCTTGGTGCGCGACCTGAAGGTGGATCGCGACGCCCTGTTCCAGGCACTGAAGAAAGTCCATGCCTGGATCGACATCGACGGCCCCTTCGATTTGGGGCCAGGACCGCGCATGTCGGCGCGCACGCAAAGCTGGGCCTACGAGCTTTCGCGTTGCATGACCTGCGGCTGCTGCTTCGAGGCCTGCCCCAACACCGGGCACGCCAACAAGTTCGTTGGCCCGGCCGCCATATCGCAAGTGCGCCTGTTCAACGCCCACCCCACTGGCAAGTTGGGTAGGAAGGAGCGCCTTTCCTCCATCATGGGCGCCGACGGCATCACCAGCTGCGGCAACGCGCAGAACTGCGTGCGGGTCTGCCCGAAGGAAATTCCGCTTACCACCTCCATTGCGCAGATGAACCGCGATACCACCGTCCAGAGCATCCGCAGCGTCTTCGGCAGCGACCAATAAGCCTGGGCTGCTTCGGGCCTGGCGCCGAACTCGGTATAGCCGCGCCGGCCATTTCCGCCCCAACAAAGACAAATCGACCCCCGAGGGAGCATTCCCATCGGGGGTCGATCATTTCCATGCATAGTGCGAATTGCGAACGGCCGCCTACTTCAGAAGATCGGCTGCTACTTCCTTCGCGCACTCGATACCATCGGCAAGCGAGTTGACCACCAGGGTGGAACCGTGCTTCGCATCGCCGGCTGCATAGATGGGCGTTTCGCCCTCATGCTTCACGCGATGGGTGCCCTCTACCATTACCGGGCGGACACCGCGGCCTTCGGTAACCTCTGCACCCAGGGCGTCGTACACACCGCGCTCGGGGCCGCTGAAGCCGCAGGCGATGAGAACCAACTGGGCAGGAAGCGTGCGCTCGGTGCCCATCTGGCGCTGGGAAGTGCCGTTGCTCCAGTCCAGCGTGACCACGCGCAAGCCGCTGACCTTGCCGTCCTCGGTAAGGATCTCGACGGTATCGGTGGAGAACGAACGGGGATCCTCGCCGAAGTGCTCGATGGCCTCGCGTTGGCCGTAGTCGGTCTTCTTCACGAAGGGCCATTCGGGCCACTGGTTGCCCTCGCCGCGCACCTCGGGCGGAGCGGCGTTGTACTCCAGCTGGCGAACGCTCTTGCAGCCCTGGCGCAGCGCCGTGGCAATGCAGTCGGTGCCGGTATCGCCGCCGCCGATGACGACAACGTCCTTGCCCTCGGCGGAGATCTCGTCGTCGTGGCCGTTCAGCAGCGCCTTGGTGGAAGCCGTGAGGTAGTCGACGGCGAACACCACGCCTTCGGCGTCGGCACCGGGAGCCGCCACGGTGCGGGCGGCGGTAGCGCCAACGGCGATGATCACCGCATCGAAGTCGGCCTTCAGCTTCTCGGCCACAGCCGCCTCGGAGGCATCGGTGTTCAGCTCGATGGCAATGCCGTTTTCCTCCAGGAACTTGATGCGGCGATCAACCACTTCCTTGGGAAGCTTCATGTTGGGGATGCCGTACATGAGCAGGCCGCCGGCGCGGTCGTGGCGCTCGAAGACGGTTACCTTGCAGCCTAGCTCGACCAGCTGCCATGCAGCACCCAAGCCACAGGGGCCGGAGCCCACGACGGCAACCTTGGGCGCATCGGCCGCAGGCTTGCGCAGCGGCTTGGGGCCGCCGGCCGCCCACTGATGATCGGAGATTGCGCGCTCGTTGTCGCGGATCGTGGTTGCGCCCTCGATGGAGGCCAGGTTGCAGGCGGCCTCGCACAGAGCCGGGCACACACGGCCGGTGAACTCGGGGAACGGGTTGGTAAGCGCCAGGCGCTCTGCCGCCTCGCCCCACAGGCCGCGGTACACCAGGTCGTTCCACTCGGGAATAAGGTTGTGCAGCGGACAGCCGGAAGGGCGCGCCTTGCCGAACGAATAGCCGGCCTGGCAGAACGCCACGCCGCACATCATGCAGCGGCTGGCCTGGATTTCCTGCTGCTCATCGGTCAGAGGAATGGCGAACTCGTTGAAGTCCTGCATGGCATCGGCCGCGCAGCGCTCGCCGTGAGCAACGCGGTCGTGCTCGAGGTATGCTCCTGCCTTACCCATTATTTGACCCCCTTGCCAACGATCTCGTACGCACGCTCAAGTGCCTCTTCATGGCTCTTGCCCTCGGCCTCTGCCTGGGCAACGATCTGAAGCACGCGCTCGTACTCAACCGGGATAACCTTCACGAAATGCTTCTTCATGTCGTCGAAGCGGTACAGCATCTTAATGCCGCGCGGGCTCTGCGTGTACTCCACGTGCTCTTCGATGAGCTCGTGGATGAAATCGATCTCTTCCTCCGTGGGAGCGACGAGCTTCACCGAGCCCATGTTGCAACGTGCCGGCAGCGTGCCGTACTCGTCGTACACATAGGCGATGCCGCCGGTCATGCCAGCCGCGAAGTTCAGGCCGACTTCGCCCAGGATAAGGGCAATGCCGCCGGTCATGTACTCGCAGCCATGGTTGCCAACGCCCTCTACCACGATGGTGGCGCCGGAGTTGCGCACGCCGAAGCGCTGGCCGGCAAGGCCGTTCACGAAGCCGCGGCCGGAAGTGGCGCCGAAGAAGGCAACGTTGCCAACGATGGTGTTCTCGTCATACTTGAAGGTGGCGTCTTCGGAAGGACGAACCGAGAGGATGCCTCCGGAAAGACCCTTGCCGAAGTAGTCGTTCGCATCGCCCACCACGTTGAGGGAAACGCCCTTGGGGATGAACGCGCCGAAGCTCTGGCCGGCAGAGCCCTCGCAGTCGACCGTGACGGAGCCGTCGGGCAGGCCCTCGGGGTGCGCCTTGGTAACGGCCGCGCCCAGGATGGTGCCCACGCAGCGGTTCACGTTGGCGATGTCGGCGCGGAAGCGGACGGGCTGCATGTGCTCGCGTGCTTCCTCGGTCATGGGCAGGAACAGCGTGGAGTCAAGCGACTTGTCCAGCTCCACGTCGTACTTCATCTCGGGCAGGAAGTGACGGCCGGCAGCGCCGGGAATATGGGCGCCGAACTCGCACTCGCCGTTGGCAAGCACCGGGGAAAGGTCGAGCAGGTTGGCCTTCCAGTTGCCGGGCACCTCTACCTGGTGCAGGCACTCGGGGTGGCCCACCATCTCGTCTACCGTGCGGAAGCCGAGGGACGCCATGATCTCGCGCATCTGCTCGGCAACGAACAGCATGTAGTTCACCACGTGCTCGGGCTTGCCGCGGAAGCACTTGCGCAGGCGGCAGTTCTGCGTTGCGATGCCGGCCGGGCAGGTGTCCTGCTGGCAATCGCGCTGCATCAGGCAGCCCATGGCGATAAGCGGCATGGTCGCGAAGCCGAACTCCTCGGCACCCAGCAGGCAGGCAACGGCAACGTCCTTGCCGTCCATGAGCTTGCCGTCGGCCTCCAGGACCACACGGGAGCGCAGGCCGTTCTGCAGCAGCGTCTGCTGCGCCTCGGCAATGCCCAGCTCGAGCGGCAGGCCCGCATGCCAGATGGAGTCGCGCGGGGCAGCGCCGGAGCCGCCGTTGTGGCCGGAGATGAGGATCTTGTCGGCAGCGCCCTTGGCAACGCCGGTGGCGATGGTGCCGACGCCGGCCTCGGAAACCAGCTTCACGGAAACGCGGGCATTGGGGTTGGCGTTCTTCAGGTCGAAGATGAGCTCTGCCAAGTCCTCGATGGAGTAGATGTCGTGGTGCGGCGGAGGCGAGATAAGGCCGATGCCCGGGGTGGACTGGCGCACCTCTGCGATCCAGGGGTACACCTTCTTGCCGGGCAGATGGCCGCCTTCGCCGGGCTTTGCGCCCTGCGCCATCTTGATCTGGATCTCGATGGCAGAAGAAAGGTAGCGGCTGGTTACGCCGAAGCGGCCGGAAGCGATCTGCTTGATGGCGCTGTTCAGCGAGTCGCCGTTGGGAAGCGGGGTCTCGCGACGCGGATCCTCGCCGCCCTCGCCGGAGTTGGAACGGCCGCCCAGGCGGTTCATGGCGATGGCCATGCACTTGTGGGCTTCCTCGGAAATGGAGCCATAGCTCATGGCGCCGGTGTTGAAGCGCGTGGCGATGCTCTTGGCGGATTCGACCTCTTCCAGCGGCACGGGCGTGCGGTCGGTGACGAAGTCGATCAGATCGCGAAGGCGGATGGCGCGGCCTTCCTGATGCAGGTGGTCGCTGTACTCCTTGAACATCTCGTAGTTGCCCTCGCGGCAGGCGTGCTGCAGCAGGTAGATGGTCTGCGGGTCGATGAGGTGCTCTTCGCCGTCCTGCGGGCGCCACTTGGTAAGGCCAAGGGAGGGCAGCTGCTCGGGGCTCGGCGAATCGAGGATGGCCAGGGCGTCGTCGTAGCGCTGGTTCTCCTCACGCTGAACGTCGGCAACGCCCAGGCCGCCCACACGCGAAACCGTGCCGGCGAAGTACTTGTCCACGAATTCCTGCTTCAGGCCGACGGCCTCGAAGATCTGGGCGGAATGGTAGCTCTGCACCGTGGAGATGCCCATCTTGGACATGACCGAGGTGATGCCGGCGGTTACCGCCTTGTTGTAGTTGGCGATGCCCTCCTCGGCGGAAACGGCGATGGCGCCCTTTGCGGCCAGGTCGGCGATGCACTCGTGGGCCATGTACGGGTAGATGCCCGAAGCGGAGTAGCCCACCAATGCGGCGAAGTCGTGCGCGGAGATGGCGTCGCCCGTTTCCACCACGAAGTCGGCGAAGGTGCGAACACCCACGCGGATGAGGTGGTTGTGCACCGAGGAGACGGCCAGCAGCGAGGGAATCGGAACCTCGCCTTCGCCGGCGCGGTCGGAAAGGACGATGATGCTCGCACCGCTGCGAACGGCCTTTTCCACCGATTCGGCAAGCTGGGCAAGGGCCTTCTCCAGGGCGTCTTCACCCGCATCGCGGCGATAGGTTGCGCTGAAGCGCTGGGCCTTGAAGCCGACGCGGTCTACCGCGCAGATGCGGTCGAACTGTTCCTTGTCGAGCATGGGGCCGTCCAGGCGGATGAGCTGGCAAGCCGTGCGGGAGTCTTCCAGGAGGTTCCCATGGTTGCCGATGTAGATAACGCTCGAGGTAACCAGGCTCTCACGCAATGCGTCGATAGGCGGGTTGGTTACCTGGGCGAACAGCTGGTAGAAGTAGTCGAAGAACGAGCGGTTCTTCTTGGACAGGCAAGCGAGCGAAGCATCGATGCCCATGGAGGCCAGGGGCACGCCGCCCTTTTCGGCCATGGCTCGGACCACTTCGTCCACGTCGTCCCAGTGGTAGCCGAGCTTGGCCATGCGCACCGCGAAGGGCACGTCGGCATCGGCCGCAGGCTCGGCAGCCTTCGGGGCCTCGAGGTCGGAAACCTCGATCTTCTCTTCCTTGATCCAGTCGCCGTAGGGCTTTTCCTTGGCGTAGCGGGCGCGAACCTCGTCGTTCCAGATGATGCGGTCGGCAGAGGTATCGATCTCCAGCATCTCGCCAGGGCCGAGGCAGCCGGCGGTAAGGATGTTCTTCGGCTCGATCTCGATGGTGCCCACCTCGGAGGAGAGCAGGAAGCGGTCGTCGCGCGTCACGTAGTAACGGGCGGGACGCAGGCCGTTTCGGTCGAGTGCGGCGCCGAAGGTGGTGCCGTCGGTGTAGGCGATGGCAGCCGGGCCGTCCCAGGGCTCCATGAGCATGGACTGGTACTCGTCGTAGGCGCGGCGGCGCGGCGGCAGGTTGTCGTTGTGGTCCCACGGCTCGGGGAGCAGCATGGAAACCGCACGCGTCATGTCGCGGCCGTTCATGACCAGGAACTCCAGCACGTTGTCGAGGACGGCGGAGTCGGAGCCTTCCTTGTTGATGATGGGCAGGACCTGCTTCAGGTCCTCGCCCAGAACCGGCGAGTACAGGTTGGGTTCGCGGGCACGGATCCAGTTCACGTTGCCCTTCAGCGTGTTGATCTCGCCGTTATGGATGATGTAGCGGTTCGGGTGCGCGCGCTCCCACGAAGGGGTGGTGTTCGTGGAGTAGCGGGAGTGCACCAGCGCGATGGCCGTCTTCACCGCAGCATCGGAAAGGTCGATGTAGAAGCGGCGCATCTGCGTGGCAACCAGCATGCCCTTGTACACGATGGTGCGGGCGCTGAAGGAGCACACGTAGAAGATATGGCCGTTGAGCGCATGCTCGGCATCGGCGGCCTTTTCCACCATACGGCGGCATACGTACAGGCGGCGCTCGAACGCATCGCCGCGCTCGACGTCTTCAGGACGGCCGACGAAGGCCTGGAGGATGGTGGGCATGCAGGCGCGTGCCGTGGATCCCAGGTCATGGGCGTCGATGGGCACCTCGCGCCAGAACAGCAAGGGCAGGCCGGCCTTGGCGCAGCCTTCCTCGAAGATGCGCTTGGAAACCTCTACGCCTCGCTCGTTTTGCGGGAAGAAGAGCATGGCCACGCCATAATCGCCCTCGTCGGGCAGAAGATGGCCGCATTTCTGCGCTTCCTTGCGGAAGAAATGATGGGGAACCTGGAACAGGATACCGGCACCGTCGCCCGTGTTGTGCTCCAAGCCCTTACCGCCGCGATGCTCCAGATTCACAAGGACCGACAGGGCGTCATCGACCATCTGGTGCGAGCGGACGCCCTTCAAATGGGCCAGCGCGCCAATACCGCACGCGTCATGCTCGAACTCAGGACGATACAACCCGCTTTGCGCGGGCACCTTCCGTGATTGCATTCTGAACCTCTCACTTTCACTATCTTAAAAAGCCGCCGGGCGCTTGTCCTCATCCGCTCGGCACCTTTCATGAACCGCTTGGCGCGCACGAAAACGGCGCGATGGGCTAGTTCGCTAGCAATACACGGTAACCCCTTTTCCGTGAAGAGCAGAGGGCTGTTACGAAACGTAACAAAGGCGAAACAGGAAGCTGGTATATGGACGCGTTCGCGAAGGGATGATGGAGGGGCCGCGGGAGGCCGCAAGGCTCGCGACCGGCTTCGGCCCGGCAACCCGGTGGCAGCCCGCCTTGCACGGCAGGGACCGGCGTCTGCCCGGCGACCCAACGGCGACCATCCTGCCCGATGAACCGCCCTACCCCTTCGCGGAGGTGTAGGCCTTTCGGTAAAGGGGGCCCGCCCAACCGGAGACCACCTGGCATATGGCACCGATGGCGAACATGGATATCACCGTGCCGATGCCCACGCCGAACAGCCTGCCGGCCAGCAGCCAGGCCATGGCGCAGGCGAGCAGGAAGCGGAACACGTCGTTTACGACCTTCGCCTTTCCGAACGGCAAGCCGGTGAGCTTCATCAGGGCCTGGGTGCACCCGTCGGCCGGGTTCAGCACGAAGTCCATGGCGACCATGGCGCTTACGCCGATTCCGATGGCAACGATCCCGATGGCGAACATAATACAGCTGACCAGCAGATTCGGGTCGTGGCAGAACCAGAGCACGTCAAGGGCCAGCCCGGCGTCCAGCAGGTCTATAAGGGAGCCGAACAGCAGCGCGAAGGGAAGTTGCAGGAGCACCTTGGCCGAGATCTTCCGGAACACGATGATCTGGATAACGATGTCTATGGTGTACAGGCACATGCACGATTGCCCCAAGGTGAGCAGGTGCGTTCCCTCGCTGAACACCAGCGGCACCGCCTGGAACGCCGGCGCGCCGAAGTTGCTGCGCGCGCTGAGCACCACGCCGATGCCGCAGACGAGCACGCCAGCCAGATACAAGAAGATGCGCAAGGGCATATTGACGGTTTGAGACGACGAGTCTTCGTTCTTCATGCTGCCCTCCCCTTTTCCTTCCTTATGCGACCCCGGAGTCATTTTCGCATCGCTTTCGCATTTTCTTCCAATTTATTTAAGCTTCCTTCGCCAAACTCATGTGCAAAGCAACTGTCACATGAGACGAAGGCAAAGAGGATAGAGATGATCGAATCGGCAAACCCGTACAACCCCTATTGTGAACCTGTATCAGGTATACTTTCCAGTACCATATTCGATACCAGAAAGAGGCAAGCAATGACTGCGATCTACTCTTCTTCCGCCCTTAAAACCAACCAGCGCGAAATCAAGGACATCGCCCTGAAGGAAGTGGTGCACATCACCGAGAACGGCAACGGGGCGTTCATCTTCTGCTCCGAAGAGCTGTTCCAGAAGAAACTGCAAGAAGCTGCAGATGAGGCGGCGCTTGAGGCCCGCATGGCATACGTGATCGAACGAGGCCAAGCGCAGATAGAGCGAGGGGAATACATCGAAGAGGACGATATCTTCAAGATCTTCGACAAACTCGAAGAGAAGTGGGCAGAACATGGCCGCGATTAAGGCAACAGAGGAGTTCGCCGAGGAGCTCGCAGGAATCACTTCGTTGAAAGTCGAGCAGGACCTAAGAAGAACCGTGGAGGCACTTAGGCAATTCCCCGAGCTGGGATCGGCCAAAGCACCAAGATCGATCCAACAGCTCTACGGAAACGATATCAGGAAAATCAACGTTGGACCGTTCCTTCTCGTCTACCGCTACTCGAAGAAGGAAGACACCGTCTTTCTGTATGGCCTGATTTACACCAGAACAGTGAGATAGAAGCGCGAGCCCTGCCACCCACGCCCCCCGAAACCAAAACAGGGCCGCTCGCCCATCACAGGCAAGCGGCCCCTCGGCTTGATCGCGAATCAGGCTTCGCTACTCCGCAGAAACCTCATCTCGAGGAATCTTCTTGCCAAGTTTGATGGCGAAGAAAGCACACACTGCGAAGAAGGCGATGAATGCGATGGCTACCGCAAACGCCGAGCCCCAGCCGCCGAGGAGTTCGGCGATAACCGGCCACATGAAGCCAGCAGGAATTGCCAGGATGTTGATGATGGTCATTGCGCGTCCGTACACGATGGAATAGTTCTCGCCCGAGCCGAACACCGCCGAAGCAAGAATGGGCAGGATAACCGAAACCGAAGCGTAGAAGAAGCCGAACACGAAGCCGCCGATCGGCATTGCCGGGGACGTCGGGAACAGCCAGATGAAGGCAATGCCCACGATGCCGAATGCGCAGGAGGCCAGGATCATCTTGACCGCACCGAAATCGCTGACGGCGCCGACGATGAACTTGCAGATTGCCTGACCTGCGCTAACGATGCTCGCAAGGATTGCGCCGGTAACTATTACCGCCGTTCCGGCCTGCTGCAGCGCATTCACGTACGTCGGGAAGAACTGCGCGATCATAACCACGATGTTGGCAATACCGCCGCAGATGCACACGAGGTAGAATGCCGGGCTCTTCATCGCAGCCGCAACATTCACGCTCCAGTTCTTCTTGGCCGCGACGCTGGCAGCGCTTTCGCCTTCGTTGATGGATTTCCTGGACACATACGGAAGCATTCCCTTGTCTTCGGGACGCGAGCGGATGACGAACAAGGTAAAGGGCAGGCAGGCCACCAGAATGATGATGGCATAGACAAGGAATGCGGTGCGGTAGCCGTAGGCGCCCATAAGGGCCTGGCCAACCTGGATGAACACAACGCCACCCACGCCCGTGAACGCGGCAACGAAGCCGATAATAGCCCCGGCGCGATCCTTGAACCAACGATTGACCATGGTCGGAATGGTCAGCGCCAGAAGGGACAGCGACCCCACAACCATCAAAGCACCCGTAACCCAGACCTGGTAGATCGAGCCTCCGAACGAAAACGACAGGAAGCAGCAGGCAACCAGGATCACGCAGAGCGAGGTTATCAACCTCAGGTCGTACTTGGCCAACAGCTTGCCGAAGATCATGCTCCATACGGCCATGCAAATGCCGCCGATCGACAGGTAGACGGAAATGGACGAGGTCTGCACGCCGTAATCCTGCGCAAGCGCCGGGAAGAAAACGCCCATGCAGCTAGCCTGCATTGCGCAAGGGACAAACGCGAAAACGATCGCCGACAACACGATTGGAAGGTACGCAGAAAACCCCTTTTCCTGCATTTTTTGCTCACTCATTGAAATCTCCTCCTGATAGACGCGGATACGCGCCTCTTTTCCGACCCGCCGTTCGCCCCTCCCCAGAGGCGAACATCGCTTGCGGGCCAATACCCCTAACGGACAGCCGCTATTTCATATAGCGGTCAAGGAACGCCGCGGCTTCCTCCAGAAACGCCGGCCTCTTGAATGCCGGGTCATGATGGCTGGCCCCCGGCACGATCTCGAAATCTACTCGGTCATCCCCCGCAATCCTCTTGGCTTCCGTGGCGAAAACAACCGACTGCGTATGCGGAACAAGCTCGTCCTCGCTGCCGGCTTTCACCATCAAAGGAGGCACCTGGGGAGTCAGGTAACTCATTGGACTCGCCGCCTTGATGCTTTCGAGCGGCAAGCTGTCAACCGCCGCGCCCATGAACAGGCACTCGGGAACCTTCGGGTTGCCCATAGGCTTGGAATCGTTGCCCTCCTGCGCTTTCTGGTCGTCTATCAGGGAGAAATCGACCGGCGGGTACGTGGCGATGCAGCAACGCACATCCGTGCCGAAAGCGGAATCCCCCGTCGAAAGATCTTCCAGCATTCCGATGTTCGGGCTCGTCGCTATCATCAGGGCCATGTACGCCCCTGCAGAATTACCCACAACGGCAAAGCGCGCTGGATCGATCCCGTACTCTACGGCGTGCGCCTTAAGGTAGCGGACGGCGGCTTTGCAGTCCTTGACCGGATCGGGGAACTGGGCTTCGCCGGAAACGCGATAGCCGATGCTTGCCAGGGCATATCCCCTGTTGAGCAAACCGAAATAGATGGACACCTGCATGTCGCGGCGGTCGCCCGCCATGAACCCACCGCCGTGGATGAATATCACCAGCGGCACAAGGGCGCCTTTACCTGCTTCCGGCGGAAGATACAGGTCTATCTTCTGACGATCGCTTTTCGTGTCGTACGTCAGATCGAATTGCTTTCTCGGGATAGCATCCAGGATTTCCTGGGAAAGCATGGGCGACGACGGAACCTCTTTCAACGTTCTGCAGAGATACTCATCGTCGATCTTGTCGAGCACGGCCTGAGGAATGCCCGCTTCGCTCACTGTCATAATGACCCTCCTTCTTATCGAGATCCCCAAATCTCAAGGTCATCATAGTGAGCGATTTTCAATAAATGAAATGCAATATGAATGTGTTCTTAATTACTCTAGCGCATAAGCAATCATTGAAGCATGTCAGCGAAGGGAAGCGCACAGACCTGCGTAGTAATCGGCAAGATAATCCCTGAACAGCTGGGCGGCCGGCGAGAGCTCTGCGTCCTCCGGCCACTTCAAGTACAAAGTGCGGAAGCGCTTCACATCGGAAAGCCGAACCACCGACACCCTTTCCCTGTCTGCCCTGGAAAACCAGGTTATCTCCGGGACAAGGGCAAGCCCTACGCCCTCCGACACCAGCTGATTCACAAAAAAGCAATGCTGATCTTCGAAAACGATATCCGGCTCGAAGCCGGCCTCTGCGAACATGCCATCGATCATCTTGCGTATAGCGCTCGGCAAAACCGTGACGAAGCGCTCGCCCGACAGATCCGAAAGAGCCACCGACCGGACCCCATCAAGCTCATGTCCCTTGGGTACCGAAAGGACGATCTCCTCCTCGCCCAGAACCATGCAATTCGGCTCCTCGTGCTTTGCGAACGAAGCAAAGAACGTAAGGTCGGGAACCTCAGACTCAAGATAGGGCGTTGCCTCCGAGGCAAACCTGATGGTGATCTCCGGGTGCAACTTCTTGAAGCGAGCCAGAATGCCCGGATCGTCGCCCAGGAACACCGGCGCACGAAGATTCAGCGTCTGGCTTTTCTCGCGAACGTAGCGCTCCAGAACATGCCCAACCGAGTCAACGGAATCGAGGGCATGGGTTACAGCTTTAAGGAAAACCTTGCCGTTGTCGTTGAGGACTATTTTACGGCCGATACGGTCGAAAAGATCGATGCCCAACTCGCTTTCGAGGCTTTTTATCGAACGGCTCAGCGCCGGCTGGGAAACATGCAGCTGCTCGGAAGCCTTGGTGATGTTCTCGTACTGAGCGACCCTTTGAAAATAACGAAGCTGGTAAAGATCCATCTGTCCCCATCCCCCTTGAAACGCGCTAGAGCATCGGCGTTAAAGCGATGTTATATCACCGGCCATGCCGTCTCGCAAACGCCACCTGGACAGGAACGCCAAAGCAGCGCCCCGACTGCCCGACTTTCTCATTTCCTTCGCATTTGTTTCGCAAGTGATTGGGTAAGTTGGAAGTGGTGTTTCGCACCCGGGCAGCTCCTTGAAAGGAGGTGCCGCCCATGGACGCACAAACCGTTGTTTCGCTCTGCGCGATCTTCACTGTCGTACTTGGGATCATCGAAGTCAGCCAGCGCCGCTAGGCGGCTGTAACTGATGGAAGGAGGTGCGGACTGCATCTGTGGAAACAAAGAAAGCCAGGCGCTAGTTTGACGGCTACACCTGGCCTTTAGTTAAACGATGCTGCCCGGGCAAGCGGGGCACCATTTG
>CAVAFY010000027.1:20735-25493 GCA_963588035.1 Alloprevotella sp. | reverse complement strand
GTTTCACGTGGAACAAAACTTTTTCAAAAATGGCAAATTAATCCTTGACCCAAAGCGGGCAGGAAAGTATATTAATTGAGCGCGATTTCGGGCCCATAGCTCAGTTGGTTAGAGCGCACGCCTGATAAGCGTGAGGTCAGCAGTTCAAATCTGCTTGGGCCCACCATTTTTTACTGATAAACGCTCCACCGTGAGCCGAGTTTGCCGGTGGAGCGTTTATTGATAACTGAAATCGCACAACCAATGTGGGGCATTAGCTCAGCTGGGAGAGCGCGGGCTTTGCAAGCCTGAGGTCAGGGGTTCGATCCCCCTATGCTCCACCATGAATTCAAAGGTTCGCTTGTAGCGAGCCTTTTTTGATGTTCGGATAAGATATACCCAGTGCCGCCAAGTAGGAAGAAGAAGGATGAAACAGGAAAGCATTCGCAACGTTGCCATCATCGCGCACGTTGACCACGGCAAGACCACGCTGGTTGACCGACTGCTTTGGTCTTCGCATGTGTTCCGCGAGAACCAAGAGGTTGCCGAGCGCGTACTCGACTCGAACGATCAGGAGCGCGAGCGCGGTATCACCATTCTGTCTAAGAACATCTCCATCCACTACAAAGATGTGAAGATCAACGTCATCGACACCCCTGGCCACGCCGACTTCGGCGGCGAGGTTGAGCGCGTGCTGAACATGGCCGACGGCGCTCTGCTTATCGTCGATGCTTACGAGGGCCCCAAGCCCCAGACCCGTTTCGTTCTTTCCCATGCGCTTGAGCGCGGCCTTCGCATCGTGGTCGTCGTGAACAAGATCGACCGCCCGAATGCCAACCCCGATGCCGCCGTGGACAAGGTGTTCGACCTGATGGTGGAGCTCGGCGCTTCCGACGAGCAGCTCGATTTCCCGGTAGTGTACGCCTCTGCCGTCAACGGCTATGCGCGTTACGCCGCCGATGACGACAACATGGACATGATTCCCTTGCTGGACACCATCCTGAAGGAAATCCCCTGCCCCGAGGTGGACGTTGACGGCCCGGTTGCCATGCAGGTTTGCACGGTCGACCACAGCAGCTACGAGGGTCGTATCGGCATCGGCCGCCTGCAGAGCGGTACCATCCACGAGAAGGAGCAGGTGCTGGTTATCCAGCCCGACGGCAACCGCTACAACGCCCAGCTCCGCAAGGTGTACACCTTCGAGAACCTGGGCAAGGCGGAGGTTTCCGAGGCTACCGCCGGCGATATCGTTGCCGTTATCGGCGTCGAGCAGGCCGACATCGGCGACGTGATCACCGACCCCGAGAATCCGGTGGAAATGGAGCCCCTCGCCGTTGAGGAGCCCACCATGGCCGTTGTGTTCGAGGCTTCCTCCAGCCCGTTGGTGGGCCGTGAGGGCGACATCGTCGGCGCCCGCCAGCTCAAAGAGCGCCTTATGCGCGAAAAGGAGAGCAACATCTCCATGCGCATCGAGGAAACCGAGGACAAATCGGGCATCCGCGTTGCGGGCCGTGGCGTTCTGCATCTTTCCGTGCTCATGGAAACCATGCGTCGCGAGGGCTTCGAGTTTCAGGTTGGCCGCCCTCAGGTTGTGTACAAGACCGATGAGGCCGGCAACAAGCTCGAGCCTATCGAGGAGGCTACGGTCGATGTTCCCAACGACTACTCTGGCAAGGCCATCGAGGTTATGGGCACCGCTGGCGGCATCATGGAGGACATGGCTTCCGACGAGACCATGACGCACCTTACCTTCACCATCCCCTCCCGTGGCACGATGGGCCTGAAGACGCGCATCCTGAACGCCACCCACGGCGAAGCGGTGCTGTTCCACCACTTCCGCGAGTACGGCCCGTACTCCGGCGAGATGCTGGGTCGCAAGAACGGCTGCATGATCGCCATGGCAACCGAGAAGTCGGTGGCTTATGCGCTCGATACCCTTCAGGAACGCGGCCAGCTGTTCGTCGGCCCGGGCGAGGACTGCTACGAGGGCATGATCGTGGGCGAGTCTTCCCGCGAGGGTGACATGGTGGTGAACGTCGCCAAGGCGAAGTCTCTGGGCAACCAGCGCTCTTCCGGCGCCGACAAGGCCATCAGCCTTACCCCGCCCATCACCTTCACCCTTGAAGAGGCGCTCGAGTACATCGAGGACGACGAGCTGGTAGAGGTTACCCCGAAGTCGATCCGCTTGCGCAAGCGAACCCTTTCGGCAACCCAGCGCCGCAAAGAGGCGAAGAACAAATAAGCATCGGCAGGATCGAGTTTCCGTCAGATGTTCCCAGGGAAGCCAGCGGGCGAAGAAGCTCCCGCTGGCTTCCTTTTTTATGAAGGGCTTGTGGTTAACCTGCGGCAATACGTGGGTAAATTGTGCGAACGCACGGCCGAAAAACGTGTTGTGCAAAAATACGCATCGTTGCCGTGCTTCTACGGCAGATAGGTTCTTAGAAAGACAAGGTACTTACATGATGAACGGATCTCTTCTTCGCAAGATCTCGGTCGTAGGGCTTTCGGCGGCTTGCTGCTTGGCGCTCACGGGCTGCGGCGGCACGAACTACGGCTACACGGGCGGCGTTGCCGCTACGGTCAATGGGTCTGAGATCCAGGAAGACACCATCACCAAGTACATTCAGGATTTCCGCACCAGTTCCGACCTCACCAGCGACGACGACTGGGGCAATTGGATGAGCCAGAACTCCTTCGAGCCCTCCACCGTCCGCGACCAGGTAGTCGACTACTACGTGGAGATCGAGCTGAAGAAGCAGGCTTGCGATGAAAAAGGCATCACGGTAGACGATTCCCAGGTCGATGAGCAGATCAACACCATCAAGGCCAACTACGACAGCGACGATGCCTGGAAAGAAGCCCTTTCCTCCGCAGGCCTTACCGAGGAGCAGTACCGCGAGTCGGTTACCGCCGGCCTTCGCGATCAGGCTCTTGAAGATGCCGTTGCCGGCGATTCCGCAACTGCCGACGACGCCAGCGTGCTGAACATGCTGAACACCTACTACACCATGTTCAACGGCGCGAAGAAGAGCTCCCACATCCTGTTCTCCTCCAACGACACCGAGAAGGCGCAGGAAGTGCTCGACCAGATCAACGCCGGCACGCTCGACTTTGCCGAGGCTGCCAAGCAGTACTCCACCGACACCACCTCCGCTGCAGACGGCGGCAACGTGGGTTGGGATTGCGTGAACAACTTCGTTACCGAGTACACCAACGCCCTTGATTCCCTTTCCAAGGACCAGGTTTCCGGTTTGGTTACCAGCGATTACGGCATCCACATCATCAAGTGCACCGACGTGTTCAGCACCGATGGCACCGCAACCGACCTTTCCGCCTACCCGACCGAGTTCGTCGAGTACATCTCCAAGATCATCAAGAGCCAGAACCAGTCTTCCGCCTACAGCTCCTGGTTCAGCGACTACAAGTCCCAGGCCAACATCCAGAACAACTCCATGCCCGACAATGTTCCGTACAACCTGGACATGACCAAGTACAAGACCAGCTCTGACAGCACGGATTCGTCCTCTACCCAGAGCACGGATTCCAGCACGAGCAGCGACTCCAGCACCTCGACGCAGAGCTCCGGTCAGTAGCAAACGGTTCTGAAAACCAGTGATTCCCTCAAGGTCACCTCGTAATGGGGTGGCCTTGATGTTTTAAGAGAAAGGCCTTGCATGGAAACGAAGGCTTCGCCCCTTCTGCAGCTGCACGACGCGGTGGTTCGCCGCGAAGGCAAGGAGATACTGCATATCGACGATTTCACCCTGAACCAGGGCGAGAACATCGCGCTCATCGGCCCGAACGGTGCCGGCAAATCCACGTTCATCCACCTGATAACCCGCGAGGCGTTCCCGCTGCACCGCGATATCCCGCCCGTCCTTTTCAAGGGGAAGGCGCTGGTTACCCTGGAAGAGGTCAAGAAGTGCCTGGGCATCGTGTCGTCCACCATGCAGGATCAGATCACCGTGCATCTTCCGGTGATCGAGGTGGTCTATGGCGGGCTGTACGGTTCGTTGGGGGTTCCGCAGCGCCATAAGATGTCCGATTCGGGCAAGCAGAAGGCGCAGCATGCGTTGGATTTCCTGGGCATCGGCGACCTTGCCAGCCGCGATGTGATGACCCTTTCCTCCGGCCAGGCGCGCCGTGTGCTGATTGCCCGCGCGATCATCCACGACCCTGAGGTGCTGGTGTTCGACGAGCCCACCACAGCGCTCGACCCCGAGGGTATGTACTTCGTCCGCAAGGCCATGCGTGATTTGGTGGCAGCCGGGAAATCCATCATCTTGGTAACGCACTACCCTGAGGACATCATTCCCGAGATCCATCGCGTGGTGATGATCAAGGATGGCCAGATCTACCAGGACCTTCCCAAGGAAGAGGCGCTTACCACCGACTGTGTTTCGGGCTTGTTTGAAGTTCCCTTGAAGATCTTGTCGGAAGATGGCTATTATTCTCTTGCCAGCAGGTACTAACTTGGTGTAAAGTACAGCCTTGCACGCGCGGATAGCGCTGCAGCTGGAGAGATGTCCGAGTCTGGCTTAAGGAGCACGATTGGAAATCGTGTATACGCCAAAAGCGTATCTGGGGTTCGAATCCCCATCTCTCCGCCAGTGAATTACCGGAAGCGCTCGAAAGGGCGCTTTCTTTTTAAGGCCCGTTGTGTGGCCTTCACATATTCGGAAGGGTGGCAGAGCGGCTGAATGCGGCGGTCTCGAAAACCGTTTTACCGGCAACCCCGGTAACGAGGGTTCAAATCCCTCCCCTTCCGCCAGTAAAGCA
>CAVAFY010000027.1:0-20467 GCA_963588035.1 Alloprevotella sp. | reverse complement strand
GCGCCGGGCGAACGCTACACTCAGTACCATTGGATTCAACTGGAAGAAGAAAGGGGACAGGCATGGTAGACCGTGTTGTGGATCCTGAGAACGATATTCCCGTCGAGGACGTGGACGATACCCTGAAAACCGTGATCGTGGCGGTGCTCAACGAGGCAGCCGACAAGATGGAAGCCGGCGAAGAGGTTGTTCCCTTCACCGGCCTGGCGGTGAAGGAGAACCTCTTCATCGAAACCCATCCCGGCGACGATACCGAGAAGATCTTCCTTGCGGCCCGCAAAGAGGTTCAGGGTGCCCGCGGTGCAACGGCATACGCCTTCTGCTACGACGGCTTCCTCGATACCGAGGATGGCGCCGTCGACGCCCTTATCGCCGAAGGCGGCCTGCCCGGCGAAGAGCAGGGCTTCGCATTCGGCTACCTCTACGACGAAGACGGGGTGGACCGCGAAGTGGTCTACATCGGCCCCGCGCCGAACTTCATGGAGGGCCTGAAGCTCGAGCTGGAAATGGAGGGCTCGCTCGATCCGGCCAAGCAGGATGCACCTGAAGGCGAAGGCGAAGCAGAGCAGCCTGCTGAATAAGGGATTGCCTGCTCCCGCGGTTCATTGAGAGCCGCCCGCATCGATACGGCAATGGCCGCAGCCGGTGAACCGCCGAGGTTCCCGGTTGCGGCTTTTTTCTTCTCGGTGTGCGCTGGCGTTGCGATCGGTTTCGCATTCCTTTCGCATTTCCTTAAGATTTGCGCGCTACGATGCTTTCAGCGGGAACGATAAGGCCCAATGTGTGCAAAGCATGGGTTCCTAGAATTCATCGATTGCGAACAGGATGGCCGTTTGGTATCTTACAAAGGCTAATCCTGCTTCGGGTTTCCCTTTATCGCCCGAAGCCGTAAGTCCAGAGGAGGTGAACTGATGAAGGCTTATGAACTCTTGTATTTTGTAGCTCCGTCTATCGACGAAGAATCTCGTATCGCTGTTATGAAGCGTATCGAGACCGCCCTCGCAGAAGGTAACGGTGTCGTCGACAATGTTGACAACTGGGGTAAGCGCAAGCTCGCTTACGAAGTCAACGGCTTGACTGACGGTGATTACACCCTTATCGATTTCCATGCAGAGCCCACCAACATTGCTGAGCTCGACCGCGTTCTGCGCATCTCCGATGCCGTTGAGCGTCACATGATCGTTGCACGCACCGATCGCGACTAATTATTTGGAAATCAAAGGCGAACGTGGATGTTCGCATCATGGAAGAGGTTTGTTATGAGCATCAATCGAGTCGTTATCAGCGGAAACCTTACCCGCGACCCTGACCTGCGTTCCACCGCTAGTGGCATGCCGGTGCTTGGTTTCGGCGTGGCGGTGAACGACCGCCGCAAGAACCAGCAGACGGGCGAATGGGAGGATTATCCGAACTTCATCGACTGCACCATCTTTGGTGCTCGCGCCCAGAGCGTTTCCCGTTTCCTCTCCAAGGGAAGCAAGGTTGCCATCGAAGGCAAGCTTCGTTGGAGCCAGTGGGAGCGCGATGGCCAGAAGCGCAGCAAGATCGAAGTCATCGTTGACGAGATCGAGTTCATGACCAGCCGCAATGATGCTGCTCCTCGTGCCGCTGCGCCCATGCAGGCTGCCCCTGCGGCTCCTGCCCCGATGGCCGCTCCGGTCGTTGATGCCTCTGTCTACGACGAAGACATCCCGTTCTAATCATTCGAAAGAGGTTTACATGTCTGACTACGCTAAGCAGCCTCGTCGGAAGTATTGCCAGTTCTGCAAGGACCACGCAGAATATGTCGATTACAAAGACACCCAGATGCTGCGTAAGTACGTTACCGATCGTGGGAAGATCAAGCCCCGCCGTGTTACGGGCGCTTGCACCCAGCACCAGCGCGATATCGCCAATGCCGTGAAGCGCGCACGCGAGATGGCTCTCATGCCCTACGCTGTGCCTGCCGTCAGCGGCCGCGGCGACCGTCGCAACCGCTAAAAGGAGGATGAGATGAAAGTTATCCTTCTTACCGAGGTTAAGAACAAGGGCGGCGAAGGCGACGTCGTAGACGTAGCCCCCGGCTTTGCAAACAACTACCTGCTTCCCCAGGGCATGGCCATCCTGGCCACCAAGGGCAACCTGAAGCAGCTCGAGCAGCGCAAGCATCACATCGCTGCCCGTGAAGAGAACCGCGTTGCCGATGCCAACAAGATCAAGGAAACCCTTGAGCCCCTCACCATCAAGGTTGAGGCTCGCGTTGGCGAAGAGGGCGTTCTCTTCGGTTCTGTTACCGCTCAGATGGTAGCCGAGGCCGTTAAGGCCCAGGCCGATATCGAGCTTGACCGTCGTCGCATCGACATCAAGAGTGCTATCAAGACCGCTGGCGAGCACACGGTTTCCGTTTCCCTGTACCGCGACATCAAGGCAAACATCACCCTTCTGGTGGGCGACGAGGCAACCTTCGCTGCTCCTGCTGAAGAAGAGGCTGAAGAGCCTGCTGCCGAGGCAGAGGTTGCTGAAGAAGCCGAGGCTACTGAAGAGTAGAACCCGCTTCCCAAAGCGTTTCGAAGGGCTGCCGCAAGGCGGCCCTTTTCTTTTCTGATGGGGTTGGCCGCCCACATCGCGCCGGCTGCTATGATTGAACCTCAAACGAGCAATCGGGCAGGTGCGAGGGAAGGAGCTGCTGGATGCCGGAAACCAGCCAAGGATCCGAGGTGCGCAAGACGCTTCCTCAGAACATAGAGGCAGAGCAGACGGTGCTTGCTGCCTGCCTTCTTTCCACGGGCGTTTTCGAAGAGGTGTCCCTTAAGCTGAAGCCGGAGAGCTTCTTCCGCCCTGCGCACAAGATGATCTTCGAGACGATGCGCGAAATGAACTCGCGCTCCATCCCGATCGACGTCATCTCGGTGTCCGACAACCTTGCGGCGGCGGGGCAGCTTGACGCCATCGGCGGCAAGCAGTACCTGCTCGAGCTTGCTGACAACACCTTCGCGTTCACCAGTTGGCAGCACCATGCGGAAATCGTGAGCCGCGACGCCATCCGCCGCGAGCTTCTTCTTTCCGCTGCCCAGATCACCTCGCTTGCTTACGATTCACCCGCCGACCCGAAAGAGCTGATCTCCCAGTCGGAGGCTGCGCTCTTCGGCGTTACCGAGCAGACGGTGAATTCCTCCTTCAAGAACATCCGTGAGCTTTTGATGGAAGCCAACGACGAGATCGCCGAAATGGGTAACCGCGAAGGCACGCTGCAAGGCGTTCCCACCGGGTTCTTGGATGTTGACAAGCTGTTCTGCGGCCTGCGTCCGGGCAATCTCATCATCTTGGCGGCGCGCCCTGCTGTGGGCAAGACGTCGTTCGCCATGAACCTTGCCGCAAATGCGGCAAAGGCCAATGCTCCGGTTGCCTTCTTCAGCTTGGAGATGAGCTCGAACGAGATCACCCAGCGCCTGCTTGCGGCGGAAGCCGGGTTGGCGCTTTCGCGCATGCGCAACGGCATGCTGTCGGAAAGCGACTGGGGCCAGCTTATCCAGGCCTCCAGCGAGCTTTCCAACTGCGAGCTGTACGTCGACGACTCCGCCGGCCTTTCCATCGTCGAGCTGCGCACCAAGGCGCGCAGGATGATGCGCAACAAGAAGAACGGCCTGATCATCGTCGACTACCTGCAGCTTATGCAGCCGGTGATCCCCCATCCCAACAACCGTGCGGTTGAGGTGGCCGAGATCTCCCGTGGCCTGAAGGTTCTTGCCAAGGAGCTCGAGGTTCCCATCATCGCGCTCTCGCAGCTTTCCCGTGGCGTGGAATCGCGTACCGACAAGCGACCCATGCTTTCCGACCTGCGTGAATCGGGCTCTATCGAACAGGACGCCGACATCGTCATGTTCATCGACCGAAGCACCAGCGAAGCCGAGGCTGAATCAGACAGCCGTCCCGACTGGGGTGTTGCCGAGCTGATTGTGGCGAAGAACCGCTCGGGCCCCACACGCGATATCACGCTCACGTTCATTCCGGAGTTCACCAAGTTCACCAACCATTTCGACGATTCGGGCTACTGATTTTAGTGCGATGAAGGGGTGTTATGCGCCGAGTAACTTTTATACATGCAGCTGATCTGCACCTCGGCGCCCCCTTCAAAGGGCTACGGTCGGTGTCTGCCCAATGGGCGGATACCATGCTTGCTGCCATCCCGGCTGCATTCAAGCGCATCATCGATGTAGCTATCGACCATCAGGTCGATTTCGTGGTAATCGCTGGCGATGTGTTCGACGATACACGCCCCTCGTATTCGGATTTCTCGCTCTTCGTTTCAGGCATGCAGCGCCTGAACGAGGCGGGTATCCCCGTCTATTTCGTCAACGGCAACCACGATCCGTACACCTCCTGGAACAATGACTTCGCCATGCTGCCGCCGAACACCCACCTGCTGGGGGTGAACGGCCCGGAATTCGCATGCTTCGAGCGTGATGGGCAGCCGCTTGCCCTTATCGGCGGTAGGAGCTACTTCAACCAGGCTTGGCCGGCGGGTGTGGATGTGTCTGAGGGGATTTCACGTGAAACAGCCAGCTCTCACCTGGGCAAACGCGCCCCTTTCATGATCGGCCTGCTGCATACCGGCCTCGACATAGACCCAACCCGCTCGCCGGCGCGCCCAGCGGATTTGCTGTCCCGCGACGTTGACTATTGGGCCTGCGGGCATATCCATCAGGGGCGCATGATCCCCTCCAAGGACAACCCCAAGATAGCCTTTTCCGGCAGCCCGCAGGGACGCGGCACGTGGGAAACCGGCCGCCACGGCATATTGGAAGTTACCCTTGAAGAGGGCGCGCCGAACAAGGCACAGTTCATCTCCACCGCCCAAGTTGAGTGGCAGCGCCTGTGGGTAGATGTTTCCCTCTGCAATACCGTTGCCGACGTGCAGTGTAAGATCACCGACGAGCAATTCGCTGCCAATACCGCTTCTGCGTGCCAGCGCATGGTGTTCCGCATCATCCTTACGGGGCGTACCTCCCTGTATTCGTCCTTGACGCCGCAGGTTCTGGAAGACCTGCGAACCTCGATCAACGATTCGTACCCGTTCTTCTTCATCGATGCCATCGCGAACGAGACGACGTCGCCGCACAACCTGGATGCCCTTCGCAAAGAAGGGCTGTTCCCTGCCGTGTTCCTTGACGCCATGGACTCGTTCGAGCAGGAAAAGGGCAGCTCTGTTTCGGTGCTCGAATCGGAGTTCACCGTCCGCAACCTGCCGCTTCCCAAAGGCTTGGACCTTGGGATGGAAGCGTCATGCGCGGAAGCTGAGGCGCTGGTACTCGACCTGTTGGGCAAGGAGGCTTCCCGATGAGCAAGAAGAAGCCCCGTACCAAGCTGCGCGATTTGGACTTGCCGAAGATCGAGCCGGACCGCACGTATCTTGAGCATGTGAAGATGACGAGCTTCGGTAAGTTCGCCAACACCGTGCTGGGCCCGTTCGGGCCGGGGATGAACATCGTGTACGGCGAAAACGAGGCCGGCAAAACCACGGTAAGCGAGTTCATCAAGAGCGTGCTCTTCGGCTGGCCCGCCGCCCGCGGGCGCAGCAACCCCTATCGCCCCGAAGGGTCTGATCGCGTGGGAAGCCTGTTCTTCCGCAAGGGCAACCAGATGCTCGAGGTCAAGCGCTCCAAGGACGTCGAGTTGCCCGAGGGATTCCTGGACGGCATAGACAAGGAAACCTACCAGACGCTGTTCTTCCTTACCAGCGATGAGCTGCTGGGACTCGACGGGCACAGCAACCTGACGGCGCGCTTGCTCACCGCCGGCTCGGGCACGCCTTCCTCCCCGGCCCATGCCTTGCTCGAGGTTGAGCAGAAGATAAAGGAAGCTCTTTCGCGTTCCTCGCAGTTCCCTGATTCCATCCCCAACCTTTCGGCGAAGATGGACGCCTTGCGAATCGAGGTCGAGAAGGGCCGCGCCGAGGCGGATTCCCTGCGGTCCCAGGAACGGGAGCTTGCCTCCCTTGCCCAGAAAAGCACGGCGCTTTCCCAATCCAGCGCAGCCCTGAACAAGGATATAGAGCGGCTGAAGAGTTCTCGGGAACAGGTGCTTTCCCTTGAGCAGTCCCTTGAGCGCGCCCGTGCATCGCTGCAGGAGATCGATTCGATGCCGGTGCCGCCCGAAACCGAGCAACTCCAGCTTCCTGCGGGCGCCGCTGCCCTTGCATCCCTTTCGCACGAGGAAGAGGCGGCGTTGCGCGACGAGCTCGACGCCCTCGACGAGAAGAAAGCCAAGCTGGAGCACTCGCTGGATATGGCCCGCGCCGCCGCAGCCAGGTCGCAGGCCGATTTCGAGGTTGCCTCCGAAACGGAAACCCGGGAAGGTGCCGTTGGCATGCGCCGCCGCCAGCGTCATGTGATCATCGGCGTGTGCGCGGTGCTGAGCATCTGCATGCTTGTTGCCGGCATCCGTATCGCCACCCAAGCGCTCGGCCTGTCGTATACCGCCATAGGTGTTATGCTCATCGCCTTCGCCCTGGTCATCGCTGCTGCCGGCATTGCCTTGGCGGTGCACCCGCCGCAAGACGAGCGCTCGACGAACGACGAGGTGGCCAAGCGCCGTTGGGTGATGGAGCAGGACCGGAAGATCCTTGCAGGTTGCCAGCGCGACCTGGAGGAACACGAATCCCAGGCGGCGCTGTTCCTTTCCGAGAGCGGCTTCCCCTTCGCGGAGGGCTCTACCCGCCGTGCGCGCAGGGCGCTTGACCAGCTGGATTCCTCTCGCGCTTTGCTTGCGGCATCGCAGCAGAGGGAGAAGGCGGCAACCCTGCAGCAGGCTGGGCTTCGCCGTTCCATCGCGGAGTTCCGCCGCCGGCGCATAGAGCTGTTCCGCGCGGTGCAGCTGCCCGACAACGCCTCGCTGGAGAGCATCGATGAGGCCCTGGCGGAAAAAGAGGCTGCCCGCGAGCAGACGCAGCAGTTGATGGCCGAGACCGATCGCCGCTACGGCGAGCTCTCCGAGCGCTTGAACGCTGCCCGCAGCTCGACCGATTTCGATAGGGCGAAGCTGCGCTACGAAGAGGCTTCGGCTCGCATGAAGGCGGCCCAGCATAGCCTGACCGTGCTCTTCATCGCCCGCGAAACCCTGCAGCGCGCCATCGCCGAATGGGATCGGAAGAGCCAGCCCGAGGTGTACCGGTTGGCTTCCCATCTGCTCTCCATCATGACCGATGGGGCTTGGGTGCAGGTGCGCTTGAGCGGCGACGGCTCCATCGAAGCAGTCGACGCGCTGCGCACCGCCTTGCCCCCGCATCTTCTTTCCCTTGGCACGCGCCAGCAGCTCTACCTTTCCCTTCGCCTGGCACTGCTGATGACCGCATCGGAGGTCGGCCGTGGCTTGCCGGTTGTCTGCGACGACATATTGGTGAACTTCGACGACTCCCGCCGCGCCCAGGCCGCCAAGGCGTTGGCCGAGCTTGCCCGCACGCGCCAGGTGGTCCTGTTCACCTGCCATAAGGACGTTGCAGCCCTTATGGGGACTGTCGATCCGAACAGCAAGCGGCTTGAACTGTAGTATGATTCTGCTTGCTGGGGTCGTGCGCCCTGCGGCGCAAAGCCCGGCTTCACGCATACAGAACATCGAAAGGACCTTTCATGCCAAGCACGGTTCTCCTTGGCGCCCAGTGGGGCGATGAGGGCAAGGGCAAAGTCACCGACCTGATCTCGAGTGACTTCGATTACGTAGTCCGTTACCAGGGAGGGAACAACGCCGGGCATACCGTTATCCACGGCGACACGAAGCTTGCCCTTCACCTTATTCCGTCGGGTGTTATGTACGACCACATCACGCCCATCATCGGCAATGGCTGCGTCGTCGACCCGAAGGTCCTTACCGAGGAAATGGAAATGCTCGAACGCGAGGGCTTTTCCTGCGACCGCCTGCGCATCTCCTGCGATGCGCACATCATCATGCCCTACCACATCGACCTCGACGGCGCTTCCGAGCGTCATCTGGGCAAGCACAAGATCGGCACCACGAAGCGCGGCATCGGCCCTGCTTACGAGGACAAGATCAACCGCTGCGGCATCCGCGTCCAGGATCTTCTGGACGAGAAGATCTTCCGCGAGAAGGTGGAGGCCGCCCTGTTCCTGAAGAACCAGATCCTCACCAAGATCTACGGCCTGGATCCCTACACGGTCGACCAGATCTGCGAGATGTACCTCCCGTACGCCGAGGTGCTGCGCCCGCATATGGCGGAAACCACCCAGCTGCTGAACGCAGAGCTGCGTGCCGGCAAGAACGTCCTGTTCGAAGGCGCCCAGGGCACCATGCTCGACGTCGATCACGGCACCTACCCGTTCGTCACCTCGTCTTCCTGCTGCGCTGGCGGCGCTCCCACCGGTTCCGGCGTGGGCCCGAAGGCCATCGGCAAGGTGCTGGGCATCGCCAAGGCCTACATCACCCGCGTCGGTTCCGGCCCGTTCCCGACCGAGCTGCACGATGAGACCGGCGAGCTGCTGTGCAAGGTGGG
Organism: Alloprevotella sp.; assembly: GCA_963588035.1. GTDB lineage: Bacteria > Actinomycetota > Coriobacteriia > Coriobacteriales > Eggerthellaceae > Anaerotardibacter. Next base: position 11,985 of record CAVAFY010000027.1, on the reverse strand, counting down.
CGGCGAATACGGCGTGACCACCGGCCGCAAGCGCCGCTGCGGTTGGTTCGATGCGGTACAGGCACGCTACGCGGTGGAGGTCAACTCCATGACCGACATGGCGCTCACCAAGCTCGACGTGCTCTCGTGCGTTCCGCGTATCAAGGTGTGCGTTGCCTACGAGGCCGGTGGCGTGCGCTACGACTACTTCCCCATGCAGCATTCGGTTATCTACCCGAAGAACGTCACCCCGATCTACGAAGAGCTTCCCGGTTGGGAAGGCGTGGACATCTCGGGTTGCAAGAGCTTCGCCGACTTGCCGGCGAACGCCCAGAGCTACATCAAGTACCTGGAACAGGTTTCCGGCGTGAAGGCATCCATCATCGCGGTGGGTCCCGACCGAGACCAGACCATCTTCAACGGCTGGGAAAGCCGCTAAACAATGCATCGGCGGGGCGCTTCGTGCCCCGCTTTCTGTTCACCTTCCCGGCGCTTGCCTGCTGGGAAGGTGTTTTTCGAAAGACGGACAAGAAAGGCACCAACCGTGAACATCCTCGTCTTGGGCGGCGGCGGCCGTGAACATGCAATCTCCTGGGCGTTGGCGAAGAGCCACCGCTGCTCCGAGCTCTACGTCGCTCCCGGCAATGGCGGAACGGCGTCGTTCGCCCACAACGTGAAGAACCTGAATGTGGAAGATGCCAAGGAAGTGCTGGCCTTTTCCCGCTCCAACGACATCGAGCTGGTAGTCATCGGCCCCGAGGCCCCGTTGGTGGCCGGCGTGGCCGACGTGTTGCGACAGGCGGGCATCCCCGTCTTCGGCCCCGATTTCCAGGGTGCCCAGCTTGAGGGCTCCAAGACGTACTCCAAGGAATTCATGGAGGTCAACGGCATCCCCACGGCCCGCTACCAGAGCTTTACCGATGCGGCTTCCGCGCGTGCGTACTGCGAAGAGCTCGGCGCTCCCTTGGTAGTGAAGGCCGACGGCCTTGCTGCCGGCAAGGGCGTCGTGGTTGCCGAAACGCTCGATGCCGCCCTTGATGCGGTGGACGCGTGCTTCAGCGGCAGCTTCGGCGAAGCGGGCAGCAAGGTAGTGGTAGAGGAATGCCTCACCGGCCCCGAATGCTCGCTTTTGGCATTCGTTTCCAACGGCAAGGCGTTCTGCATGGCTCCGGCGCAGGACCACAAGCGCGCCTACGACGGCGACCTTGGCCCCAACACCGGCGGCATGGGCGTGTACTCCCCGGTGCCCATCGTCACCGACGAGGAGATGGCCACCATGGTCTCCATCATGGAGGCGTCGGCGAAGGCTACCGCAACCGAGCCGTTCAAGAACGACTACCGCGGCTGCCTGTACGGCGGCTTCATGCTCACCCCCGAGGGCCCGAAGGTCTTGGAGTTCAACGCCCGTTTCGGCGATCCGGAAACCCAGGTTGTGCTGCCGCGTTTGAAGGGCGACCTGGTGAACATCATGCTCGCGGTTGCCGAAGGCCGCCCCGAGGACATCGTCCTTGATTGGTCCGACCAGTGGGCGGTAAGCGTGGTGCTGGCCAGCGAGGGCTACCCCGGATCCTATGAGAAGGGCAAGGTCATCCTCGGTATCGAAGAGGCGGAAGCCCTCGACGACGTGATGGTGTTCCATGCCGGCACGGCGCTGAACCCCGATGGCGAGCTCATCACCGCCGGTGGGCGCGTGCTGAACGTCGTTGCCCTGGGCGACACGTTCGAGCAGGCTCGCAACCGCGCGTACGAGGCTTGCAAGCTCATTACCTTCGAAGGCGTGCAGTACCGCTCCGACATCGGCAAGCGCGCCCTTCAGGGCCGCAGCGCTTGGGAGTAGCGGGAAGCCCCTTCTGTTTCCGAGGGCGCCCCGATCGGCGCTGAAGAAAAGAAGTTTGCTTCAGGTTGGCATAAAGTGCTTGACTCAACGCCGCCACTGCCCTAATGTATTTTTTCGCGTCAGCGATGATGCTTTTCGGTTGGGTAGCTCAGCTGGTAGAGCAGCGGATTGAAAATCCGCGTGTCGCGGGTTCAAGTCCCGCCCCGACCACCACAATTTTAAGGCCGCTTCACAGCGGCCTTTTCTATTGCCCTGGAACCCCGTTCGTGAAGCCGGCAGAGGTCGCCGTCTTCGCCCCTGTAGCTACCGCTGATCGTAAACGTTCGTTAACGGAAGCGGCTGTGTCGGCGGCTGGCGCGTTCTACGCGTTGCCATTTGGTAAAATCAGGGGACTATTGAAAGAAGGAACAATGATCGATTTTGCCATTCAGGGGATCTACCCTCCCTCCCTTCAGGCGCTGGTCGACGGCAAGGTAGCCAGTCGTATCAGGCGTAAGGACAGCTCTCTCTATGGCTTTTCCGAAGAGGCGCAGCAGTGCGCCAGCGAATACATGGGTTGGGCAACGCTTGCCAGCGAGCCCCCGTACCCCATCGCCGAGATCCAGGAATTCGCCGACAGCAAGATCGCTGCCGGCCTGAAAACCGTGATCCTCATCGGCCAGGGCGGCTCTACCCAGGCCCCCATGACCATGACCAAGTACAACAAGCCGGACTCCTCGCTCGTCACGTTCAAGACGCTCGATTCCGACTCCCCGGTTCGCGTCCGCGGCATCATGTCGGAGTGCGACCCGCACACCACCCTCATCATCCAGTCCTCCAAATCCGGCGGAACCATCGAGCCTACCCTCATCATGAAGGCGGTTCGCTCGGTGCTTGCCGAAACCCTGCCGGAAGAAGAGATCCCCTCTCACCTTATTGCCATCACCGACCCGGGTTCCGACCTGGAAAAACGTGCGAAGGAAGAGGGCTGGTGCAAGGTCTTCACGGGCGAGCCCACCGTAGGTGGCCGCTATTCCGCCCTTTCGGTGTTCGGCCTGGTTCCCGCTGCGCTGGTGGGCATCGACCTGGCTGAGCTGATGGAAAGCGCCCGTGCAGCGGAAGACCTGTGCGCCTCGGACGACATCGACAACCCCGCTGCCAACCTCGCCGCCTTCCTGTACGACAACTACCAGGCCGGCCGCGACAAGTTCTCGTTCTTCACCCCGAAGCGCGGCCGCGTGCTCGGTCTGTGGATCGAGCAGCTGGTGGCAGAGAGCCTGGGCAAGAACGGCTTCGGCATCCTGCCGAACATCGAGGTTGACTCGCTGGTCCTTCGCGAGGATCCGAAGGACCGCACGGTTATCACCTACACCACCAAGACCGACCTCTGGGACGACCGTCAGAACTTCGCCCATGCGCTGGAGTTCATCGATCCGGCCATCCCCCGCATGAACTTCAAGGTCATGAATGTGGTAGACCTGGCTGCGCACTTCATTATGTGGGAGTACGCCATCGCCATGGTGGGCTACCTGATGAAGGTATGCCCGTTCGACCAGCCCGACGTGGCCGTTGCGAAGAAGGAAGTCCTGCGCATCCTTGCAGAGGGCGCACGTCAGCCCGAATTCGTTGAGAGCGACCTGGCCGGCATCCCCGTGGGCGATGCCGAGGTGCACGTTTCCGAGGCCCTGCGCGGCAAGCTGGAAGAACAGACCCTGGTCTGCGCGCTTTCCGAGCTTATGGGAAGCATCCAGCCCGGCGATTACTTCTGCCTCAACGCCTTCCTGCCCTTCGCCGGTGAAGGCCGCCGCGAGGCACTCGAGGAGATCCGCCATTCCGTTGCCGACCTGAAGGGCGTGCCCTCCTGCCTGGAGATCGGCCCGCGCTACCTGCATTCCACCGGCCAGCTGCACAAGGGCGGCCCCAACAAGGGCGTGTTCCTTATCGTTTCCGCAGACGAGCCGCGAGATATCGACATCATCGACGATCGCGCCGGCAGTCTGGGCGAGCTTGCCAAGGCGCAGGCATCGGGCGACTTCTCGATCCTTTCCGATCGTGGCCGCCGCTGCGTGCAGGTTCACTTGGCCGACAATTCCGCCGTTTCAATCCGAGCCTTGGTGAAGGTTTTCAAGGAGGCAATCTACGCATGACGCGTGAAGCGCTAGAACTGAAGATTTCCGGCGTAGTGCAAGGGGTGGGTTTCCGCCCCTTTGTCTATCGTGAGGCAAAACTGCACATGATCACCGGCTGGGTGCTCAACAACGTCCACGGCGTCGAGGTGCATGCCGAAGGCGAGGCGAAGGCGCTGGACTGCTTCGTGCTGGATCTGTCGGAGCACGCGCCCGCGGCAGCCCAGGTGAAGGAGATCGCCATCGCCGAGGTACCGCTGGAAGGCTTCGACTCGTTCGAGATACGTTTCTCGGAAGAGGGCGAAGGCACCGATACCACCCTGGTGTCGCCTGACCTGGCAACCTGCGATGCCTGCGTCGAAGAGCTGTTCGACCCCGAGAACCGGCGCTTCCGCTACCCCTTCATCAACTGCACCAACTGCGGCCCACGCTTCACCATCATGCGTGGGCTTCCCTACGACCGCCCTTCAACCTCTATGGCGGAATTCGAGATGTGCCCGCAATGCCAGGCGGAATACGACAACCCTGCGAACCGCCGCTTCCATGCCCAGCCCGATGCCTGCTTCGAATGCGGCCCCCATCTGGGGTGGGTCGGCGCTGCCGAAGGCGCGCAGCTCGGCGTTGGGGATATCGAATGGGCGCACGACGTTAAGGCGTCCGATGGCTTCATCGACGCCGCAGTTCGCGTCATCTGCGAGGGCGGTATCGTTGCCGTGAAGGGCTTGGGCGGCTACCACCTGGTGTGCGACGCCCAGAACCCCGATGCGCTGATGCGGCTGCGAAATCGCAAGCGCCGTCCCGGCAAGGCGTTCGCCGTTATGGCCGCCTCGGTGAACCAGGCGCGCGAGTTCTGCGCGGTAAGCAAGGCCGAGGCTGCCCAGCTCGAAAGCCCCGCGCGGCCCATCGTCTTGCTGCGCAAGCGCATGGACGTGGCGCTTGCCCATGGCCTGGCCGACAAGCTCCCCGAGCTCGGGGTGATGCTGCCCACCACCCCGGTGCAGCACCTGCTTATACGCGCATTCGGCGGTTTACTGGTCATGACCTCGGGCAACATCCACAACGAGCCCATCGTCACCGACGAGGGAACGGCGCTGCGCCAGCTGGGCTCCGTTGCCGATGCCTTCCTGGTGAACGATCGCGCCATCGAGGGCCGCTACGACGACTCCGTCCTGCGCGTGCTTGACGGCGGCCCTGCCGGCGAGGTGATCCAGTTCATCCGCCGTGCCCGTGGCTTCGCACCCCTTCCCATCGCCGTTCCCAACAGCGAAGAGGCTACCGACGAGGTTTTGGCAGTGGGCCCCGAGCAGAAGAGCACCATCACCTACGCCCGTGGCAACAGGGCGTTCACTTCGCAGCATATCGGCGACCTGGAAAGCGTTGCGGTGATGGACGCCTGGCATGAAACGCGCCGCCGCTATGCCGACCTCCTGCGCTTCAATCCCCAGCGCTTGGTGTGCGACTTCCACCCCGAGTACCTTTCCACCAAATGGGCCCTGGCGCAGGGCCTGCCGGTAACGCGTGTTCAGCACCACCACGCCCATATCCTTTCCGTCATGGGAGAGAACGGGCTGGAGGGCCCGGTGTGCGGGTTCGCCTTCGACGGCACCGGCTACGGCTTGGACGGCGCCATCTGGGGCGGCGAGGTGCTGCTCTCGAACCTGCATGCCTACGAGCGCTTCATGAACTTCGCTTACATCCCCCTGCCCGGTGGTGCTGCTGCCATCAGGGATCCTTCGCGCATCGCCTTCGGTGCGCTGTGGGCCTTCGACCTGCTGGACCACCCGTGTGCCCAGGGCTTCGTCTCCGACGCCGTGGAAGGCGCCGCGGTGTTCGAGCAGATGATAGAGAAGGGCCTGAACACCCCCGAGACCTCTTCGGTGGGAAGGCTGTTCGACGCCGCATCTGCGCTGTTGGGCATCTGCCGCCAGCCCACCTACGAAGGCGAGGCTGCCATCCTTCTGGAGGCTGCCGCGCATGAGGGGCTGGTCCGTGCGGTGTACGAGGACCTTCCCGTCAAAGATGAGCGCTACCACGTCACCTTCCTGAAGAACACGGCCACCGAGAACAGCACCGCTGCCGATACCTCGGTGCTGCTGATGGATGCGGCCGGGGTGTTTTCCGCCATGCTCGACGACCTGCAGGCGAGCGTCCCCGCAACGGTGATCGCCGCACGTTTCCACGAGGCGTTCGTAACGGGGGTCGAAGAAGCCGCCGAGCTGGTGCGCGCCGCCTACGGGATAGAGACCATGGCCCTTGCTGGCGGGGTGTTCATGAACCGCTACCTGGCAGAACGTTGCCTCACGTCCCTGCAGGAGCGCGGTTTCACGGTTGCTTTGAATAAAGACCTTCCGCCGAACGACGCATCGATTTCCTACGGGCAGGCTGTGCTAGGATTGCAGGCGCAAAGTAAGGAGTGATGCGCAGTGTGTTTGGCTATTCCCGCACAGGTGAAGACCATCGAAGAGAACAACCTTGCTATCGTGGATATCCTCGGCGTCACGCGTGAAGTGGCGCTTGACCTTACCCCTCAGGCTGAAGTGGGCGATTTCGTCTTGGTGCATGCCGGCTTCGCCATCGAGGTGGTGAACGAGGAAGACGCCCAGCAGACCCTCGAGCTTATCAGGCAGATCCCTGAGTTGGCCGATGTAGAGGGGCTGTAGGCGGTAACCATGGATCTTTCGCAGTTCAAAGACCCCGAGCTTGCCCGGGGTCTTATCCATTCCATCCAGAAGTGGGCGCCCGAGCACGCCACGCTCATGGAAGTGTGCGGCACCCATACGGTGGCCATCGCCCGCAACGGCCTGCGCGGCCTGATGCCCGAGGGCACCCGCCTGGCTTCCGGCCCGGGCTGCCCGGTGTGCGTCACCTCCAACAAGGACATCGACACGGTCATCGCCCTCTCGCGCGTGCCGGGGGTCACCATCGCCACCTTCGGCGACATGACGCGTGTTCCCGGCTCCACTTCCAGCTTGCTCAAAGAACAGGCCGAAGGGCGCTCGGTGAGCATCGTGTACTCGCCGCTCGACGCGTTGAAGCTCGCGCAGGAAAACCCCGACCAGCAGGTGGTGTTCGTCGGCGTTGGCTTCGAGACCACCACGCCGTTGGTTGCCATGGCGGTGAAGCGAGCGAAGGCGTTGGGACTGAAGAACTTCAGCGTGTTCGTTGCCCACAAGAACATGCCGGGCGCGCTGGAGACCATCGTTTCCGACCCGAAACTGCAGATAGACGCCCTTATCCTGCCAGGGCACGTGAGCACCATCATCGGCGTGGAGCCCTATCGGTTCCTGGCGGAGAAGTACGGCATTCCCGGCGTCATCACCGGCTTCGAGGCGGTGGACGTCCTGCAGGGCATCGCCATGCTCATGCGCCAGCTGCACGAAGGCCGCGCCGAGATCGAGATCGCCTATACCCGCGGCGTGGCGCCCGAGGGCAACCCGGTTGCCATCGCCGCCATCAACGAGGTGTTCCGCACGGTCGATGCCACCTGGCGCGGGCTGGGGGTTATCCCCGGGTCGGGCTACGCCATCCGCCCGGAATATGCCGAGTTCGACGCGTTCCAGCGCTTCGAGCCGGCGGTCGAACCCACGCAGGAGCCCAAGGGCTGCCGTTGCGGGGATGTGCTGCGCGGCATGATGGCGCCGAACGAGTGCCCGTTGTTCCGCAAGGTGTGCACGCCCGAGAACCCGGTGGGCCCGTGCATGGTCTCGAGCGAAGGCTCGTGCGCTGCCTACTTCCGGTACCTGTAGCCCCTTATCTTGGCGCCGCTCGATTCGGGCGGCGCTTTTGCTGCGTAAGGGGCCGTTGCCCCGCGCGGACCGGCGGAATTAAACGGTTCCCCAACGGTGCCGCCGCAGCCCCTGCGTCCGTTGTTCAATTGTCCCGTGGGAAAGGAGCGTGTTGGAAACCCAGGCAAAACATGATTCACTGCATGTGCGCGAAGACGCCCGCGTCCCCCTTTTCCGTGGGGAGGACCGCATCCTGACCGGCGTGTGCTCGGGCATCGCCGAGCACTTGGACACCGACGCGGTCGTGGTGCGCGTTACCGCCGTGGTGCTCACGCTGTGCACCTTCGGGCTGGCAGTGATCCCCTACGTTGCCCTTGCCGCCTTCCTTCCCTCGTGCAGCGACGACCAGCGCCCGCTTGATGTGGACCCGCTTTCCATCTGCTCGGATAGGTACCATCGCGTGGTCCGCACGGAAGACCGCCCCTACGTTGCCCAGCGCATGTACGGCGTGCGGGCCGGCGCCGGGCACACCCCGCCCGCCCCGCCGACGGGCGAGGACGCCCCCGAGCGCTGCTGCCCCTCGGTGTTCTGCGATGGTGCCCTGGAATTCGACCCCGAACGCGCCGTGCACCGCTTGCCCGTTGTCCTTTCCCTGGTTGTGTTCATAGCGGCCCTGTTCGCCGTTGCGGTGAACTATGGCGTTTCCTACATGCCGCAGCTTTCCGCCCTGGGGTTCTGGCCCTTGCTGTTCGTGGTGGTGGGAACCACCTTGCTGGTGTGCTTCGGCCATAAGATCTCGCTGCGGGCGCGCCTGTGCGGGCTCATCGCCTGCATAGAGCTGTGCCTGGCCTTCCTGCCCTTCACCTTGGGGATCTGCCCGCTTCAGTCCCTTTCGCGCATCGGCGACGCCACGGCGGTGCTGTGGTTGCTGGTCGCCGCCTGCATCGCCATCGCGCTGATCTTCGACAGGGGCGATTTCCTTGCCTTGGGAACCGGCTTGGCGGCGCTTGCCTTGGCTATCTCGTACTTCGACATGGGCGTTGTCGACCGCGTGGTCATGTTCTCGTCGTACTTTCATCACAACATGACATCGCCGCTGTTCAGAGGGTAGTCAGCCTTCCGGCGTGCTCTGTTTTCCGGCGCTCTGGGGAGCCGTTGGAAGCCGTTCGCCGCCGCCTCGATTTGGTGCGGATGGGCCGAAACGGTATAATTTCGATTCGCGTGAGCACACGCATCGGCGCGCCGCAGCGGCCTGTTGGCCCGGCGCGCAGCAAGGTCCGCACCGCCCGCATTGCCCGGCGGCAGGGACGAAACCGCGTTTAGGGAGCTTTTGGCTAATACCGCGAAACATACCAAGAGAGGGCTCGTGCCCTTTGCCATGATCGGCCTGGTGCTTGTCATGACGATGGTCGTCGTAGCCGTATTCTCAGTAGGCCAGGCTCAGGGCTCCGGCAAGGAAGATCCTTCCACGCTCGGCCTGAGCAGCACCCGCTCGGTCGATACCCAGATCTCCTCGTCACAGCGTGCCGCCGGCACCCAGCAGGCAGCCAGCGCTTCCGAGGGCATCTCGGTCTCCGAAACCTCCAACGCTGCGGCTTCCGCCCAGCGCTCCATCACGGTCAAGGACCCCGACCCGGTGGTTGTGCCCATCGCCGTCGATCCGGCCAACCCCCTTGCGCAGCAGAAGGCTGCCGAGGTCTGCACGCTCGACCCGCTTCCCACCGCCCCGCATGTGGCGCCCGATGTGAACGACGGCACCTGGTCTTCGGGGATCGCCAGCGCCTACTGCATCGCAACGAACGACGACGGCAACGGCAACTTCGGCGTTACCAACACCGCTTCGGGCATCGACCTTACCGACAACTCCATCACCGTTGCTGTGCCCGAGTCACAGGCGTACCGGGTGGGCAGCATCTGCGAGGTATGCTATGACGGCAAGGTGGTAATCGCCACCGTTACCGATACGGGCGGGTTCGCGCGCTACGGCCGCGCGCTCGATTTGGCCCCCGGCGTCTGGAAGGCGTTCGGCTTCGGTTCCTATGGGGAATGGGGCACCCGTACGGTCAGCTATCGGTTCCTGTAACGCGAAGGAGGCGCTGCGCGAAGCGGCGCAAGCATCATGAGCAACATCATCATCGTAGGCTGCGGGCGCGTCGGGTCCCGCCTGGCCCTTATGCTCTCCGAACATGACAACAACGTCTGCGTTATCGACCGCGACCCGAAGGCCTTCGCCTCCCTTGGCCGCGACTTCAACGGATCAACGTTCGTGGGCGTGGGCTACGACGAGGAGATCCTGGTGAACGCGGGCATCGAGGAATGCGACTTCGTCGCCGCGGTAACCCAGAGCGACAACGCGAACCTGATGGTGGTCGAGATCGCCCGCCGCCTGTACGACGTCCCCTATGCGGTGGCGCGCCTGTACGACAGCAGCCACGAGCGCACCTACCTGCAGCTGGGCATCGACTACGTATGCGGCACCACTCTGGTGGCCGAGGAGATCTTCTCGAAGGCGATTTCCGGCATCGGCGACCACATCGCCACCTTCGGTGACTTCGAGGTGCTCCAGTTCGCCCTGGACCTTTCCGACAAGGAGAAGAAGTCCATCAAGGTGTCCGAGCTGGAGAGCCTGCACGGCGTGCGGGTGTGCGCGTTCGAACGCGCAGACGGCACGGTGAGCTCCATCCCCTCGCCGTCGAGCATCCTGTACCACGGCGATGCGGTGCTGGCCGTGGTCTCGCACGCAATGATCCCCACCATCGCGAAGTACGCGAAAGACTAGGAGGGCCGGGCTGTGTACATCGTTATCATGGGCGGCGGCAAGCTGGGTGCCTACCTTGCGGGCACGCTCCTGCGCGACGGCAACCAGGTTGCCTTGGTGGAGAAGTGCGAACCGAGCGCCCGAAGGCTCTCCGAGACGATCGACGGCTCGTGCCTGGTCATCAACGGCGACGGCTGCTCGGCAACCGTGCTGGAAGACGCCGGCGCCCAGCAGGCCGATATCTTCGTGGCCGCCACCGGCCAGGACGAAGACAACCTTGCCGCCTGCGAGATCGCCTCGCGGGTGTTCGACGTTCCCCGCTGCATCGCGCGCGTGAACAGCCCGCGCAACCTGCGCATCTTCCGCCGTCTGGGCATCGAGTCCGTTTCCTCTACGGCGCTCATCGCCCACATGATCCAGGAAGAGGCCATGCTCGGGTCCATGGGCGTCGCCGTTTCGCTGACCAACGACCAGATCGGCCTGCTGGACATCAAGGTGCCCTCCATGCGCTACCACGACAACTACAAGGGCGTCCGCGCGCTCGACCTGGAATTCGAGGACGGCATCCGCCTTATCGCGGTGTCCCACGGCGACGAGATGGAGGTCGTGGGCAGCGATACGCGCATTTTACCCGGTGACCAGGTGATCGTCGCCGCTGATACCGATCTGCTGAACCGCGCGCGCGAAATCGTGCGATCGTTGTAGGTTCGCCGCTCGGCAAACTCCCCTATAGTGTTGGTAGAATACCAATCGACTCGAAAAGCCCGGCAAGGGCCCGCGATAAGGGAGGAACAGGATGATCGGTCGCTACACGCGCCCCAAGATGGGTGCCATCTGGGAGCTGCAGAACAAGTTCGAGATCTGGAAAGAGATCGAGGTCCTGGCATGCGAGGCCCAGGCTGAGCTGGGTAAATCGGGCATCACCAAGGAAGAGGCCGCCTGGATCCGCGCCCATGCCGACTTCACGGTAGAGCGCATCGACGAGATCGAGAAGGTGACCAACCACGACGTCATCGCCTTCACCACCAACATGGCCGAGTATATCGACGCCGACGTTCCCGAGGGCAAGGAGCCCCCGAGCCGCTGGGTGCACTACGGCATGACCTCTTCCGACCTGGGCGACACGGCCCTTTCCTACCAGATCACCCAAGCGGTGGACATCATCCTGGAAGACGTGAAGCAGCTGGGCGAAACCTGCAAGCGCCGCGCCTTTGAGTTCCAGGAAACCCTGTGCGTCGGCCGCACCCACGGCATCCATGCCGAGCCCATGACCTTCGGCATGAAGTTCGGCAGCTGGGCTTGGGCCCTGAAGCGCGCCCAGACGCGCCTTGAGGAAGCCCGCAAGGTTGCCGCCACCGGCGCCATCAGCGGCGCAGTGGGAACGTACTCCAGCATCGACCCATTCGTGGAGCAGTACGTCTGCGAGAAGCTGGGCCTTACGCCCGACCCGCTTTCCACCCAGGTCCTGGCGCGCGACCGCCATGCCCAGGTCATGACCGCGCTCGCTGTCACCGCTTCCACGCTCGAATCCATCGCCATGCAGGTGCGCCTGCTGCAGCAGTCCGACGTCATCGAGGCGGA
>CAVAFY010000026.1:0-29085 GCA_963588035.1 Alloprevotella sp. | reverse complement strand
GCACGGTGAAGAAGTTCTGGCAGGACCTGTTCGACAAGGGCTACTGCTACAAGGGCTCCTATGAGGGCTGGTACTGCGTGCACGAGGAAACCTACTACAACGAGAGCGACCTCCTGAAGAACGACGAGGGCCAGTTCGTGTGCCCCGACTGCAAGCGCCCGGTGCAGAAGGCCAGCGGCGAGGAGAACTGGTTCTTCAAGCTCTCCGAGTTCCAGGAGCCGCTGCTGAGGTTCTACGAGGAGAACCCTGAGTTCATCCGCCCCGAAACCCGCAAGAACGAGATCGTCCAGTTCGTGAAGAGCGGCCTGAAGGACCTTTCCATCTCCCGTTCCACCTTCGACTGGGGTGTTCCGCTGCCGTTCGACGAGGGGCACGTTGCCTACGTATGGGCCGACGCCCTTCTGGCGTACTTCACCGGCATCGGCTACGGCGACCCCGAGCGCGACGGCGAGTTCGAGCAGCGCTGGCCCATGCAGTACCACTTCGTGGGCAAGGACATCACGCGCTTCCACTGCGTCATCTGGCCGGCCATGCTCATGGCCGCCGGCCTGCCCGTTGCCCATACCGTGTTCGGCCACGGCTTCCTGCTCACCAAGGGCGAGAAGATGTCGAAGTCGAAGGGCAACGCGGTGAAGCCCGCCGACCTGGTGCGCGCCTTCGGTGTGGACGCCTACCGCTACTACTTCCTTTCCGATGTGCAGTTCGGCCATGACGGCTCCATCTCCATCGAGCGCATGGTGCAGGTGTACAACGCTGATCTGGCCAACACCTGGGGCAACCTGTGCAGCCGCGTGTTCAACATGACCAAGAAGTACTTCGAGGGCAAGGTCCCTGCCGCCCCTGCCGGCGCCGAGGACAACCCGCTGCGTCAGATCTCCGACGAGCTGTACGCCGAATACGACGCCTGCATGGGCAAGGTCGACTTCACCGGTGCCGCCGCCGCAGTGCAGAAGCTTGCCGGCCGTGTGAACCTCTACGTGGAGGAATCGGCTCCGTGGAATCTGGCGAAGAGCGAGGAAACCGCAGGTGAGCTGGCTGCCGTTATCTACAACGCGCTTGAGGCTATCCGCATCATCGCGCTGTACATGGCGCCGTTCATGCCCCGCACCTCCGCCGAGGTGTTCCGCCGCCTGAGCCTGGGCGACATCACGGCCGTCACCGATATCGAGGCTGCCACCGCTTGGGGCCAGCTGCAGGACGGCAGCGCCGTTTCCGTGGGCGACCCGCTGTTCCCCCGCCTGGACGCCGACGCCATCGACCTTTCCATCGAGTAGCAAAACGGGCGGACGCATGCCAACCGAAGCCCAAGATCTGTCGCTGAACGCCGCCTTCGCAGAGGAGGGGGCGTTCAGCGTTTCCTTTTTCCAGAAGCGCAAGCACCACAAGTACCGCGAGGTTGCCGCGCCCGTGCTTGAGGGCGCGGTGGCCGACACGCACGCTCATCTGCAGATGCTGAAGAACCCCGCTGCCGAGCTGGCGAAGTGCGCCTACCACGGCGTGCAGTTCGTGTGCGCCATGTGCGACCCGGCCGACGGCGTAGGCGGCGACGGCACGGGCGAAAACTCGCTGCCTGCAGGCCACGATGGCTCCCAGCCCACGTTCGAGCGCCTGGAGGAGTGGGCTGCTGGGGCAGCTGCCGAGCTTCAGGCTGCCGGCCTGGGCGAATACGCCTCCCGCATCCCTGAGCTGCGCATTGCGGTGGGCGTGCACCCCCACAACGCGCGCCTGTGGGACATGCGTATGGAGCACCTGATGCTGCGTCGCCTGGCCGACCCGCGGGTGTGCGCCTTGGGAGAGGTGGGGCTCGATTACCATTACGACCTCTCGCCGCGTGCCGCGCAGCGCGGGGTGTTCCGCCGTCAGATCCAGCTGGCCAAGCTTGCGGGCTTGCCGCTTGTCCTGCACATGCGCGAGGCGCACGAGGAAGGCCTGGCCATCCTGGAGGAAGAGGGCTTCCCCGAGGGCGGCGTGCTGCTGCACTGCTTCAACCTGGACGAACAGGCGCTGGAGCCCTGGGCCCAGCACGGCTGCTTCATCGCCTACGGCGGCCCCATCACCTTCAAGAAGGCCGACGAGGTGCGTGCCGCTGCCGTGAAGGTGCCGCGCGGCCGCCTGCTTACCGAAACCGACAGCCCGTACATGACGCCTGAGCCTATGCGCGGGGTGGACTGCGGCCCGGCGCACGTGGTGTTCACCGCGCAGAAGCTGCAGGAAGTGCTGGGCTGCGAAACCGCCCAGCAGCGTGAAGAGCTGCTTGGCCAGATGTACGCCAATGCCCTGGGCCTGCTGAACCGCCAGCCCACCGAGTGGCAGCGCACCGCGTTCGCCCCCCTGCAAGGCTAGGCTTCCATGGAGAAATGGCTCATCATCAACGGCAGCCCGCGCATCAACGGCAAGAGCGCCCGCGTGGTGCGGATGCTCACCGCTTCGCTGGAGCATTCCCATCCGCAGGTAGGGCTTGAGCTGTTCGAGGTGGCAACCGCCCAGGTAGAGGCCTGCAACGGCTGCGAGTTCTGCGAAACCGCGGGGGCATGCATCTACGAAGACGACATGGTGGGCCTTATGGGCCAGCTGGAGCAGGTACAGCGCGTGTTGATGGTTATGCCCATCTACTTCGCCGGCGCGCCCTCGCAGGCCAAGGCCGTGCTCGATCGTATGCAGCCGTATTACTGGGAGTACCTGAAGCGCAAGCGCGCTGGTTTGCCGCCGGCGGAAAAGCGCCCGCTCACCCTTTTCGTGGTGGGCGACGGCGGCGACCCGCACGGCTACGATCCGCTGGTGGCAACCGTGCGCTCCAGCATGGCGTTGGCGGGCTTCGCCATCGATGAAGTGGTGCCCCTGGTGGGGCTGAAATCTATCCGCCGCGAGGATTTGGGAAAGTGGGGCGCCTGATGGGCAAGCTCTCTTATCTGGCTTCCGTTTCGGAAACCCGCGCCGTGCTCGAAGCGCACGGCCTTATGACGAAGAAGGCCCTGGGCCAGCACTTCCTTATCAACGATGGGGTGGTGGAGAGGATCTGCAACCTGGCGGAGCTTGGCCCCGAAGATAGCGTTCTGGAAGTGGGGCCGGGCATCGGCACGCTCACCGTTGCCCTGTTGCAGCGCGCCGGAAAGGTTGCCTCCATCGAGATGGACGCCGACCTGCCTGCTGTGCTGGCCGGAACCTGCGCTGAATGGGCGGACCGCTTCACGCTCATCTCGGGCGATGCGCTGGCAGTTCCGCCGGCTCAGGTCCCGTTTGCCCCGAACAAGCTGGTGTCGAACCTGCCCTACGCGGTTGCCGCCACCATCATCCTCGATTTCTTCGAGCGCTACGGGAGCCTGCAAAGCCAAACCGTGATGGTGCAGGCCGAAGTGGCCGACCGCATGTGCGCCAAGGTGGGCACCAAGAACTACGGCGCCTACACGGTGAAGCTGGGCCTGCTGGCCGAATACCATGGCCGCTTTGCCGTTTCGGAGGGCAACTTCTTTCCGCCGCCGCGCGTGAAGAGCGCCGTTATCCGCATGGACCGCCGCGCCGAGCAGCTGCCCGCGCCCCTGATGAAGGCCGCCATGACCATGGCCGATGCCGCCTTCGCCACGCGCCGCAAGACCATCTCCAACTCCATGAAAACCTACTTCGGCAACCCCGCCACCTCCGACGAGCTGATGCTTGCCAGCATCCCCGACGTGCTGCAACGTGCGGGCGTGTCGGCGAAGAGCCGCGGCGAATCGCTGGAGCGCGAGGCTTTCATCGAGCTGGGACGCGCGTACCTGGAGCTCCATGGGCAGGCCTAGCAAACAGTCCACCACGCGCCGCACGCTGCATTTCTACTGGCAGGTAACGAAGAACCACAAGGGCTACTTCTTCGGCCTGATGTTCTGCACCTTCGCGTTCGTTGCGTTGCTCACCTACGGCAACCCCTACGTGATGAGCCTGATCGTGGACAAGGTGAGCCAGCAACCCGTGGAGGCCAGCCAGGTGTTCGCCGTCTACGGCCCCTATGTGGTTGCGCTCATACTCATAAACGTGCTTGGTCAGGCGGCCAGCAAGCTGCAGGACTACACGCTGTACAAGCTGGAGATCGCCGCGAGCTACGACTTGGCCACCATGAGCTTCGACGCGCTGTGCAACCAGAGCATGAGCTTCCATTCCAACCGCTTCGGCGGCACGCTGGTAAGCCAGACCTCCAAGTTCATGAGCGCGTACAACCAGATAATCGAGACCATCAACTTCCCATTCATGCCGGTGCTGTGTTCCATCGTGTTCACCTGCGGTATCCTGGCGCCGCGCGTGCCGTTGTACGTGGCCATCCTCATGCTGCTGCTTGTCGTGTACGCCAGCGTTTCGTACTACATGTACAAGCGCATCCTGTCGCTGAACGAAAAGGCCGCCGGCGCGCAGAACAACCTTTCGGGCGAGCTTTCCGACTCGGTGGCGAACATCCTGGCGGTGAAGACCTACGGCCGCGAAGACTACGAGCGCGGGCTGTTCGACGCCGCGAACAGGGAAGTGGTGCTGCGCGACTCCAAGCGCATGTGGGCATCGCTTACCCGCGGCATCATAACCGCGTGCATCACCGTGGTGATCATGAGCGTGGTCGCGGTGTTCATCGCCGGCGGCAACGCGTGGTTCGGCATCACGCCGGGCACGCTGGTGCTCATGTTTACCTACACCTACACCATCACCAACCAGTTCAACTTCATCAACAACGGGCTGCAGCGCTTCAACCGCGCCTTCGGCGACGCCAGCGGCATGACGGTTGTGCTGGACGAGCCGCGCCTGGTGGACGACGAGCCCGGCGCGCCCGACCTTCAGGTAACCGAGGGCGCTATCCGGTTCAAGGACATCGACTTCTACTACACCGACGGAAATGCGCGCACGCAGGTGTTCGACAAGTTCTGTCTGGATATTCCCGCAGGCCAGCGCGTTGGTTTGGTAGGCATGAGCGGCGCCGGCAAGACCACTTTGACGAAGCTCCTGCTGCGCCTTTCCGATATCCAAGAGGGCTGCATCCTGGTGGACGGGCAGAACATCGCCGACTGCACGCAGCAGAGCCTGCGTCGGCAGATCGCCTACGTGCCGCAGGAGGCGCTGCTGTTCCACCGCACCATCGCCGAGAACATCTCGTACGGCCGGCCCGATGCCACCATGGAGGAGGTTCGCCAGGCCGCCAAGCAGGCCAATGCTCTGGAGTTCATCGAGCGCTTGCCACAGGGGTTCCAGACGGTTACCGGCGAGCGAGGCGTGAAGCTTTCCGGCGGCCAGCGCCAGCGCATCGCCATCGCCCGCGCCCTGCTTGCCGATTGCCCGGTGCTGGTGCTGGACGAGGCCACCAGCGCGCTCGACTCCGAAAGCGAGAAGCTGGTGCAGGACGCGCTGGAAACGCTCATGCGCGGGCGCACCTGCATCGTGGTGGCGCACCGCCTTTCCACCGTTGCCAACCTCGACCGCATCGTGGTGCTGGACGGCGGCAGGGTCGTTGAAGACGGCCCGCACGCCGAGCTGGTAAAGCAGGGTGGGGAATATGCCCACCTGTGGGGCAGGCAGACGGGCGCGTACCTGCAGTAACCGCTGGGGCTGCTTCGCGCTGTCCGGCGATGCGGTTCGCTGCTGCCCGCTTGCGCGTATGGACGCAAAATGTAGATTGCCCCGTAGCATTCGGCACGATGATAGACTAGCCAAGTATTTTTATGTCCAAACTCGAAAGAATGTCACTATATGGATCTCGCAAAACAGGCACAGATTATCGACAACATCCACGAAACGCTTAGCCAGTACGTTGGCCAGAAGCTGAAGGTTCGTGCCAACATGGGCCGTTCCAAGATCGTGGAAAGCGAAGGCGAGCTGAAGCAGGTTCACCCGCAGCTGTTCATCATGGAAGTGAAGCGCAAGCGCGGCACCGCTGCCCGCCAGTCCTACCAGTACGTCGATGTGCTTACCGGCATGGTGGAGCTCAGCCAGGACGGCCAGCCCATCTTCGGCGATTTCATCGAGGAAGACACGGCCGAAGAGCCCGCCGCCGCTGCGAAGATCGAGCTGTAGCCGCCAAGTGGTCGGTTCAACGGGTTTTCAAAAAATCTGTTGACGGGCTTACCGGTTCTGGTAATATAAATCCTCGCTGAAGCGATCAGCGCTTCGGGCGGTTAGCTCAGGGGGAGAGCGCCACCTTGACACGGTGGAGGTCACTGGTTCGATCCCAGTATCGCCCACCATCTATTTCAGCCTGGAAGGTGTCAACTTCCAGGCTTTTTCTTTTTCTTGGCCAGCCTTGCGTTCGGCCTGGTTTGCCCTGGGTGCAGGGCAGGGAGGAAAGCGATGCACACCAACATATCCTTGCAGCAGCTGCGCTACATCATCGAGGTCGCCGAATGCGGCTCCATCAACGCCGCAAGCCAGCAGCTCTATGTTTCTCAGCCCACGCTTTCCACCACCATCAAAGACACCGAGCAGGAACTCGGCATCTCCATCTTCAACCGCACGAACCGCGGCATCACCCTTACCAACGAGGGCACCGAGTTCATTGGCTATGCGCGCCAGATCTTGCAGCAGTTCGACCTGTTCGAGGCGCGCTACTCCAATTCCGGCAGCACCGCGGCGGGCAGGCTGTGCGTCTCCTCGCAGCACTACGCCTTCTGCGTGCATGCGTTCGTGGACCTGGCGGAAGAATACGACGAGGAAGAGTACAACTTCTCGCTGCGGGAAACGCGCACGGCGGAAGTCATCGAGGACGTGAAGGAGTTCCGCTCCGAGATCGGCGTGCTGTACCTTTCCGAGTTCAACCGCAAGGTGCTTACCAAGGCTTTCACCGATGCGGGCCTTACCTTCACCCCGCTGTTCGAGGCGCACCCGCACGTGTTCGTGGGCCTGAACCACCCGCTTGCCGGCCGCGCCAGCCTGAAGCCCGAAGACCTGCAGGACTACCCGCGCTACTCCTTCGAGCAGGGGACGAACAACTCGTTCTTCTTCTCGGAAGAGCCGCTTTCGCACCTGCCGCACAAGCAGAACATCACCTACTACGACCGCGGCACGCTCACCATCCTGCTGAACCGCCACAACGGCTACACCATTTCCACCGGCGTGCTTTCCGGGGAAATGGCTGAAGACGTCCGCGCCATCCCGTTGGAAGTGGACGAGACCATGACGGTCGGCTACCTGTACCACGCCGAGCGCCCGTTCTCGCCCCTGGCGCAGCGCTACATCGAGAAGCTGCGTGCCTATATCGAGGACAACCCCACGGTTACCACCTACTATCCGGTGAGCTAGGTCGTGCTTGGAGCCGGCCTTTCGCCTATTTCGAGAAGGATAGTGCGGCAGACGGATTGAATTGCGCGATATTCTTCCGTTCGCCGATACGATCCTGCCGCTCCCGCATTGAAAAGCTGCGCTCAAACTATACTTTGCACTGTTGTGTCTGCCCTCACTGGTTGGGGGCAGTTTTCATTCTATTGTTGAATATCCCTTATTATTGGGTACTAGGACAAAGAGCCGTTTGGCGCGCTGGCTGCATGGAGAGCCCACTTGCAAAGGCAGTGCAGCGGGCCGGCGGAAGAAGGAAGGGAGGAGCGTTGGCAACGCTGTCAGTTGAGCCCCGATCTGCCGCCGACGCAAAGATCGAATCCTACCTCGCGCGCTTCGAGCGCAGGGTGGAAGCCACACCGCCGGGTCAGTGCCCCTTGGCATTCCAGGCATCGTTTTTGGAAGCAGGTGCGCTGCAGACCTGCGGCAAGTGCGTTCCCTGCCGCGATGGCCTGCCCAAGCTCGCACAGATGATGCGCTCCCTCTCGGAGTGCCGAGCAACCGCTGAAACCGTGGAAACCATGCGCATGCTGGCGCAGATGATCCGCGACACCTCCGATTGCGCCATCGGCTACGAGGCTGCCCAGGCGGCGCTCGATGCCATGGAGACCTTCGCTTCCGAGATCGAAGAGCATGTTTCCAACCATGCCTGCAGCGCCGGCATGGGCCAGAGTGTTCCGTGCGAGACCATGTGCCCCGCCCATGTGAATGTTCCCGCCTACATCGCCATGGTGGGCGAAGGCGACTACTCCGGCGCGGTTCAGATGATCCGCAAGGACAACCCGTTCCCCACGGCCTGTGCGCTTGTTTGCGAGCACCCGTGCGAGAAGCGCTGCCGCCGCATCCTCATCGATGCGCCGCTGAACATCCGCGGTATCAAGAAGTTCGCGGTGGACAACGCCGCCGCAGACAAGGTGCCTACCCCCAAGCGCCTTCCCGACACGGGCAAGCGCATCGCCGTTATCGGCGGCGGCCCCTCCGGCCTTACCTGCGCCTACTTCAGCGCCCTGATGGGGCACAAGGTAACGGTGTTCGAGATGCACCGCGCCATGGGTGGCATGATGCGCTACGGCATCCCTGCCTACCGCTTCCCGCGCCAGCGCCTGGACGAGGACATCAACGCCATCCTCTCGGTGGGCAATATCGAGGTCGAGTACAACACCTATGTCGATGAGGCCGCCATGCGCCGCATCGCCGACGAGTACGATGCCGTCTACGTCGCCATCGGCGCCCATACCGGCAAGACGCTGCGCCTGGACAACTCCGATGCCGAGGGCGTTTACAGCGCCGTCGAGCTGCTGGGCCAGATCGGCGACGACGAGTACCCCGACTTCACCGGCAAGGACGTGGTGGTTATCGGCGGCGGCAACGTTGCCATGGACTGCGCCCGCACCTCGGTACGCGCCGGCGCCGCTTCGGTGACCGTTGCCTACCGTCGCCGTCAGGCCGACATGACCGCGCTGAACGAGGAAATCGAATCGGCCGTTGCCGAAGGCGTGGAGATGGCCATCCTGGAGGCACCGGCTTCTGTTGAGGTGAACGAGGCGGGTCATTGCACCGCGCTCATCACCCAGCCGCAGATGATCGGCCCGGTGAAGGGCGGCCGTCCGGCTCCGGTTACCGCTTCCAAGCCCGAGCGCCGCATCCCCGCCGACGTGATCCTTATCGCGGTTGGCCAGGACATCGTCTCCGAGCCCTTCGCTGCGTTCGGCATGGAAACCAACTGGGGCAAGTTCGTTGCCAACGGCGAGCTTGAATCGCCGGGGCTCCCCGGTGTGTTCGTCGGCGGCGACTGCCAAAGCGGCCCCTCCACCGTTATCAAGGCCATCGGCGCCGGCAAGGTTGCCGCCCGCAATATCGACGAGTACCTGGGCTTCCACCATACGCTCAACATCGACGTGGAAGCTCCCGTTCCCGTTCAGAACGACCGCACGCCGAAGGGCCGTGTGGAGATCGCCGAGCGTCCTGCCCGCGAGCGCAAGTGCGACTACGAGGGTGTTGAGCTGGGCATGAGCCTGGAAGAGGCAAAGCAGGAATGCGGCCGTTGCCTGAGGTGCGACCACTTCGGCGCCGGCGTTCAGGTAGGGGGCAGGGTCCAGTATGTCTAACCTGCAGACTGCTTCCGCGTCCTGCTGCGCCGCCAAGACCGTTGCGCTTACCCTGAACGGCAAGCAGGTAACCGCCCCCGAAGGCGCTACCATCCTGGAAGCGGCAGAGCTCGCCGGGGTCCATATCCCCACGCTCTGTTACTTGAAGGAGCGCAACGACATCGCCTCGTGCCGCATCTGCGTGGTTGAGGTTGAAGGCTTGGAAAGCCCCGTGCCGGCATGCTCTACGCCGGTGAGCGAGGGCATGGCGGTGGTTACCGAGTCCGAGCGCATCAAGGGCTACCGCCAGATTGCCATGGACCTCATCCTTTCCGACCATGGCCTCAACACCACCAACCACTGCCTTTCCTGCAAGAAGAACGGCGGCTGCGAGCTGCAGTCCGTCGCCCGCGAGCTGGGCGTTATGGAGCCCACGTTCGGTGAGCAGGCCGCGCATAAGCCCGTCTTCGATTCCAACCCGTTCATCAGCTTCGACCCCAACCTGTGCATCCGCTGCCAGCGTTGCGTGGGCGCCTGCAACAACGCAACGGGCAACCATACCCTGCATGCTTCCAAGCGCGGCCTGCGCACTTCCATCGAGGCCCCGTTCGGCCCCGATTGGAAATCCACCCATTGCGAGTCGTGCGGCAACTGCGTTCAGGCGTGCCCCACGGGCGCGCTTACCATGAAGCGCCGCTCGGAGTACCGCGAATGGGAGGTAGAGCGCGTGCTTACCACGTGCCCCCATTGCGCCACGGGCTGCCAGTACAACCTCGTTGTGAAGAACGGCAAGATCGTGGACACCGAAGCGGTGGACGGCCCCTCCAACCACGGCCTGCTGTGCGTCAAGGGCCGCAGTGGCTGCTTCGACTTCGTGCACTCGCCCGAGCGCCTTACCACGCCGCTGGTGCGCAACCCCGAATCCGGCCAGCTTGAGCCTGCCTCTTGGGACGATGCGCTGAACCTGGTGGCGTCGAAGATGGGTGCCTTGCGCGACGAGTTCGGCGGCCAGGCGCTTGCCGCCTTCGCCTGCGCGCGTTCGGCCAACGAAGACATCTACATGCTGCAGAAGATGGCGCGCACGGTGTTCAAGACCAACAACATAGACAACTGCGCCCGCGTGTGCCACGGCCCCTCCGTTGCCGGCCTTGCCCAGACCCTGGGCTCCGGCGCCATGACCAACCCCATCACCGACATCGCGCAGAACGCCGAGGTCATCATGCTGGTGGGCTCCAACCCCGAGGAAGCGCACCCCGTGTTCGGCATGCAGATCCGCGAGGCGGTGGAAAATGGCACGAAGCTCATCGTGGTGGACCCGCGCGACATCGGCCTTACCAAGCTCGCCGATGTGCACCTGAAGCTGAAGCCCGGCACCAACGTGGCGTTCTCGAACGGCATTGCCCGCGTGCTCATCCATGAGGGGCTTATCGACGAGGAGTTCATCGCCACCCGTTCCGAGGGCTTCGAAGACTTCAAGGAAATGGTGGAGAAGTACACTCCCGAATACGTTGCCGAGATCTGCGAGATCAGCCCCGAGGACCTTGTCTTCGCGGCGCGGCTCTACGGCCAGGCTGATGCGGCGGCCATCGTGTACTGCTTGGGCGTTACCGAGCACACCAGCGGCACCGAAGGCGTTATGTCGCTTTCGAACCTGGCCATGATCACGGGCAACTTCGGCAAGCCCGGCTGCGGCGTGAACCCGGTTCGCGGCCAGAACAACGTTCAGGGCGCCTGCGACATGGGCGCCACCCCCGCCGATTTCCCCGGCTACCAGAAGCTCGCCAATGCTCAGGTGATGGAGCGCTTCGAGAAGCATTGGGGCGTGGAGATCCCCAAATGGAAGGGTACCTATGCCACCGAGTGCTTCCCCAAGATGATCTCGGGCGATATCAAGGGCCTGTTCATCTTCGGCGAGGACCCGGTTCGCACCGATCCGGACACCCATCACGTCATCAAGGCGCTGGAGTCGCTGGACTTCCTGGTGGTGGACGACCTGTTCCTTACCGAAACGGCCAAGTACGCCGATGTTGTGCTGCCCGGCCGCAGCTATGCGGAGAAGGAAGGCACGTTCAGCAACACCGAGCGCCGCGTCCAGCGCATCCGCACGGCGGTTACCATCCCGGGTACGCGCCTGGATACCGATATCTTCATCGACATCATGAACCGCATGGGCTATGCTCAGCCGCAGCTGACCAGTGCCCAGATCATGGACGAGATCGCCGAGCTCACCCCGAGCTTCCACGGCATCAGCCATGAGCGTTTGGATTCCGCGGAAGTGGCGGGTCAGGGCCTGTGCTGGCCCTGCTTGGGCAAGGATCATCCGGGCACGCCCATCATGCATGTGGGCAAGTTCAGCCGCGGCCTGGGCATCTACTCCCTGGCTGAGTACATCCCGGCTGCCGAGCTTCCCGATGGGGAGTACCCGCTGATGCTTACCACCGGGCGCATCCTGTATCACTACAACGCCACGGCCATGACCGACAAGACTCCGGGCCTGAACGAGATCTGCGGCAGCTCGTTCATCGAGATCAACGATGAAGACGCCAACAGCCTGGGCATCGTCGACGGCGAGAAGGTGCGTGTGGAAAGCCGTCGCGGGCAGATCGAGACCACCGCGCGTGTTTCCGGCAAGACCAACCCGGGTCAAACCTGGATGCCGTTCCACTTCCAGGACGGCAATGCCAACTGGCTTACCAGCGATGGCCTGGACCGCATCTGCTCAACGCCGGAATACAAGGTGTGTGCGGTAAGGGTCGCCAAGATCGCTTAGCGTTTGCTTCAAGCGCTTTCAGGGGCAAGGAATTTTCCTTGCCCCTTTCTGATGCGCTGGGGTGGGAGCCGGCAAATTCTATCCGCGGATGCGAGCAGGTCTACAATGGTTCTATGAGACTGCCAAGTGAATACATAGAGGATCAGAGGGCTAGGCGACATGGGGATAACCTTGCGGGGGTTCGGTTCCGCTCTGCCGAAAGGGAAGCCGAACGGGCCATTGCCCGCAACCCGATGCTGGTTGTGTCTGCTGTAGCTGCGCTCATCACCATGATATTCGTTCCGCCTTCATTGGCGTACGTGGATTACATTCACTGGCACACGCTGATCTGCCTGCTGTGCATCCTGATGGTTATATCTGCCTTCGATTCTTCGGGTCTGCTCGAATTCGTTGCGCATTCCATGGCCGAACGCGTGAAGAGTTTAAGGGCTCTTGTTGTTGCTTTGGTCCTGGTTACCCTTGGCTGCTCGATGATTCTTTCGAACGACATGACGTTGGTCACCATTTTGCCCTTGGCGGTGCTGCTTTTGCGTTCCATAGGGCGCGAGCGCGATATCCCCTTCGCATTCATCATGATCACCCTTACAGCGAATCTGGGCGGAATGCTGCTGCCCTTCGGCAACCCCCACAACCTGTATCTGTACACCTTGTTCGGTGTGGATTTCGGGGGATTCGTTGCCACGATGGCCCCGCCCCTTGTTCTTTCCATGTTGCTGATCTTGGGCTGCTGCTTGTTTGTGGGGAAGGCCGAATTCCATTATCGAAAGCCACCCACGATCATCCTTTCCAAGCCTCATGTTGCAGTCTATACAGTGCTGTTTGCGCTCTGCATCGCCATGACGTTGGGGGTTGTTTCCTATGTAGTAGGCGCTTTGGTGGTTGTTGTCGTGATGGCGCTTGCCGATAGGACGGTGTTCGCTAAAACCGACTATGCCTTGGTGCTTACGTTTGTGTGCTTCTTTGTGTTCAGTGGCAACATTGCGCAGATGCCGGCGGTTTCGGCATTTTTCGACCAGCTGATCCAAGGCTGCGGCGCATTCGTTGCCTCGCTTCTAAGTAGCCAGGTAATCAGCAACGTGCCTACCGCTATCTTGCTTTCCCATTTTTCGGACGATTGGGCCGGCATTGCTCTCGGCACCAACATCGGCGCGGTGGGCACTCCTATTTCTTCACTGGCAACGCTTATTGCTTTGCGCCAGTACCAGAAGGCCCTCTCCGAAGGTGCTGGCGAGGGCAGCGAAGGCGGCGAAGCCAGCACCGTGAGGGGCAGCGAAATCAGCGGAGTCGTTCCCAAGAGCAACGCTGGAGCATGCGAGGGCTCCGGCGGCACCGGCGAAGGCGAGTGCGGCAGCAGGAAGATGCTTCCTGGCGGGCTGGTAAGCAACAAGCGTTTCCTTCTGCGCTTTGAGGCATACAATTTCGCGTTCCTTGCTGTTGTCGCCTTGTTCGAATTCTTCGTTATGGGCGTTCGCTGAGTTTGGGGCGGTGGTGCCTGTCTAAAGCTCGGCGCTGTCCAGCCAGATGGTGAAGGGGCCGTTGTTGGTTAGGCTCACGTCCATCATGGCGCCGAACCAGCCGGTTCTCACTTTCACGCCATCGGCTTCGATAAGGCTGGCGAAGTACTCGTAGAGTTGGTTGGCCTTGTCGGGCGCGGCACCTTGGCCGAACGAGGGGCGGTTGCCCTTCTTGCAGTTGGCGTACAGCGTGAATTGGGAAACCAACAGAACGCTGCCGCCCACATCCTTCAGCGAAAGGTTCGTCTTGCCGTTCTCGTCCTCGAAGATGCGCAGCTTCAGTGCTTTCGCCCAAAGCTTCTGTGCCGTTTCCTCGGTATCATCCGGCCCTACTCCTAACAGGATGCAGTAGCCGTTTGCTATGCTGCGCGGTTCTTCGCCCTCGGTGGAAACCGAGGCCTGACGTACGCGTTGGATAAGTGCTCTCATGGTGGCCTTTCGTTCGATGTTCGCGCGGTGGCGAAACGCGGTGGACATATGGCACGTATAGTATGATAAGCCGCGTGAAACGAACGATCGGGCGCAATCGCCATGCAGGCCGCGCCCTTGATGCAAAGGAGATTTCCGTGGCCAACGTCAACGAGAACTACGCAAAGCTTCCCGGCAGCTACCTGTTTTCCGAGATCGCCCGCCGTACCGCCGAGTACACCGCAGCGCATCCCGAGGCGAAGATGATCAAGATGGGCATCGGCGACGTAACCCGCCCGCTTGCCCCTGCTGTCATCGAGGCCATGCATGCCGCGGTAGACGACATGGCCACGTTCGAGAACTTCCACGGCTACGGCCCCGAGCAGGGCTACGACTTCCTGCGCGCCGCCGTTGCCGAAAACGACTTCCGTGCCCGCGGCGTCGATATCGATGACGACGAGATCTTCATCTCCGACGGCGCCAAGAGCGACTGCGGCAACATCGGCGACATCCTTGCCATCGACAACAAGGTTGCCGTGTGCGACCCGGTGTACCCCGTCTACGTGGACACCAACGCCATGGCCGGCCGCGCGGGCGACTACGACGAGGAAGCCCAGGGTTGGACGAACATCATCTACATGCCCACCACCGCTGAAAACGACTTCGTTCCCGCCCTGCCCGACGAGGTTGCCGACGTCATCTACCTGTGCAGCCCCAACAACCCCACCGGCACCGTGCTGAACGCCGACCAGCTGAAGGTTTGGGTGGACTACGCCAATGAGCACGGATCCATCATCATGTTCGACGCCGCCTACGAGCGCTTCATCGCTGAAGAGAACGTGCCCCATTCCATCTACGAGGTGGAAGGCGCCAAGACCTGCGCCATCGAGTTCCGTTCCTTCTCGAAGACCGCCGGCTTCACCGGCGCACGCTGCGGTTACACCGTGGTGCCCAAGGCGCTCGTGCGCAACGGCCAGAGCCTGAACGCCATGTGGAACCGCCGCCAGTGCACCAAGTTCAACGGCGCTTCCTACATCATCCAGCGCGGCGCGGCGGCCATCTACACCGAAGAGGGCGCAAAGCAGGTCGAGGAAACGCTGGGCTACTACCGCAACAACGCCCGCGTTATCAAGGAAGGCCTTGAGCGCGCCGGCTTCCAGGTGTTCGGTGCTGTGAGCAGCCCGTACGTATGGTGCAAGGCTCCCAACGGCATGGGCTCGTGGGACCTGTTCACCCTACTGCTTGAAAAGGCCAACGTCATCACCACGCCCGGCGCCGGCTTCGGCCCCTCGGGTGAGGGCTACATCCGCCTTTCCGCGTTCGGCGATGCTGAGGCAACCAAGGAAGGCGTGGCCCGCATCGAGAAGCTGTTCGCCGAATAGCCATGCGGCG
This sequence comes from Alloprevotella sp., assembly GCA_963588035.1. Classification (GTDB taxonomy): domain Bacteria; phylum Actinomycetota; class Coriobacteriia; order Coriobacteriales; family Eggerthellaceae; genus Anaerotardibacter. The sequence goes on along the minus strand of CAVAFY010000026.1, from coordinate 13,636 downwards.
GCGCCCCGGATGGGACGGCGCTCGGCGATAAGGCCCCGACAAGGGAAGGGTGCACGGCGATTGCGTTGTTGATGCCCTTTGCCCGAGCGCTGCGGATCCTGATAGTTGAATCGAGCCCCGGCTCGAGCAGGTTCCTGGGAATCCGAAACCTTGGGTTCCCGGGCGGCTTGCCCGAGTCCGGGGCTTTCGTTTATAAATTTCCCTATGCTGTATATCGAGTAAAGGTATTTCACTCTTATAAGCAGCTTTCCTAATCTTGGTATTAGGGAATCTTGAACGCGTTCAATAAAATCGCGTTTGCAATGGAAGGGGAATAACATGGCAAGTTTCTTCAAGGAGATCGATCCGGCCCAGTTCAAGCGTCATTGGCTGGATATCCCGTTCGGCAACGACCCGCGTCAGAAGCTGGACATCTGGCTTCCCGATGAAGGCGAGGGCCCGTTCCCCACGATCCTCTTCGTGCACGGCGGCGGCTGGGTCGGCGGCGACAAGCGCGAGAACACCATGCCCGGTGCCTTCAAGGTTATGAGCCAGGGCTACGCGCTTGCCTGCATCAACTACCGCATTGCGCCCGACGTGGTGTGGCCTGCGCCGTTGTTGGACGTGCGTGCCGGTATCCGCTTCCTGCGCGTCCACGGTGCCGAGTACCAGCTGAAAACCGACAAGTTCGCCGCCTGGGGCAATTCGGCCGGTGCCCATATCATCAACATGATCGCCGCGCTGAACGGCCGTCCCATCATGAAGGGCAAGGAACTGGGCAACCCCGACGTGGATGATTCCATCCAGTGCCTGGTAAGCCTCTACGGCCCCACTGACATGTACCAGGTGGACCTGTGCAACCGCCTTACCGAAGAAGATGTGGTGAACGCAACGGGCGGCACCGAGGTCCGCAACGACCAGGGCGAGGGCATGGTGTTCCCTCATAACCTGATCATGGGCTTCAAGTGTTCGCGCAATGCCGCTGCAGCCAGCTTCGGCAGCCCCATCAACTACGTTACCGCCGATTTCCCGCCGGCGTTCCTGCTGCACGGCATCAAGGATCCGGTGGTTCCCTACACGCAGTCGGTATCGTTCCGCAACAAGATCAACGAGACCTGCAACGAAAAGCGCTGCAAGCTCAAGCTGTTCGAGGATGCGGTGCACGGCGACGCATGCATGAAGACGAACGAAGTGGTAGACGAGATCCTGGACTTCATCGACGAAACGCTGTGGGAAGGCCCGCACGAGCGCACCGAGCTTCCCGGCGAGATCGCTGTGCGCGATGTTCATGGGTCAGGGGACGAATTCGAGAACTAGCTCCGGCTTGGCTCAGATTCGGCTCGGCCGCTTTAGCGCAGGTACCGTTCGGTGCCTGCGCTTTTTCTTTGCCGCTACTCTTTGCCTTCGGCGCAATCCTGCAGGTAGTCGATGAACGCCCATGCGGCATCGGAGGGGGTTTGGTGCTCGGGGATGCGTGCGTACAGGTAGCGGACGCGATGGATGTCGGCAGGGTCGCGCGCCACGAAGTCGTAGGCCTCGTGCATGTTCTGCAGCCAGGCGAATTCGCCGCCCAGGCATGAGCCGATGCCATGGGCAACCAGGCTGAGGGCCTCGCTGTACAGCTGCGTCTCCATCACGATCCTCGGCGTGAAGCCCGCTTCGCGGCACATCGTTTCCGTGATGGTGCGCATTTCGCTGGGGTCGGTGAACACGAACGGCTCGTCCTTGAAATCGGCCAGCTTGAGGTTGGGCTTGTTGGCCAGCGGGTGGTTGGGCGGCATCACCAGAAGGATGCGCTCGCGCCCAAGCGGGATAACGTTGCTGCCTTCCAGCTTCACCGCCGAGCCGATCAGCTCCATGTCCAACGGGCGGTTGTTGAATTGCGCGGAAGTGGGGTAGCCCATGCTGATGGAGATGTCCCCGTGCTTTTGGTAGAAGCCCGCCAGCAAGGCGCCGATGTTGCCTACTGGGATGTTCATGCCGCAGCACACGGTGCGTTTCTGCTTATCCGCGTTGTCCTGTATGGTGCGCTTCGCATCGTCCAGGATGGCGAAGGCTGTGTGCGCCTGCTTGGCAAGGTAGCGGCCGTTTTCGTTGATGACCAGCTTCTTTCCCACACGGTCGAACAGCTGGTGGCCTATCTCCTTTTCCAGGTTGCGCAGCGCGCTTGAGAGCGCGGGCTGCGAGATGTGCAGCACCTCGGCCGCCTCCGACATGTTCTCGCACGAGGCTATGGCCAAAAAGTAATGTAGCTGACGTGATTCCATCAGTACCCCCTCTTATAGATTACGAAAGCGCAAACTGCATTTCGTATTTGATCCCCTTATCGATTTTACCTGCTTGGATGCAATCGCAGGAGATGAAACGGCGAAAACCTGTGCGGTGCGAGAAGGGGTGCCATAGGGGCGAATGCGTGCTGAACGGCGCGGCCGGGTTGGGTATACTGGGTTAGCCGGTTTTGCCAAGGGCGGGCCGGCGGAACCGACAGTTCGAGAACCTCCTGTCGTTAAACAAAACTAGGTAAAGGGCCGGCTCTGCTTGCCTCGGGTCGTATTGCCCCTGAGGGCATGCGCCGAGCTGCGGTATCGGGCGCCATCTTCGGTGGGGATGCTCCCTGCTGCGAGCGCTGTTCGGGCTGGCTGCGGCTTCCTTGCGGTTGGCTGCTCCTTCACCTTGTTTTGCGACGGGCAAGAAGGAGCATACATGTACGGCCTTAAGACCGAGAGCAGCTTCGACGCTGCGCATTTCCTTACCGATTACCACGGCAAGTGCGAGAACCTGCACGGCCACCGCTGGCGCGTGGTTGCCTACTTGGCGCAGGACCAGCTGTGTACCGAGGGCACCCATAAAGACATGGTGCTGGACTTCGGCGACTTCAAGCATGCGCTGCGCGACCTTACCGAAGAGCTGGACCATTCCTTCATCGTGGAGGAGGGCTCGCTTATGCCGAAGACGCTGGCATGCCTGGAGGAAGAGGGCTTCACGCTTTCCATGATGCCGTTCCGCACCACCGCCGAGAACCTGGCGCGGTATTTCTACGGCCGCCTGGCCGAGCGCAACCTGCCCGTTTCGCAGGTTGAGGTGTACGAGACCCCGAACAACTGCGCTATCTACTACGGTGAGAACTAGTGGCCTCACCTGCTGGAACATGCTGTTTTGACGATGCGGGCTGCGCTTTGCCGGTGGTGGAGCGCTTCGTTTCCGTCAATGGGGAAGGTCCGCGTGCCGGCAGGCTGGCGGCGTTCATCCGCTTTGCCGGGTGCAACTTGGCGTGCTCGTGGTGCGACACGGCTTGGGCCAACGTGGGCGATTGCGCCCATGAGGACTGCACGCCGGCCGGACTGCTGGAATGGGTGGCTGGCTCGGGCGCCGCGTGCGTAACGCTTACCGGCGGCGAGCCCACGCTGCAGCCGGGGCTTCCCGCTTTGATGCGCACGCTGTATGGCTCCGATGCATGGGGTGCCGGCCTTGGCGACCAGCGCGTGGTCGAGATAGAGACCAACGGCGCCGTCGACCTGGCTCCGCTCCATGCCCTGCGAGAGGAGCTGGCGGCAGGGCAGGGCGCTTCCGGCTGCCGGATCCACTTCACCGTCGACTGCAAGATGCCCTCTTCGGGGATGACCGCCGAAATGCTGCCCGGCAACTACGACCTGCTTTGCCGGGGCGATGCGGTGAAGTTCGTTGTTGCCTCGCGCGAAGACCTGGAATGCGCGCAGCAAGTTATAGAGAAGCACGACCTGTGCAGCCGGTGCGAGGTGTTCTTCAGCCCGGTGTTCAGCTGTATAGAGCCTTCGCAGATAGTGGATTTCATGCAGGAGCAGCGCCTTTCGCGTGTGCGCCTGCAGCTGCAGCTTCATAAGATCATCTGGCCCGGCCAGGAAAAAGGAGTGTGACCATGGGCAATCAGGATGCCTCAACCGAAAAGGGCCTCAACGTGGCAACGGGCACCGACGCCCCCGAGCGCGCTCTGGTGCTGTGCAGCGGCGGCGTCGATTCCACCACGCTGTTGGCCATGGCAGTCGAACGCTACGGTGCGGCCAACGTGTTCGCGCTTTCCATCAGCTATGGCCAGCGCCACGACAAGGAGATCGAATCGGCCAAGGCGGTTGCCGCCCATTATGGCGTGCAGCAGCGTTTCTTGGACCTGGCAGCCATCTTCGCCGACAGCGACTGCTCGCTGCTGGGGCATTCCACGCAGGAGGTGCCGCGCGAAAGCTACGCCGACCAGCTTCGGGAAACCGATGGCAAGCCGGTAAGCACCTACGTGCCGTTCCGCAACGGGCTGTTCCTTTCCTCGGCCGCTTCCATGGCGCTTTCGCTGGGCTGCAGCGTGCTGTACTACGGGGCGCACCATGACGATTGGGCGGGCAACGCCTACCCGGACTGCTCGCAGGACTTCGTGGATGCCATGAACCACGCCATCGTGGAGGGCACGGGCGGCGAGCTTCGCATGGAGGCGCCTTTCGTGCAATGGAGCAAGGTGGACATTGTGAAACGCGGCCTTGAACTGGGCGTTCCCTACGAGCTTACGTGGAGCTGCTACGAAGGCGGCGAAAAGCCCTGCGGCGTGTGCGGCACCTGCATCGACCGCACACGGGCCTTCGAGCTCAACGGCGCCACCGACCCGCTTCTGCGCTAACCGCGCAGCCAACCTATTCGCCGCAACCCCTACAGGAGCACCGATATGACGAACAAAGAACGTGAAGCGGAAGCAAGCATTTCGCTTCTGGGCAACCAGCACACCGAGTATCCCACCGATTACGACCCCAGCGTGCTGGAGACGTTCATCAACAAGCACCCGGGCAACGACTACTTCGTGAAGTTCAACTGCCCTGAGTTCACCAGCCTGTGCCCCATCACCGGGCAGCCCGACTTCGCCACCATCTACATCTCGTACGTTCCCGGCGAGCGCATGGTGGAAAGCAAGAGCCTGAAGCTGTACCTGTTCAGCTTCCGCAACCACGGCGACTTCCACGAGGACTGCATGAACATCATCATGAAGGACCTGGTTGCCCTGATGAACCCGAAGTACCTAGAGGTGTGGGGCAAGTTCACCCCGCGCGGCGGCATCTCCATCGACCCGTACTGCAACTACGGCAAGCCGGGCACCAAATGGGAGGACGTTGCCTGGGAGCGCCTGTCGCACCACGACCTGTACCCCGAAAAGGTGGACAACCGTTAGCTTGTCGGATTGTTTCGCCTGCTGCACGGGTATCATCTTGCCTGTAAGCGTTAACGGGCCAGCTGGCCCGGTTTTCGGTGCTGCGGGGAAGGGGCGCTCCTGGTTCTTTCCCGCGCATGCGGGCTTCGGTTTAGGGGGAGCTATGGTTTCGGGAACATACCATGCGCAGGTGAGCACGCCCATCGGCGTCAAAGAGGGAACCTTGACGCTTGAAGAGCAGGGTGGGGCTCTTTCCGGCGTCCTTCACGTGCTGGGCGGCGACACCCCTATCCAGAACGGCGCCATCGATGCGAACGGGAACCTTTCCTTCTCGGGCACGCTGCAGGTTCCCTTCATCGGGGCGCTGCCGTTCACCTTCGAGGGCTCCCATGAAGGCGATGCCATCAGCGGCACCGCCGTTACCCGGATGGGTGCCATCAAGATCGCGGGCTCGCGCGTTTAGCCGCGCGCCCATTGCCGGGGCGGTTGCTGTCGGAGCTGCTGGGTGGCCGCTGCCAGGGTGGCTGCTGTCGAAGCGCCCGCCAGCTCAGAACCGGGCTTGTGGATCTGTCACCTTGCTAGTGCTTCGCGCTTTTCGGGCTGCCCAGGTTCATGCCCTTCATATACCAAGCGGCGACCTGCTCGGGGCTGCTCTTGGCGCCCTTATCGAACCACCACGAAACGGTGTGGGAAAACGAACTTACGTACAGCACGCACGCCAGGCCTTCGGGGATCCCAGCGCGCTTGCCCGGCCCGCTCTTCGTGAACAGGACTTCTAGCTGCGACTCGAAGTAGCCCGTGAAATGCGGCTCCCCTTCGCGGATGAGCTTGCCGCATATGCCGCTGTGCGTGTCGCGCAGGTGGTACAGCAGGTGCGCCAGCTTCCCCTCAAGGCTTTCGGTTGCCAGGGTGGGATGCGTTACGCAGTACTCGTTCACGCCTTCGAAGATGTGGTCGAACATTTCGCGGCACATCTGGTCGAGCAAGTCGTCTTTGGTGTCGAAATGCGCGTAGAACGTGCTCCGCCCGATGTCCGCCTCTTCGATGATCTGCGCGACGGTAACGGCGCTGTAATGCGAGTTACCCATCAACTGCTCGAAGGCTTCGTAGATGGCTTTGCGTGTTTTCCGCTGGCGGCGGTCGAGCTGTTTTTGCATGGGAGCCTTTCGAACGATTTCCGGCAAATGTCCAGTAACCGCCAATACGTTGCCGCTGTGCCCTAGTGCTCACTGGGGCTGCTTTGCTTCTGTATTTGCCGTACTCAATAGATTATACCGAACATATAGTTCGGTAACGTAAGATTGGTACGGTATTCATGGAGAGCCTTAAACCTTATTTCGAGCCGTTGGAAAGGCTGTTGGAGCTTGGCGACACCAAGAAAGACATCGTTTTCCTGGTTGTTTCTGCAATCGCCCTTGTGGCGAGCTTCGTGTGCGGCGATAGCCTGCCGGTGAACCCAGCGTGGGTGGCGATTATCCTGTGCGGCGTGCCCATCGTCTGCGAGGCGTTCATCGCCATCGTCACCGAGTTCGACGTGAAGGCCGACCTGCTGGTTTCGTTGGCTCTTATCGCCGCCGTTGCCATCGGCGAGCTGTTCGCGGCAGGTGAAGTAGCGCTCATCATGCAGTTGGGCGGCCTTCTGGAAGAGCTTACCGTGGCTCGCGCCCAGAAGGGCATACAGCGTTTGGTGGAGCTTGCCCCGCGTCGGGCTCGCATCGTCGAAGCGGACGGCAGCGAGCGGGAAATCGATGCGGACGAGGTGCAGCAGGGCCAGTTGGTGCGCGTGCTTCCTGGTGAGGTGGTTGCGGTGGACGGCGTGGTGGCGGCGGGCGCTACCAGCATCGACGAAAGCGCGGTCACCGGCGAGCCCATGCCGGTGGACAAGCAGCCCGGCAGCGAGGTTTCTGCCGGCACGGTGAACCAATTCGGCTCCATCGATGTGCGCGCAACGCGCGTTGGCGAGGACAGCTCCATCCGCCGCATGGCGCGCTTGGTGCAGAGCGCCGATGCCGGCAAGGCGAAGATCGTGCGCATGGCCGACAAGTGGGCAACCTGGGTGGTTGTGGGCGCGCTCGCCTCTGCGGTCGGCGTGTACCTGGTAACGGGCGAGATCCTTCGGGCTGTTACGGTGCTGGTCGTGTTCTGCCCGTGCTCGCTGGTGCTGGCAACGCCTACGGCCATCGTTGCCGCGATAGGCAACGCCACCAAGCGCGGCTTCCTGGTGAAGGAGGGCGACGCGCTGGAACGGTTGGCTCAGGTGAAGCGCGTTGCGTTCGACAAGACGGGCACCATCACCGAAGGCGAGCCGGTGGTACGGGATGTGCTCCCGGGGGGCAAGGCGGGTTTCTCGCGCGAGGAGCTGTACGCGTTGGTTGCCTCGGCGGAGCTTCGCAGCGAGCACCCTTTGGGTAAGGCGGTGGTGCGCTGCGCCCATGAGGCGGGCATCAATGTTCCCGAGCCAGATGCCTTCGAGATGAGACCCGGCTTGGGCGTGGCGGCCAAGACTGCGGGCCGCGATGTTGCGGTGGGCAATGAGCGCCTGATGGCCGCGGTGGGCGTTTCGGCTGGCGAATTCGACGGGGAGGCCCTTGCCACGCTCCGCGCCAAGGGCGATACCCTGGCGTTCGTGGCGGTTGACGGGGGCGCTGCGGGCCTGGTGGCGCTTACGGATACGGTGCGGGCCGAATCGCGCGAAACGGTTGCGAAGCTGAACGCCCTGCCTGTGGAAACCGTGCTGATCACCGGCGACAACGAAGCCGCTGCCGGCACGGTATGCGCCGAAGTGGGCATCGGGCGGTACGAGGCGAGCTGCCGGCCGGAAGACAAGCTGCGTTATATCGAGGACAGCGAAACGCAGGGCAGCCCTTGCGCCATGGTGGGCGACGGCATCAACGATGCGCCGGCGCTGAAACGATCGTTCGTGGGCATCGCCGTCGGCGGCGTGGGCAGCGACATCGCCATCGAGGCGGCGGACATCGCCATCGTGAGCGGGGGCATTGCGGGCCTGCCGCACCTGCTGGCGCTTTCCCGCCACACCATGCGCGTGATCAAGGCCAACCTCACCTTCGCCATGACGCTGAACTTCGTGGCCATCATCCTGGCGTTCGTCGCCGTGCTGGACCCGGTGAGCGGGGCGTTGGTGCACAACTGCGGCAGCGTGATCGTCATCGTGAACTCCGCCCTGCTGCTTCGTTGGACGGCGAAAAGCTAAGGCGGCATAATGGGGCAAACCCGATCCCCGCAAGGAAGACCCCCACATGACCGAAGAGCTTGTATCGCTTGCCGTTATCGTTCTGGTTGCGGCGCTTTGCCCCATCATTGCGCAGTCCATCCCCAAGAAGCCCATCCCCGAAACGGTGTTCCTGCTGATAGCGGGCGCGTTGCTGGGACCCAACATGGCCGGGGTCATCAACCTTTCCGACTCCATCAGCCTGCTCTCGGAGCTTGGCCTGGCGTTCCTGTTCCTGCTGGCCGGCTTCGAGATAGACCCGAAGAACGTTGCCGGCCATCAGGGTAAACGCGGCTTCGTAACCTGGTTGGTGTGCCTTGCGCTGGGCTTCGGTGCGGTTGCCGCGGTTTCGTACGTTGCGCCTGCCCACGCGCCGAGCGATTTGGGCGGCGTTGCCGTGGCCATTGCCCTGGGCACCACGGCCTTGGGAACGCTGATGCCCATCTTGAAGGAGCGCAACCTCATAGGCACGCAGGTGGGCGATTCCGTTCTTGCCTACGGCACTTGGGGCGAGCTTGGCCCTATCATCGCCATGGCGATGCTGCTCTCTTCGCGTGCGGAATGGAAGACCCTCGTGGTGCTGCTCGCGTTCGCCGCCGTTGCGGTGGTTGCGGCGATTGTTCCCGCAAAGGCGAAGAAGGCCGGCAGCCGCGTGTACCGGTTCCTTTCCGAGAACGCGAACAGTACCGCGCAGGCCACCATGCGCGTCACCGTTCTGTTGTTGGTGACGCTCGTTGCACTTTCGGCGGTGTTCCAGCTCGATGCGGTGTTGGGTGCGTTCGCCGCGGGCTTCGTGCTCCGCTACGTTATCCCGACGGGCAACCACGACCTGGAGCATAAGCTCGACGGCGCTGCCTTCGGGTTCTTCGTGCCGCTGTTCTTCGTGGTATCCGGTGCGAAGATCGACCTTATGGCGGTGTTCGACAAGCCGGTGCTGCTGGTGGGCTTCATCGTCGCACTGCTGCTTATCCGCGCGGTGCCCATATTCGTGTCGCTTTCCCTCGACAGGGAAACGCGAACCATGTCCTCGCACAACCGGGTGAGCGTTGCGCTGTACTGCACCACGGCGCTGCCCCTTATCGTGGCGGTTACCTCGGTGGCCACCACGGCGGGCGCCATGTCCGACGAAACGGCTTCGGTGCTGGTGGCGGCCGGCGCCATAACGGTGTTGGCGATGCCCCTGTTGGCCCAGCTCACGTATCGCGTTGCCGATGTGCATCCGGTCGACACCGCGCGCGAGGTTGCGCACGATCCGCGTCATATGGGCGATATCGTGGCCGATCATATGGCCTATGCGCAGTTGGCTGATGCCGCCGATGGCGCGCCGAGCGCCCGCCGCCAGCGCAAGCTTGCCAAGGCGAAGGATCGCCTGGAGAAGCAGCATAAGCGCCACGACTTGGTGGAGCAGGCCATGCAGGAACGCAGGCAGCGCCGTTTCGAGCTGATGCGCGAAGTGCGCCAGGAGCGCGACCAGAAGCGCGCCGAGCTGGTAAAGCAGCTCAAGGAGATAGACGAGGGGAAGTAGCGCATCGGTCCTTGGCCCTGCCGTTGGGGGCGCCGCCCGCTGTCGCCAGGTCCAGCGGTCTCGGCGCCTTGCCTTCGACCACGAAGGCCTCGGTGCCGAACTGCCTTTTCCATTCGCGCACAATAAGAAAGGGGAGCCGCACCGGTGTGCAGCTCCCCTTTGCATAGGCAGGTATGTCCGTTGAACGCTTAGCGGCAGACGATGTCCACGGGAACGTTCAGGATCTTGGCAACCTTCAGGATGGTGTCGGTGTGGCTGCCCAGTGCCGCTGCCATGTGGTGCGTCGGGCCGGTTTCGTTCCAGCGGTTCATGAACTCGCGGGCGCCGATGCTGAACTTCATGCGCATGTTGGTGTCGCCGAAGGTGAAGATGGGACCCTCGACGTTTTCGCCCTCGGCCACGATGAACTTGAAGTTGCCGTCGCCGTCCTGCGTGATGCCCAGGTAGGTAACGGTGCCCAGGCCGGGGTAGAACTGGGTAAGGTAGCCGCCGCCGGTCTTGCCGTGGAACACGGGCACAACCTTCAGGGTGGGCTTCTTCGCGGTGGAGATGTCGGCGTCGCCCGAGCCGGAGTGGCCGATGATGACCACGTCTTCGGGGAAGTCGATGGAGTACATCTCGGAAAGCTGGCCGGTGCCGGCGATGGTCTTCAGGATGCTCATGGCGATGGCAACCTTCATGTCGCCCTCAACCGCGCAGGAAGTGCCCTGCTTGATGAGCATGGAGAACGCGGGGATGAGCATGCTGTCCAGCACGCCGGCCTTGCCCTGGGCGAAGCCGTCGTAGTGGCTGGCGATAAGGCCCAGCTGCTCGTCCTTCACCCACTGCTCGAAGGCGACGACGTACTTCGCCATGTCCTGGATGGGCTCGTCGGAAACGGAGGCGCCGCCCTCGATGTCGAAGGTGTCGATGATCTCGGCTGCCTTGGCGTCGATGGCCGCCTGGTCGTCGATGTCGTCGGCGATGGCCCACATCTTCTCCCAGTCGAACTGCTTGGTGTACAGGCCAAGGCGGTTGTACAGGTTGGTCTCGTCGATGTAGAGGTCCATCATGCCGGGGTAGGGGCGGCCGATCTGCGCGATGTTGGTGCGGCGCAGACGACGGCGAACCTGGGCTGCGGTGCACCACTGCTCAAGCTGCTTGGCAACCTCCGGGTCGCCGCCTTCGACGACGCCGGTGACAACCGCATGGCGCTTGCCGGCGCGGTTCAGGTCGGCGACAACCTCGCCGGGGGCGCCGCAAGCGTACAGCTCGCCCAGCCAGGTGGGGATGTCGGTGTTTGCGTAGTCGGGCTGGGCCTTCTTCTGCACGTTCACGATTACCACGGGAACGTCAAGGTCGCGCACGACGGGAAGCACGTTGTAGCTGGTGGCGTAGGTGAGCATCTGCAGGATGACCAGGTCCACGTCGGCAGCGCGGAAGAGGTCGCCGGCGTCCTGTGCCTGTTCCTTGGTGGTTACCATGCCGCCGTCGACGATGTCCACCGTGGTGGGCAGGGTCTTCTTGAACTCGGCATACTGGCCCTCGAATTCGGGGACGAGCTGCGGGAACTGCGGCAGGTACGCGCCGAGCGCGATTGAGAACACGCCGACTTTCGCTTTGGTTTCAACGAGCATGTTTGCCTCCTTGGGCAGGTCGGTTCATTTTTGAATGCGTTATAACCTTGCTTATATTACCAGCCGCCGGGCTGTTTCCTGCGCCGTCTACCGAACTTCCTGCCGCTTTGCCCATATTTTGCCCATGGCGCTGAGCGGCTCCTGGTTGTGCCCATGACAAAGGCGGCAAGTGCGCTACTATCGAATCACTCATACAAAAGCACTGATAGGAGGTCGTATGACAGCGTGCCAGCAGGCCAGCGCCATCTGCGCACGTGGCTTGACGAAGACCTACGACAGCGTGAACGTCGTCGACAACCTTTCCATGGATGTGCGCGAGGGCGACATCTACGGTTTCGTCGGACGCAACGGCGCCGGCAAGTCAACCACGATGAAGATAATCTGCGGGCTCATCTCGGCCACCTCGGGCGAGCTTTCCGTTCTCGGTCACGATCTTTCCCGTTACGACGGCACCACGGGCATCGGCTCGCTTATCGAGGCTCCGGGCTTGCTGGAGAAGATGAGCGCCATTGACAACCTCATGTACAAGGCCACCGCGCTCGGCGTTGCCGACGCGCCCGCCAAGTGCAAGGATCTGCTGAACCTGGTGGGCCTTTCCAAAACCGGCTCCAAGCATGCCCGTTATTTCTCGTTGGGCATGAAGCAGCGCCTGGGCATCGCCTTGGCGCTGGTGGGCGAGCCGAAGCTCCTTTTGCTGGACGAGCCGTTCAACGGTCTCGACCCCGCCGCCACCCAAGAGATGCGCCAGGCCCTGCAGCGCCTGAACAAGGAGCGTGGCCTGACCATCGTGGTTTCCAGCCACGTGCTCGACCAGCTGAACCGCTTCGCCACCCGCTTCGGCGTTATCAATGCCGGCAGCATGGCCATCGAGTTCGGCGCCGAGCGCATGAGCGAGATGGCCGCTGGCCGTATCCGCGTGCGCTGCACCGATATGGACGCCGCCGCGAAGGCTGTGGCCGCCGCCCTGCCGCAGGAAGCCGTTGCCACTGCCGAAGACGGCGCCTTGCTGGTGCCCGGTGCGGAAGGGAACCTGGAAAAGGTGTCCCTTGCGCTGTTCAACGCCAACCTTCAGGTGCTCGAGCTGGTGCGCACCCAGCGCGACGTGGAAGAGTTCTTCCTTGAGCTGATGGGCAATCCTGCCCCAACGTCGCAGAGCCAGTCCAAGCCACAAGGGGGTCGATAGCCATGACGTCGCTTCTTCGTGCCGATATCCGCCGCATCCTGCGGCCTTCGAGCAATACCCACTGGTTCCTTATCGTTCTGCTTGCCGCCATCTTGCTGAACGTGGTGGTGATGCCCCTTCTGGTGAACATGATGAGCGGCATGTCCGGTTCCGAGGCGCCGGGCTCCCTGGGCTTCGCTTCGCCCTTGGGCGTCGTCTCCTCGCTTATGTGGCTGGGCCTGCTTCCCCTGCTTTGCTCGCTGCGCAATGCCACCCTGTGCTGGGCGGATATGCGCTCCGGCTTCAACCGCTCCATCGTGAGCGCTTGCGGTAAGAAGGTCTACTTCACGGAGAAGCTCGTGCTGGCACTGGTCGTCAGCTTTGCCTTCGTGGTGATCGGGGTCGTCGTTACGCTGCTGATCGCGCTTGTTTCCGGCGGGTTCACCGAGGGCGGCTCCGTCTTCTCCTTTATCCTTTGGATACTTCTGACGACGCTTGCCTGCTGGGGATGCTCCTGCCTAACGCTTGCGGTGCTGTGGGTGCTCAGGAGCAACGTGATCGCCTATATCCTGGGCATTTCCCTTGGCGGCGGTTTGATTTCCACCATCATCTCGCTGGCGCTTGGCGGCCTGCCGGATATCGCGCAGGTGTGGATGAACATCGTCGAATGGCTCCCGGTGAGCGCCGTCAACATCCTGACTTCGGCCATTGTCGATGGCGACCTGGTGCTTGATGGCATGGGCTACGTGCATGTGCTGGTGCCCGTTGCGGTCTGCGTGGCCATCGGCTTCGCCTGCGCCCTCACCATCCTTCGCAAGCGCGACCTGTAAGGCTTGCTTGCGCCCGTGGCAGCGAATAACCCCGGTTTCTGCTTTCAGGGGTAGAACGTCAAACGGCCCCCGCACGGTTTGAACTGCATCCCGATTCTTGGACGGGCTAATAAGCGGCCTACGCCGCACATAGG
>CAVAFY010000025.1:0-29817 GCA_963588035.1 Alloprevotella sp. | reverse complement strand
CGCCCGGGCTCTCGCCCCGGCTGCGAAGCGGCTGTGCCGTTCGCGCAAGAAAGTAATTTACTCTTGTGCAACACCCCTGTCAACAACTTTTTTGAAAAAGTTTTCGATTGCTTTGCGAGCGCTCTGGTCGGCTTGCTCAGGGCCTCGCCTATATACAAAAAGAGGGAGCCGGTTGCAGCTCCCTCACTACATATAGTATTGGTTCGCTTCAGCATACTCGCTACAGCGAATATGGGGCTTTTCTAGCTGCAGACCTTCCCGGGGTTCAGGATGGAGTTCGGATCGAATACCTGCTTGATACCCGCCATAAGGCCGATGGCCTTTTCGCCTACGGAATCGTGCAGGTACTCCTTCTTGGCGTGGCCGATGCCATGCTCGCCGGAAACCTGGCCGCGAAGCTCGGTGCACTTCTCGTAGCTTTCCTTCATTACCTTCTTGGACTGCTCCAGGAACACGTCCTGATCGACGCCGTTGGCGCATGCATAGATATGAAGGTTGCCGTCGCCCGCATGGCCGAAGGAGCGGATGCCCACGCCGTGCTTGTCGCCGATCTTGTGCACGTGCTCAAGGAACTCGGCCACTTTGTCTACCGGGACGACGACGTCCATCTCATCGAGATGCTCGGTGTCGGCCTCGATAACGGTGAGGAAGGCGCTGCGGGCGGCCCAGACCTGACGCTTGTCGTCGGGGTGGCTGAGCACCAGCGTGTTGAAGGCGCCCATCTCGTCGCCGATTTCCGCCAGCGTCTCGGCGCGCTGGAAGATCTCGTCCTGGTCGTTGCCGTCGAGGGTTACCAGGATGTAGGCGCCGACCTCATGGCCATCCACGTTGGTGGGGATGATCTTGTTGCCGGTGTAGTTGGCGGAAGAGTCGACGATGTCGCGCTCCATGAACTCGATGGACTGCGGGTCGAGGCCGGCCAGCTTGATCTTGGGCACAGCGGCAATTGCGGTTTCGAGGTCCTTGAAGGGAAGGATGAAGCTGATGTCTTCCTTCGGGTTGGCGATGAGCTTGAGCGTGAGCTCGGTGATGACGCCCAAGGTACCTTCGGAGCCGATGATGAGGTTCAGCAGGCTGTAGCCGGAGCTGGTCTTGGAAACGGCGCGGCCGAGGTCGAGCACTTCGCCGGTGGGAAGAACGACCGTCATGGCAAGCACGTAGTCGCGTGTGGTGCCGTACTTGACCGCACGCATGCCGCCGGCATTGGTGGAAACGTTGCCGCCCAGGGAACCCGTCTTCTCGCCGGGATCGGGGGGATACATGAGGTCATGCTCGAGGGCGTCGGCGGCAAGGTCGCACAGGCGAACGCCGGGCTGGACACGGACGAACAGGTTGTTCATGTCGTATTCCAGGATCTGGTTCATGTGCATGGTGCAGAGGACAACGCCGCCGTAGAGCGGGGTGCTGCCGCCAACCAAGCCGGTGCCGGCGCCGCGCACGGTTACGGGAATCTTGTTCTCGTTGCAGAGCTTCATGATTGCGGCGACCTGCTCGGTGGTGTCGGGGAAGCAGACGGCCTCGGGCATGCTGGTGCCGTAGATGGGCATCTCGTCATGCGAATAGTCTTCGCTTACTGCTTCGCCGGCATGGCAGTTGTCTTCACCGACGATAGCCTTCAGCTGGTCGATGAGCTCGGGGGTGAGTTCGTTGTACTCGGTCATGTCAACCTTCCAATAGGTTCGTTTGCAGATGCGCCCTGGGGCGGGCGGAACTTCAATAAACTTCATCGTAAGCATGCGATGCGGCTTCGCACTTCGCTATTGGCGAGCGGGTTTCCGCACACGGTCACTGGTGGGTGCTCCCATTCGAAGGAAGTAATGCCACTCGCCAGCAGATCGTTCCTGCCTGCGCACCGCCCGCTAAAAAGAGAGCGGCTTGGCTGACCTTTCCGGCAACCAAGCCGCTCGATAGGAGCTGCTAGACGGGAACCGCTACCTATATATAGTTGCGGTTGCCCCCTGTGCTATGCGACGAGTTTGCCGGCGGCAGCCTCGTCGATGTCCTTCACCGTGGGGATGGGGGTGGTGTCCTCTTCCTCGAGGCGGCCTTCGTACACCCAGTGCTTGGTTTCGCGGGCGATTACGCCGGAAAGAACCAGGACCGCGATGCAGTTAGGCACTGCCATGAGGGCGTTGGAGATGTCGGAGAGGTTCCAGACCAAGTCGCCGCCGCCGATGCAACCCCAGAACACGAAGATCAGGAACACGACCTGGTAGGGGCGGATGCCCTTGGTGCCCACAAGGTAGGTGATGGCGCGGTCGCCGTACTGGGACCAACCGAGCATGGTGGAGTAGGTGAAGGTGAGCAGGCCAACGGCGAGTACCAGGGGACCGAAGACCGGGATGGTCTCGAAGCAGGCCGTTGCGAGCGCTGCGCCGCCGGAGAAGATGCCCAAGACCGTGTCGTACGACATGTCGTTGTTGGCCAGAACCGTGTTGTTGTACATGGCAGCCAGGTCGGGGCTGGCAAGCAGGGAGGTAACGAGCATCAGGCCGGTGATGAGGCAGATGATGACGGTATCCCAGAAGGTACCGGACATGGAAACCAGCGCCTGACGGGCGGGGTTCTTGGAAACTGCGGAAGCAGCAACCAGCGGGGCGGAGCCAAGGCCGGACTCGTTGGAGAACAGGCCGCGCTTGAAGCCGTACTGCAGAGCCAGCATGATGCCGGAACCGACAGCGCCGCCGAATGCAGCCTGGCCGGTGAAGGCGCAGGTGAGGATGGTCATAACGGCTTCACCGAGGTACTGGCCGTTGATGCCGATGATGATCAGGCAGCAGGCAACGTAGAAGATGGCCATGATGGGAACGAGCTTCTCGCACACGCGGGAGACGTTCTTCAGGCCGCCGATGATGACGAGGGCCACCAGCGCGGTTACCACGATGCCGATTGCCCAGGTGGGGATGTCGGCAGCGTTGGGGATCAGGCTGGTGGAGGTAAGCGCACCTGCCAGCGAGTTGGACTGCACGGAAGCGCCGATGCCGAAAGAGGCGATGGCGGTGAACAGGGCGAAGAGCACGGCTAGGATCTTGCCGATGGTCTTGTTCTTGAAGCCGCGCTCCAGAGCGTACATGGCACCGCCGATCATGCGGCCGTTCTCGTCCTTGACGCGGTACTTCATGGAGATGTAGGTCTCGGAGTACTTGGTGGCGATGCCAAACACACCGGTGATCCACATCCAGAAGATGGCGCCCGGGCCGCCGCAGAGGAGGCCGGTTGCAACGCCGACGATGTTGCCGGTGCCGATGGTGGCGGCGAGCGCCGTGGTGAGCGCGCCGAACTGGGAGATATCACCTTCGGCGTAGGGGTCGTTGTTGGAAACCGAGAGCTTGATGGCTGTCGGGATCTTGCGCTGGATGAAGCGCGTACGGATGGTCATGAAGAGGTGGGTACCCAGCAGAAGCCAGATAAGAGCCCAGCCCCACACGAAGCTGTCGACTGCGTCGACGCCCGCAGAGAAGGATTCGATGAATGCTTCCATGGCTGCGTCCTTTCTTGTCGTGACGCGATCGGAAGCAAAAGGACAGCGCTGCGCGAGGCGAGCCTGCGAAGCTGCGGCTTCGATGCCTGGGGCAAGTAGGCAGCGAAACCGAAGTTTCGTTGATTGGGAACATCCCGCGTATCACTGCTGGGTAAGAGCTACGCCTCGTTTCGCGTCGGGGGAAACGATTCATGCATTATGCCCATCCGTTCGTTACCTTTTGGTTACATCCAGGCAAACAAACGCGAAACAGGGCGTTCAGGATCCGCGAACGGCATGCAGCGGCGCTTTAGCGGACTAAAGCGGGGAGAAGGATGCGCCGAGGCAGGCGAAGCGAGGCGAACGACGGGGCCGCGCGGCGCGGGAGTGGTGGCTTTCGCTGCGGTGCGGCGGGGGCCATGGCCTTGGCGCTTGCGGCTCTGGGCGACGCTGTGGGTTCGCCGCCATGCGCGGGCGCAGCAACAAAGGACCCCACCGCCCGAAGGGTTCGGCAGGCGGCGGGGTCTGTTGTGTGTCGGAATCCGGCACAAGGGTTAACGTTGGTTTCGTGCGGGCTTGACGTTCACGGCCTGCACTGGCGGCGGCGATCCAGGCAGCGGAAGAATTGCCGGATCGGAGCCTATCCGAAAACAGGAGACGAACTACTTCTTGTACTTCTTCACCAGCTGACGACCGGCGATGTAGTCCATGATCTCGTTGGTGCCACCGGCGAACTCGTAGCCCTTCAGGTCGTTCCAGATGCGGCCGGCGCTGATTTCCTTGGTGTAGCCGATGCCGGCGTAGATGGAAAGCGCATGCTCGGCGACCTTGGTGAGGTTCTTGCAGGCGTAGGCCTTCAGCAGGGCGGACTCCAAACGGGTGGACTGGCCCTTGTCGAGCATGGTGGTTACCTTGTACAGGCGGGTGCGCACGTTGTCCAGGATGGTTTCCATTTCCACCAGGTGCTGCTGGATGGCGCTGAGGTGGCCGATGGGCTTCTGGAAGCAGATGCGCTCGGAGCAGTAGGCGCCGGCCTCGTTCATGACGGCCTGGGCCTGACCGAGCGCCTGGGCAACTACCAGGCAGCGCTCGAACTCGAGCTTCTTCATAAGGAGCTTCCAGCCTTCGCCGGGCTGGCCAAGGCGCATGTCCTCGGTAAGGACGACGTTGTCGAAGAAGCAGTCCACGAAGGGAACAATCTGCTGGCCGATCTTCTCGAGGCCGCCGTAGGTGTAGCCCTCGATGCCGTTGGGGATCATCCACAGGGAATAGTTGTTGTTCTCGTAAGAGGGATCCTCGTCCTTGGCAACCAAGATGGTGTACTGGGAAAGATGCGCCAGGGTAACCCACGTCTTCTGGCCGTTGAGCAGGTAGGTGCCGTCGGGCTGCTTGACGGTGACGCAGGTCATGGCGTTGTTGTCGGAACCGGCGCCGGGCTCGGAGATAGCGGTGACGGCGACGCTGGTGCACTCGACGTTGTTCACCACGTCCATGATCTTCTTCTGCTGCTCTTCATTGCCGAACTCGATAACGTCCATGATGGAGTTGAAGTCGGTCTGGAAAGGAAGCACGCAGCCGGTGTACTCGTGGAGCTTTTCCATGAGCACCACCAGGGTGAGCTTCTCGCAGGGGATGCCGCCAACCTCTTCAGGCAGGCCCAGGTGCATGAAGCCAAGCTCGCGGAAGGCCATTGCCGCTTCCAGGCTGATGTGATGGTCTACCTCGTATGCCTGCTTGACGGCTTCGGGCGTGAAGTACTTTTCGGCGTACTCCTTTGCGCTGGCGATGAACAGCTCCTGATCGGGCGTGAATTCGAAGTCCATAGATGATTCCCCCTAGTTGTGAATTCCCACGTTAAACGCATATAACACGTTCACTATCAGTAATTCTAAGCACCCAAGGGGGCTGAAACCAATACCCCTTCGATATCGTTTTGGACATACCTTATAAGTATTCGAAATGACCAACCCGTAATTCAATAGGTGGCGACGAGGCCCGTCGGCGTTGGCGGAAGCCCGCTTGCGAGCGAGGCGGTTCGCGTGCGCGTTCCAGGGCGGCGTCCGAAAGGGTCTTTGGGCTGAACCAGCCCAAAGCACGCAAAAGGCCCGCCCGACGCTCATGCATCGGGCGGGCCTTGGATGGAGCAGGGTTGCTAGGGCTGTTGCCTTTGCCGACTAGCGCTCGCGGCGAGAAACGCGTGCGACGGCCAGGCACCCTGCCGCAACGGCGAGAAGGGCTGCGGGCACAACAGGAGAAGTCGCGTCGCCGGTAGCAGGGGAAGCCTTCTTCGCGGCGGTGTCGGCGTTATCGGTGCCGGCATTGTCGTTGGTGCCGTCTTCCTTCTCGGTATCGGGCTTGGTGGTGTCGTCGTCCTTCTTGCCCGAGTCGTCGGAGCCGTCATCGGGCGCTGCAACCTTGACGGTCACGACCACGTCGTAGGAAAGGCCGTTCTGGTCGACGGCATCGTCATAGGCCACGTGGGTGACCTTGCCCTTGACCTGGAATTCCTGCGCGGTAGTCGCATTAGCATCAAAGCCCTCGACAGCCTCCCAGGTGATGTCGCCCTCTGCGGTCTCGCCGTTCTCGAGGGTCAGATCAACGGTCTTGGGAAGCGTCCAGGAGTCTCTGCTCGCGCAGGTCTGGGCCTCGGCGAAGGTCAGCTTAACGTCCTTGGGCGTAGAGACGGCCGTAGCCTTGACGCTGCGGGTCTCGTCGAAGGAGAGAGCCAGGCAAAGCTTGTTATCCACGATGGCGAAGTCAGCGGAAGCGGCATTCTTGCCGTCGCTCACGGTGACGTCGGCGTTGGCGGCAAGGACCTTGTCGACGTCCACAAAGCCGTCGCCGTCGGCGATCTTGACAAGGGCGGAATAGGCGGTAGAGAAGTCGGCCGCACCGCTCGTCAAGGCTTCGGGAGACCAGACGACGGGGAGGTTGCTGCCAACCTGTTCAACAAGCTCGATCTGCTCCCCATCGGAAGCTTTCAACAGGAGCTTGGTCGCAGCAGTATCCAAACCCTCGCCGGCCTCGGGTGCCGAAAGGCCGACCTCGACCTTGGTGACAACCGGGGTATAAACGGCAACAAGGTCGTTGAGCTTATCGAGGTCGCTGAAGGGGACGGTAACCGTGCCCGCCACGTCGTCCTTATCCCAGTCGGCCTCGGCATTGTCCCAGTTGCAGAAGTTGTAGCCGGCCTTGACCGGTGCAACTACGGTTATCTCATCGACGCCCTGGGTGTAGGAGACGCTGAAATCGCCGAGCGAAGGGCGGTTGGCCTGGGTGCTTGCACCGTCAGTGAGTGCAACGGCCGAGGCGGTGTTGGCGGCTTCGCCGCCACCGATAGCAAGCCCGCCATTCTCTGCCGGGATCGTAGCCGTACCGCCGTCTACGACCTCGGTCTGCGAGGTTCCGGTAGTGAAATCGCCCGCAGTCACCACAAACGAACCCGTGGTGGCATCGTAGCTGGCCGACTTGACCTCTGCGCCGGACTCACCCGTCAGGGTCACGTCATCCTTCCCGATAGAAGAATCGAAAACGATCCCGGCCTTTTGCAGGTTTGTACAGGAGACCGTAGCCACATATGTGGTCTCGGGCTTGGCGACGCCAGATGCGGCCGCATCCGAGCCCGCAACTTGCCACGTGACCGGAACGGTCGCCTTGAGGCTCGAGTCGGTAGCGCTGCTGACCTCGGCGGTGGTGGGCAAGGCCTCGCCGGCAACGGGAGCCGCCACGGCGAGCTTGACCTTCTTCGTGGCCGTGGTGTAGACGGCATTCACGCTTGCGTCATTCTGCGGCATCTTGAACGTCAGGACGCTGTTGTACTTCGTTTGGTCATTGATGTAATCGGAAACAGGATTCAAGCCGGAGGCAGACTTATCGTCCCAATACCAGAACACCTTGCTGGAATCCTTGGATGCGCCGGAGACCGAAACCGTAGTTCCATCCTTGTAACGGTTGGAACCGCTGCCGTTCACCTTCAAGAGGTACTCGAGCTGGCGATGGCGCTGCCAGGCGTCGCCCCAATCATCGCTGCCGTAGCTCACATAGTAGCCGCCCAGGTCGATGAACAGGGAGTCCTTGGTGTCGGAGGTGAAATTCTTGGCGATACGGCGGTCACCGGTGATGCCGGTACGAACGCCCACGCTGGAGCCCTTGGAAAGATTACCGGTGATGTAGGCCTTGGTAGAGGTCCAGAAATCCTCGCGCAGGAAGACGTCGTCGGCATTGCCGGAGTCTTTGCCACGGGTGTTGTCTTTGATGACGCAGGCCCCGGTCAGCTTGATGTCGTAGCTGTGCCACACAAAGACGCCGCCGCCCTCGTAGTTGCCGCCGCTGTTAACGCTGCAGGCGTTGCCAGTGATGGTGCAACCGTCGATGGTGTCACCGTTGTCGCAGACGTAGACGCCACCGCCCTCGTACTTGCAAGTGTTGTTGATGATCTTGCAGTTGCGCAAGGTGATGTTCTTGAAGTCGAGCTGCACGCCGCCGGCGTCGTAGTCGGAGCGATTGTCGGAGATGGTGATGTTCTCGACCAAGGCGTTGGCGGTGTCGCCGATGGTGCCCGTGACGTGAAGACCGCCGCCAGACTGCATCCACTTGACGGACGTCCTGCTCGAGCCATAGGCATAGTTGCCTGAGACCTCGGCCTTGCCATCGTCGGACTTGAAGGTGAAGTTCGAAGTAAGGAAGTACACACCGCCGCCGGCATGCGCGGTGTTGTTATTGATCTTCGAGTTGTTGTTCATGTTGATAGCAACACGGAAGCCTTCGCTGAAGATACCGCCGCCGTGCCCTTCGGCGTAGTTGTTGGTAATCGAGGAGTTGTCCATGTTGACGGTGGCGTCACTTTTGGGGATGCAGACACCGGCACCATGGCAACGCGACTTATTGCCCGAGATAGAGGCGCCGTTGATCATGTTGAGCGTCGAGCTGCGGTTCAATGTCACGCCGGCGCCGACCAGCTCATCGCTGGTCTGATCCCTGCCATAGCAGCCTGAGATGGTTACGCCGTCGAGGGTCACCGTTGCCTTTTCCTGCAGCGTGATGCCGCTAAATTGCATCGCTTCGATGTCCTGCTGGTCGTTGCTGGTAATGAGACCGCCGGTGGTGGTGAGGGTGTAGCCGCTGCTGCCGTCGTCGAAATGGAAGTCCCGATACCAGAATTCGGCCTTCCTGGTTGACGTGAGCGTGAGCGTTGCGCCCTTGTCGACGAAGATCACCTGATTCGCGTCGGATTTAGCGCAGGCGATCTTGTGGCCGTACATATCGAGGGTGAGGCTCTGGCCCTCCTCGATTGTGATGCCGTCGACGACCCAGTCGGCGTCCATATAGATGGTCTTCCCGTCGTAGCCGGCGCTCAGCGCCTCGTCCACGGTGTAGTAGGAAGTCGTGCCGCCCGAAGCGTCAACCGAGTGCGCTACCGATTCGGCCGCGAACGCGCTGGTCGGCGCAACAAAGGCGCAAACCGAGGCTGCGCAGGTCAGCGCGACCGCAGCGACAGCTGCGAGAAGCCCGCGGCGCTTCCTTTCGACAGATTCCCTCTCCATGTGCATATCCAGCTCCTTGCTCGTTGGGGGGATTGTGCATACGCATTCGAGGATAACACCGTAGAGCAGGCGCGAACATCGCGCTCGCGGATGAATCGTTGTCGAAATAAAGCCCCCGAGAGCGGCTTCATTGTATCTGCAAAGTCCGGACCGCTGCGGCGACGCATTCGGAGCGGATGCGTTATGGCGAGCTTGGGGCGGATGCCCCGGGATGGCGAAAAACCGCTACTTTGCGCGCTTGCGCAGGAAATAGGCCCCTGCCTGGCGAAATATCCCCATAATGCGCGCTGCGACAGCCAAAGCCGGCAATATGAGCCTACTTTGCGCGCTAAGACCGCGCTGATGGCGAATTACCGCTGTCGTGGCGCGCAAAGTAGTCGTATCTCGCCAAGTCGGGGCCGTTTTCCTGCGCAAGCGCGCATTATAGGAGGATTTCGCCAGCGCGAGCGGCGGGTGCCGTGGGGATGCGGCGCGGACTATGGGGTGCGGCGCAAAGCGGGGCGTAGGGAGCCGTGGAAGGTTACGGCACAGGGCGGATTCTGCCAGCGCGGGACGGCGAGGCTGCGGGAATGCGGCGCGGGGCTGGATGCGCCAGGGCGAATCTCGCCAGCGCGGGGCGGCGGGGGCCACAGATGCGGCATCGGCTGGAACGAGTTCCATATGCCCACGGGGTTCAGGCGGTGAGACACACTTTTTGAGCCATAACCCTTTTATTTCAGCGTATAGAACTGACCGGGATCGTCGAGGGAATCCATAAACCGCAGAAAACAAAAAGCAGGTCAGAACTTTCATTGTTCTGACCTGCTGAAACTTCTTGGTCGCGGGGGCTGGATTTGAACCAACGACCTCCGGGTTATGAGCCCGGCGAGCTACCAGACTGCTCCACCCCGCACGATCAATCGCTTTAGCGCGAATCGCTTTGTGCGACTTTTCTAATATACAGAGCGCCACCAGTTAACGCAACTGAAATATTTCCGCTTCAAACGATGCACACATTTAACGGTACCGGCTGTTTCGCAGGGCCCGACCAGTCATGGGCGGTCGTGTCCGGCCGAGTTCGGGAACAATCTTTTCACGCAGCGCTAACGCGCACCATCCCGGAGTTTCAACGGCTGCCCGCGATCCGGACCGACGACCGGCTTCGCATCCCGCCGTCGCGCAACAACTTGGAACCTCGACGGCTGCCTGCGCCGAAACCGTCAGGCCAGCTGCCCGTTCCGCGCAGCGCCCGCCCTACCGCTAGAACAACAGGAACACCTTCGCCAATACGAAGCCGATGATGCCGCAGCCGGGGAACGTAAGCACCCAGGTAAGCACCATGTGGCTGGCCTTGTTCCACTTCACGCTGCTCAGGCGCTTCGAGGCGCCAACGCCCATAACGGCCGTGGTGGTGGTATGCGTGGTGGAAACGGGCATGCCCGTGAAGGTGGCCAGGCCGATGCAGAAGATGGAAGCCAGGCAAACGCACGTGCCCTGGTGCGTTTCCATCTTCACCATGTCCATGCCGACGTTCTTGATGATCTTCTTGCCGCCGATGGCCGTGCCCAGGCCCATGGCCGTCGCGCACAGGATGATGAGCCAGAACGGGAACGAGGCGTTGTCGGGATTGGCGCCCATGCCCATGCACAGCATGATGCCCATAAGGGAAATGGAGAGGAACTTCTGGCCGTCCTGCGCACCGTGCATAAGCGCAACGCCGGCACCCGAAATGCACTGGGCCCAGCGCCAGCCCTTGGCGGCGCGGCGGCGGTCGGTGTTGCGGGCGGCTCGTTCCACGATCTTGGTGAACAGCCAGCCGCTGCCGAAGCCCAAGCCCGTGGAGATAAGCAGGCCGTACACGACCTTCATCCACTCGGCGCCGTTCACGCCGTCGATGCCGCCCTGCAGGGCGATGGCCGCACCGGTAAGACCGGCGATGAGCGAATGGCTTTGGGAGGTGGGGATGCCCAGATACCAGGTGGCAACGCCCCAAACGATGATGGCGACCATCGCCGCCGCCAGCGCAAGCAGCGCTGCGTGATTATCGCCCCCGAAGTTCACCATGCCGAAAATGGTCTTCGCAACAGCAGCGCTCACTGAGGTAACGACTATCAAGCCGATGAAGTTGCACGCCGCGGCCATCATGATCGCCGTGTTCGGGCTCATGCTGCGCGTACCGACCACGGTTGCGATGGCGTTGGGGGCATCGGTTGCGCCGTTCACTACGGTAGCGCCTAGGGTTAGAACGAGAACAACGGCAAGGACAGGACTTCCCGCCAAAGCCGATAAGAACGCACCGAACTCAATCAATTGCCAACGCCCTCCAGGACCATGAGCAGCACTGCGGGTTTAACGAAAATCTAACCGCAGACCCATTAATTTAACGTCTTTGCAATGATACGGGAAATAGAAGCGGTTCGGCACTGCAACCAGCAACCGAACCGCTTAGTTCCGAGCAATTGTCGGCAAAAAGTTACACTCCGTTGGGCAATGTCGGATTATCTGCGGCCGAGCGCCCTTCCATGAAACGCTGAACAAGATAGCCCGCGACGAAGATGGCGCAAACCGTGGGCACGACGAAGAACATATAGGGCAGGTACGCCACCACGGTAAGGAGCAGCGTGCCCAGCACGCCTGCGCCCATCGGCCGCATCTTCGGCAGCAAGCGGCACCCCAGCACGTAGCCCGCGAACGGGATGGAGAACAGCCACACCACCGCCATGACGATGAGCATCAGGGCGCTGATGGGCGCAGTCACCAACGGGAACAACAGCAGCATGGCAACAAACGGAGCCGCGATAAACGCCGCCGCACCGGAAAGGAACACCTTACCGGGCTTTTCCTTGGACATCTGCGTTGCGCAGCGAAGGGCGTTGCCGAAGAGGAGCGCGAAGAGCGTGGTCAGCAGCATGTGCGCGATGCACGAGAACAGGCACGGCGCTATGAGCATGGCGGCCGGGTTCGAAGGCTCGCTCTGGGCGTCGCCTTGGAAGGTCGATGAGTATTTCAGGTTGGGAACCGAAGCGCCTTCCTCGATGGTGAGTTGCGCATCGGAGGGAACGCTGAGCGTGCCGGAAACCACGGTGCCCTTTGCAACGTACACCGTGCCGGCGGCGATGCTGACGTCTCCTTCGTAGGTGCCGGCCAAGCTCACCGAGCCGGCCGCAACCGCCGCGCCCTTGTACGTACCGGCCAGGCTCACCTGGGACGCAGCCACGTAAACGCCGTTGGCGCTGGTCTGCGCATCAATGGAAACGCTGCTGCCGGCGATGGTGATGTTGTTGCCCACCTGGGCGTTGCGCACCTCGACGGCTTGGCCGGCTGCACGCAGGCTGCCGGCGATCTGCACGTTGGAGACGCTCAGGTCCTGGCCGGCAAGCAGGGCGCTGCCGCCCTTGCCCTCGCCCACCACAAGGTCCGATGCGCTGAGAGACCGCCCCATCCAGTACAGGTCGCAGCCGACCTGCAGGTTGCGAACGTCCTGCTCCATAAGGAAGGCGTTGCCGGTGACCTGGTCTTGGTAGGCAGAGCCCTCGCTTGCCCCCTTGTCGAACGCGGAGCTCGACGCGAAAGCAGCAGTGGGAAGGCAGAGCGCCAACGCCAACAGCGCAACCAGGAACAGCGTTTTCTTCTTCATGCAAAGCCCTTTCCTCATGCCCGCCTACCCTTCGGTCGTGACGGTGACCTCGTCGATAGCGATGGAGCGCAGGTATTCCTTGTCCAACACGCAGCCCAGGCCCGCGGGGTGGCTGGGCTCGTTCACGCGCAGCTCGCCGTTCTGCAGCACCAGCGGCGGGATGGCCGCATCGTGCGCAAAGTACGAGCTGAAATCGGACACATCGGGCTGGATCTGCATGCCGGGAAGCGTTGCGAACGCGGCATGCATGCGCTTGGAGACGCCGGTGTCGAACATGCCGCCCATCCACGCCTGCTTGCCACAGCTGCGCAGCCACTCGTAGAAGTCGAGCGTGGGCTGGATGCCGCCGAACTTGGCGATCTTCAGCGCGTAGCAGGTGAGGTTGTCGAATTCCATGGCCTGCTGCATGTCGCTGGCGGTGACCACCGACTCATCCAGGCAGACCGGCGTTTTGAGCTCGTCCTGCAACTGGGAAAGGCGCACGAACAGGTTCTTCTCGCCGCTGCGCGGGACGTACTGCGGGTCGTACGGCTCTTCGATGCAGGCAAGGCCGAGCGTGTCGAGCTTGCACAGCACGTTGAGGCTCGACTCATCGAACGACTGGTTCGCATCGAGCATGATGATGAGATCGGGGTAGGCAAGACGCACCGCGGAAACGCACTCATAGCAGCCTTCGGGCTGCACCTTCAGCTTCACGCGCGTGTAGCCCTGAGCCACCAGGGCGCCCACCTTGGCAACCACTTCCTCGACCGACCCGATGCCCACCACTGCGCCGCCGGGGACGTTCTCCTGGCCCGAACCGCCGATGAGCTGAGCCAACGGCTTGCCCACGATCTTGCCGTACAGGTCCCAGATGGCAGGCTCCACCGCCGCCTTCGCCATGGGGAACGCGGCAAGTGCGGGAAACGTTGCCAAAGAGGCGGAAACCTCGCTAGGGTGCAAGTAGCGCTCCTCCAAGACGATGGGTGCGATGCGGTCGCGCACTGCGCGGTAGTCTTCATCCAGCGTTTCGGGCAGATACCAGTCGGTGCTGAACGACACGCATTCGCCGATGCCGGTGCGGCCCGCCCAGTCTTCCACCTCCACGAAGAACGACTCACGCTCGGAAATGGTGCCCTTGGAGGTTTTGATGGGATGGACGAAGGGCTGTTTCACGCGAAACAGCGTGATCGACTTGATGTCGATGCGTTTGTCGTAGCGCTGCTTCAGGGCGCGGCGATCGGTCTTGCCGGCGACGGTGCGCGGGAATTCCGGCAGCACCAGGATATGCTTCGGGTGGTGCAGGCGCGACATACAGCCGTCCAAGTACCCGTGCACCATGTGGACGAACTCCTGCGGGCAGGAGGCAGCCGTTATCCCCGTTTCCTCTGGGGAAAGCCCCAGCACCTCGTGGTCGTGCGCGATGGCCTCGGCGGAATAGTCGGCCTCGATGAACGCGACGGGGCGGTACCCCCAAACCTCGTCGGCGGTTCCGAACACGTAGGCATCCTTCACGCCGGGAATCCCCAGCAGCACATCGCACACCTCGGCCGGATAGATGTTCTCGCCGCCGGAGATGATGAGGTCTTCCGTGCGGGCATACACGCGAAGCAGGCCGTTGCGATCGATGGAGGCGCGATCGC
This sequence comes from Alloprevotella sp., assembly GCA_963588035.1. Lineage (GTDB taxonomy): Bacteria > Actinomycetota > Coriobacteriia > Coriobacteriales > Eggerthellaceae > Anaerotardibacter. The sequence continues at coordinate 15,576 of CAVAFY010000025.1, read as the reverse complement.
CCGTTACGAAGAAGCCATCGGCGCTCTGCGCCTTGCGCGCGTTCAGGTAGCCCTCGAAGATGCCCTCGCCTTTAAGGTGCAGCTGGCCGACGCCGTCGTCGTCGGGGCTCACCACGCGTGCCTCGTAGCCGGGCAGCATCTGCAGGCCGCCGTCGAAGCCGCGGGTGATGAGCGCGGTGGCAACGGCGCTGCAGGTTTCGGTCATGCCGTAGCTGGAATACACCTTCGCCTTGGCGCGCAGGGCGCCGCGGATGGTCTTGCCGTTCAGCTCGGCACCGCCCAGAAGGATGCAGCGGTACTGGCTGAGCACCTTGTCGTGATCGCGCTCCACCAGGTCGGCCAGGATCTTGTCCACCACGGAGATGTGGGTGACCCTGAAGCTCAGCGCGTCGTTCAGGATGCGCTGCGGGTTGTAATTCTCGTAGATGATGAACGAGCTGCCGTTGAGCAGCGAGCGCACCATGATCTGGAAGCCGCCGATGTGGCACATGGGCAGCACGCACTGCCACACGCCCACGCCCGGCTCCATCAGGGCCTCGTTCAGGGAAGCGGCAGAGGCCACGATGGAAGCCCAAGGGAGCATGGCCGCCTTGGGCGTTCCCGACGAGCCGGAGGTGAACATGACGATTCCGGCCTCGTGGGCGTCCCATGCGCCCTCGCACTCGCGGGCGTACGCCTCAAGCGCGGCAACACGCGGAAGGGATGCTTCGGGCAGGTCGGCGAACTCTATCTGGTCGTAGCCGGTGGCATCGATCATCAGCCGGTCGATGTTGCGGCGCTCCAGCACGTCGATGCCGGCCTCGCCCGTAGCATTCTCCAGCTCGACCAGGCGAAGCCTTTGCTCGTCGGCGGAAAGGCGCGGGTTCAGCAGCGCCAAGGTGAAGCCGCCGTAAGCCGCCGCCAACGAGAGCAGCACCACTTCCGAACCGTTGTACAGGTTGCAGGCAATCGTAGTGCCGCGGCGGTAGCCATGCTTGGCCAACTCGCTTGCCAGCGCCGCAGCGGCGAAGCGGGCGCGGCGGTAGCTGAACGCCGCCGAGCGCCCCTCGCGCTGCACGCTGAAGAACGTCTGCCCCGCCTTGCGGTATGCCATATCTGCAAAATGGGTGATCATCGCAAGTGTCACATCCTTTTCTTATTCGGCCGGCCGCCGAAAAAGCCCCTCTAGCCCCTCGACCGCGATCCCGGCAGCTATCAGGGGAATTTGGGGAACTGGTCGAAGTCGGGCTTGCGCTTTTCCTTGAAGGCGTCGCGCCCTTCCTTCGCCTCATCGGAGGTGTAGTACAGAAGCGTTGCATCGCCGGCAAGCTGCTGCAGGCCGGCGTAGCCGTCGGTCGCCGCGTTGAAGGAAGCCTTCAGGAAGCGCAGGGCCGTGGGCGAAAGCGCCAGCATCTCGTTCGCCCAGGAAACGCACTCGGCTTCCAGCTGGTCGAACGGGACCACCTTGTTCACCAGGCCCATGTCCAAAGCCTCAGCCGCGGTGTACTGGCGGCACAGGTACCAGATCTCGCGGGCCTTCTTCTGCCCCACGATGGCGGCAAGGTACGATGCGCCGTAGCCGCCGTCGAAGCTGCCCACGCGCGGACCGGTCTGGCCGAACTTGGCCGTTTCGGCGGCGATGGAAAGGTCGCACAGGATATGCAGCACGTGGCCGCCGCCGATGGCGTAGCCGTTCACCATGGCGATGACGGGCTTGGGCACCACGCGGATTAGGCGCTGCAGGTCGAGCACGTTCAGGCGTGGGATGTTGTCCTCGCCCACATAACCGCCGTTGCCGCGCTTCTTCTGGTCGCCGCCGGAGCAGAAGGCCTGGTCTTCCGGATGGCCGTCGTGGTTGGCGCCCGTGAGGATGATCACGCCGACGCTGGCATCGTCGCGCGCAAGCGAGAACGCATCGAACAGCTCGACGTTGGTCTTAGGGGTGAACGCATTGCGGCATTCGGGGCGGTTGATGGTTATCTTGGCGATGCCATCCATCTTCTCGTAGATGATCTCGTCGTAGTCCTTCACCTTTTCCCAGGGGAAGTCGCTCATGGTTTGTTCCTTCCTTATCTTCACGTTCCGGCGAACCGCAGGCTAGATGGCCTTCGGCTCGATGCCGGACAAGAATTCCTGTACTGCCTTAGTGTATAGCGCGGGGGCCTCCAAATGCACGTTGTGCCCGGTGCCGAACGAGGAAACGTCGAAGCCGTCATGCTCGAAGCGATGGGCAAGGGCATGCGACTTCTGGTCTTCGTGCCCCCAAAGGTACTTGATGGGGATCCAAGTGGCTGAAAGCCGGGCGAACGCATCGTCTTCCAGCGGCATGGCGTGCTTGCCCATGCCCTCCAGGCACAAGGCCATGGCCCGAGCGTCGTTGCCCAGGCGCGTGGGGCGCTGCACTTCGTCGAGCCCCAGCTCACGCTGTGTGGCGAACAGGGGCAGTTGCTCCCAGTATTCCACAAAGGCCTCGATGCCGTCGGTGCGCAGGCGGGCGGCCCATTCGGTGTTGCGCTGTTCGGCTGCTGCCCGCTCGTCTTCCGAAGAGGGGCCCAGGTTGCAGCTTTCCAGCACGAGCGAGTACAGGCAATCGCGCTCCTTGGCGGCAACGCCGGCAGCCACGCGACCGCCCATGGAATACCCCATAAGGTGGGCGCGGCGCTGGCCGTTCGCGCAGGCTACTTCGCGAAGGAACGCCTGCACCGATTCAACGGCGGCATCGTACGAATACGCCTGGGGCTCCGTGGGCTTGGTGCTCCCCCCATGGCCGATGAAGTCCAGGGCGTACACGCAATGGTCAGCAGAAAGGGCATCGGCAACCGCCGCCCAGCTCATCCCCGTCTGCATGAAGCCGTGCAGCGCAACCACGGGCACAGCATCCCGGCTGCCCCATTGGTGCACATGCAAGCTTTGGCCCTGCCAGGCGAAATCGAATTCTCGAGTTGGCTCGGGCGCGCTTGCCGCAGGAGCTTGGCGCGGCATCTGCCAACCGCTGGCGAGCAGCTCGTCGTTCACGGCGAGGGCATCGTGGGCATGGGCATGATCGTGCCCACAGCCGCACGCCTCCCCGGCAGCGTGATCGTGGGCGCCGCAGCAATCGTGGTGCTCGGCGTGATCGTGAGTATGATCGTGATCATGATGGCAACCGCAGGTATGGTCGTGCATGGTAAAACCCCTCTTCTTCACTCAGCGGAACTTCGAACCCCTAGAAGCGGCCGTAGCGATCCTTCACCCCGGCCAGGGGCAGCGGCACCTCGATAAGCGAGATGCCCGGCTTGCCCAGGAATTCCTGGCACAGCTCCCTGAACTCCTGGGGTGTTGCAGCGCGCTTGGCGGGCACGCCGAACGATTGCGCCGCCGCAAGGAAATCGACCTTCTGCGGGGTAAGGAACAGGCGCTCGAAATACGGGTCGTCCGACTTCTGCGGGAGCATGTCGAAGATGGCGCCGCCGTTGTTGTTCAGCAGAACCACCAGCACGCTGGGCCGTGGGCTGCCGTCGCGCTCGCGCAGCAGCATCTCGCCTTGCAGCGCCAGGGCGTTGAGGTCGTGCAGCAGGCTGAGATCGCCGGTGAGCAGAACCGTTTGGCTGTGCTCCTGAGCAGCGCCGATGGCCGTGGAAACCGTGCCGTCGATGCCGTTCAGGCCGCGGTTCGCCAACACGGTGATGCGCTTGGCGTTGCTCACATAGAAGGCGTCCAGCGCGCGCACCGACATGCTGTTCGCGCTGAACAGCAGCGATTCGGCGGGCAGCTCCTCGAGCAGGGCGCGCACATACGAGCCCTCCAGCGCCGGCTCAGAATCGAAGTCATGGGAAAGGATGCGCTCGCTGCGTGCGCGGTCGAGCAGTCCCCATTCGTGGATGTTCCGCGGAAGGGAGGCATCGATGTCCAGCGCGCCCGGGGTATCGCCTGCCGCCTCGAGCATCGCCACCACGAAATCGAGCGGGTCGGAAATCACCAGCGTGGTGGTCTGCGAATTGAAGTCGCGCGATTCCAGCGGGTCCACCACGATCTGCGCGGGACGCAGAACCTCCACCACCTGGGCAGCGCGCTTGGATATGGGATAGCGGCCAAAGCGCACCACCGCATCGAAGGCAGGCATGTCGTCGCTTGCCATTATCCTGTCGTATCCGCAGATCACCGCCGGGTGCTGGTATTGGCGCAGCTGGGAAAGCGGGTCGGCCAGCAGGGGCGCGTCGAAGCGCTCGGCGAAGGCGAGCAGCGCCTGGGCCTCGCGGTCGCGGCGGGCGTGGTCGGTCAGGGCCTGGGCAGAGAACGTGCCCTCGCCCGCCAGCACCACCACGCGGTGCGCTTCCAGAAATGCAGCCAGCTCCTGGGAATCGTGCGGCGAGAAGATGCGCTCGGGCAGAACCGCTGCCGGCAGCTCCTCTGCTCCAGCGATCTGCCCGTTCGAGAACAGGTCCTCGGCCTGAAGGTCGGGCGTGAGCGGCTCGTCGAACGGGAAGTTGATGTGCACGGGGGCGGCAAGATGCGTGCCCGGCGCGGCGGCAACAACCGCTTCGCGCGCTACCTGGCGCACATGGGAAATGCGGCTCGCATCGGAAGAGGGCTCCGGCATGGCGAAGAAGCGGCGAACATAGCCGCCGAACGCCTTATCCTGATCGCAGGTCTGCGGCGCACCAAGGCCCTGGAGCCGAAGCGGGCGGTCGCCTGAAAGCAGGATCAGCGGCACGCGGGAGGTGTTCGCCTCCATGACCGCGGGGAACCAGTTCGCAACAGCCGTGCCCGAAGTGCACACCACGCACACCGCGCGCCCGGTCGATTTCGCCAGGCCAAGGGCGAAGAAAGCAGCCCCCCGCTCATCGACGTCCAGGTACAGGTTGAAGGTTGCGCCCAGGCGGCGATGCGCCTCGTAGGCGACCATGGAAAGCGGGGTAGAACGCGACCCGGGGCTTACCACCACGTCGTGCACGCCGGCGCGCATCAGCTCGTCGAAGAAGGCGCCTATGTATCTTCCCAGATCGCCCGGGGTAACCGCTGCATTCGGCATGATCTTACCCTTCACTCGGCGCCTCGAAGGCGCTCAGGATCGTACTCAGCTTCAGGTCTATCTCGGCGAACTCGCTGGCCGCATCGCTGCCCTCGACGATGCCGCAGCCCGCATAGAGCCAGCCGCGCTCGCCGTCGAACACTCCCGAGCGGATGGCAACCGAGAACTCGCCGTTGCCCGCCGCGTCCACGAAGCCCACCGTGCCGCCGAAGAAGCCGCGGTTGTAGGACTCGGCTTCGCGCAGCGTCATAAGGGCCTCGCCCACCGGGGTGCCGGAAAGCGCCGGCGTGGGGTGAAGCTGGCTGGCCAGCCCCATAAGCGTGGTGCCCTCCATGACCTTGGCACGAACCGGGGTATGCAGGTGCTGCACGTGGCGCAACGGCCGCACCTCGGGTTCGGTCGGGATCTGCACGTCATAGCAGTTGCGGGCGAATACCTGCCGCATGAACTCCACCACGTACTCGTGCTCGCGGCGGTTCTTCTCGCTGTTGAGAAGCTCGTCGGCAAGGCGCTGCTGCTCTTCGGCGGTAGCGCCCTGGGGGCATGTGCCGGCAAGGCACATGCTGCGCACCTCGCAGCCCCGCTTCCGCAGCAGGAGCTCGGGCGTGCACCCGCAGAAGAACACATCGCCGTAGCGGTACAGGAACACCGTGCCGCGGGCGCTGCCGTCGATGAGGTTCACCAGCACGTCTTTCGAGGAAAACGGCTGCTTGGCCTGAAGCTCCACCCGGCGCGAGGGCACCAGCTTGGCAATGCGGCCTTCAGCGATGCGTGAAAGCCCCAGATCCATGACGCGCTGCCATTCCTCGAACGAATCGCGGCGCATCACGTGCTCGATGGACCGATGCGTGCGCGGCTTCGCTTCGCAGGCATGGCGCACGAAGCGCTCTACGCGGCCCTCGTACACCGGGCCCAAGCTGTTCACCTGAAGGAACGTACCCTGCTCATCCTCGATGAGCACCAGTTCGGGCAACATCAGCCGCAAGCGCGGGAAGGCCGTCATCATGTCGTCGGCAGGCTTGGGGTTTTCCGCATCGAAGCGGTTGAACGAGAAGAACACCGGGCTGTGCTGGGCGTCCTGCTCCACCACGTCGGCATCGGCAAGCGAGGGCAGCGCGATGCAGCGCCCCAAGCCCATAAGACGACAGGGGTTTTCCTTGTCGTAGTACACGAATTGGTCGGTGAAGCCCTTCTGCAGCAGGCAGAAGGCATCGACGATATCGGTGCCCAGCGGCACCGTGCGGGAATAGATCCTAGTCATGCGGCTCGCCCACATGCATGGTCTTGGCCAGGTCCCACAGCTGCTGCAGTTCCGCCATGTCCAGTTCCTCGATGCGCTTGCCCTGGCCCCAAGCAGCGCCTTCCATGAAGGTCCAGCGCTCACGGAACTTGCGGCACGTGGCACGCAGGGCCGTCTCCGCATCAACGTGCTCCTTGCGCGCAACGTTCACCAGCGAGAACAGCACATCGCCGAACTCGAGCTCCTTCTCTGCGGCGCTGCCCTGTGCACACGCCTGCTTGAACTCGGCAATCTCTTCTTCCACCTTCACCCAAACGTCTTCGACGGAATCCCAATCGAAGCCCGCGGCAACGGCCTTCTTGGATATCTTGTACGCCTGCATGAGCGCCGGGAACCCGACAGGCACGCTGTCGAGCAGGCCCTTGGGCTGGCTGGCCTGCGCATCTTCGGCGCTTTTCTCGGCCAGCTTCACGTTGTCCCAGATGTTCAGAACCTCGTCGGCGGAAGCTGCAGACTCATCGCCGAAGATATGCGGATGGCGGCGGATCATCTTCTCGTTCACGTCGCGGCACACATCGGCCACGGTGAACTCGCCCGCGTCGGCGGCAATCTGGCTCTGCAGCACCACCTGCAGCAGCACATCGCCCAGCTCCTCGCGCAGATGAGCCACGTCGCCCTGCTCGATGGCGTCCACGGCCTCGTAGGCCTCTTCTATCATGTTGCGGGAAATGGAGGCATGCGTCTGCTCGCGATCCCACGGGCATCCGTCGGGGGCGCGCAGGGCCGCGATGGTGTCAACGAACGCCGCGAACTCCCCTTTCGCCTCCGATGCACATGAAATTCCCTGGGGGATACCCACTGCGCCCGTTGTTGGGGATTCGCTCATCCGTATGCTCGCTTTCGCTTAGATCTTGTACATGAACTGGAACACGTCTTCGCGCTGAAGGATAACCTGAACGCCCAGTTCGTCTGCTTCCTTTGCCAGGGCTTCCTGCACCTCGTTGAAGCCGGCGGTCTCGGTGTCGAGGCGGACCAGCATGGTCATGCTGAAGATATCGCCCAGGATGGTTTGGTTGATGTCGTCGATGCTGGCGCCCTTCTGGGAAAGAACCCCGGAAATGCCGGCTACGATGCCGCTACGGTCCTTGCCCAAAACAGAGATAACACAACGCATTGAAGCTTCCTTTCGCTCTTCTTCAGCACAGGCCGAAACGCCGGCGCGGGGCTAGCGTCCCAGCAACAACGACAGCGCCTCGGAACGGGCCGCCGTGTCGTCCTCGAATATACCACGCATGGCCTTGGTGAGCGTCTTTGCTCCCGGCTTCTTAACACCGCGCATGCTCATGCACAGATGCTCGGCTTCCATGACGACCGCCACGCCGCAGGGGTTCAGCTGCTCTACCAGCGTGTCTGCCACCTGCGAGGTAAGGCGCTCCTGCACCTGGGGGCGGCGCGCGAACACCTCCACCAAGCGCGCAAGCTTGGAGATGCCGCAGATCTTGCCGTCCTTTGAGGGGATGTAGGCGATATGGGCCTTGCCGAAGAACGGCACCAGGTGGTGCTCGCACATGGAGTAGAACGGGATGTCGTGCACGATGACCATCTCGTTGTGGTGCTCGTCGAAGAGCGTCTCGAAATGGACGGCCGGGTCTTGATGCAGGCCGGCGAAGCATTCCTGGTACATGCGCGCCACGCGTGCCGGAGTCTCAAGAAGCCCCTCGCGGTTAGGGTCTTCCCCAACGCCTTCCAAGATCATGCGAACGCCTTGCTCGATCTTGTCCATGTCCATTTCGTTGTCTGCCATCGTTGCCTTCCAGCCATTTGAGAACGTATCGCAACATTGTACCGCTATTGCAGGTGCGCGGGGCGGGCATGCCGAATGGGCGCAAGCTTCACCGCGGGTGCCTTGGGCGATGCGATGCCGCGGGCAGCACAACCAACAGAGCCGCAACCCCGCCGGCAGCGCTTCGGCGCCGCGAGCGCCCTGGCCCAGCGCCGGGAACGAAGGAGGCCGTCCCGCCGGCAGCCTACAAGTCCAGCTCGAGGGAAACCGGGCAGTGGTCCGAGCCCATGATCTCGGAATAGATGTTCGCCATCTGCACGCGCGGGCGCAGCGCCTCGCTTACCAGGAAGTAGTCGATGCGCCACCCGGCGTTGTTGGCGCGCGCATGGAAGCGGTAGCTCCACCACGAGTACGCGCCTTCCGTGGTGGGGTTCAGCGCGCGGAAGGTGTCGACGAAGCCGGCGTCCAGAAGCTGGGTGAACTTGGCGCGCTCCTCGTCGGAGAAGCCAGGGTTGCCGCGGTTGGTGCGCGGGTTCTTGAGGTCTATCTCCTGATGCGCCACGTTGAAGTCGCCGCACATCACCACCGGCTTCGCGTTACCGGCTGCGCCGCCGGGAAGCACACCCTGTTCGAGGTTCTTGCACATGGCGCGGAAGGCATCGTCCCAGGCCATGCGGTGGTCCAGGCGCGCCAGCTCGCTTTGGGCGTTCGGCGTGTACACATCCACGAACCAGTACTCGGAGAACTCGCACAGCACCACGCGGCCCTCGGTGTCCAGCTCGGGGATGCCCACCTCGTGCAGAACCTGCAGGGGCTCTTCCTTGCAGAACACCGCCGTGCCCGAATAGCCCTTGCGCTCGGCATAGCTCCAGAACTGGTGGTAACCGGGAAGGTCCATCTGGATCTGGCCTTCCTGCAGCTTGGTTTCCTGCAGGGCGAACACGTCGGCGTCCAGCTCGGCGAAGACGTCCATGAAGCCCTTCTTCATCACGGCACGCAGGCCGTTCACGTTCCAAGATACCAGCCTCATGAAAACCTCCTGGTGAATGGGATAGCCGGGGTTCGCGCCAAGAAACAACCAAGGCGGCCGCCGTTTCCGGTAGCCGCCTTAGGGTAAAGCATTATGTGCGCGCCAGAGCGCTTTTCCTTATTCCCTGCACTGCCCCATCGGAACGTGGCGCAGTCCACAGGAATAGGAGTCAAACGCGCTACTTCTTCTTGCGCGCCTTCTTCTCTGCCTGGCGCATGGCCTTGTTGTAGCCTTGCTCGCGCAGCGGGCGCAGCTGCTTGGTGTCGATGCGCATGCCGAAGAAGAAGAACAGCCACGCCACGATCATCAGGCCGATGGAAACGTACGGGAGCTGCGGGATGACCAGGGAAAGGATGATGGCCACGATCATGCCCGCGAAGCCCACGCCGGAAAGCACCATGCGGCGGCGGTTCAGGCGCTTGAACTCCTCGGTGTCGGGGACAAAGCGGTTGATCTCGCGGTTGCGCTGGCGTGCAGCCGACTTGCCCTTCTTCTCCAGATCCTTGTTGTTCTTGCGCGCTGCCTGCTGCTCTTCCTTCGAAAGGGGCGCCGTCTTCTCGGCCTTGGCGGCCTTGGCCGGCTTCTCCTTCGCAGGTGCTTCCTTGGCAGGCGCTGATTTAGCGGGGGAGGCAGTGCCCTTCGAACCGCCGAACAGGCCCTTCTTCTCGGGCTTGGACGAAGCGGTGCGCACCGAGGAAGCCGCCTTGCTCACCGGCTTGGCGGATGCGGCGCTCTTGCGCGTTTTCCCCTGCGGCTTGTTGGTGGTGTATCGCTCGTTCATCGGGTTTCGTTGGGACACTGGGTTCTCCTTGTGGTTGCTCTGTTCAGTGGGCGCCGAGGCTGCTTACTGGGCGACGAACGTCTTGCCCGTGATCTTCTCGTATGCCTGGATGTACTTCTCGCTGGTCTTCTTGATAACGTCCTCGGGAAGGCGGGGCGGGTTGCCCTGGCGGTCCCAGTTCTCGTTCAACCAGTTGCGGACGAACTGCTTGTCGAAGCTGGGCTGCTCTTCGCCTACCTTGTAGGTGTCTGCCGCCCAGAAGCGGGAGGAATCGGGGGTAAGGACCTCATCGCCCAGGATGATCTTGCCGTCGTACACGCCGAACTCGAACTTGGTGTCGGCGATGATGATGCCGCGCTCACGGGCATGCTCGGCCGCGGTCTCGTACACCTTGATGGTGAGGTCGCGGATGGCTGCGGCGTTTTCCGCGCCGATGATCTGCTCGGTCTTGGCGAAGCTGATGTTCTCGTCGTGGTCGCCGATCTCGGCCTTCGTGGAAGGGGTGAAGATGGTCTCGGGCAGCTTGGAGGAGTTCACCAGGCCGGCGGGAAGCTCGATGCCGCAGACGGAGCCCGTCTTCTGGTAGTCCTTCAAACCGGAACCGGTAAGGTAGCCGCGCACGATGCACTCGATGGGGAACATGTCGGCCTTCTTCACCAGCATGAAGCGGCCGGCCAGCTGGCTGGCATAGGGCTTGAACTGCTCGGGTAGGTCGGCAACATCGGCGGAGATCAGGTGGTTGTCCACCACATCGGACAGAAGGTCGAACCAGAAGCAGGAAAGCTGCGTCAGGACCTGGCCTTTGTACGGAATCTCGTCTTCAAGGATGTAGTCGAAAGCGGAAATACGGTCGGAGGCAACCAGGAGCAGCTTGTCTCCCAGGTCGTACAGGTCGCGTACCTTTCCCTGTGCATCGGGTTTGATGTCGATTACGGACATGATGATCCTTCCCTATGAGCCTATTCGCACCTGCCTATTATGGAGCATCTTCCCAGCGGACGCAGAAAAATTCACGTTGCGCGGATTCGGCCCTGAAAGGCGGCGGCCCCGCTACGATCCGAAGCGGGAGCGCGCGGGCTTCTTGCGCTCGGAATCGGCCGTGTAGAGCGGGATGTAGATGGTGAAGCACGAGCCCTCGTTCGGACGTCCCTCAACGCGCACCCAGCCGTTGTGCTGCTCCACGATCTCCTTCACCACGGAAAGGCCGATGCCCAGGCCGCCGGTTGCACGGGCGCGGCCGGGGTCGGCGCGCCAGAAGCGCTGGAACACCATCTTGGCTTCCTCGGGCGAAAGGCCGATGCCGGTATCGCGCACCACGATCTGGCCCATAAGGTCGCCCTTCTTCGCCATCACCGTGATGGTGCCGCCTTCGGGGGTGTAGCGCACGGCGTTCGAGATAAGGTTCGCGGTGGCCTGGCGCAGCAGGTCGGCGTCGCCGTAGACGTACACGTGCGGGTCGTACTGGAACTCCAGGCTCAGGCCCTCTTCGTTGATGTAGGCCTGATGGGTGGAGACGACCGCCGAGAGCATTTCGGTGAGGTCCACCTTCTTGCGCTCGATGGGCTTGGTGCGGCTCTCCAGGCGGGAGAGCTTCAGCAGCGCGTCCACCAGGCGCGACAGGCGGCGCACCTCGGAGTTCAAGGTTTCCAGGCGCTCCTCGTCGGGCTCGAACACGCCGTCGATCATGGCCTCGACCGTGGACTGGATGGCCATCAGCGGGGTGCGCAGCTCGTGGGCCACGTCGGTCACCAGGCGCCGTTCCAGCTTGCGGTTCTGCTCGACGGAGTCGGCCATCAGGTCGAACATGTTGCCCAGGCGGGCGATCTCGTCGTTGCCCTTCATGCCGGTGCGCGCAGAGTAGTCGCCTTCCTTCAGGGCCTTCGCCGCGTTGGTGATGCGGCGGATGGGCGCGGCAAGGGCGCGGGCGAACAGGCAGCCCACCACGATGGCCACCACGATGGCTATGACACCGGCCAGTGCCATAGCCTGGTACGACTTCTCGCGGAACTCCGCGTCGGTCTGGGTGAGCAGGGTCTCAGAGCCGTGCACGCGCACGAACACCGTACCCACCTGCGTGTCGTTCACCATGATGGGGGCGCTGGCCACGTTTCCGCCGGTTTCCTTGGCCCCTATCTGGCCCAACGCCCTATCGGGCGAGTCGTCGTAGACCACTGTGCCGTCCTGCGCGCGCACCTTTATGAAGATGGAGTCGTACAAGGTGCTGGCCGAGGAGGCGGCGTTCAGCGCCCCGTTGTACCAGTCGCCATTCGAGCGCTGGTAGCCCTGGGAAATGGAGTCGGCCGTGGAATCGGCGATGCGCTGGATGTTCTCGGATGTGTAGGTTTGGAAATGCTGTTCCCACACCACCGAGATGACGGCGATGCACGATACCAGCGTGATCAGGGAAGCCGCCAGCGAAACCAGCACCACGCGCTTGGTGAACGAGAGGTTGAACCCCTCTTTCCCCGAACCGGGCTTCTCCTCTTCACCTTGGGTCCAATCGGAGCCCTTGATCTCTGATTGCATAGGGGCCTTCCCTCCCTTTGCCGCCCGAAACAAGAAACGGCGCGCCTGTGCCCGCTTGGGGTCAAGGCGCGCCGTTGGGGCTGGCTCGTTTCAGCTAGTTGCTCTTCGTGGGGTCCTCGAAGCGGTAGCCCACGCCGTGGACCGTGTGCAGCCACTTGGGGTTGCGGGGGTTGTCGCCGATCTTGGCGCGCAGGTTCTTCACATGCGAGTCGATGGTGCGCTCGTAGCCCTCGAAGTCGTAGCCGAGCACCTTTTCCACCAGCTCCATGCGCGAGTACACGCGGCCAGGATAGCGGCACAGGGTGGTGAGCAGCTTGAACTCGGAAGCGGTGAGGTCCACTTCCTTGCCGCTGACCATGATCTTGTGGCCCGAGATGTCGATGGTGAGCTCGCCGAACTCCAGAACCTCGCGCTGGGGCTCGGAATCGGAGTGCACGCGGCGCAGCAGTGCGCGGACGCGCGCTACCAGCTCGCGGGGGCTGAAGGGCTTGATGAGGTAGTCGTCGGCGCCGAGCTCCAGGCCGATGATGCGGTCTTCCACCTCGCCCTTCGCGGTGAGCATGATGATGGGGGTGTCTGAGTTGTCGCGGATGGCGCGGCACACGCGCTCGCCCGGCACGCGGGGAAGCATGAGGTCGAGGACAACCAGGTCGAAGTGGTGCTTTGAGAATTCCTCCAGCGCTTCCTGGCCGTCGCCTACAGCGGTTACCCAGTAGTTCTCGCGCTCAAGATATGCTGCTACCGCATCGCGGATGGCCTTCTCGTCTTCCACGAGAAGGATGCGACGGGTGTTCTCATTGTTGTTCATAGAAGTCATCGATGCCTCCTAGCATGTATACCAGCCCTTGCGGGCTTGTCTGCGAAAGCAGCGGCCTGCATGTGGGCGCACGGAATTGTGGCGCGCGCAGTGCCGTTTGCGATTATTGTATCAATTGGGTTTCCGGCAGAACCAACGGATACCCAAATGTCACAATACCCCTCGGCAGAGCCCGCATGCCTATTAGCGGGCTTAACGCTGTTTCAGGAGATCACGTGCCCACCAAACGCAGACAGAACACACCAAGCAGGGCCACCCGTCCCAAAGTGACCACCCGCGGGCGCAATGCGTCCGTGCGGCCATCGGTGAAGAGCGGCGCGAAGCCCTCCGTGCGGAAAGGCACGGCGCAGGGCTTTTCCACGTCCCTTCCCGGGCGCGGCCCCAAAGGGCCGCAGCCACCCCAGACCTTCGGGCCGGCATTCGGCGAGGTTGCCAGCGGTGTTACCAAGAGCGCCCTTGAGCCCAAGGTGCTGCTCACCCGCCGCCACCTGGTTATGGGTGCGGCGGCAATCGGCGGCGTAGCGGCCATCGGCGGCGGCGCAACCTATGCCATCGGCCAGCTTACCGGCGGCAAGGAGCCCACGGTCAGCAGCATCAGCGTGGCAGAGGGCGACGTGGAGACCCTGAGCGGCTACGAGCAGGCTAGCTACAGCGATCACGTGAAGGTATCCGGCCGGTTCAAGATGCCCTACGGCACCTTGGTATGGGCCGACAACGACACCGTTGCCGCCTTCCTCACCCCCGGCGAAAGCGCCAGCCCGCTGAACACCGCGGGCGTGCTGTTCCTTTCCAACGGCAAAAGCGTCACCACCCTGAAGTCGGCACAAGGCACCGACGAGGGCTACGAGATCATCGATGTGCGCTGCAGCGAAGAGGGCATGGTGTGGACGGAGTCGAACACCTACCTTTCCTCGTGGCGCGTGTACACCGCCAAGCTGAGCAATTCCGAGCTTTCCGGCATAACCATGGTGGACAGCGGCGACGCCAACTGGCAGATGCCCTCGCTTTCCGCCGTCGGGCAGTACGCCTTCTGGCAGGTTTCGCCCAACCAGGGCGGGAGCGCAGCCAACGAGCGCAGCGCGCTGAAGGCGGCGCGATTCGGATCGAACGACGTATCGGTTCCCTGCACCTCGAAGAAGGCCTTCGCCACGCGCGTCACCGCCGCAACCGACGGCGTGGTGGCAACCCCGCGCGCCGAGGCGACGGGCACGTACTACACGCTCACCAAGATCTCTGCCAACGACCTTTCGGTGGCAGACACCATGACGCTGCCCTCTTCCATGAGCCCCGACCTTGCCGGATACGGGAGAAGCGGGTTCAGCTTCGGGTTCAGCAACATCTACAGCTACGGCGGCGGCATCGCCAACCTGGGCACCTACACCCCGCGCTCTGCCGCGCAGGCCTACAACTACGACGGCAAGAAGTGGTTCCGCTTCGCCCGAACCCCCATGGCCACGCCCTGCTGGAGCGGCGAGTGGTTCGTGGTGAAGTCCACGACGGCCCTGTGCTGCGTGAACTTCGCGAACAAATGCTATTTCACCATCGACACCGTCAGCGGCTCGGACGACTACGGCGAGCACCTGGTGTCGAGCGGAACCTGCAGCTCGTTCGTGGGCCTTTCGCAGATCACCTCCGATACCAACAGCGACGAAGACCACGCGCTCGTCCGCGTGTTCACACCCATATCCGGCAGCATCGGCAGCGCGCTGTAGTTTCTACCCTCGCAACGAAATCGCCCCCGCAGGCACAGGCACTGCGAGGGCGATTGAATCCGATATAGGGTGTAGGCCCGAGCCTAGAACTCCAGCTGCTCCAAGCGCTCGAACACGACGTCCTTGCGGGTAAGGAAGTCCCACGGGTCGAAGATCTCGTCGAGCTGCTCCTTGGTAAGCGTCGCCTCGGGGTCGTTCTCCAGGTTCTCGCGGTACGTCGGGCCGTCCACGGCGTTCTGGATGTCGGCCCACACCTTCATGGCGTTGCGCTGCACGATGACGTAGGCGTCTTCGCGGGTGATGCCGGTCTGCACCAGCGCCAGCAGCACCTTCGAGGAGAAGATGAGGCCCTTGGTGCGCCACAGGTTGTGCTCCATCTTGGCCGGATAGGTCTGCAGGCCGTCGAGCATCCACTGCATCTTGCCGAACATGTAGTCGAGGGCGATGAAGCTGTCTGCCAGGGCAACGCGCTCGGCGCCGGAATGGCTGATGTCGCGCTCGTACCACAGGGCGACGTCGTCAAGCGCCACCTGGGCGTTCGACTTCACCACGCGGGCAAGGCCGCAAACGCGCTCGGCCGTGATGGGGTTGCGCTTGTGGGGCATGGCCGAAGAGCCCTTCTGACCCTTCGCGAACGGTTCCTCCGCCTCGATGACGTCGGACTGCTGCAGCAGGCGCACCTGCATGGCGATGGATT
>CAVAFY010000024.1:19552-29851 GCA_963588035.1 Alloprevotella sp. | reverse complement strand
CGGCGATGGAGTAGCAGTAGTTGTCGTAGAACTCGATGGCCGTGCCGATCATGGATGCAACCAGCACCTCGGTGGTGGAGTTGCGCTTTATCGTTGCCTGGGCCTGGGGCTTGCCGCCCTCCTGGGTTGCCAGGGATTCCTGCACGGCTTCGTTCGACATTCCTCTGCCTTGCCTTTCCGCTGTTCGCAGCCATGCGCGGCTGCTTGGGTCATGCGCTTGCACGTCTTCGGCGCGCTTTGCGCGGTCTTTTACAACGGGCAGGTATTGTAGTACGTTCTGCCGCCGCGAGTGTTAAATCTTGTTTACGAAGAGCGCCCCTTGCCTCTTACGTTCAAGAGACAAGGGGCGCTTCATGGTGCCTATTTCGAGGTTCGGGCTGGACCTGGATCCTATTCCTCTTCCGCTTTGGGGAGGAACGGGCGGGAATTGTAGGCGGATATGCCCACGGTGCCCGAGTTGTGCAGGAACGAGGACGCCTGCGGGGTGATGGCCCCTCCGATGCCCAAGGCCAGCAGCAAGGTGTTCCAGCCGATGGTGACGCGGTAGCCCTGGCGCATGCGCTTTTCCAAGATGCGGGAAAGCTGGCGAAGCTCCACGAGCGAATGCAGGTCGTCCGACACCAGCGAGATGTCGGCGGCTTCGCGCGCCACGGCGCTGCCGGCGCTCATGGCGATGCTCACGTGCGCGGCGGCCAGCGCGGGCGAGTCGTTCACGCCGTCGCCCACCATCACCACGCGGTAGCCTTCATCCTGCAGCTGCTTCACGATGGTGTGCTTGTCTTCCGGCAAGAGCTCGGCCTTGAATTCGGTGATGCCCGTCTTCGCGGCGATGCGCTTTGCCGCGCGCTCGTTGTCGCCGGTGAGCATGATGACGCGCTTGAAGCCCTCGTCGCGCAGCTCTTGCACGACCTCGGCCACGTTTTCCTTCAGCGGGTCCTCGATGTAGAGGACGCCCCACAGCGTGCCGTCCACCGCAAGGAACAGGGGCGAGGTGCCCATGGCCTTGCCGTGGATCTTCTCGAGCTCGTCCGGCGAGATGGGCACGTTCTCATCTTCCAGCACGAAGTGCTCGGAGCCGATGACGCAGCGCTTGCCGTCGATGCTCGACGCGATGCCGTGCGCCACCACATACTCCACTTCAGCGTGGCGCTCGCGGTGCTCAAGGCCCTGCTTCAGCGCCTCGTTCACCACGGCGCGCGCAACGGGATGCGGGAAGTGCTCTTCCAGGCAGGCCGCCAGGCGCAGTACCTCGTCTTCGGGGGTGGCGTTGTAGCTGACCACCTCGCGCACCGAAGGCGTTGCCTGGGTAAGCGTGCCCGTCTTGTCGAACACGATCACGTCGGCTTCGGCCATGTGGTCGAAGTAGCGCGAGCCCTTCACGGTGAAGCCGCGCTTGGCGCTTTCGCTCTGAGCCGCCATAACGGCGATGCTGCCCGAAAGGCGCAGGGCGCAGGAGTAGTCCACCATGAGCGCTGCGGCCGTCTTGGTAAGGTTGCGCGTGGTGAGCGCGACGATGCCCGCCAAAAGGAAGTTCCAGGGAACGAGCTTGTCGGCCATGGCCTCGATGTGCTTCTGGTCGGAGCTCTTCAGCGCCTCGGACTGCTCAACCATGGAAACGATGGAGCGCAGCTTGCTTTCCTCGGGGTTGCCTGCCACGCGGATGAGGATCTCGCCTTCCTCCACGGCGGTTCCGGCGTAGACGGTGTCGCCCGCCTTGCGCACGATGGCCAGCGGCTCGCCGGTGAGCGAGCTCTGGTTCACGCCCGCCTCGCCGCTGATGACCTCGCCGTCTACCGGGATCTGGCTACCCAGGCGCACCACGATGGTGTCGCCCTTGGAAAGCTCGACCACGTCGACCTCGCGCTCAAGGTCGCCTTCCACCAGCGTTGCGGTGCTGGGGATGTCGAGCAGGGAGCGCACCAGGCTGCTCTCGCTGCGGCGCTGGGTGTAGTCTTCCAGGATCTCGCCGACCTTCAGCAGGAAGATGGTGCTGCCTGCCGTTGCCGGCTTGCCCTGGATGAAGCCCATGGCGATGGCGGCGCCGTCGAGCACGGGCACGTCCAAACGGCCGTGGCGAAGCGAGTCGAAGGCCGCCTTCCAGAAGGGGATGGCGCTGATGAGCGCCCACGCGGTGCGCAGCGGCGCCGGCAGGAACCAGCGGCGCAGGGCGCGGAACACGATCATGTTGGCGATCTGCGTGAACAGGTGGCGCGGGCGCGGTGCAAGCGCCAGCGAGTTCTCGGGCTGCCAGGCGGCAACCTCTTCATAGGTAAGCTCCTGCAGCTTGGTTACCACGGTTGCGCGCGCCTGCGCCAACCCGGCACGGCTGTCTGCCTCGAAGAAAACAGCAAGTGCGCCGGCCTTGGGATAGGCGACGCACTTGGTTACGCAGGGAAGCGCAAGGAATGTTTCCTCGAGTGCGATCGCATCATGCTCGGGCACCTTGCCCAGCAGGTTGAACCGGATGCGTCCGGGAACCTCATGTTTGATCGCGAAACGCATTCGGTCTACTTACCCTCTGCGTCCTGAGCCTCGGCCAGCTCCTTGGCGGCCTCTTCTTCCACTGCTTCTGCCTTTGCCTCTGCTTCGGCGGCTTCCTCTTCCTTGTTGTAGCCAGCCTCTGCCAGGATGTCGTCGAACTCGGCCTTTGCCTCGTCGACGAGCGTTTCGGCGCCTTCCTTGGCCTTCAGGCCCTGGGCGATGGTGTACACGGCGGCTTTATGGGCGGGCTCGCTCTTCAGGGCCTTCACGCCAAGGGTGCCAATCAGAAAGCCTGCGCCTACCAAGATTCCGGGATGCATAACGTCCTCCTTTAGAACGGGTTTACCTTTGTATCTATACTAAAGCTTGTTTAGCATTCTTTTAACACCCAGAGCTGCGGCTAACTCGCTTTTTCTCCATCCGTATGCCCTGGTTAACTGCGATTTTTCATATGAGCAGATGATCATATCGCCCGCCGTTGCCATTGGCTGGGCGAAGGCCTGCTCCCACCGCTAAGTTTACTACGGCTAACAAGTTTCCGCACCCTGAAAAAGGGCCGTGCGCACCGATCCTCGAGCATTTCCATGGCGGTGGTTTCTGGTTTTTGCCGCAAACCGCCCCTGCGATCCTTGCCAAAATCCAAAAACTATGACTCTTGCATCAAATAAAGGTTGAAAAGAGCCTGGTTTCAACATAAATTTGAAGTACAAAGGCATGCAGTTTGTTGGGTTGAGCTGCGTGCCTGGACGTGTGCCATCCGACACGTCTGAACGCTTCACTGAGGGCAATGCCCATTCAGTGCCGAAGCGCGCGCCTGGGTTGCGCCGCGCGACGAAAGGACAAGGTGGATCCTATGATTTCAGTCAAACGTGCAGGCGCCGTAGGTGCTTTGCGCTGCTTGGTCGGAGCGCTTTCCGTCCTTGCCGTGTGCGCAGGCATCACGCTGGCTGCAACTCCGGTAAAGGCGCTGGCGGCAGATTCGTCTGCTGCAGCGTCCCGGAGCCAATTGATAGTGCGCGGCGCCGATACGCTGCAGATCGGGGGCAGCTCGTTCGAGTGCGCTACGGTTGCCGATCTGGGCGGCAGCACCTTGTATGCCGACATCTCCGTCGACGGCAGCGTGGCAACCAAGGACATGGAGTACCGCTTCGACAAGGCGGACGACACGTTCGGCATCGTGCAGCTGGACACCAAGGCTTCTTATGTTGCCAAGCACAGCGGCAACATCCTGCTTGATTTCTATACGGCCAAGTCCGACGACCGCCAGGGTGCTTCGCCGGTGCTCTCTGCGAATGTGTATGCGGTATGCGTGCAGGTGGACGGCGCCCCTGTTGGCTCTGTCGAGGAAAGCATGATCGGCATCCGCACCGCCAGGACCGCCGAAGCCGAGTTGGCCATCGAGGCTCCCACACAGATCGTGCGGGGCGGGGTCTGCTATAAGCTGGCGGGCAACGGCAAGGCCGTACCCACGCTGAAAGACGGCGTGCTCTACGTCTCGTACGAGAAGGCAGACGAAGCGCAAAGCGTTTCCGGCACTGTTATATATGTAGACGAGAACGGCAATCAGATTGCCAGCGATTCCTATCTTGTTGCCGCGGGCGAGCAGAAGAGCGTTGCCCTTCGCTCGAGCATCGAGGCGAACGACACGGTGTACACGCCCCTTTCGGCTGTGCCCCAGGTAACCCTTTCCGCCGAATGCCCCGAGGTGCGCATCTACTGCGTTGCGCGCGCCGAGGCGGACAAGACCACCCAAGACGTGACGATCACCTATGTTTCCTCCGACGGGAAGCAGCTTATGGTAGACCGCGTGAAGGTGGGCGCCGGCGGGTACTTCTACGCTCCGGCCACTGCGTTCTCCCGCGCCAACGATGCATCGGTGATGCGCTACACGCTTGCGGGCGCAACCGACAGCCTGGGCAACACCTACACCGCCGAGCAGGCCAAGGAGCTTTCCCTTACGCGTGAAGGCGCCAAGGAATACACGCTGCAGTACCAGCCCGAGGAAACGGAGCTTACCTATACCGTCAACTTCGCGCTGGTGAGCGCCGGCAAGAACGGCAACACCAACGTGCACGTTGCCAAGTCCGAGCAGGCCAAGGTGTCTGCCTCCCAGGCTGCCGTGGTTGCCCTGCCCGAGACCATCGAGCAGGACGGCGTAACCTACACGCGCTTCGGCGGCGAAGGCCAGCTGTCCTATTCCTGGGCTGACCTGCAAAGCAGCCGCATGCTCTCCGACACGGTGTACTACGTGGCATCTGATGTTGCTGTTCCCGAGGCGTACGACGTGAAGGTTCGCTACGTCGATGCGGTCAGCGGCACGGAGCTTGGCGGCGAAACGCTGACGTGCAACCCGGACGGCTCCGTCCTTTCCATCGGCTCGCCCGAGTCCGTCTCCTTCGAGGGCAAGGAGTACCAGCGCCTTAACGGGCAGAGCGCTCCCATCACCCATCGCTTCTATGCTCCGTACAGGACCTATACCGTCTACTACGCCCAGCCCGGCTCCATGAGCCAGGGCGACGTTACGGTGGTCCGCACCGAGGTCGTCGACGGCGGCATCCGCTACTACACCATCGCCTCCGACGGCACGGTAACGGCGGGCAGCGCCGATGGCACAAGCACGGGCGGCCTGATCGCCACCACGCCGTACACCTCCGTGGTTTCCGAAGACGCTGCGGCCAGCGCAAACGGCGGCAATGCCCAGGCGTCCAACAGCGATGTGACGGCACCGAGCGGCAACAGCGCCTACGAAGAGCGAATCGACGAAGATCAGACGCCGCTTTCTTCGGCCGATGGGCAGCAGGCGGGCCTTGGCGCCGCTCAGATTGCCGGCATCGTGCTGGCGGTAGTGGCCCTGGCAGCCATCGCGTTCTTCGCCGCAAGGGCGAAGCGCAATTCC
Source organism: Alloprevotella sp. (assembly GCA_963588035.1). Classification (GTDB taxonomy): domain Bacteria; phylum Actinomycetota; class Coriobacteriia; order Coriobacteriales; family Eggerthellaceae; genus Anaerotardibacter. Next base: position 24,474 of record CAVAFY010000024.1, on the reverse strand, counting down.
GATGGCGATAAGAACGGAATGGGGGCGTAAGGGCAATGAAGATGAGGCATTCCATGAAACGCAAACACTCGGACAGCATCTCTGCGAACCCGGTTTCGGCAACGGTTGCCGCGCGCACGTTCGCGACGAAGGCGTTCGCCGTGCTGATGTCGGCCGTCCTGGTGCTGGGGCTGTGTCCCATCACGCAGCAGGCGCACGCCGACGCGGGTAGCGACGCGCCGGTTCCGGGAACCAAGTACGGCAACATCACCTACACCCAGAACACGCAGGCCAACGGCTTCAACCTGTCCACGTATGACCAGTATCGCGATGGCAACGATGCGCTCGGCATCGCCAACAGCTTCCATATCGTCGCCTTCGATACGCTGAACGCGCCGGTCGATGTGTACGGCAACATCCTGGTGAAGAACCTCGCTTCGACGGTGGACAACGGCGTCAGCCAGAAGTTCGTGAACATCTACGGCTACAACACGCTGAGCTATGTGCAGAACTACACCGGCACCTTCCCCCGTTGGGACAAGAGCGAAGACGGCTGCATCGTGTTCGGTAGCAGCGTGAACCTTTCTACGCGCAACAACTGCGAGCTGCTGCTGAACGGCAGCCGCATCGAGAAGCCGAACTCCGTGGTGCAGGACGTCGACACCTCCGCCGCGCCCTTCATCAACCTGAACACCCTGAAGTCCAGCCTTTCCTCGCTGCAGTCGAGCCTGGCCTCCCAGGAAGCGGTCGGGGCAACGCAGAAGCTCGTCAACGACGGCAAGGTGCGCAACATCACCATCAACGACGGCTACAAGGGCTGCGCCTACGTTTCGCTGACGGCTGCCGAGCTGCAGAGCAGCTATGAGGGCGTCAACATCGACAACCTTCCCATCAAGAGCGATTCCGCGCTGGTTATCAACGTCGATTGCCAGGGCGCCAGCTCCATCGATATCCCGAAGACCTACCTGCGCGTGAACGGCCAGAACGTCGGCATCGGCGAGGTCGACGAGGCGTTCGGCGACACGGGGTACGTGCTGTACAACTTCTACAACACGGCAGGCAACCTTCCCATCACGGTGCACGAGTGCACGGCAAGCGTTTTGGCGCCCAGCGCCGCCCTTACGCTCGGCCCCGGCAGCGCCTGCGGCACCTTCATCGGCAACAACGTGACGGTTGCCGCCGAGAGCCACATCCGTCCGTTCCATGGCAACCTGAAACCTTCCGACGACACCACCTCGGTGAGCGTGAACAAAGTCTGGAAGGATTCCAAGGGCAACGTGGAGTCCGGAGACGGCCACCAGGCCGTTGCCGCCGAGCTTTGGTACGCCGATGAAGACGGCAATGCCACCGAGCCGGTAACCGACGAGCAGGGCAATGCCGTAACCGCGGAGCTTGGCCAGTCGAACGGTTGGAGTGCAACCTGGAGCAAGCTGCCCACTGTCGGTTCCGACGGCCAGGCGCTGCATTACACCGTGAAGGAGGCCGCCGTTCCCTCTGCGTACGAATCCGAGGTAACGGGCAGCGGCAACTCGTTCACCATCACCAACACCCATATTGCGGAAACGAGCATCTCCGTTCAGAAGATATGGTCCGACTCCGATGATGCCGACGGCATCCGCCCCGGCTCCATCACGGTCAAGGCCCTGCGATCCGTCTTGGGTCAGGACCCGGTAGAGGTCGAGGGCGCAACGCTCACCCTCAGCGCAAGCGACGACCCTGCCGGCAACTGGAAGGCAAGCCTGGACCATCTGGACAAGTGCGATGCAAACGGCAACGAGTACACCTATTCCCTGAGCGAGGTTCAGGTGGACGGCTACACCGTGCAGCAGCCGCAGACCGTTCCCACCAAGGACGAGCGCGGCAATGTGACGTACTCGTTCGTGCTCACCAACGTTCACGAGGCTACCAAGGTCAACGTCGGCGTTACCAAGGTTTGGAAGGACAGTGACAACAAGGACCAGCTGCGTCCTGCTTCGGTTACGGCCCAGCTCTACACCGTAGACACCGAGGGCAACCTTACCCCGGTCGAGGGCAAGTTGGTGGAGCTAAACGAGGCCAACAACTGGACCGCCTCTTGGGACGGCCTGCTGGCGAAGAAGAAGGGCGCAACCATCAAGTACACCGTCCGTGAGACCCAGGTTCCCGACGGTTACGAGGTTTCCTACGAAGGCAAGGACAACGGCGACGGAACCTATACCTTCACGATGACCAACACCCACGATGCAACGGAAGAGGCATTTTCGCTGAGCGGATACTCCATGCGCGCGGCCGATGCCCCCGTTTCCGAGCCTGACAAGATCTGCTACGTTGACCCGAAGGTGGTAAAGGTTCTGGAAGGCCGCGCCTTGAAGGCGGGCGAGTTCTCGTTCCAGCTCATCGACGACAAGACGGGCGATGTCGTCTCTACCGCAACCAACGACGAAGCAGGCATGGTCGACTTCGACAAGGCCGCCCCTGCCGAGGGCAGCGACCCCGACAACCCCTCTTGCTTGAGCTTCAAGTCGGCGGGCACCTATACCTATACCGTGCGCGAGACGCCGAACCAGGCAAAGGACTCGACCGTCGAGTACTCCACCGAGGTGGTGCAGTTCGTTACCACGATCGACCAGAACAAGGACGGCAAGCTCTACGAGGTGGAGAGCCATTACGTGAAGTACCCGACCGCTGCCGATGCCCAGGCGAAAACCCAGGGCCAGGTCTTCCCGTCGAGCGACCATCCCTCCATCACCAACAAGGCGAAGCCCCTGAGCTTGGGCCTGGTGAAGAGCGACAGCGACACGGGCGTTGGCCTTGAGGGCGCTGTGTACGGGCTGTACCGCGTTGACAGCAGCGTTGAAACCGGCGCGGTCCAGGTAATGACGGCAACCAGCAACGCCAGCGGCTTCATGGTATTCACCGGAGCCGATGCCTCTGCCATCAAGATGGGTGACCAGTACTTCTTCCAGGAGATCAGCGCGCCCGAAGGCTACACCGTTTCCGAGAACAAGAGCTCTGTGTTCACCATCCAGCAGGCAAGCGACGGCAAGTACTACCTTGCCTACGAGGATGCTGCTGCGGATACCCAGACCTATGCGGGTACCGAAGCCGAGCCCATCATCTACCGGGCGGGCACGGGTGTGAGCGACAGCAAGGTTGCCATCACCTTCGGCAAGGTGTCTTCCGATGGCACGGCCTTGAGCGGCGCCGAGCTTGCCGTTCGCGATGCGTCCGGCGCTGATATAAGCACCTGGACCACCGATGGCGTCGGCCATGTGGTGAACGATCTCGTCATCGACCAGCAATACGTGCTGTACGAGAAGACGGCGCCCGAGGGCTACCAGAAGGCCGCGGAGGTTACCTTCACGGTAGACGAGTACGGCAAGGTGGCCATTGCGAAGGGTGCGGAGCAGGACGGCATCATCAATGCGTACGCTGTGGGCTCGATCCTGAACCTGGTGGACTACAAGAGCACCGAACTGGTGCAGAAGGACGAGGTAGTGCGCGAGGTTGGGGTTCCCGCCGAAAAGGGCGCGAGCACTGCGGGCACCACGAGCACCACTGCGAAGAGCACGCTGCCCAAGACGGCCGACGGGCTTCCCCTGGTGCCGCTAGCGGTATGCGCCGGCGTTGCCTGTGTGGCGGTATGCGTTTCCGCCCGTAAGCGCCGCAGGAGCTAAGCCAAGCCAGTTTGCTTAGGGCATGAAACAGAAGGGCGCGACCACAGCGGTCGCGCCCTTCTTGCGTTGCAACGGGCTTCGCTTAAAGCGAGTAATGTAGGATGCCCTCGGCGTCTTCCTCGCGCTTGAGCTTGCCGGTGTCTGCGAGATATTCCAGCAGCGAAAGCGTCATGGCGTAGCGGCGCACGCGCATGCCGAACTCGAGCTCCTCGAGTTTGCCGTGCGATTGCTGTGCAGCAGCGGCAACGTCCATCACGGTGGCGCTGCCCAGTTGCTCCACGATCTTCAGCCGCTTCGCCAGCGGCTTGTCGAATTTCGCGATCATGTAGTCGTAGAAGGCGTTTATGTTCTCCTTGCCGAACAGCGGTTCATGGTGCGACATGTACACGGTTTCGAACTCGGCCTGCCGCAGCACGGGGAAGGTGTCCATGAACTTCTTCAGCAGATGGTCGTTGCGGCCGAACTGCATGATGGAGGGCGCGGCGTCGATGATGTGGTCGCCGGCGAAAAGGACCTTGCGGCCCAGGTCGGCAACGCAGATATGCTCGGGGGCATGCCCCGGCGTCTCGAGCGCGATAAGGTCCCAGCCGCCGACCGAGAATTGGTCGCCGGTGTGCAGCTCCACGGCATCAGTGCCCTCCGGGTAGCCGCCCTTGGTGGTGTAGCGCAGCGTGGCGGTAAGCCCTTCCCAAAGCTCGGGCGCCTCGGTTGCCTCGGGCCAGCCGATGGCGAAGGCGAAATCGCTGCAGGCCTTGTCGTCCATGGTGTGCAGGGGGCCGTGGTACACGGTTTTCCCGCCGCGGTTCAGGAAGTACTGCATATTGCCCACGTGGTCGGGATGGAAGTGCGTGGCGGCAACGTCGGCGCTTTCCCAGGGCATGTCGGCACGGCTCAGCATCATGTCCAGGTGCTCGCTGCCGGTAAGCAAAGGGTGCCCTAGGTCCACGAACAGGGAGCGCCCGCCCGGTCCGAACAGCAGGTACCGGTCGATGCGGTCGGTGAAGTAGTAGTTCTGCACGCTGAACACGGCATGGATCAGGCCGGGCAGGGGCTTCTCGTATTCGGTCATCTGGAAGGTGACGTTGTCCATCAGGTCGTCCAGGCCGCTGGTGTCGGCGGTGGAGCTGCTGAAGGTGTCTGCCTTGGCCGTTGGCTCAACGGGCTTGGTCTCTATGGGTCGCTCATCGTACATGCGGGTGCCTTTCTTTTCAGGCTCTATGATACGCCGACCCGCTTTGCTGTTGTGGCCGCACGGCGCCGTGGGAACCGACAAACCCGGGCGAAAGG
>CAVAFY010000024.1:0-19229 GCA_963588035.1 Alloprevotella sp. | reverse complement strand
GCCCCGCCCGCGGAGATTTCGACGGGAGCGGGGCTGCCCGCATATTCGACACATTCCGAAAGGAGACCCATGAAGATCGCCGTACTGGAGCCCCTTGGCATTCCTGATGACACCTTGCGAACCCTCCTCGAAAAGGCCGCCGAAGGCCAGGAGGCCGAGATCGTCACCTATCCCGACCGCAAGGAAGACGAGGCCACGCTCGCCGAGCGCAGCGCCGATGCCGACGTTGTGGTGCTCTCCAACATCAAGTACCCCGGCTCCGTTATGGAGAAGAACCCGAACCTGAAGTACGTCTGCAATGCGTTCACCGGCTACGACCATATCGACATGGCGTACTGCCGCGAGCACGGCATCCAGGTTTCCAATTGCGCCGGCTACTCGACGGTGGCCGTGGCCGATTTGGTGTTCGGCCTGCTGCTGGACGTGTACCGCAACATCTCCACCCTGAACTCCATCGTGCGCCAGGGCGGCACCAAAGACGGCCTTGTCGGCTACGAGCTGGAAGGCAGCTGCTTCGGCGTTATCGGTGCGGGCGCCATCGGCACGCGCGTGATGCGCATCGCCCAGGCCTTCGGGTGCGATGTGGTGTGCTATTCGCGCACGAAGAAGGATATCCCCGGCGTCGAGTTCGTCGAGCTCGACGAGCTGCTGCGCATCTCCGATGTGGTGAGCATCCATGTTCCCCAAACGCCCGAGACCACGGGCATGATCGGCGCCGAGCAGCTTGCCCTCATGCAGAAGGAGGCCGTGCTCATCAACTGCGCTCGCGGCCCCATCGTCGATTCCGAGGCGCTTGCCGCAGCGCTCAACGAGGGCCGTATCGCCGGCGCCGGCATCGACGTGCTCGAGATGGAGCCGCCCTTCCCGGCGGAGCATCCGCTGCTGAACAGCAAGAACACGGTGGTTACCCCGCATGTGGCCTTCGCCTCCCAGCAGGCGATGGTGAAGCGCGCCATGATAGTGGCGAACAACATCGAGTCCTATTTCGAAGGGAACACCATCAACCTGGTTTCCTAGTTCTGCGTAGCTGCGTTGCCTTTGCGGCTTTATAGCCTGCGTGATTCGAAGCGCCGATGGTCCTGTGCCGTCGGCGCTTTTTTCTGTGGGGGAGCTGGGACGCGGTGCCCGCGGAAGCGCAAGGCGGGCGGGGGAGGCTGCAGGCTGCCGGGGTGCAGGGCCGGTCGGCGGAAGGGGCGTGGGCACCGCGGTGGGGTGTGGCCGGGTTGCGGTTGCGAGCCCCCCCACCTGCTGCTATAGGCAGGCCTTTATGGCTGGCTATGCGCAATAACGGGGTTCCGCAGGCGCTTGGCGGGCGGCATACTTTCAGTCATGCACAAGCTCTACTTCGCATACGGATCAAACATGGACTTCGACCAGATGGCGTTCCGCTGCCCGGGCGCCGAGTACCTGGGCGTTGCCACGCTCCCCAACTACGAGCTGAAGATGGACGGCGCGGGCTTCGCCACCGTCATCCCCGCTCCGGGCAAGCACGTACAGGGCGCCCTGTGGGACCTGAGCGGCGCCAACGAGTCGAAGATGGACGGCTTCGAGGGTGTTTCCTCCCATTGCTACGAGAAGACCTTCGTCGAGGTCCAGTATGCGGGCAACCACACGGCAGACACGGTTATCTGCAACGCCTTCGGCTTCAACGACTACGACCCGGAAGCGTACGATGCCTACACGCTCGAGGCCCTCATCTACCTTTCCCTGCGCGGCCCGTTCAAGGATTGGTCGTTCCGCGAGGACTACGTGACGAAGGTGCGCAACGGCGCCGCCGGCATCGGGGTGGACGCCCACACCATGGATCAGCTGAACCGCATCCAGGTTATCCCCAACGCCAACGTCGCCTAGCGTCTGGCCCTCGCCTTCGCCCGTAACCCTCTTCGGGCGGTTTGCCGAAGATACTGTGCTGAACACGCAAAGAAGCGCAAAACGGCCTTCGGGTTTGTGCCATACTGCTATCCTTGTTCCGAACGAGCTGAAGCCCGCCAGGTAGGCGGGCTCTTTGTTTGCCTGAGGGCAGCCGACGGAAAGGCGTAGGGCCGGGCGCGCATTCTGCCCGCAAGCCGCAGCCGGCATCCGCCTCTCGGATTTCGCCATTCCGAGCGGCGGGCATTATGGATAGGGAAGGCCAGGTGGTGTGTGGTGATCGGGGCAGTGAAGCGTCATTACGAGAAGGTTATCGCCCTGTGCTGCTTCCTTATCCTGTTCACCAACATCGGCCTGCCCTCCACCTCGTTTTCCGTGTACCAGCCGTACCTGGTGGAAATTCCCGGGGTGGGGCATTCCGGCGGCTCCGTCATCATCTCGGTGCGCACGTTCGTTTCCCTGATCGCCATGTTCTTCGTGGCGCGTTACTATGCATGGCTGAACTGCCGCCTGGGGGCGTTCGTGGCATCCATGTTCGTGGCCTTGGGCTTCGCCATCTATGCCCTCAACAGCGGTAACTACGTGGGGCTCTGCATCGGCTCTGCGTTCACCGGCCTTGGGTACGGGCTGGGCGGCATGATAGCCTCCACCATGCTCATAAACCGTTGGTTCGAAACCAACGTGGCAACGGTGGCGGGCGTGGCGGCCGTCGGTTCGGGTGTGGCAGCGGTTGCCCTGCCGAACCTGATGGTGAGCATCATCGACTCTTCGCAGCTTTCCTCGGCGTTTGCGTTCGAGGCGGTACTGGCCTTGGTTCTGGGCCTTCTGGTGTTCGCGCTCTTGCGCAACTTCCCCCAAGACATGGGGCTCAAGCCGTACGTGGAACCGGAAAAGCCCAAGCGCGGCAAGCCCGCCAAGAAGCATGTGCGGCAGAACCGCGACGTGCCCCACAAGGCGATGCCCCTGGTCTTGTTCGCCATGATGGTCATCGGCTGCGTTTCCGTCGGCGGCACCAACTACCTTGCGGTGCTCTTCACCTCCGAGGGCTTCACCGTGGAAGCGGCGGCTTCGCTGGTTGCGCTGTGCGGCGCCTGCCTTACCGTTTCCAAGCTGGCAAGCGGGCTGGTATTCGACCGCATCGGCACGCGCAACGGCTCGGCGCTGTTCTTCGTCCTGTTCATCGTGGGCCTGGGGCTTATCTGCCTTACCGATATGGGCAGCACGGGCTTGGCGGGCATCGGCGTGTTCCTGTACGGCCTGGGCCTGAGCTTGGGAACCGTGGGCATTTCCGTGTGGAGCATCGAGCTGTCCCCGAAGGGCAGCGAGGTCAAGACCATCAAGAACTTCCAGATCTGCTATGCACTGGGCGGCTTCATCTTCACATTCCTGCCCGGATTCCTTACCGAGACGTTCGGCACCTATCTTGTCTCATATGTTGCATTGCTTTTCATGCTCGTCGTCGCAGCCGTGGTGATTATCGGCATATATACGGCATCTGACCTGCAGAAACGGAAAGCTGAATAAGCTTACGTAAGGTTAACTCCGCTTTACATCCGTTTAACATTTTGAAGCGTAATCTGACGCAGTCGGCATTTGAGCTGGGTGCGTATCGGAATACGTGAGCATAACCGCTCGGGATGGGCCCGGGCACCACGCATCCTTCTGCTCCGCTGATGCGCAAGACTGCGCGAAGAAGTAGATGTTTCTAAGGAGGAACAGAAGGAAGCATGGATATCGCAACTCTTGTTGTCGTCGGCCTGGTTATCGCCGTGGCGCTGACGTTCGACTTCACCAATGGGTTCCATGACACGGCAAATGCCATGGCAACCTCGATTGCGACGGGCGCCCTGAAGCCCAAGACCGCCGTTATCGCAGCTGGTACGCTGAACCTTATCGGCGCATTCCTTTCCACGGAAGTGGCCAAGACCATTTCCGGCGGCATCATCAACGAGCAGCAGGTGACCATCGGTGCGGAATTCATATTCGCCGGCCTGGTGGGCGCCATCCTATGGAATCTCATGACCTGGCTGGTGGGCCTGCCTTCCAGCTCCTCGCACGCGCTGTTCGGCGGCCTGGTGGGCGCCGTTATCGTGGGTGCGGGCGTTGAGGGCGTGAACTTCGGCGCGGTCGTCGCCAAGGTCCTTATCCCGGCCCTGGTTTCCCCGATCGTTGCCGGCCTGGCGGCGTTCATAGCGGTGAAGCTGATATACACGATCGTGCGCAAGCTCGACGAGAAGTACGTGGAGAACGGCTTCCGTCATGGCCAGACCATCACGGCTTGCCTGGTTGCCCTTTCGCACGGCACCAACGACGCCCAGAAGACCATGGGCATCATCACCCTTACCCTTATCGCCGTGGGCATCCAGCCTTCCGGCACCGGTCCGCAGCTTTGGGTTATCGCCGCATGCGGCCTGGCCATCGCCCTGGGCACCTACATGGGCGGCTGGCGCGTGATCCGCACCCTGGGCAAGGGCCTGACCGAGATCTCCACCCCGCAGGGCTTCGCCGCCGAGGCTGCCTCTGCCACCACCATCCTGGTTTCGTCGCACCTCGGCTTCGCCCTTTCCACCACGCAGGTGTGCTCCGGCTCCATCATCGGTTCCGGCCTGGGCAAGAAGGGCAACGAGGTGAACTGGATGGTTGCGGCCCGCATGCTCGTGGCCTGGCTGGTGACGTTCCCCGCCGCCGGCATCATCGGCGCCGCCGCGTGTGCGGTTGCCAAGATCAACGTCTGGGGCACGCTCGCCGTCGCGATCATCGCCGTTGTCGCCGCGCTCATCATCTTCCGCTTGAGCCGCCGCAACCCGGTCAACTCGCTCAATGTCAATGAAAGTTCCGAAGTCAAGCTCAATGCCAAGGCGGCGACCGCTGCGGCAGCTGCGTAAGGAAGGGGAATAGAAATGCAAGAAGTCATGAATTTTGTGACCGTGCTGGTGGTTGCCGTGTGCATCGCCGGCGGTATCGGCATCATGTATTCGTCCGGCCTGCGCCTTTGGGCCAAGAGCGGTTCGGCCGACGGCCCCGATGGCTCGCCGAACTACCTGATCCGCTTCGCTTCCGTGGTGTGCTTCGCCGCATGCGTTGTCGTGGTGCTGTTCGCGCTGTGGCTCATGATCCCGATTTTCCACTAGGCTGAAAGAGGTATGAACACTATGGAAAGCATCTTGGTGGGCATCGACGGCTCCGAGCGCGGCGAGAAGGCCCTTCGCTGGGCAGCGCGCCTTGCCAACAGGGAAGGGGCATCGCTTGCCCTGCTGGCGGTAATCGACCCGGCATCCGACCGCATGGCGAAGTCCGACACGAAGCTCCTGCGCGAAGCGGTAGACCACGTGCTGGGCGAAGCTCAGAAGTTCGTCAACGACAAGTATCCCGAGATCCGCGTCGAGGCATCGTATGTGAAGGACGATATTGTGGAAGCCCTGGTGAACGCCTCGGAGGCCCACGACATGGTCGTCATGGGCTCGCACCACGGCGGCTCTTCGGTGGCCGAGAAGGTATGGGGCGCCAAGGGCCTGCGCGTTTCCGTTTCCGCAAGCGTTCCCACGGTGGTTGTTCCGGTTGACTGGGATCCCGAAAACGAGTGCGAGGGCATCGTGGTGGGTGTCGGCCCCGACGATGCGGTAGGCGATGGCGCAGTTTCCCTTGGTGTGCATCTGGCGGAATCGCTGAACCAGCCGCTCGAGCTGGTTTCCGCTTGGGGCATTCCCACGCTGCTCTCGAAGTCTGCGGAGTTCATGGGCGGTGGCCTGGCGCCGGTAGGCGAGCAGTTCCAGCGCAACCTGGACGCCCGCGTGGCGAACATCAACGAGTCCAACCCTGACGTGAAAGTGGAAGGCCATTCCATCAACGGCCCTTCGCCCACGCAGGTCCTTATTGACTGCTCTAAGGACTGCCGCTTGCTGGTTTTGGGCACCCATGCCCGCTCCGCGGTGAGCCGCGCCCTGTTCGGCTCCACCACCTGCGGCGTGTTGAACCACCTGGTGGTCCCCACCGTCGTAGTCCCCGCCGAGCTGTAGGTTGGGAGCGTTTCTAGCCTAGGAGCGCTTTGGTGTTCATGCGGACTCTTGCCTCAAGCTCCTCGGGCGCTATCTTGCGCAGCTTGGCAAGCTGTATAAGGGTTCGCTGCAGTTCGGTTTGATGCTGGGCGAGGGAGTAGGGGACTGCCGGCGGGGTGATCTCCGGGTCCCTCGCTGCTGGCGCGTCGGTTTCCAGGAGCAGGCGGTTCAGCGGGATGGCTTTGGCGTATTCGCGGCCGCGCTTGGTTTGCAGCATGCGCTCGCCTACGGAAAACCAACAGCCCAGCTTGATGGCAAGGCTCAGCTGCTGCGAAGACCCGCTGAACCAGTGGAAGATGCAGCGGCACCGCTCGGCGCAGCCGGAGCTTTCGATGATTTGGAGCGCTTCGGGGTAAGCGCCTACGCAGTGGAGGGATAGCGCCTGGGCGCCGCGGCTCGCCGCCGTATCGGCGATGTGGCGGAACGCCCGCAGCTGCTGGGCGCGGGTATGCTCGCGCCGCTTCGAGAAGTCCAGGCCCACTTCGCCGATGAGGCGTGTGCGGGGCAGCTGCTTATCGAACGCGTCGAGCAGGGCGCCAAGCCCATCTTCGCTTTCCGGCACCCACCAGGGATGCAGCCCCAGGGCGGTATGGACGCTGCTGCCGGCATCCCTGTAGTTGCAGGTCAGTGAAGCGTATTCCGCCGGCGTTACCGTGACGGAGAGCACGTTGGCATCGGCGGCGTTTGCCTGCGCGGTAAATGCGGCAGGGCTTTCCATGAACGCAACGTGGCAATGCGCATCGGGCAGGCCGGTTGCGCTCTGGGGGCCGTGGGCGTCGGCACATGGGGAACCAGTGCCGCACAGCGGGCCGTCGCCGGGTTCGAACCCCTTGTCTTCGCTTCCCATTCGCCACTCCATTCCGTGCGGCTCCAACGCAAAACCAGCCAGCCATCTACGATTCGCCAACGTCTCCCGTAACGAGCGGCCGGCGCGCTGATTATGCGTTAGGCTCGGACTATCTGCAGGGATGTTTGCAAGGGGATCGCATTATGGGCAGCTATGCCGATCAGTATAACAACGGAGAGATCGAAGAGGTTTACCCGCGCATCTGGCGCGTGCCGGTGCCCTTGCCCGATAACCCGCTTGAGTACCTGAACTCGTATTTCATCCTGAGCGAAGACAAGACCACCATCATCGACGTGGGCTTGAACGAGCCCGAATGCGAGCAGGCGCTGGACCAGGCGCTGCGCCAGCTGGGCCGCGACTGGGAATCGGTGGAGATCGTGCTCACCCATTCGCACCCCGACCATACGGGCAACCTCGACCGCATCTGGCGCCGTTGGATGCGCGTGTACGCCAACATGCATTCGTTCCAGGAAGTGCGCAACCTCATGGACATCCAGTCCACGGTGTACAACCCGCTTATCAGCCATCTGGTGCGCCCGAACACCTACGACGAGCGCAGCATGCAGAAACGCGACGCCAGCGCCTACCGCGTTTCTGCCGAGCTGGTGCCCTCGAAGAACCAGCCCGACCTGTTCTACCTGGGCGATGGCGACGTGTACCGCAACGGCAACTACCGCTTTCAGGTGATAACCACGCCCGGCCACGACGACTGGCACATCTGCCTGTACGAGCCCACGCTGAAGGTGCTCATCGCCGGCGACCACGTGCTGGAGCGCATCACGCCCACCATCATGAGCTGGATCACCGGCTACGATGCCCTGAAGGAGTTCCTTGCCAGCTTGGACAAGGTGCGCGGCCTGGATGTTGACCTCATATTGCCTGGTCACGGCGCTCCGTTCACCGGCGTTGCCGAGCGGGTGGATTTCCTGAAGGGCTTCCACGCCAATCGCTTGGAAGAGCTCTACCAGCTGGTGGCGGAAGGCCACGCCAGCCTTATCGACATCGCGCGCAACGCGAAATGGAAGCACCCGAACTGGGACAGCTGGACCATCGACCAGAAGTTCTATTCGCTGGGTGAGACGTTCGCGCACCTCATCTACCTGGTGAACGCCGGCCGGGTAACGCTCACCAGCTGCCAGAACCGCCGCCGCTTCTACGTCGCCGAGCAATGGGACGTGCGGCACAGGGAGTAGCCGGCTGGCTGGTGCCTCTGCTTTCGGGCAGGGTCTTTGCCAAGTTGACGGGTTCGGTCGACCGCACGTGCCGTGGGTTGGGCGAACAGGCCGCTGCTCTTCCGCTTGCCGCCGCTTGCGTCAACTCTTCGCAACACGGCGGATTTCCCTGTTGACAATTCGGGAAGCTGGCTACAGAATAGCCACAGTTTCGCTTTCGGGGCGCAGCCCGGGAAGCAGGAACCACCTAAACCGTTGAGGCGGAAGTCAAAGCGAGTAGGCGCGCACAGAGAATCCGGGGTGCTGGGATCCGGGTGGAAAAGCCGCTTGTCAAATGGACCGCTGAGGGTGCATGCGAACGCAGCGCAGCTGCCAAGTAGGATGCAACGTGGGGCATACGTCAGTTGCCGGGGTTATGAAGGTAATCCGCAAAGGGCACGGGTCGAACCGTGAAGCAAGGTGGCACCGCGAGCTTAACAGCCCGTCCTTGATCGTAGTTGACGTCAAGGGCGGGCTTTTTTGCCTTCCCTTTGAAGAGAAAGGCAGAACCGATGCGCAGTACCGAAACGCTGCAGCCGAGCTTGGAGGAGGTGCGCCGCCTGGCGGGGCTCGAGGACATCCGCCGCATTCCCGTGAAGCGCGAGCTGTACGCCGACCGCATCACCACTATCGAGGCCATGCGCGCCTTGCGCCATGCAAGCAACCACTGCTTCCTCCTTGAGTCCGCCGAGGCCGACCAGCGCTGGGGCCGCTACTCGTTCTTGGGCTACAAGCCCTCCGTGGAGCTCACCTGCCTGAACGGCACGCTCACCGTGCGCCGCAACGTGGAAGACGGCGAGCCGATGGCGGAAACCGAGCAGGTCGAGCACCCTGGGCAGGCCATTCGCGCCATTATCGCGCAGAACAAGAGCCCGCAGATGGAAGGCTTCCCCACGTTCACCGGCGGCTTGGTGGGCTACTTCAGCTACGACTACATCAAGTACGCCGAGCCCACGTTGCGCCGCCCCGACCTGGCCCACGAGGATTTCCTGGATGTGGACCTCATGCTGTTCGATCAGGTGATCTGCTTCGACAACTACCGCCAGAAGATCATCCTCATCGCCGGCGTCCGCGCAGACGATGTGGACGCGTCGTACGAGGCGGCCGCTGCGAAGCTCGACGAGATGGAGGAGCTGCTGTTCTGCGGCGAGCGCCACGAGTTCCCGCCGCTGCATACGGCAGGCCCGCTTACGCCGCAGTTCTCCACCGAGCGCTTCTGCGAGATGGTGAACATCGCCAAGCACCACATCCATGAGGGCGACATCTTCCAGGTGGTTCCCTCCAACCCGCGCACGGCGGCGGCCGAGGGCAGCCTGTTCGACACCTACCGTGTGCTGCGCTGCCAGAACCCCTCGCCGTACATGTTCTACTTCACCAGCGACGATGTTGAGATCGCCGGCGCTTCTCCCGAAACGCTTGCCCGCCTGCAGGACGGCACGCTGTTCACCTACCCGCTGGCCGGATCGCGCCCCCGCGGCGCCACGCCCGAGGAAGACCGTGCGCTGGAGGAAGAGCTCTTGGCCGACGACAAGGAACGCGCCGAGCACGACATGCTGGTGGATCTGGGCCGCAACGACCTGGGCCGTGTGAGCAAGCTGGGCACCGTGAAGGTGGAGGAGTACCGCAACATCCTGCGCTTCAGCCGCATCATGCATATCGGATCGACCGTTACCGGCAAGCTGGCGGAAGACAAGGACGCGGTGGATGTGATGGACTCCATCCTGCCGGCCGGCACGCTTTCCGGTGCGCCGAAGCTGCGCGCCTGCCAGATAATCCAAGACCTGGAAGGCGCCAAGCGCGGCATCTACGGCGGCGCCATCGGGTATCTGGACCTTACCGGCAACCTGGACACCTGCATCGGCATCCGCCTTGCCTACAAGAAGAACGGCCGCGTGTGCGTGCAGACCGGCGCCGGCATCGTTGCCGACAGCATCCCTGAAAACGAGGACCGCGAATGCTACAACAAGGCGCGCGCGGTTATGGAAGCGCTGCAGTGCGCAGAAGGGGGCCTGGCATGATCGTCCTCATCGACAACTACGACAGCTTCTCCTACAACCTGTATCAGCTGGTAGGGGAGCTGAACCCCGATATCGAAGTGGTGCGCAACGATGCGCTGACGGCAGAAGGGCTCGAGGCCATGCATCCCGATGCCATCATCCTCTCGCCCGGTCCGGGCCGCCCTGCCGATGCGGGCATCTGCGAGGAGGTGGCGCTGAAGCTTTCCGGCAAGGTGCCCATCCTGGGTGTGTGCCTGGGGCATCAGGCCATCTGCGAGGCCTTCGGCGGCGAGGTGGGGTACGCCAAGGAGCTGATGCACGGCAAGTCTTCCGTAGCGAAGCTCGATGCAGCGTCGCCCATCTTCAAGGGCATGCCGGAGCAGACGCAGGTGGCGCGCTACCATTCCCTGGCCGCCGAAGAGGAAGCCCTGCCGGAATGCCTGAAGGTTATCTCCCGCACCGACGACGAGGAGGTGATGGCGGTGCAGCATATCGAGTTCCCCACATTCGGCCTGCAGTTCCATCCTGAGAGCATCCTTACCCCCGAGGGCCGCACCATCCTGAAGAATTTCCTGGAAATCACCGCCAAGTAGAAAGGAACCACAATGATCCGCGAGGCGATATTCAAACTGGTAGACAAGCAAGACCTCGCCTACGACGAGGCATATGAGGTTATCAACGAGATTATGTCGGGCGACACCACCCCGGTGCAGACCGCCGCGTTCCTTTCCGCGCTCTCAACCAAGAGCACCAAGAGCGAGACCATCGACGAGATCGCCGGCTGCGCTGCTGCCATGCGCTCGCATGCCACCAAGGTGAGCTTCCCCGAGCCCGTGCTCGAGATCGTGGGCACCGGCGGCGACAAGGCCGGCAGCTTCAACATCTCCACCACGGCGGCGCTGGTCATCGCGGCCGGTGGTGCGAAGGTGGCCAAACACGGCAACCGCGCAGCGTCCAGCAAGAGCGGCACGGCCGACTGCCAGGAGGCGCTGGGCGCCAACATCGAGCAGAGCCCCGAGCTGTGCGCCAAGCTGCTGAACGAGGTGGGCATGTGCTTCTTCTTCGCCCAGAAGTACCACACCGCCATGCGCTACGTGGGCCCCATCCGCAAGGAGCTGGGCATCCGCACGGTGTTCAACATCCTGGGCCCGCTTACCAACCCGGCTTCGCCCCAGAAGATGATCCTGGGCGTATACGACGAATCGCTGGTGCAGCCCCTGGCGCGCGTGCTCACGAGCCTTGGGGTGACCGACGGCATGGTGGTGTACGGCCAGGCCTGCCTGGACGAGCTTTCCACCGCGTGCCCCACCAGCGTGTGCGAGTTCCACAACGGCGAGTACACCAGCTATGTGCTCACCCCGGCCGACTTCGGGATGGAGCAGTGCGCCCGCGAAGACCTGCAGGGCGGCACCCCGGAAGAGAACGCCCAGATCACACGCGATATCCTTTCCGGCAAGGAGCAGGGCTGCAAGCGCGATACGGTTCTGCTGAACGCAGCGGCCGGCCTGTACATCACCGGCAAGGCGCCTTCGCTGAAGGACGGCGTTGCCCTGGCGGCGGAGCTCATCGATTCCGGCAAGGCGCTCGAGACCCTGGATGCCTACGTCAAGGTTTCCAACGAGGAGGCATAAGTGACCATCTTGGACGAGATAGCCGCCTACACCCGCCAGCGCATGGACATCGAGGGGCGCGAGGTTCCGACGGCCCGGCTGGAGCAGCAGGCGCGCGCCCTGGCTGCGGCCGAATTGGAGCGTGACGGGCAGTTCACGTTTCCCTTCAAGGCGGCGCTGGCGGCATCCGGTCTTTCCTTCATCTGCGAGGTGAAGAAGGCATCGCCTTCGAAGGGCGTGATCGCCGAGGACTTCCCGTACCTGCAGATAGCGAAGGATTACGACGCGGCCGGGGCCAGCGCCATATCGTGCCTTACCGAGCCGAAGTGGTTCATGGGCCATGACGAGTACCTACGTCAGATTGCCGAGCAGGTTTCCATCCCGGTGCTTCGCAAGGACTTCGTGGTGTGCGAGCGGATGATCTACCAGGCGAAGGTCCTGGGTGCTTCCGCGGTGCTGCTCATCTGCGCGATCTTGAGCGATGAGCAGCTGCGCTCGTACGGGCAGTTGGCTGCAGAACTCGGGCTTTCCGCCCTGGTGGAGGCCCATGATGCGCAGGAGATCGAGCGCGCGGTTGCGTCGGGTGCCCAGATCATCGGCGTGAACAACCGCAACCTGAAGGACTTCACCGTGGACTTCGACAACGCGCGCCGCTTGCGCGACGCCATCCCCGAAGGGGTGCTCTACGTTGCCGAATCGGGCGTGAAGTGCGCCGAAGACGTTGCGGCGATGGCGGCTCTCGGTGCCGATGCCGCGCTCATCGGCGAGGCCCTGATGCGCGCCGAAAGCAAGGCGGCGAAGCTGGCCGAGTTCCGTGCCGCTGCCAAGGAAGGTGCGAAGTGAGCACCGCAGGCAGGCAGGCGCAGGCGCGCGAATGGCTGCTTTCCGAAGAGGCGGCTTCCCGGCCGCGCGTGAAGCTGTGCGGGATGTTCCGCGATGTCGACATGCAGGCCGTGGCGGATGCCCATCCCGATATGTGCGGCTTCATCGTGGGCTTCCCGAAGTCGCACCGCAGCGTTGAGCCTGATCAGCTGAATGATCTGTGCGCTACGCTGCGGGAGGCCGAGCCCGACGGCGCCCCGATATGGCGCGTGGGCGTGTTCGTGGACATGCCGCTTGATCGTTTGGTGGACATCGTGGGGTCGGGCTGCATCGACTTGGTGCAGCTGCACGGTTCCGAGGATTCCGCCTACGTGGAAGAGCTCGGGCGCCGCACGGGCGTCGGCATCATCCAGGCGTTCCGCGTTCGCAGCGCCAGCGATGCGGCTGCAGCCGAAGACAGCGCTGCCGACCTGGTCTTGCTCGACAACGGGCAGGGTACGGGCGCAGGCTTCGATTGGAGCTTGGCGGCCTCGGTGCAGCGGCCGTTCATGCTCGCCGGCGGTCTTGGACCGGAAAACGCAGCGCGGGCCATCGCCGAGGTTCGCCCGTGGGGTGTGGACATGAGCTCGGGCGTGGAAACGGCCAAGCTCAAGGACCCCGCGAAGATGGCGGCCGCCGTTGCCGCGGTGCGAGGGGTGAGGCGCCCATGATGTTCCTCGGCAAACGATGGCGCGGCTTGACGGCTAACCGCAAGGCGCTTCGGGAGGGCAGCGGCCAGCGAGGCTCTCTGAACGCCTTTTCTGCAGGTTCGCGAAGCGCCGTACCCGCTCACTGTAAAGGTAACCCCAGGCATTTTGCCTGATCACGAAAGGAAACACTATGTCGAAGGGAAGATTCGGTATCCATGGCGGGCAGTACATGCCCGAAACGCTCATGAATGCCGTCATCGAACTTGAGGAAGCCTACAACCACTACAAGGACGACCCGGACTTCAAGGCGGAGCTGAACACGCTGCTGAACGAGTACGCCAACCGTCCCTCGCTGCTGTACTACGCCGAGCGCCTTACCAAGGACCTGGGCGGCGCGAAGATCTATCTGAAGCGCGAAGACCTGAACCACACAGGCGCCCATAAGATCAACAACGTGCTCGGCCAGGTGCTGCTTGCCAAGAAGATGGGCAAGACCCGCGTCATCGCCGAGACCGGCGCCGGGCAGCATGGCGTGGCCACGGCAACGGCGGCAGCGCTGATGGACATGGAATGCGAAGTGTTCATGGGTAAGGAAGACACGGAGCGCCAGGCGCTTAACGTGTACAAGATGCGCCTGCTGGGCGCGAAGGTGCATGCCGTGGAAAGCGGCACCGCAACGCTGAAGGACGCCGTTTCCGAGACCATGCGCGAGTGGACCAACCGTATCGCCGACACGCACTACGTGTTGGGCTCCACCATGGGTCCGCATCCGTTCCCCACCATCGTGCGCGATTTCCAGGCGGTGATCTCACAGGAGATCATCGACCAGTGCAAGGAAAAGGAAGGCCGCCTTCCCGACTGCGTGCTGGCCTGCGTCGGCGGCGGATCGAACGCCATGGGCACGTTCTACCACTTCATCGAGCATCCGGAAGTGCAGCTTATCGGCTGCGAGGCGGCCGGCCGCGGCATCGACACGTTCGAGACGGCAGCCACCATCAACACCGGCAGCCTGGGCGTGTTCCACGGCATGAAGTCGTACTTCTGCCAGGATGAGTACGGCCAGATCGCCCCGGTGTACTCCATCAGCGCCGGCCTTGACTACCCGGGCATCGGGCCCGAGCATGCGTGGCTGCACGACACCGGCAGGGCCCAGTACGTGCCCGTCACCGACGACGAGGCGGTGGATGCCTTCGAGTATCTGAGCCGCTTGGAGGGCATCATCCCCGCAATCGAGAGCGCGCATGCCGTGGCTTACGCCTGCAAGATCGCGCCCACGATGAGCAAAGACCAGATCATGGTAATCACGCTTTCCGGCCGTGGCGACAAGGACTGCGCCGCCATCGCCCGTTACCGAGGAGAAGAGATCAATGAGTAACCCCCGCCTTAAAGCCGCCTTCCAGGATGGGAAGGCCTTCATCCCCTTCGTCACCTGCGGCGATCCTAACTTGGAAACCACGAAGAAGATCATCGCCGAGCTTGCCGATGCGGGCGCTGCTGTGATCGAGCTGGGCATCCCGTTCTCCGACCCCACGGCAGAAGGCCCGGTTATCCAGGCGGCCAACATGCGCGCGCTTTCGGCCGGCACCACCACCGACAAGGTGTTCGACATGGTGGCCGAGGTGCGCAAGACCGTCGACACGCCGCTGGTGTTCATGACGTATGCCAACGTGGTGTTCCACTACGGTATCGAGCGCTTCGCCGAGCGCGCGGTCGAGGCGGGCATGGACGGGCTTATCCTGCCGGACGTCCCCTTCGAGGAAAAGGCCGAGTTCGCCGAGGCGTTCGCCGCCAAGGGCATGGACCTGATCAGCATGATCGCCCCCACCTCCGAGGAGCGCATCGACATGATCGCCCGTGAGGCGCAGGGCTTCGTGTACTGCGTGAGCTCGCTGGGCGTCACCGGCACGCGCTCGAAGATCACCACCGATCTCGATTCCATCGTTGCCCATATCCGCAAGGCAACCGACACGCCCGTGGCAATCGGCTTCGGCATCTCCAACCCCGAGCAGGCGGCGGAGATGGCGGCGAAGAGCGATGGCGCCATCGTGGGCTCCGCCATCGTCAAGATCGTGGCCGCCGAAGGCGAGAACGCCGCTCCGGCAGTCGGCGAGTTCGCCCGCAAGATGGTTGAGGCTATCCGCGCCTAGGCTTTTGCCCGGCTCTTTCTTCGCTGCTCGGCATTTGGGCATCCTGGGTTGATGCCGCTATCGGGAAGCCGTCCCAACGGGGGCGGCTTCCTTGCGTTTGCGCGTGGCGTGCCGGCGATTTCGGCTTGAAGAGGCATGGGTGCGCTTCGTTCGCGGCAACCCAAGAGCGCCGTTTCGCCTGTTCCTGAAAGCCGCCTGAAAGCAAAGTGACGGCACGGTCAAGAATGCGTGAAGAGCGCATGGATGGCCTGCCGCGCCAGCCCTTTGCTGCTAGCTTGAAGGTGACGAAGGGGGAATTGGGTCATGACTACGCAACAAGATTCGAAGAAGGGGAAGCTGGCAACCCTGTTCGAGGATCTTTCCATCGCTCAGGTGATCGCCGGCGCCTTGGCGGCAGCTACGGTGTTCCTGCTCTCATCGGTCATCGGCGTTGCCGGATCCCTTATCGGTGCGGCCATCGGCTCGGTGGTTTCCGCTGTCTCTTCCCAGGTTTACAAGAAGATGCTCTCGGCCTCCGCCGACAAGATCCGCGATGCCGCCCCTGGCGATGCCTCGCTCAAGGAAGCAGACCCGCAGGCGACGCGCATCATGGACCCGCTTCCTTCCGATAAGACCCATGCGATCAGCGTTTCCAAGGTCGACGCCGGCGTTACCAAGGTCATGGGCGCCGACGATGTTCGTTATGCCCACGCTGCAGGGGCGGGCTCCACCGACCCTGCGGTGCAGCGTGCCCATGTGCGACGTCAGCGCAAGGCGCGCGTCCAGCGCAACGTCCTTATCGTCTCGGTGGTTTCCGCCCTCATCGCCGTGGTGGTTGCCGCCGGGCTGATCCATGTGTTCACGGCGGGCCAGGGCATCGGCGAAAAGGCCGGCCCGGCAATCGTGGACACCGCCGAGACCGCCCATCAGCGGTCCTCGGCCTCGGGCA
Organism: Alloprevotella sp.; assembly: GCA_963588035.1. Lineage (GTDB taxonomy): Bacteria > Actinomycetota > Coriobacteriia > Coriobacteriales > Eggerthellaceae > Anaerotardibacter. The sequence continues at coordinate 3,054 of CAVAFY010000024.1, read as the reverse complement.
ACTCCAGCTCTTCGGATTCGAGCGAATCCAAGCAGTCGAGCTCGAACTCCTCTTCGAGCGGCACGTCCGACAACCAGTCAAGCTCCAGCTCGGATTCTTCTTCGGGCAACCCGGGCTCTGCCAGCGGTTCCTCATCTTCGGGTTCCAGCGATTCGAGCTCTGCCAGCGGCTCGTCTTCCAGCGGTTCGGATTCGTCCTCTTCGGGTTCTGGGTCGAGCGACAGTTCCTCTTCCAGTGGCTCCGGGTCTGGCTCTGATTCCTCGGGCAGCTCGAGCGGAAGCTCTGATTCGTCTTCCGGCTCCAGCTCCAGCGGCGGCTCTTCCGGGTCCGGATCGTCCGCATCGGGCAGCTCAAGCGGAACCTCGGGCAGCAGCACAACCGGCAACTAGGCCGGCAGGGACGCTAGCGCATGGGGCGGTTCTTCGGGATGGCGAGCGCGATGCCGATGCCCACCAGGGCAATGCCGGCTACGGCCACCATAACCGCTTGCAAGCCGCAGGCATCGCCCAGCGCTCCCAGCACGGGCGACATCATGCCGCCGATGCACACCATCACCCCGAACGATATGCCCGAGGCCATTCCCAGGTGATGGGGCACGAAGCTCTGGCCCAGCGCCACCGCAGAAGGGTAGGAGATGTCGCAGCAGAGCGCCAGCAGCACGATGAGCACCAGCGCAACGGGCAGCGAGCCGTTGAACGCGAAGGCGAGCACCTCTACCGCAACCAGCGCGTAGGAGCCGATGATAAGGGCCTTCGCTCCCGTCCGCGCACCCAACCAGCCCGAGGAAATGGTGGCAACCGCGCAGATTATGGCGAACACCGAGAGCATCGAGGTGCTGAACTGCTCGCTTTGGCCCAGGTTCGAAACCAGGAACAGCGGGATGAACGAGAGCAGGGCGTAGTAGATGATGGAGCGGACCGAGATGGCTCCCATCACGACGGCGAACCCCTTCCAGTTGTCGGCCGCGTCGGAATCCTGCGCCTTGTGCGCCTCGCCGAATGCCAGGAAGGTGCGGTTGAAGCCCAGCAGCACCAGCGCGCAGGCAACGGAGGGGACGATGAACACGAGCGTTCCGGCCATGCCGAAGGCTCCGAGCGACGCGGCGGCAACCAGCGGCCCGAAGGTGAAGCCGAGCTTGCCCCCTACGGCGAAGATGCTGATGCCCGTCCCCTTCTGCTGGCCGGCAACCAGGTTCGCCAGGCGCCCGCCTTCGGGGTGGAACATGGCCACGCCGATGCCGCTCACCACAGCGGAAGCCAAGATAAGGGGATAGCTGGGCAGCACGCCGATGCCGGCCACGCCGACGCCCGCCAAGGTGATGCCCAGGGCCATGAGCCACGGGCGCGCTGTTCTGTCGCCCAGCCACCCGAACAGGGGCTGGATGATAGCCGAAGCGGCATTGGCAACCAGCAGCAGTGCGGTAACCTCCACGTAGGAATAGCCGTTGTGCAGCACCAGGAACGGCATCACGGCAACAAGCGCTCCCTGGTTCAGGTCGTCGCACAGGTGAGCCGTCATCAGCAGGTAGCTGTAGCCCTTCTTCGGCTTGGGCGCTGCTGTGCTCTGCCGCTCGGGCGCAAGACCCTTCTCGTTTTGCAGGACTTCTGCCTGGTTTCGTTCCATGGTTTCCCTCTTTCCCCTGCGTGCAAGTATGCCACTGATGGGGGTTTGCTGGCAGGGGCTGTGTTTCCGGGCTGCATCGAGGCGCAGATATGAATGGTTTTCGCGTTCCCCAAGGCAGCCTGCGCCGTTCAAAGGGTATGATTGAAGCCGAGAGGGGAAGGTGGGCTCATGGCGCTAGTTGTTCGGTTGCTTCAATCGCTACCATTGGTTATTTTCCTGGCCGTGCTGGCCGTGGTCATCTACTTCTTCGTTTCCTGGCTCCGTTCGCCCCAGCGCGCGAAGGAAGTCCTCATACAGGTGTTCACGGTGCTGAACATCGTGCTTTCCGCATTCTTCCTGCTTGCCTCCGCCTATGCCCTGTTCGAGCACAACCAGCCCGTGCTGGAGCTTACGGCATCGTTCTTGGTGGTCGCGTTGCTTGCGCTGGCCATCACGCGCATCTGCCGTTGGCGCTTCGTGAAGAACAACCCCCATTACATGGACAAAGGCCAGAAGGTCACCTTCCTGTAATCCTTTGAAGCCCATCCCTCGGCGCGTCTTTTGGTCTTTTCGAACAGAATGTTGGGTTTTTGCCCTTTGAAGGTAACGAAAGGCGCCCGCCTGGGTAACCGTGTTCGCATCTCGTTCTGAACGTGTTCATTTTGCGTGATACTTGAACTGTGCCTAAGCGCCTGGAGCGCGGTAGCGAGGGGTTGCCGCAGCAGGTGCAGAAGGAGGGGTTTCCCATGAGCACAGTAGACAAGAAACTGATGGATCAGATGCTCCGCTTCGCCAAGGATGTTGTTGTGGAAGGCGTCGACGATATGCGCGGCGGCGACAGCTCTCGCGCCCTGAACAGCCGTGATGTCCATGTCATGCGCGCCATCATGGAGCGCGGCATGCGCACGCTCCCCATCGAACAGCGCGTGCTTTCAGAGGCGGCGTTCGACAAGCGCGCATTCGACCTGGGCCGCATGTACGTTATCCGCCAGCTGGGCATCTGGGAGATAATGAGCTACGAGGTGCTGCATCGCGAAAGCGAGTACGTGGCATTCCCCGAGCTCATCGACGGCCTGGTGGACGAGGGGTTGGTGCGCCGCGTTGCCGACTCTTCGGAAGGGGGTCAGCGCGACGTGCTCATGCTCACCGATGCGGGCAAGGAGCTGTTCGCCCAGCAGGAAGACCGCCTGAACGAGCACGCGGGGGAGATGTTCGAGCGCCTGACCGAAGGCGAGAAGATGCAGCTGTACCTGCTGCTGCGCAAGATGATGGGCACGCCCGCCAGCGAAAGCAGCGCCAACCAGGTTCATTGCAAAACCGGTATAGCCTGATAGAGGTGTGCGTTCACCCTGTTGCAGGGCGGAACCCGCCCGATATGCGACCGCCCCGGAAGCTGCTGAACTGCATCCCGATTCTTGGACGGGCTAATAAGCGGCCTACGCCGCACATAGG
>CAVAFY010000023.1:0-30978 GCA_963588035.1 Alloprevotella sp. | reverse complement strand
CGCTGGTGACCCGCAACGTCAAGGACTTCGATTATCTGGGGGTCTCTCTTTTCAACCCCTTCGACGAGACGGGGCAGTAAGCTTTCCTGACGAAAGCGCGAACCGGCACCTCAAGCAAACCAACGGCCACCGGAAGTACTTGCTCCGGTGGCCGTTGGTCTTTCTACTAGCCTCGACGCCTAATGCCGGCGGGACCTTCGGCTAATACCCTCGGCGCTCGGCGCGCTGGGTTATGCCTTTCGCGGCGATGCCCACCATAACCTCGTCGGTTCCCTGCGCCACCTGATTGCCGCGGCAATCCTGCCAAATACGGCTCACGCGCGTGGCGTCGGTGTATCCCACGCCGCCGAATATCTGCAGCGCCTCGGAAGCAACTTCAGTTGCCGCCTTCGGCACAAAGCGCTTCATCAGGGCTGTGTCCATCATGAAGTTGCCCCCGCGCGCATCGGCGGCAACGGCGGCATCGTGCACGAACATGCGCATGGACCGGATCTTGATCTCCATATCGGTGAGCTTTTCCTGGATCTGGGGCAAGCTGTTCAGCCTGCGGCCCTTCACCTCGTGCTCGGCCGCATACGCCACCGCATCGTCCATGGCGGCAAGCGCCAAGCCCGTGCTGCACGCGCAAACGAGGATGCGCCCCAGACCATATTGCCGTTTCAGGATGGAGTTCAGCTTGCCCTCCGTTTGGATCTGCCAATACGGCTCAAGCTTCACATGGCTGAACGTGATGGCGGCCGGGCACAGCATCTCCTGCCCCACGGTCTTGATGGGGTACGTGGAAACACCTTCCGCCGTGATGGGCACCAGCCACATGCTCATGCCCCCGTCGCGCTGGCCGAAAATGGGGTCGCGCGCCAACACCAGGGTCTGCGGCGCGAACTGCCCGCAGCTCACGAACGTCTTCACCCCGTCCAGGAATATCCCCTCGGGGTCGGTGGATATCTGCGTGCGAACCGCCTGTGCGTCGGTGCCCGCATTGGGCTCGGTGAATGCCTGGGAGAAACGCACGCGCCCATCGGTGTTGCGGTACTCGCGCATGATCTCTTCCTGCGAGAGCTTTCGAAGGGTGGAGAACATGGCCAAAGCGTTCATATCGCTGGAAAACGGTAGCGTAGCGCCCGCGCGACGAGTAAGCTCGGTGAGCATGGTCACGCGCTCCAGGAAGGTGTAATCCTTGCCTCCGGCATTCACCGGCAGCACATAGCTTCCCAGCTCAGACTCATAAAACGCATCGTAGATGTACGAGGGCACGCCCAGGGAATGGCACCATTGGCGAATGTTGTCCTCGTCAAAATACTTGTCGGCGAAGCTGGTTACCGAAGCAACCGCCTTCTGCTGGCCTTCGTTGAGTTCCATGGTGTCCCCTTCCCCACTAGCTGCGCCCACGCCGCGTGGCGGCAAAAGCCTCTACCACGCGCTTGCGCAGGGTGTTCTTATCGATTTTACCGTTGCCCAGGCGCGGAAGGTCGCCAACCTTCATCACCGTGTCGGGAATCTTGCACTTCTCTACCAGCCCGCTGGCATACAGGCGAAGATCGGACGCACTGGCTTGCGCCCCCTCACGCATGATCACGCACAGGCAACTGCGTTCGCCCAATTCCGGATCGGGGTAGCCCACCAGGCAGCTCTCGGAGATGTCCGGGTTGTTCTGGTAGACGTTTTCCACCTCGGCCGGAAAGATGTTGATGCCGCCGCGGATGATCATGTCCTTGATACGGCCGGTGATGTAGTAATCGCCTTCATCGTCGATGCTGCCCACGTCGCCGGAATGGAACCAGCCGTCTTCGTCCAGGTCAAGCTCGAGGGATCCGTCCTCACGCAAGATGCCGTCCATCATGGTGCTGGCCTTCACCAGTATCTCGTCCGTTCCCGGCGCAAGCTTCATCTGCGCGCCCTCCACCGGCTTGCCGATGGTCCTACAGCGCTTGGCAAGCGGGTACGAGAACCGGCTCATGGTAAGGGTGGCCGAGGTCTCCGTCATGCCGTACGACTGGATGAGCTTGCAGCCGAAGCGCTCCTCGAATTCCCGCTGGGACGCCTCGGGGATGGAGGCCCCGGCAACCATCCCGCAACGCAGGCATGAAAGGTCCCACTCGTTGCCGCTGTTCACGCGCAGCTCGCGCTGGAACATGGTGGGAACGCCGAAGTACACCGCCGCGTTCGAGGAGACGATGCTGGAAAGCGAGCTTTCTGGGCGGTACTTCACCAAGGTGGCGATGGTGCCGCCGGCGATTACTGAAGCGTAGATGGCCGCAAGGCCGTAGGTATGGGAAAACGGCATGGGCAGGTAGCAGGTGTCTGCCGGGGCAACCTCGAAGGTGCGTGCCATGATGGTACCGTTGTGCACGAACGACGAAACCCGGTTCACAATGGCCTTGGGCTTCCCCGTCGAACCGGAAGAGAACAGCACCACCTGCGAATCGCCCGAGCAGCTGGAAAGCTCGTCTTGCCCATGGCGCAGCCCATGGCCGATCACCTGCTCTATCTGGGCGACCGACTCATGCTCGCAGCGGATGGTTTCCACCCTCAAGCCGCCGAACGCCTGCTTCAAAGCGTCCACATGGGAAGGCTGGTTCACGATGGCGATATCGGGCCGGGTCGCCTCGGCCGATGCCACGATCTCCAAATCGGTTGCCGCACCGGTGGCCAATACCAGCCGCGCCCGCGTCTGCTGCACAGCGGCAACCACCACCAAATAGTCGACGTAGTTGCGGGATGAGAACATCACCGTCGAATCGGCCCCGATGCCGCATTCGTTCACCAGGTGCCACGCATAGGCCCGCGCGCGATGGAAGGCATCGGCGTAGGAAAGCGCCTCGTTCGACCCCACGATCAACTGCTTGTAGGGCTCGGCGAAGTAGCCGTCGCGGATGTAGCGCATGAGCGAGAACTCGGGTACCTCGGGCATCGCGAGCTTCGCTGTCTGCATAGAATAGAAGTCCATGGTTTCCACCTCTTCGGATAGCGGGGAACCCTACGCCTTGGCACCCTTGGCCTGGGCGAACAGAGCCGCACCGAGTGCCCCGTTGTATTGGGAGAGCTCGGAGGTGGCAATCTCTTCGCCCAGCTTCTGTTCCAGGCGCCTGCGCATCCCCGAGTTCAGGGCCACACCACCGGTCATGGCAACCTTCGGACGGACGCCCAAGCGCCGCGCCAAGCCGCACGTCCTGCTGGCAACCGAGGTATGGATACCCGCCACGATGTTGGGAATGGGGGTTCCCGCCGCGAGCTTCGAGATGACCTCCGACTCGGCGAACACCGTGCAGGTAGAGGAGATCTCGGCGATCTCGGTCGCTTCCGCATCGTATCCGGCCAGGTCAGATACCTTGCAGCCGAAAACGCCGGCCATCACGTCCAGGAAGCGGCCGGTGCCCGCTGCGCACTTGTCGTTCATCACGAAGTTCTGCAGCATGCCGTCGTCATCAACGGAGAGCACCTTCGCATCCTGGCCGCCGATGTCGATGACGGTATGCACCCCGGGAAACAGCTTCGCAGCGCCCTTGGCATGGCAGGAAAGCTCCGACATCTGGTAGTCGGTCCACTCAAGCAGATTGCGGCCGTAGCCCGTCGAGCACGATGCGGCGATGTCGTCCATAGTCATGCCGTCGCCGGAAAACGCCGCCTCCAGCGCGATCTTGGGTCCGGGCGTCCCCGCCCCGGAAGCAGAAAGCCCCTTGCTCACGATGTTTCCCCCATCGTCGATGATCACCACTTTCGAAGCGGTCGAGCCCACATCTATCCCCAGATACCGATTAGCTCCCATTGCTGCTCACTCCTACCTCTTCATCGCCCCTTCGGGCACTGCGCCTTCCCCAGGCGTACCAGGCGGCCCCGTCACCACAGAAGCACCGGCTCGACGAACTCCCATAAGGCGAACCGGTGCCCTGCGATTCCCATGAATGCCTCGGGGCCTCCTTCTCACGAATCGCGTCGAAACGCTTTACTTTGCGTACTTCTTAACCAGCTGGCGCCCAGCGATGTACACCATGATCTCGTCGGTGCCACCGGCGATCTCCATGCCGCGCAGGTCAGCCCAGATGCGTCCCTCGCGGATGTCCTCGGTGTAGCCGAGGCCGCCGAAGATCTGGATGGCCTCGGAGGCAACCTGCACGCAGCTCTGCGCACCGTAGCGCTTCAGCAACGCAGAATCGATGCGGATGCTCTCGCCCTGGTCCATCTTCCACAGGGTGTGGTACAGGAGGTTGCGGGTGTTCTGCAGAGCGATCTCCATGTCGGTGAGCTTCTGCTGGATAAGCTGGTACTGGGCAATGGGCTTGCCGAACGCGATGCGCTCGCTTACGTAGGCGGCGGCATCGTCCATCGCGGCCTGAGCGCAGCCCAGGCACTGGGCGATGATCAGGGAGCGCTCCATCTCGAAGTTCTTCATCAGGTTGACGAAGCCCTCGCCGGGGTTGCCCACGCGCATGTCCTCGGTCAGGGTCACGTCGTCGAAGTAGACCTCGCAGAAGGGCATGATCTGCTGGCCGATCTTATGCAGCGGCGCGGTGGAAAGGCCCTCGCTCTTCAACGGCACCAGCCACATGGACATGCTGGGGTTCTTCGGGGAAGGATCCTCGTCCTTGGCAACCACCAGGATGTAAGGGAACACGTCGCCCTGGGTTACCCAGGTCTTCTGGCCGTTGAGCTTGTAGGTGCCGTCTTCCTGCTTCTTGGTGACGGCGCTCATCGATGCGTTGTCGGAGCCGGCGCCGGGCTCGGAGAAGCCCAGGGAGAAGATGGGCTTGCCGGTTTCAAGGTAGGCATCCATGCAGAACTGAACCTGCTCGGGGCTGCCGAAGTCGATCATGTCGCACATCGCCAGCGTGTTGTTCAGGAACGGGGTAACGCAGCCGGCGTAATGGGCGAACTCCTCGGTAAGGATGCCCAGGGTAACGCGGTCGCACGGGATGCCGCCCAAGTCCTCGGGGATGCCCATCAGGCCGAAGCCGGCGTCGAGATAGGCCTTGATCAGCTCGTCGCTCATGCCGAAGTTCGCATACATGTCGCGGATCTTCTGCTCATCGAGGTTGCGGGAGCAGAACTCCTTGATGCTCTCTACCAAGAGCTCTTGTTCATCGGTGCGGGAGAAGTCCATTTCTCTGTCCTTTCAACTAAACGTCCACTTCGAATCAGGCTGTTTTCAGCGGTTGCCCAGCTTTTTCGCGAGTTGGGCAACAGATGGAAACCGCCTTCCATTGCCCGGCCCCGAACGGGGCCGGGCAGCGAAGAGGGATGGCGCCGACCTAAGCGAAATGTTCTGAAGGAGGGGGAATTCGGTCGGTCGCCCAAGATAAGGGCCGGCTCGCCTCGCTAAAGAGGGAAGAGAACGCGGGCGATGGCCAACGGGTAATCAGGTTCCTACTCGGCCTCGCCGGAGGTCATCTCCAGCTTGCCGCGGCGGGAAAGGGCGTACAGGCCGCACAGCAGGCAGGCGATCATGCACACGAAGCTCACCGCGAACATGATGTTGAAGCCGCCGGGCAGGTCAACCAACACGCCGAACAGGGTAGGTGCGATGACGCCGCCCAAGGTGCCCGCCATGGAAACGCGCGACCAGATGTTGGTGTAGTCGCGGGAACCGAACACCGAGCGGGTGAGCAACGGAGCTTCCACGTTGGTGCAGGCGTACACGAAGCCGAACACGAACGCCGCAACCAGCATCACCGCTGCGAAGGTGGGCAGGAACCACATCAGGGCAACTGCCACGAATCCGCAGCCCAGGCCCAGGAACAGGCCGGCATGGGCGTTCTTGTCGTTGACGATGCCCAGCACAACCTTGCCGATGGCCTGGCCCGCCATGCAGGCGGAGGCAACCACGCCACTCAGAGCTGCAACGGCAGGGGCGGAATCGGCGAACGAGGTGCAGTACGAGGGCATGAACTGGTAGACGGTCTGGTTCAGCGTGATGAAGAACGCGAAGGCTGCGATGCAGACGAATGCGCCGGTCTTCATTGCCTTGCCGGCGGAAACGCCGGTCATCACCGGGGTTGCGTCGTCGGATTCGGCAACGGCTTCCTCGATGCCGTAGGGCTGCAGGCCCTTTTCAGCCGGGTTGGAGCGAACCACGAAGATGGTGAACGGGAGCGTGAGCACCAGGATCAGGATGCCGAACACCAGGTAGCCCGTACGCCAACCCTCGGGGCCGGCGCTGATGAACGCCGTGCCGATGGGGTTGAAGATAACGCCGCCGATGCCGGTGAACGCCATGGCCAAGCCGATGAAGAAGCCCACCTTCTTGTAGCACCATGCGTTGATGAGGCTCGGGGTTGCCAGGTACAGGAGCGGCGCCGTGCCGATGCCCAGGAACACGCCCGAGACGTAGAACATCCATACCTCGGTGAAGAACGACATTGAGATCATGGCCAGGCCGTCGATGATGGCGCATACCGTGAGGATGATGCGCATGTCCATCTTGCTCATCAGCTTGCCGGCGATGGGCAAGGTGATCATCATGGCCAGGTTCAGGATGGTGAAGTACAGCGTGAAGGTTGCCTTCGGAACCCCGAAATAGCTGCTCACCGGCGTGAAGTAGATGCCTGCACAGCTCAGCGTAAGCGCGCACGGAATGCAGGTGAAAACGATGCATGCCGCCACGATAAGGAATGCGTAGTGGAATCCACCTTTTTTCTGCGTATCAACTTGAGAAGACATGGTAATGTCCTTTCGTAGAGGCCACGTGGTGGCCATAAGGGCTGCATGCCGCGCTTGAGATCAGGATACCTTGCGCAGCATGCAGCCTTGCTTTTCCAATAGGTCCGCTTGACCGAACGCATCCGAGCCAAGCTGCCCGCGTCTTAGCCGATCAGCTCGGCAAACGTCTCGAGCTGGGTGCGAGCCTGCTCGTAGGACTCGGTCTGCTGGTCGATCTCGATGGAGACCACCGGAATGGAAGCTTCCTTGCAGGCCTTCACCAGAACGGGGGCGTCGAATTCCTCGGGGTCGCAGAACTTCGCAAGAAGAAGAACCACGCCGTTCGCGCCCGATTCCTTGGCAAGGTCGACCACCTTGGAAACATGGGTCTTCTCCGGGTCGTACAGAACGGAGTCGCCCGTCAATGCGCAGTACGCGTCTGCCAAAGCCTCAATGCCGTCGCCTTCCTCGGAAACCTCCATGGCGAAGGCGCGCGACTCCTTGGCAAGGTCGTCTGCCACCACGGCAAACCCGTTCGCCTCGAGGATCTCGGTGATGGCCGGGATGTCCTCGTAGATGCCGGAAAGGACGATCTTCTTCTTGCCATCGGCGCTCTCGGGCAGCGCGGCGAGCGCAGCGTTGAGCTCCTTGACCATGGCAAGATGCGTTTCCTTTTCCAGGTAGTAGCCGGCGTTGATAACCGCCAGGCGGTTGGCGATGGAAACCTCTGCAGGGTGGGTGCCCGCAAGCTTCACGAACTCGCGCATGGCAGCGCGCCACTCGTTGAACAGCTTGATGGATGCAGCCAGAGCCTCCGGGGTAACCACGTTGCCAGCAGCTTCCTCCACCTTGCGCTTCACTTCCGTGTAGGAAGTGATGGCGTACTGGCGGCCGGCTGCGCTGGTGCGGTTCTGCGGCTGGGACACGTAGATCTGGGGGATACCCATGCCCACCTTGTAGTTCTGGGAGGCGGCGCGCAGGGTGTCGCACAGGCCTGTGGTCATCAGGGCGGAAAGCTTGGAAAGCGTGCCGTCCATGCCCATCTCCAGCGTCATCTGGCAGATGGAGCAGTAGAAGGGCGGGAAGTACTTCTTGGCGTCCTTCGCGGTTCCCACACGGCCCCAAACGCCGAAGGGCACGGCGCCGGCGGCATGGACCAGCTCTTCGGGGATGTGGTACGGGCCTACGCCGATAACTCGCTTGCCTGCGGCGATGTGCTGCTCAAGCACCTCGCGAGGATTCTCTGCCGCCTTGGCGAATGCGGCCAGCTGGGTGTCGATTGCAGTCATGGCTTACTCCCCTTCCTTCTTGCTGTCCATAATCTCTACCAGGCCCTCGATGCGCGTCTTGTACTGCTCTTCGGAGAAGTTGCGCGGATCGGACTGGTCACCGTCGAAGGTGACGATGGGAATGTTCAGGTCGCGCGAGATGCGGCGGCCCATCTCAGGGGCGATGCCCGACCACATCTTGCAGGAGCGGTTGATGTGGACCAGGCCTCCGTCTACCTTGCCGTCGGTGCAAAGCTGCTCGCGCAGCTCGGTGGCACGCTCCAGGTTGATGGCGTTCGGGACGGAGCAGTAAGCCTCGGCCAGCTCGTCGAGGTTGCTGTAGGTGAAGGCGAACGAGGGGCCGTACACGCAGGCGGTGACGTTGGTGCCGGTTTCCTTGAGCGGCTTGCTGGTGGCGCGCAGGTACGGCCAGCAGGCAATGCCCTCGAACATGATGCGGTGCTTTTCCTCGGCGCGGAAGTTCGACTTGCCCTCGGCAACGTTGGCGCGGTACTCGTCGATAAGCTGCTCCATCGCCTCGGCTGCGCCGGCGTGGCCGCGGGCCATGGTGGCAACGGCCATGTGGTTGAACAGCTCGAATCCGTTCAGGGGCGAAGGCTTGTAGCCCATGTACGTGGTGGCCTCGAGCCATGCCTTGCCGGTACGGTTGGAGTAGGCGCAAACCTCCTCGAACCTCTTCTCGTCCCACTTCTTGCCGGTGATCTGCTCAAGCTGGTGGATGGCGTCCACGAACTGGCCCTTCACGTAATCGATGCGCTTCTGGTCCACATCGTAGGTGTCGCAGTACGGGATATCGATCATGATCACCGGGATGTTGAGCTTGCGGCCCAGGTTCTCGTACCAGCTCATCATGCAGGTGCAGATGTTGTTGCAGCACAGCACGAAGTCGGGCAGCGGCATATCCATCTCGCCGTTGGGGCACTTGCCGGTATCGGCATATGCCATCGAGATGCGGGCGTAGGCGCACAGGTCGTTGCTGAACCCGAGCTCGCCTTCCGCATGCTCGAGCAGCGGGAGCGATCCGCCCTTTGCGGAAATCGCGGCCGCCTGGCTTTCCGGGTACACCGTCTTCAGGCCAAGCGTGGTCGGGATCTCCTGCGGGAAGTTGGATGCGCACCAGCCGATCATCTCGCCGGCGGCCTTGGCCTCGGCGGCTTCGCGGTACACATCGTCCACAATATGCGCCAGCACTTTGCCGGCGGGAAGCTTCTCAGCTTTTTCTTCAGTAGTCATAGTCCCCTTCTTTCAACAGTAGTCGTGTGAACTGGGTTCGGGCCGCCCCGCATACAGGAGGGCTCGCAAGCGGAGCGGCCGGTCCCGATCAGGAGGAGTTACTCGCTCCAGGTTTGAGCGACCTTCTCGTCGATCATGGTCTGGATTTCCTCTTTGGAGTAACCCAGGGAGGTAAGCACCTCTTCGGTGTCCTCGCCCAGGAGCGGAGCCTTGTTGTAGTCGGGCAGCGGGGTGGTTTCCATGTTGATGGGGGTACGGACCAGCGCCTTGGGACCGCGGGGGTAGTCCATCTCGTAGAAGACGTCGTTGGCCCAGGCCTGCTCGTCCTTGGAGACTTCCTGGTAGGTTGCGCACAGGGCGTAGGGGATGTCGAGCTCCTTCAGGATGGGGATCCACTCGTCGGCGGTCTTCTGCTGGAAGCCTTCCTGAACGATGTCATAGGCCTCGCCGATGCGGCCGGCGTCCTGGATCTTCTTCTGGTCGCACATGATGGGGTCGTCCAGTACGTCCTCGCGGCCGATGGCACGCATGATCAGCGGCCAGTAGATGTGGAAGTTCGGACCCATTACCTGCAGGAAGCGATCATCCTTGGTCTTGACGGCCGGCTGGTAGGGCAGCGGGTTCTCGCGACGATCGAACGGGTACATGACGCCGTTGAACTCGGTGCCGTACTGCGCGCCCTGGATCTGGAAGGACTGGACCCAGATGCCGGTGTGCAGCAGGTTGGTGGTCACGTACTCGCCGCGGCCGGTCTTCTCTGCGCGGTAGAGCGCACCCAGAACGCCGGCGGTAAGGGCGAGCGCTGCCTGATGGTCGCCCAGGGCGGGAATCAGGTTGGAAGGCACGGTGCCCTTCTGGTACAGGGAGCCGGACCAACCGGAACGCGCGAAGAACGCCGTGTAGTCGAAGCCGGGCAAGTCCTTGTCGGGACCCTTCTCGCCGTAGCCGGTGAGGCTTGCGTAGATCAGTCCGGGATAGCGGTCCTTCAGCTCGTCGTAGGTAAGGTTCTGGCGGGCAAGAGCGCCGGGACGCCAGTTGGTAAGGAAGATGTCGGCATCGTCGAGGAGCTTGAACAGAACCTCCTTGCCCTTGGGCACGCGCAGGTCGAGCACGATGCCCTTCTTGTTGGCGTTCTCCAAATCGAAGTTGGTGTCCTCGTGCGGGTCGGAAGGACGGCCCTCGTTCGGTGCGGTGAAGCGCAGGTTGTCGCCCTTGGACGACTCGATCTTGATCACCTCGGCGCCCATGTCGGCCAGGATGCGGCCCACGGCGGGCACTGCGATGAAGGTTGCCATCTCCACAACCTTTACGCCTTCAAGCGGTCGCTGTTCGTTTCCCATTTCTTCCTCCTAAGACATGCCCCTTCGGGAAGATCCCCTTCCCCACCAGGGCTTCCTCAACCAGAGCCGCTGCCCTGGCTGCTTTGTCGTTTCCTGCGAACAAGTTCATAACGTGTTCACATCTGGTAGTTTGCCCGGCCTAGGGAATTCGCAACATGGTCGAAAACGGGATATGTTTGGGAGTTGTTAGGCAGAATCGAAATATGCCTAGTTGGCACTGGGCATAATCAGGAAAATGAACAGGTTCATTTCGGCAATTGGGCGAATTCAGCCCCTAAACGCTGGGCGAATCGACGCTTTCCACCCATTTCCGCGCGTTCTGCTGATAGGATTTAAGCCATGGGGACAAATCACTCGTGCAGTAAGAAGGGGATCCTGCATGGAGGAGAAATCTACTCGGTTTGCCATAGCCGAGGAATTCAAGCGCATGGTGCGCGAAACCTCGCTTTCGAAGGTGCGCGTTGCCGACCTTATTTCCAACATGGGCATAAACCGCAACACGTTCTACTACCACTATGCCTCGAAGATGGATGTAGCCTATCTGATATTCCGATGCGACCTGCATAAATGCCTGGAGCACAACCTGCCATCCAGCAAGTTGGTCTATTCGGAGTGCACACTCAAGGACGGCAGCTCGCGCCGGCTGGCCTATTGGACGCACGTCGAAACCGGCGCCCGCACACTGGACAGCACCGCGTTCTTCCATAGCCTTGTGCACTGTCTGAACAGCGATCCGGTTTACTACCGCAAGATATTCAACTCCCGCGAATCGGAATTCCAAGATTTCCTGGTGGGCATCTGGACTGCAGCGGCGAAGAAGGACATCGACTTCATCCTAAGCGGCAGGCCCATGGACCGCTTTTCCCGCGATATGCTTGCCTATTCCGCCGCTTGCTTCGTTTCTGCCAGCGCCGGAAACTGCCTGCGCCCCGAATACCGCAACGTATTGGAGAACCCGGAGATCTACCCCTACTGGAACGCACCGTTCGAAGGCATGCGCAACGCGATAGAGAACAACCCTGCCGGCACGAAGGAAAACCCGCTGGCCAGCATCTACCACTGGCACCCCACCAGCTACAACTGAGAGCACCGGGCATTGGCAGGGAATCAGAGCCCAAACCCCCGCCCAGTTCGCACGTTTTTCGGTGCGCAGCCGCGCCGGCAAGCGCTAGCGCTTCAGCTTCCCGGCGAAGCGGTTGCCTATGCGAGTGATCACGCTGAATTCCTCCACGCGCAGCACCTTGCACAGACCGAAGGAAACCACCAGGCCCACGATGCCCGAAACCGCCAGGATAGCGATAGCCTTCACCACCGCGCTTACGGCGATGCCGCCCAGCAACGCGCCCATGCCGCTTGCCAGCGCACCGGCAACGGCCGCGCCGACAACACCGGCAACGGCGGTCTTGAGCACCAGCACGATGATGCCGGCATTGCCGTACGAGCCCACCTTGCCGCGCACGATCAGGGTGCAAACCGCGAACATGACAACATAGAAGCCCAGGTCAGCGATGGGAATGCCCGCCAAGCCCAGCACGTCGGGCTGGCACAGGTACCAGTAGCCCGCCACCTGCACGATGCGCACGCCGAAGTCGATGAGCGCAAACTTCAGGAAGCTGCGCAGCGCCGCGAACACGCGGTACATGTACATGTAGCCCGCATAGAACGGCAGGCTCACTACCCACAACGCAAGGATGGAGCCGACGTTGCTCACCTCATCGGCCGTGAAGGCGCCCGCCTGGAACAGCTGCATCAGCGGCTGCGCCAAGGATCCCACCAGCAGGGCAAGCGGGATGATGAGGAAGAACGTTGAGCGCAGGCCCGAGCGCACGAATCCGCGGAACCCGTTCCAGTCCTCGCGCGCCGCGCAATCGGAGAGCTCGGTCAGAAGCGTCGTGGAAAGCGACACCGCGATAACACCATAGGGCAGCTGGTACCACGTCCACGCGTAGTTCAACGTAGAGGGGCCGTTCGGCGCCGCTTCCAGCGAAAACGCGTTGCGGCAGCTGAAGGTGATCATCGTGCCGGCGATGTAGAGGAACATCGGGCCGGCCACTTTCAGGGCCTCTACCAGCATCGGATCGCGCAGGTTGATATGCGGACGGTAGCGGAAGCCCTGCTTTATCAATGCGGGGATCTGCACGCCGAACTGGCACAGCACACCCAACGAGGTGCCGATGGCCAGCCACCACAGGGCGAAGGTCCCGTTCCAGGCGGAAAGCGGCACGAACCCGAACATCACCACCGTCACCACGATGTTGTTCACCACCGGCGCCAATGACGGCATAAGGTAGGTTCGCTCCGCGTTCAGGATGCCGGTGATCACCGCGCCCACGCCGTAGAGCAGGATCTGCACCGCGAAGATGCGAAAGAAGAAGATGGCGAGCGTCTTCGACTCGCCCTCGGAAACCGTGAACGTCTGGGTCTCTATGACCAGCGGGCTGAACACCGAGCAGGCCAGCGTCAGCACGCCCAGGCCCACGATGGTGAGCGAAAGGATGTTGCTGGCAAACTCGTAGGCTTCGCCGTTGCCCTTCTTCTCCTTCTGAAGCAGGTACAAGGGAAGGAACGCCGTTGCCAAAAGGCCCGAAGCGGCCAGCTCGTAGATCATGGCAGGCATGTTGTAGGCGATCTGGTACGCCGAGGTGAGCAAGGTATTGCCCAAGGCAAACGCCATGGCCCACGTGCGCAACAGGCCGGTTACGCGGGAGCCCAGCGTGCAAAGCGTGATAAGCCCCGTGTTTTTTAGGATGCTGTCCTTCGAGTCGTTTGCCATAGATCCTCTTGGTACGTCATAATCGTTAAGATTCCGGGAAATTATTGTAAGGAATTGCTCATGCGCATTCTTATTGTCCGCAATAACTACAACCCCAAAGCGATGGAGTCCGCCCTGCTCCTTGAGGTGTACCTGGCCTCGCAGGGCATCGAGTACACCAGCTTCGACACCGACGATCTGCGCAGCTCGCTCGAGTTCTTCCAGCGCCAGGTCCAGAACATCGACGACTTCGACTTGGCCGTGGTACTCGGCGGCGACGGCACCATCCTGCGCACCGCCGCACAGATCAAGTACCGCCGCATCCCCATCCTGGGCGTGAACTTCGGCCACCTGGGCTTCATGGCAAACTCCAACGAAGACGGCATCATCCCCGTGGTGGCGGCGGCGCTGGCCGGCGAGCTTGCCACCGAGTACCGCACCAACCTGCGCATCGACGTGTTCTGCGAGGGCGACGATTTCTGCGAGGGCGAACCGGGCGATGCGCGCGCCGGCTCACGGCAGTTCTTCGCGCTCAACGAGCTTGCCCTGGCCCGTGGCGCGCAGGGCCGCGTCATCGACTGCCACTACACCGTGGCCGGCGAAAAGGTTGCCAACGTGAAGGGCGACGGCCTGGTGGTGGCCACGGCAACGGGTTCCACCGCCTATGCGCTTTCCGCCGGAGGCCCGCTGGTCGCCCCTGGCTACAGCGGCCTGATCGTTGTGCCCATCGCCCCGCATTCGCTGCACTCGCGCGCCCTGGTAACCGGCCCGTCCGACATCGTGGAGGTGTTCATGGACCCCTCCAGCGCAAACCGCGAGGCAACCATGTTCATCGACGGCGAGCTGATCCCCATCGAAAAGCCCGTCCGCCGCGTTATCGTGCAGTCGGGCGAAGAGCCCACCGTGCTCTTGCGCTACAAGGCGGAAACCTTCTACGGACGCACTTCCCGCGTGTTCTTCTCGTAGGGCTGCCGCCCTGCCCCACCACGGCAACCGCTGCAACTGCGCCGAGCGAAAGCGCCTTCCAACCACCCAATCAACCGCACGAAAAAGCGCCGCCCCTTCGCAGAAGAGGCGGCGCTTGCTGTTCGGCCTTCGAATCTAGAGCCTAGTCGTTCACCGGACGGCGATGGTCGGGCTCGGTGGTAAGGACGCGCGGGCCGTCCTCGGTGATGGCGATGGTCTTCTCGAAGTGGGCGGAAGGCTTGCCGTCACGCGTGCAGACCAGCCATCCGTCGCTCATGACCTTGGTCTTGTACGTGCCGATGTTGATCATGGGCTCGATGGCGATCACCATGCCGGCCTCCAGCTTGATGCCGGTATGCTTGCGGCCGTAGTTGGGAACGTTCGGATCCTCGTGCATGTCGCGGCCAACGCCATGGCCAACGTACTCGCGCACCACGCCATAGCCGGCGCGCTCGGCGATCTCCTGGATGGCATGCCCGATATCGCCCAAGTGGTTGCCGGGGCGCGCAGCCTCGATGCCGGCCCACATGCACTGCTCGGTAACCTCGAGCAGGCGCTTCTTCTCGGGGCTGATCTTGCCAACCGGGTAGGTCCAGGCGTTGTCGCCCACCCAGCCCTTCACGATGGCGCCGGTGTCGATGGAGAGGATGTCGCCCTCCTGCAAGATGACGGAATTGGAGGGAATGCCGTGGACGATCTGGTCGTTCACCGAAGCGCAGATGCTGCCGGGGAACCCGCCGTAGCCCTTGAATGCGGGGATGCCGCCTTCCATGCGGATAATCATCTCGGCCAGTCGGTCAAGCTCGGCCGTGGAAACGCCGGGCTGCACGCGTGCGCCCACCTCACGAAGGACTTTCGCCGAAAGACGACCGGCTTCGGCCATCTCCTCGATCTCTGCGGGAGACTTCTTGATGATCATGCTCTTGCCTTTCTTTTCGTTTATCAGGCTAAGAGTACACCCTACGCAACTTCTTCGGAAGCACGCCCCGGCGAATCACTCAAAAGCAAGATAGTCTTGGTAAGCGGGCAGGCTCGTGATCTTCTTGTCCTGGAAGGCGCCCACCCACAGCTCCTGCAGGGTCTTCTCTTCGCGCGTGAAGCCGTACGCGCCCGAGCGGGCCTGCAGCGCCTCGCCGTCGTAGCAGGAAAACGCTACCGCTATCGTCTCGCCGTCTTCGATGGCGCGGGTGGTCTCGCGCCCCTCGTTGGCCGATGCGGTGTCGGTACCGCCCTCTTTGGGGCCGGAGGAAACGATACGCGTCGCCGAAGCCAGGCTGTACGAACCACCCTCATGCGAGATAACCAGGTGAATGCCCGCAACGATCGGCAAGTCGTACTGACTCTGCGCGGAAGAGACGCAAGCCGCCAGGTACTCCTTCAGTTGGGCGCCCGTCATCTGGGCGCGGTACACCGAGGCAGGCGCCACCGAATAGGCCAAGTCGGTTGCGGTCTTTTCCCCAGAATACAGCGGGCAGCGCGCCGTCTTCGCCGAAACCGCGAACACATCGGTGCCAAGCGAAGCCGAGGCAGCCTGGGAAATAGAGCAGGCCGCAACGTTGCCCTTCGTGGAATCGTAGAGGTTGCTCACGCCCTCGCTGAAGCTGACGAGCGCCTTGGTGTCCTGGGTCTGCCGCGCCTGCAGCAGGCTCTTCACCTTATCTAGGGCGTCGTTTGCACCAAGCGTCCCCGAAACCACCTCCTGGAACGTTGCGCCCACCGCGTCGGAGACCAATTTGCTGGGCAGGTACGTGCGCACGCTCTCGGACTCCAAGCACGGCGCCAGCGAGGAAAGCGCATCGGGCAGAACGACCCTGTCGTCCTTGGAGGTGGGCACTAGCTTGTCCGTCCCGATGAGCCCAAGGTAATAGTCCTGCGCCTGGGTGCTCATGATGCTCGAAAGAACCTGGACGGCGGGGGCATGGATGGTCTCGGCGCTCGCGGTGGTAGAGGAAACGCCCTGGGTTTTCACGTCGCTCACCATGCCCACGAACACCGGCTCGGCGAAAGCCCAGCTCGAGGAGTCGCCGAAGAACGGCAACGCACGCACGGTCATGTTGTGCTCGGACCCGTAGACCGAGGCCTTGCCGTCTTCCAGGAACATCATGGCGGCCTGCCCTTCCAGGAACTGGCGCTCCGCATCTTCGGGCGAAAGCGACATGTCGCTGGGGTCTATGACCTTCTGGTCAACCAGGGTGGAAACATAGGAAACCGCATCGTCGAAGGAAGAGCCTTCCACCGACACCGTGTTGCCGCTCTTGTCGCGCTTGATGATCTGGCCCAGCAGGTCTTCCGTCTTGGAAACGAGCGAGGAATCCGCAAAGCCCTGCATCACCTCGTAGCAGACCTCCGCATCGCCCATGCCGGCAACGAAGCCGCGCACGCCCTTCTCGGAGAACGCCTGGCATGCCTGCAGGAACGACTCCTTGTCGGTGGGAACGGGGATACCGTAGATCTCGAACAGGTAGCTGTTCACCACGATGCCCTTGAACCCGCTGGCGCCCGGGACGTACTTAACCTTGCCGTCGTCGTCGGCGATCTGGCTCAGGCTCTTCTCCGGGTAGTTCTGCACCAACTCCGTGCCCGAAAGATCGTAGAGCGAATCGCCCAGCTGATCTGCGCTTACGCGGTTGAAGTCGCGCGTGAGCACCACATCGGGAAGCGATCCGTTCTTCGCCTGGTAGCTGTAGAAGTCAAGCGAGTTGTCGCCCACGATCCACTCGATGTCGTAGTCGGGGTTCAAATCGTTGATGTACTTGGCGAACCCGGAGGATATAACCGAGTAGTCCCAAACAGAAACCGTGACGTGGGTCTTCTGCTGCTCCGATTCGCACGAGCACAAAAACAGGAGCATGGCAACCGAGGCAAGCGCGCAAACAGCGCACCCCGCAATCCGCCGAAACAGGTTTCCTTGCCTTCCACTCATACGCACCACGCCACTCTAACTGTAGGCCGGACGGAAAACCCGCCCAGCTCGTTCTTCTCTCAATACCAGTATATGGGGCAATCTCCCGCTTCACACAATTCCCGAACATGCACACATCACGCGTTTTTGGGGAATAACGCGAACATGATCCCAGATGGGCTTTGATACCATATCCCTACAGGTAAACCGAAGGGGTGCCATGGACACACGCAAAACGAACCCGCGGCGCACAGCACCGCGCAACACGAACCGTCAAGTCATCGATGCGCGCCCCGCGCCGCGCCGCCATCCGCAGGCAACCAACACGGATACCGAAGGCGCCAACCGCCAGGCCGCGAATCGGCCTTCCCACAGCCGCCCTACACAAGGGCGCCAGATCAACGACGACGCCCAGCGCGAGTTCCGGCGTCGCCAACGGGAAAGCGGCGGGTCTGAAGCCGGCCGAAGCCGCCGGTCGTCCTCGCGGGGCACCCAGCAGGCGAGCCATCGCCAAAGCGCCCGCGGCAACCATTCCGGCACACGGCGCGTCGGCACCCAGGACTCGCTTTCCTACCAGAACCTCACCCCGCGTGCCGGCACCGGCACGTATGTGCGCCATGGCTACCGCAGGAAGAAGAGCAAGCTGCCGTTCCTGGCCGGCGGAGTTGCCGCCGTCCTGATCATATTCCTCCTGGTGAACCTTGTAGGGGCCCTGGGTTCCCCCTCGCAAAACGAAGAAGAGCAGGAGCCGGCCGCCGCCGACATAGCGGTTGCACCCACCTCGCTCACCATCAGCTTCGCAGGCGACTGCACCCTTGGCACCGACGAGAACTTCAGCTCCGATACCAGCTTCAACACCAAGTACGAATCGGTGGGCGACCCCTCCTACTTCATGGCAAACGTTGCCAGCATCTTCGCCGCCGACGACCTTACCGTGGCGAACATGGAGGGAACGCTGACCACCGCAACGCAGCGCGAAGACAAGACCTACGCCTTCAAGGGCTCGGCCGATTACGCCCAGGTGCTGGTCAAGGGCAACATCGAAACCGCCTCGCTTGCCAACAACCATTCGCACGACTACGGCGAGCAGAGCTACACCGACACCATTTCCGCCCTCGATGCAGCAGGGATAGACAGCTTCGGCTACGACCGCATCTGCTACCGCGACGTGAAGGGCGTGAAGGTTGCGCTCATCGGCACCTACGAGCTTGCCAAGCATCTGGACATCCAGGACGAGATGAAGCAGAACATCCAAACCGCGAAGGACAACGGCGCCCAGATCACCTGCGTCTTCTTCCATTGGGGCAACGAAAAGGAAACCGTCCCCGACGAGATACAGGTCGAGCTGGGGCACATGGCCGTCGATGCCGGCGCCGATCTGGTGGTGGGCTCGCACCCGCATGTGATCCAGGGGTACGAGAAGTACAACGGGCGCTACATCGTCTACAGCTTGGGCAACTTCTGCTTCGGCGGCAACCCCAACCCGTCCGACAAGGACTGCATGATCTTCCAGCAGACCTTCACGGTAACCGGCAACGATGTGGCCACCGATGACAACATCAACGTCATCCCCTGCTCCATCTCGTCTACGTCGAGCAGCAACAACTACCAGCCCACCCCCGCAGAAGGTGATGAGGCCACACGCATCCAAGCCAAGATAGAGAAGAGCAACGCGAGCATCGCCACGCTCTCCCAGCAGATATCGCAGCAGGCCTCTTCGCAATCGACAACCAGCTCGAGCAGCTAAGGCTGCTGGTTGCGGGGCCGCGGGGCCGCAGGTCAGGCCGCGGGTTTGAGAGTCCTCGTTGCCCAGACTGAGGAATCCTCGCTGCCGGCGGCTTACGCCCCGCACCGCTACAACGCTCTGCCGCGGAAAAGACGCACATCTCGGTAGGAAGAAACCGGAAAGGAACTACCCATGGATACTCCCGTTTGGCTCATCACCGGCGCAAGCCGCGGCTTCGGCAAGGAGTTCGCGACGGTTGCGCTCGAGCACGGCTGCCGCGTTGCCGCCGGAGCGCGCAAGCCCGAAGCGGTTCGCGAAGCGTTCGGCGAGAACGGCAACCTGCTCCCCGTAGCACTCGACGTCACCGACCAGGAGCAGATCGCCCAGGCCGTCGAGCAGACCATCCAGCAGTTCGGCCGCATCGACGTGCTGGTGAACAACGCCGGCTACGGGATCTTCGGCTCGCTCGAGGAAACCAGCGATGCCGAAACGCGTGCCATCTTCGACACCAACGTCTTCGGAATGATGAACGTCACCCGCGCGGTCCTGCCCCACATGCGCGCCCAAGGCAGCGGTCGCGTCATCAGCATCGGGTCCATGGCAAGCTTCGCCTGCGATCCCGGCGGGTCGCTCTACGATGCCACCAAGTTCGCCGTTGCCGCCGTGAGCGAGACGCTCGCACTGGAGATGAAACCCTTCGGCATCGAGGCCATGGTGGTCGAGCCCGGCATGTTCCGCACCAACTTCTTCGACGGCTCCTCCATCCGCACCCCGGAAAACCCCCTTGCCGCCTACGACGGCACTCCCGCGCGCGGCGCCGCCGACTACTGCCTGGGGCACAACTACCAGCAGCACGGAGACCCGCGCAAGGCTGCCGAGTTCGTCTATCAGGTTGCCAGCGCCTCCGAGCCCCTGCCCCTCTGGCTGCCCGTCGGCAAAGACGCCGTGAAGAAGTTCGAGAAGAAGCTCGGCAAGATGGTCGAGTCCATCCAGCCCTACAAGGAGCAGGCCTCCAACCTCTTCATAGACGAGTAATCGGCCGGCCAAAAGGATAGCTGCAGGCCAACCCGGCCAGCCCAAAGCAGTGCGAGACGCCCCTGCCCGACCGTTGCCGGTCTAAGCTCGGCAACCGCCCCGTGCGGCCGCCAGCCATCCTTTTCCCGCAAGCTTTTCCGCCAACACCGCCCCTACCAGGAGGTTTTCCCTTCCTCTTCCACGGAAACCTCGTCGGTAGGCAGGCGGTCGATCTTCTTGCGCAGCTTCCTCGTCGTTCCGTCAAGATGCTCGTAGCGCTCCCGCTTCACATCGGACCCCAAGAACACGATGGCATGCGAGGCGTCCATGGCGAACTGGTAATTCGCCTCGGTCAGCCGCTCGACCTCTTGCGCCAAATCGGGGCCGATGCGCTTCGAGAGCGACGTGAGCAGCGATGCGTTCATGTGCAGGTAGTACAGCAGCTGCACCGTGCGGTCGTCCTTCGCATGACCGCGGTCCATGTCCTCGCGCAGCTGCTGCAGTAGGCGTTCGTCAACGCGCTCCATTTCGCGGATCTTGTGGGCGATGGTCATGCGCCGGCGCGACTGCAGGAAAACGAAGACGATCGAGAGCACCACCAAGGTGCCCAGCAGAACGAACGTCAAGCGCATCATCAGCGTGTCGCCCAGCGACATCGACGGATACAGCGCCGCAAGCGCCAGCTGCGTGCCAGCCGCCATGGAAACCGCCGGCCCTATCTGCAGCAAGATAACCCAGTAGCCGAACGTCAGCACGAACAGGGTGCGCACCTGCTCGGGCACGAAATGCGTCACCGCGGCGAACACGGCCATGCCAACCAGCATGCCCAGAAGCTGTTTGCCCATCATGCGCATGGTCTCGTCGCGATAGGTGTTCATCATCAGGAACGATGTGATGGGAATCCAGGCACCGAAGCGCGTGTCCATGAACGCCACCATGCATTCCGAGACCGCGAAAGAGGTGCCCACTATCACGCCCAGCTGGATGGCAAAGCGCAGCTGGGAGTTCTTCAGGTTGAAGTTGTCCTTGATGAAGCGGAGCCGGTAGCGGATGCCCCAGCCGAAAGGCGTCGAGTTGTCGCGTGAGTTCGCGTTTTCCTGAAGCGTATGCACCAGGGCTTCCAACGTTGCGCGCCAAGCGGTGTCGTGCTCGCCGTCTGCCAGGATATGCAGGTCCAGGAAATGCTGAAGCGATTCCTCCATCGCGCGCACTTGCCGAATACGCCCCTGACCGAATCCCAGGAACACCTCGGAAAGGTCAAGGAGGTACCGCTGCTCGGCGGGCCCCATATGGTCCACGTTGCGCGATGCCGCATGGATCATGTCCGCCACAAGCTCCGCGCATATCAAAAGCTCGAAGGTGTAACGCTGGCGGCCGCTCATCACCCCACCCTGCCGGAACACGTTGCCGTACTCCTTGTTGCAGTACTCCTGGGTGATCCCGTACACGCGATGCGGATCCAAATGCGCGGTCTCCCCGTTAGAAAGGTCGATCAGCTGAAAGCCGATATCGTCGAAGGCCCGCATAACGAATTCGCGGTCGGAGGTTATCTCGTTATGCTCGGCGAATGCGCGCATCACGTAGATGAACGCGGTGGTGCAGCCGATGGCGAACAGCGTGGCTACCATGCGCATAGGGATCTCCGATGCGCTGATCGGGTAGATCTCCAACAGCAGGAAGCCCAACCCCAGCATGAAGAAGTTGCGCGGCAAATAGTCGTCCGAGTTCATCAGGGTGATGCAGAACATGTACAGGGCGCTGCCACCGACCAAGAGCACCGGATGCAAACCGGCAACCGAAGAGCACAGGCTCATGATAAGGAACAAGGCGGCATGCTTCAGGTAGTTAGCGAAGGAAAGCCCCGCAGATTCAACCATGGTCTTCGCGAACGACTGGAATACGATGCCCAGCAGCGCGTCTTCTACGCCGAAAAGGTTGTACTCAACGAAGAACAGCCCGACAAGGAACACCACGTAGGGAATTACCCCCGTAATCCTCTTTATCAAGCGTTTCTCCTTCGCTCAGATCATGCCGTTTGCTCGGCGGCTTCCGAATCCCCTTCGGCAAACCCGCCCTTCAAAGCGTCCCATTCCATAGACCCCGCCAAAGCGATGATGTTCTCCACCGCGCGGGTTTTGTGTGCGCTCTTACGGTATATCAAAAACACCGGATGAAAGCCCGGATCCACCTCTTCTATGGGAATGGTACGCAATTGCGGGAACGGCGCCAAACCAAGCGTCTGCAGGGTGATGCCGATAAGCTCGGGTTCAACGGCAACCACGCTTCCCAGCGTGATCTCGTCGTCGCACCACTGGCACACCTTCAGGCCGTTTTCCTCGACGATCTTCTGCACCTCTTCGCCCACCGGCGTCTCGGGCCGGTAGGTGACGATCTCGGTATCGCGCATATCTGCGAACGAAACGCTCTTCTGCTTCGCCAAGGGGCTGTCTTCATGGACAAGAGCCACCAGGTCCTGCCGCAGCACCGGCACGAACTCCAAGTCGGGGCGGTTCTCCACGTACGCACCGATGACGATGTCGTACGTGCCGTCCTCGAGGTTCTCCACCAGCCCCTGGGTAAGGCCTTGGTACAGACGGACGTCCACGTGGGTGCCGTACTTGCTTCGGTATTCCCGCAGAAGGGCAGGAAGGTAGTCGGCCTGCAGCGTGAAGATGGTGCCGATATCGATGGTTCCCGAAAGGCTGTTGGCATGCTCCTGGGCAACCTGGATGCCCTTGTCTATCACGTCCAGGCCCTCTGAAACGTACTCGTTGAACTCGCGCCCGAACTTGGTAAGGCGCACATTGCGTCCATGCTGCTCGAACAGCGGGATGCCAAGCTCCCCTTCAAGCTGTTTGATCGAATTCGAAAGCGCAGGCTGCGTGATGAACAGCTCTTCTGCCGCCTTCGTGAAATGCTGAACTTGCGCAAGCTTCCTGAAGTACCTCAGCTGCGAAAGATTCATGATGCGTCCCTCCCCCTCATGCCTATTGCAACAAACAATAAGGCCTCCGTCCATTTTATAGGACGGAGGCCTCAGATGAGCCTAGGTTCAGAAGAACGCTACTCGATTAGCTCCTAGTGGAGGTACTCGATGCGGCCGCCATGCTTCTCGCACTCGCGAGCGATGGTGATGCGCTGAACGGTAGGAGCACCTTCCTCGAGCCACATTGCGCGGCAGTCGCGGTACAGACGCTCGGTAGGACCGTAGGGAGAATCCTCGAAGTAGCCGTCGCCACCGAAGATCTCGAGCATCTCGTCGGATACCAGGCGAACGGTGTCGATGGAGAACAGCTTGCAGATTGCAGCCTTCTCATCGATGTACTCGTTGTTCTGGTCGATGTCGAAGTCGCGAGCGAAGTCGTATACCAGGGTGCGCAGTGCGTGGATCATCATCTGCATGTTGGCGATCTTCATCTTGATTGCCTGACGCTTGATGATCGGCTTGCCGAAGGTTACGCGGTCAGCTGCGCGCTTGAGGGAGATCTCGAGCATGCGCTGCGCCATACCAAGGTTGGAGCAGGCGATGTGCACGCGGGAAACGCTCAGGGAGTGGATTGCAACCTCCATGCCCTGGCCCTCTTCGCCGAGCAGATACACAGGGTCGAGCTTCACGTTGGTGAACTTGAGACCTGCGTGGCCAGCACCCTTGCAGCCCATCATGTGGGGCATGGGGATGATCTCGAAGCCAGGAGCATCGTTGGGAACGATGAATGCGGAAAGACGGGAGTCCTTGTCGCTTTCCTGGTCGGTCACTGCGATGACGTAGGTGTAGTCAGAGCAGTCGGTGTGGGAGATGAGCCACTTCTCACCATTCAGGAGGTAAGAGCCGTCGGGCTGCTTCTCTGCGGTGGTGTGGAGGTCTGCGCCGGTGCCGCCAGACTGCTCGGTGATGGCGAAGTTGCAGTAGATGGTCTTGTCCTGGAACTTCGTCATGAGCTTGTCTTTGAGCTCCTGCTTGCCGTAGTCCTCGAGGATACGCCAGTTCATGTCGGCGGCATGATGGAGATGCATGCGCATTCCGCCAGGGCCACGAGAGAACTCTTCCTGTACCTTCAGGATCTCGAGCTCGTTGAGGTTCCATCCACCGTACTCTTCGGGAAGATAGAAACGATAGAGGTCGTTCTCCTTGGCAAGCTCATAGAACTTGTCCGGGAACGTGTTGGTTACCTCGATCTCCTTCTGCATCTCGTCGAACGGGCCTTCTGCCAATTCGCGGATCTGCTTCAGATATGCTTGGAACTGCTCATCCGTAATGGTTGCCTTAGGATTCATTGGTCCCCCTAACCTTCTCGCAGTTGCCTTCAAGCTTTCGCTTGTCTTTATGCCTTTATTGTACGGTGAACGGGTTCAATTTCTAATTCCGAAGGATATCGATTTTTCTCGAAAGCTATAAATCGCATGAATAGTTATCTTAATAAAACCCCCTGATACTCAATAACCCCATGCTGTAGCGCCCATTCATCGCATGAACAGGTAGAACATGTTATCTATGTGTTAAACCCCGGAAAGCACTGGCCCGAAACGACAAAAGAGGCGCCCCGTACGGGACGCCTCTTGCACAGCGAAAGTTCGAGTGATGCGCTTAGTTGGCAGGAGCCACCGGAGCGCGGTCCTCTTCGGGCTCGATGTCGTCGCCCAGGCGGATGCCGCCCTCAGCCTTCAGGCGGGCGATGGTCGCATCGTCAGCGCCAACCTTCTTCAGGTACTCTGCGGTGTCGGCACCGAGGACAGATACCTCTTCGAAGTCGGCGATGTTCACCGGGATGGTGGACAGGTGATGCGGCAAACCGGTCTGAAGAACGCGGCCGACGCGGGGGAAGTCAACCCATGCAAGAGCCTCGGGGTTCTCGCGGGTGATCTGCTCTACAGCCTCGGTCTTGGTGTTCACCTTGGCGATGCAGAAGTCCTTGTCCTCGAGCCATTCCATCCACTCGGCCAAAGGCTTGGACTTGATGACCTCTTCGACAACCTTGAAGGACTCGGGAGCCTCCCAGCGGCGCTTCAGGCCGTCGCCCTTGATCTCGGGATGGCCGATGGCGTCGCAGAAGGGCTGCCAGAACTTGCCCTCAACCATGCCAAGGGCGAGCTTGCCGCCGTCGGCGGTCTCGTACACGTTGTACGCAACGGAAGGATACTCGAGGTCGTCGCGCTTGCACTCACCGTCGTTGAAGCACCAACGGGAATCCAGCAGGGAGTTCCACCATACGAAGCAATCGAACATAGAGGTGTCGATGTAGGTGCCCTTGCCGGTCTGCTCGCGAGCATAGAGGGCAGCCAGGATCGCCTGGCCGGCTACCATGCCGGAGGAAAGGTCGCACAGGTGCAGCGGAGAGGTGCCGCCGTGGTTGACGGACAGGTAACCGCTGGTGGCCTGCATGTTCAGGTCATGCTGGGCCTTCTTGGAGCGAGGATCCTCTGCGCCATAACCGGAGATGGAGCAGTAGATGATCTTCGGGTTGATGGCATTGATCGTATCGTAGTCGATGCCGAGCTTCTTGGTTACACCAGGACGGAAGGACTCGACGATGACGTCGGCCTCGGCTGCCATCTTCTTGAACCAGTCGACGACTTCCTCGTTCTTCAGGTTCAGGGAGACGGACTTCTTGTTGCGGCCAAGAGCGGTGATGTAGTAGGAGATACCCTGACCCTTGGTGGGATAGTCGTGACGCATGAAGTCGCCAAGACCGGTATCCTCGCACTTGATCACGGTAGCGCCGAGGTCAGCAAGAACCTGGGTGGCATAGCCGCCGGGCAGGTAACGGGAGAAGTCGAGTACCGTCAGTCCAGAAAAAGGTGTGTTTGCACGTGCCATGTTGAAAATTCCTTCCTAGTCCCTCTTGGAGTTCGGGCCGTAGCTGGGCTCGAGAACGGATGCGGGCAGCTCTTCGCCGGTGTAGCACATAACTGCGCCCTCCTCGACCAGCTTGTCCACGGCAGCATCGTCGTAGCCGTACTCGTTGAGGATCTTGCGGGTGTCGTAACCGGTGGGGCGAGAGCGCTTCAGCACCGGATCGCCGATGCTGGCCAGACGGAACGGCATCGTGGTGATGATGTAGTCCTCTTCCTCGCCATAGGGGCTGGAGGGACCCTGCTTCTCGTACTTGACATAACGGAGCTGGTCGTTGTCGAATGCTTCCTGGTCCTGCAGAACGTCGGTGACGGTCTGGATCTTCTCGAACGGGATGTCGTTCTCGCGGAAGCGCTTCTCAAGCTCCTCGAAGGTGAACTTCTTGCAAGCCTGGTGCATTGCGGCAACAACCTCGACGTACTTGCCGTTGTCGGCCAGAGCCTCAAGCGTGTTGAGCTCGGGGTCGGTGAAGTACTTCGGATCCATCTCCAAGGTCTCGAACACGAGCTTGCAGTACTTGTTGTAGTTGCCGAAGCACATGAGGAACCAGATGCCGTCGGAGGAAACGTAGGAGTTGTTGGTGGGGCACTTGGCCTCCATGCGGTCCTTCGGGTAGTCGCAGCCCTGCTGCTGTGCGATGAGGGCAGAGGTCATGCCCCAGGTGCCGACATGGTACAGGGAGCCGGTTACCTTGTCGCCCTGGCCGGTACGGAGAGCGCCAGCGTAAGCGCCGAGGATGCCAGCGGTGAGTGCGCAGCCGGTGTTCCAGTCGCCGAAAGCGATGGGAGAGTTGCCGGGCTCGTAATGGGCGTTAGCCTGCGGGATAGCGCTTACGAAGCCGGAACGGGCTGCGAATGCGGTAGCGTCGAAGCCCTTGGCGTCCTTCATGGGGCCGAACTCGCCGTAGCCGCGGTTCTGAGCCCAAACAAGGCGCGGGAACTTCTCGTGAAGGGTCTCGTAGTCAAGACCGAGGCGCTTCAGGGCGCCGGAACGGAGGGAGGTAAGGAAGATGTCTGCCGTCTCGAGCAGATGGTACATGACCTTCAGGCCCTCTTCGTTCTTGCAGTTGATTGCAGTCCATTCCTTGTTGAAGGAACCGCAGTCGTAGGCAACGTCGTCGAACTCGGTGCGGAAAGCCATGCCCCAAGCCATGCCCTGGGTGCGCTGCTCGTCGCCGGTGAAAGGCTCAACCTTGATAACGGTAGCGCCCATCTCGGCCAGTGCACGACCTGCAGCCGGACCAGCAGCGTACTGGGTCAGCTCAACAACCTTTACTCCTTGCAAACCTGCCATTGGATTCTCCTTAGATAGGTTATTCGGGGAAATCCCCCGTGTGTGAATAAGAAAGGGGTGCCGGCACCGATGGTGTCAGCACCCCGAAAAATCCGTCTGCGCGAAACGCAGATGAAAGGTGAGCTCTTACGGCTCGAGAACGACGCGCAGACCCTCGCCGGACTCGATGAACTCCATGCCCTTGCGCCAATCGCTCAGCGGAATGACCATGTTGGAGATCATGGAGATGTCCAGGCCGTTGGCCAGCAGGCTCAGAGCCTGACGCCAATGCTTGCGCTCGTAAGCGCGGTTGCCGATGATGCTGATCTGGCGCATTGCGATCTCGGTCATCGGGATTGCGGAGGGCTTTGCGGGCAGACCGGTGATGCCGATGCGGCCACCCTTGGCCACCATCTGCACTGCCTGCTCGGAAACCGTCCAGTGGCCAGCTGCGTCGAATACGCACTCGGGGCCCTTGCCGCCGGTGAGTTCCCTTACCTTCTCGACAACGTCGCACTCGGAGCCGTTGACGGTGATTGCGCCGAGCTGCTCAGCAACCTTGAAGCGCTTTGCGTCAGCGTCGAGGCCGGTAACGATAACCTTGCGGATGCCGCGAGCCTGCTTGAGCAGGGCAACCATCAGAAGGCCGATTGCGCCAGGGCCGATAACGACAGCGGTCTCGCCGATCTGGGGGTTAACGCGCTCAACGGCGTTCATAGCCACGCAGAGGGGCTCGAGCAGTGCGCCCTGGGTGAAGGTAACATCATCGGGCATGGGGATGATGTTGGTAGCGCGGATTGCCATGTACTTGGCGAATGCGCCGGGCAGGTCGGTGCCATAGAACGGACGGTTGTCGCAGATGTTGACCTCGCCGCGGTCGCAGTACTCGCAGGTGTTGTCGAACAGAACCGGGTTAGCGGTTACACGGTCGCCCACCTTGAGGTTTGCAGGAGCGTTCTTGCCAACCTCGGCGATAACGCCAGAGAACTCATGACCGAAGATTGCAGGGTACTGGATGTGGTAGGAATTCGCGATAGCGGGATTCCAGCGATACAGGGAGTGGTCGGTGCCGCAGATGCCTACAGCCTTGATCTCCATGAGTACTTCGTCATCCTTGATTTGGGGAATGTCGAAATCCTCTACGTACTCCATTGCGTCCGGCTCAGCGGCGGTCTTGAGAAGTGCGTTCATCTTACCTTCCATGGGTACTTCCTTTCGAAGAGAACTTGAAGAAGACGGGCGGCTTCAAGCTGCGCAGCCTAAGCCGCCCGATGAAAGATCCTTGTTACTGGATGGACCAGCCACCGTCGAGAACCAGGGTCTGACCGGTGGTGTACTCGGTAACAGGAAGAACGAGGTGCAGGATTGCGGAAGCCATCTCGTCCAGGGTGCCAGTGTAGTTCGGCAGGGGCGTACGGCTCTTGACGTAAGCCTCCTGCTGAGGCTGCTCTTCGAATACCTTTGCAACCATGGGGGTGTAAACATAGCCAGGAGCAATGCCGTTGACCAGGATCTGCTTCTTGGCGAAGTCGACAGCCAGGGAGCGAACCATGCCCATAACGCCAGCCTTGGCGATGCAGTAAGGAGCGATGTTCTCCATGGAGTTGATGCCACGTGCGGAAGCAACAACGACCATCTTGCCATGGACACCCTTTGCCTCCATTGCGCGAGCAACGGAAGTCATCAGGAAGAAGTTGCCCTTCAGGTTGATGCTGAACAGCTTGTCCCACTGCTCGGGAGCAACGTCGACAGCGTTCATACGGGGAAGAGCGATACCAGCGGAGGTAACGAGGATGTCGATCTGGCCGAAGTTCTCTTCAGCAACCTTGATCACATTGTCGATGGACTCCTGGCTGGTTACGTCGCAAGCAACACCGACAGCCTGGGTGCCGTCTGCCTTCAGAGCCTCGGCAACCTCGTGGCAGCCAGCCTCAGGAACGCCAGCGATTACCATGTTTGCGCCTGCTGCAGCGATAGCCTCAGCTGCTGCCTTGCCGATGCCGGAGTTGCCACCAACAACGACTGCACACTTACCTGCGAGATGCTCCTTAGGCTGCTTTGCGAACCAATTCTCGGACATACAAAACCCTCCTCTTGATTTGAAGGAAACCTCTCTTCTGGTTTCCTCTCATTACCAGATTTCATTTCGCTTCTGTTTCCGAAGCCACGATTATGTTCGTTCAGAATTTGAACGCGGTCTAATTGCCGCAAAGTGCACTTCAATAGGGAAAGCGAATTATATTCACTCGCTTCTATCGATAGCGGGAAAACGATAGATGCAACGCGTTCATTTTCGCAAGATTTGGGGATAATCGCCCTGATCAATAGATTAGAACCTGTTCATTCATTCACATCGAATACAGTGCGATACTCGAACTGTAGTCTCTCCCCCAGCAAAGCTATTCCGATGCGCTATCGGAACCGGCGCATCTATTCGCAGAGGGATATAGGAGTAATGCGCTCGTTATGATCGAGCTGCCAACACCGAGAGTCACGAGTAGCTGGAATCCGAAGCTCCACCTATGTACAACACCCCATCATCTCGATTGCGTTGCCAACAGTCGCCTCGGCAGACTCTACGTCTTGCAAATCCCAAGCAGTATTTCAGGGTCAGATCGCCAGCCTCTGATCCTTCAGCCCTGGAAAGCAAGAAGTCCCTACCTATATATAGGTTGGGACTTCAGCATCAGTGCGATCTAGATAAATACGGTTGAGCTAGGCGTTATCCTCTTTATCGCAATTCATGTAGTACTCTTCCAGTGGAACAACGCCGGCAGGGAACTTGATGTGCCTCTGCGTGAACTTGATAAACTCCTCCACCAGATGCGAGTGGAAGGATTTCTTGTTGTAGCCAAGGTAAATAATGTGGAATGGCTCCTGGAGCTCTTCGATAGGAAGGGTAACCAGGTTCTCGAGCGAAAGATCATCGAGCGTTTCGAGGATTACCGCAACCGTCTTCCGGTCTGAAGCCACAAGGGTAGCGGCGCTGATCTCGTCGTTGAAGCCCTGAACCACATCAAGGTCGTACTTCTTGAAGAAGCCGTCGAAGATCGTGTTCGCATAGGACTGCGAGCGGTACGAAGTAAGGGTAATGCCCTTCAGGTCGTTGAGTGAGATCATCTCGCGGTCGGCCAATTCGTTATGGGAGTTAACTGCAAGCACGCAATTCTGAGAGAACTGCGGCACGAACTCGATGTCGTCGAATCCAGAGAGCTTACCGCAGAACACAACATCGAATTTGCCGTCGTTCAAGCCCTTCAAGCATTCATACGTGGTGCCCTGATAGATATCGAAGACGACATCATCGCCGAATGCGCCCTTGAACGTGCTGAGCAAACGCGGGAGATAGTTGCGCTGGATACTGATAACCGTACCGATTCGAATGCGACCGCTCAAACCAGAGTTATAGGCATGCATGATCTCGACAGCCTTGTCGATCTCATCCAAAGCAAGGCAAATATGCTTGTTGAACTCTTCGCCGTATTCGGTAAGGCGAACATTGCGACCAACACGCTCGAAGAACGGTACGCCGATTTCCTTCTCAAGATTCTTAATAGAGTTGGAAAGGGAAGGCTGGGTGATGTAAAGGCTTTCAGCTGCCTTTCCGTAATGCTCGAATTTAGCCAAAGTTCGGAAATAGTACAGCTGGGCCAGATTCATAGTTCCCTCATTCTACAAACAGCATGGATTGAATGCTGATGGCCGTCCAACACGACCAAAGACAATCTTGAATAGTTCAACGTGTTCTAAGGATATCAGAATCTCATAGCGAGAATGAATGAATCGGTAAACTGCACAAAAAGAAAGCTGGACAACATAAAGACGAAAAGCAGATGACCAGGCTAAACTTCAGGTATTGCTCGATGCAGCACAAACAAGACAGATCGAAAACAGCGGCAAATACAGATCGATAGCTTAAGACTATCAAAATCAAGAAGAAGATTGCCGCAGCAAGACGCCGGCCGGACGATATGCTCTGACACCACCGCACTCCCCTAAA
>CAVAFY010000022.1:0-33106 GCA_963588035.1 Alloprevotella sp. | reverse complement strand
GCTCCAGCAGCGTCGATGAGATCGTCTCTTTCAGCGGCCAGTGCGCCCCCATCAAGCTCTACGACTGCTCTTACAGCAACCTCTCTGTTACCGGCAGGACCAATGTTGGCGGTTATGTCGGCAAGATCGCGAGCGGCGAGAGCGGCCTGTGGGCCACAACGAATGATCATATGTTCGCCTCGAGTTCGACTATTGCGATTGACTCGACGAGTACGGACAACACGAATACTGCCGGTGGCATTTTCGGTTTGGTGGGCTGCTCAGTCAATGTGAATACCGGCCAGGATGCCACGGCGACGCAGCTTGCCGTTATGGGCGACGTGAAGGTCACGACCGAGTGCGCTGCCTCGAGAACCGACGAGGGCTGCACGCGTGGTGTCGGCTCGCTCGTCGGCCGAGCAGAAGGTACGGTTACCGCCAACCGGCTTAAGGTGACGGCATCCGTGGAGGCTTCTTCTAACACGCCTATCTACCTGGGCTCCCTTAACGAGGGCCAGAATAACTCGTCCAATACGGCAGCAAAGAATGTCGGCGGTATCGTCGGCTGGTCTAACAAAAATGTTTCTATCAACGGCTCTACGGTCGAGAAGATCCGCATTGGCAACGGCGAGCACAGCGGCGGCGTTGTGGGTACGTTGGATTCGGGCGTGACGCTTGCTGTGGACGGCTCTACCGTGAGCAGCATGGTCTTCGACGGCGCGCGCAATGGCGGCATTATCGGTAACGTGAATAACTCCGGAGCCAACGTAAACGTGACCAATACAACGGTTCAGGGTAGCTCGTTCAGCGGAAAGGCCTCTTACTGGGGCAGCCATCCTGGCGGCAACGGCAACTTCTCGGGCGGCATCGTTGGCTATGCGCTCGGCACATATAGGGTTTCTAATATTCTTCTGAGCGAGAACACGTTCTCAGATGTTGAGAAGCGCCAGGGCTTGCTTGTGGGGTGCACCGCGCAGGACTCGGGTAACTTCAAGGGGATCTTTGCTGCCGGTATCAAAGTAAAGCTCGCTTCCGATCAGAAGAACGCCGATGCCCCCGCTGCGATCTGCTACTTCAAGGAGTCGTCAGACAAAGCTGAAATCAACAAGAAGAGCTATATCGCGTTTGCGGATTACGCTGATGATTTCGATGGCATGGAGGGCCTCTTCGGCGCGACTGGGGTTTCTCCGTATGTGACCACGAGCCCGAAGTCTTCAATCTCGGTTACCTCTGGCTCTGATACCGGCGTTCTGTTTGGTGACGGCGCGGCTATTGCTACGGCAAAGACCATTCAGGAGCAAGCGGGCACGAGCGTAGATGGTCGTTATACGTATACGAATATCGGCGGAATCGACGCCAATGGTTCTTACCAGAACACGAACGATTACAACGCAAGCACCTCTGCTAGCACGTTCAATGACAACAACAGTGACTCTTCGAAGCGGGTAGAAAATGACTTCGGTGTCCTGCTGCTCCCTGGTAACGACACCTCCACCGTTACGAACTACCTCAACCTGGTGACCAACGGCGGGTTCTCGGATGCGGTGCGGCTTAATGGGTCGTCCACGCATGTTTCCGCTACCGTGCAAACGATCAAACTGGAAAACGGTTCTCTCGTTGCCAGCAGCGATACCCCGACCGTTCGCATCGTGAACAACGGCACGACCAGCATGTCGTTCCGCGCGTCGAGCAATTGGGACAACGAGAAGAGCCAGTTCTCGCTGCTCACGGTCACGTTTACCGAGGCCGGGCAGAGCTATAACGTTCAGGTGCCCATCATCGTCAAGCGCATGCTGGAGGTGGACTTCACGGCCACGTATTCCTACGGCACCCACTTCACGCCGGGCGACTACGCGAACCTTGGCCCCAACGCCCACGTGCTCACCAACTTCGGCGAGCCGATGGCGGGTTACCTGACCTGGACGTACAACCAGGCCAAGGGCACGGCAACTGAATACGGCTGGGATACGCACTTGGCCAGCGGCGGCTCCATGGGTGCGCTGGGAAAGAGCATTGTATTTGGCAGCGGCAGCGGCAGCAGTGGCTCCCTGCCTGCCGGCACGCAGCTTACGTTGGTGGACACTGCTCATAACGACAAGGCGTACACCTACACCGTTGGCGATGGTGGCGCTTCGAGCGTCAAGCTTTCCGGATTCGCGGATTCCAACGGCACAAAGTACCAGGAGCAGTGGCTCAGCGAGGTCTTTGGAGTTACGGCTACGGAAGATGGCTCGGGCGCATGGGTTCAGTGCGAAGCAGCCGACGCAAATGTCGGTGCCAAGGTCGTTGCTGACAGCGATACGACCTACTATCGCCCGTACGCTACGGAGGATATGGGGCAGCGCTACACCCTGACGGTAGCCAAGGGCGCTGACAGCAAGGAGACCTCGCCGAGCGAGAATTTCTATCTGATCGTGAATGTGCCGGCTTCCGAAACCGCAACGTCGGCTGTTAATGGCTACACCGTCACCTCATTCGAGGACGCAGCAGCCATCAATAAGAACGTCAACTACACTCTGCGTACAGGCAAGAGCACGGTGGACAACCATCAGAACACCGCGTCTACCTACAGCATCTACTCGAGCTATACGCAAAGACTTACCGATAGCACGGGCGCATCCGGTGTCAACGAGCTTTCCAAGTCGAGTGACGGTCTTGGCTACACCTTCCCGCTTGCCGCTACCGACACCATCACCTTCGATTCGGCCCAGCAGTACAACGATTCCGACAAGCTGTACTACCAGTTCGGCGCTTCGCTCGTGAACTACAGCAAGGACGGCGGATCTGCCAGCAGCACCGGTGCGACCGGCTTCCCGAGCGGTACCACGGGCACGCTCAGCTTCTACGTGAAGGTGGGGAATGTGTACTACACGCCGAGCATCAGCGGCGGAACTACGACTTGGACGGCTGCCACGGGCGAGACCGCTGCCGCAACGAAGTCCTGGTCGGCTGATGGCAACGACCTCTCCGAGTCCCTTGCCGATGAAAATGGCGCCCTGTACGACCTTTCTGGCCTGCGCAGCATTGCAAAGGAATTCGGCAACAACTTCCAGGTCATCGCCAAGGTTTCCGATCTTAAGATGACCGAGGAAGCCGCCAAGCAGGCCATCGCTGCGTCGCAGGAGGGCACTTCCTATACCAGCGTAAGCTACCGTTCTTCGCTCTCCACGCGCCCGGATACGCTTTCCACTTCGAGCATGATCGCCAGCGTGGCGGGCGATCCCGGCTACTACCGCAAGGACCTGGGCAGCTCGACCATCGAACTCACGGCCAGTAAGCAGACGCAGCTCGGCATCAATGTTGACGACCTTGATCTGGCAGACGGCACTATCGGCGCGGTGGGCACCTATAGCCTGCTCAAGCTCACAGACGGCGATTCGAAGATCAGCAGCGCTTCGAGCGTGAAGTACACGCTGACGCTTCAGCAAAGGGGCGCCGACGGCACTTACAGCTCAGTGAACATCAACGACTACCTGA
The DNA here is from genome assembly GCA_963588035.1 of Alloprevotella sp. GTDB lineage: Bacteria > Actinomycetota > Coriobacteriia > Coriobacteriales > Eggerthellaceae > Anaerotardibacter. Next base: position 29,650 of record CAVAFY010000022.1, on the reverse strand, counting down.
GCGTAACCTCGAGCGCTCTTGGCACGGGAACCGCCGGCAATTCGTCCATCACGTTCACCGATGCCAAGTCCAGCGAAGGCTCATTCATTACCCGCGATGGCAATACCAACGCTTTCAAGTTCCTGTTCCAGGTGAAGGTGAAGACCGACGTAGAAACGGCGCAGCATACGTATGCGAACTACCGCATCGTCCTGAAAGCCGAGCTCCTGGACTCCAATGGCGCTACAATCGACACCCCGGTAAACGCCATCGGTGCCGCGGGTTACGACAGCGCGGACTACATAACCTACTCGCTTACCAGGGTTAACACGAACGGAATCAACCACTCATAGCTATCTCTTCGTAGCTATACCGAACACGCAAGCCGCAACCGCACCAAGTGCATCGGAAAGGAGGCATCACACCACATGGCAGATTTCAAGCACACCCGCTTTGGAAACACCTCGCAGCCCAAGGCCGCTTCTGCGCCTTCCGTGGCTACGCCTGCCTCTGCCCGTGATGCCTCCGAGCGCACAACGCAGCTGCGCCGCACCTTCCGCCGCACGCTTGTGCTGATGCTGCTGGCGGCACTTGTGGGCGGCGCGTTCACGTACGCCTGGTACATCTACAACACCACCCGCCACATTACCGATGTGAAGATGGCTGCCGGCACCGGCGTTACCTTCCTTATCTCCGACAGCTACAACGGCGATTACAGAACCTCTTCCGGGCTTTCGTTCGAAGGGTTGCTGAACCCCGTTTCCACCGACAATATCCAGAACGGGTTCCAGCGCGTTTTGGGCTTTTCGGGCGGCTCTTCCTCCACCTCGGTGGTGGCAAGCGCGTTCGAGGCGGCCGAGCGCAGCGACTACTACCTTGCTTCGCTGTACCTGACCACCAATTCCATGGCTACCGATGTGTACCTTTCCGGCTTGGATTTCAACGACACCGACGCGGAGAACCCCATATCCACGGCTCTGCGCGTGGGCTTCCTGGTCCATTCCGCGGGTCAGAACCAGCCCGTTACGGGGCAGTACGTGTTCGAGCTTTCGCAGGAGCACAACCCGCAGGCGCGCTACAACACCGAGAAGGGGAGCGCCGGCGACGTTCTTGACTCAACGAAGACCGATGGCAGTGTAGTGGCGTTTTCGCCCCTGAACTCGTCGAACTACTGCCTCTACGACGAGAGCACGGGTCAGATCACCCTCCAGCCCGACTCCAAGCTTCTGTGCACGTTGCCCGCCGCCAGCGAGGGCGCCGAGCATGGCACGCCGGTTCAGGTTGACGTGTACGTGTGGCTGGAAGGTTGCGACGAGGACTGCACCAACAACCTGAGCAGCACCAATCTGGAATCGTTGGCGTTGCGATTCGTGGGCAAGCGAGACTAGGGGCTATGGCTATGGGCAACAACACCGAACATACCCTTCGCCGTCGCCGGTTTGCCGCTGCGATCTGGCTGGCGTTGCTGGCAGTGGCGCTTACTGCGGCAACGTTCGCCTGGTTCTCCAGCTCGCGCTACACCAATGTCACGCCCACGGCGCACACGGTGAGCGATTCCGGCTCCGACCTGCTTATCGGCTTGAGCGAGGCCGGCCCGTTCGACACCTCGTGCGCGCTGAACGTTACCGACAAGACCCTGTACCCGGTTTCCACTGCCGACCTCTCCTCGTTCTGGCGCGCCACGTTCCAGAACGCTGCCGGTATTACCACTGATTACGCTTCGTGCACTTCCTCCATCGACGACTATGCGCTTACCGGGACGGTGTACCTGCAGGGCGGCGCACAGCCGCTTGCAGTGTACCTCTTCGAAAGCGGCATGAGCGTTTCCTCCGATCCGCAGCTTTTGGCGACGCTTCGGCTAGGGCTGGTGTTCGAAGGCTCCTCGGGATCGCAGTCGTACATCTTCATCTGCGACGATTTGGGCAATACCTCGGGCGCAGCCTACACGCGCACCACTTCCCAGGAAGGGGTTGTTGTTTCCGGCTCCGGTTCGTGGAGCTACGTTGCCGACCCGGCGGTTTCCATGGGATCGCGCACTATGGAAGGCTCCGAGAGCGCGCCGACGGTTGCTTCCGGCGCCCAATCGCTTTATACGCTTGCCGCCAACGAGGTGGTTCGCGTGCGCTATTTCGTGTACATGGAGGGCTGCGACGGCAACTGCATCACGCAGGCGCAGTCGAAGGATGTAACCTTGCAGCTGGCATTCGCCGGAGCTCAGGCGTAGGGGGTGCGATATGTTCGATGATCAGGTGAAACATACGGATTCCTCGACGGCGCGCATCCGTCTTTCGCAGGCCGGCGTCGTGGCTGCCCTGTTGGTGCTGCTGGCGGTGCTGGGCGTTGCGACCTATGCATGGTTCACCAGCAACTCGAAGGTGAACACCAACAGCGTGGCGGTGCACAGCGACGACAGCGAACTGGTGGTAGAGCTGGGCAATGCCTCTACGGGTTCGTGGTCCAGCTCGGGCGATGTGGCGTTTTCCACCAACAGCCCGGCCGACCTGACGCTGTACCCCGTTTCCACGTTCGACCTTTCGGGCTTTGCCGAATGCCCCTATACCAGCGCCGAAGGGACGGCCGTCCACTTCGAGCAGGCGGAAGACGGCCAGCATTTCTACCATGGCTGGGTCGACGTTCGCGCAAGCGTAACCGGGTCGGGGGCCAGCAAGGCGCCGGGCACCGTTGCGCTCTACCTGGCCGATACCCTTGTTCCCTCGGGCGCCAGCGCCGACTTGCTGAAGGCTGCGCGCGTCGGCTTGAAGCTGAGTCAGAACGGCCAGGTGGTGAAGACGGCCTATTTCCCGTTGGACACCGCTTCGGGCTCGCACACCTCCGAGCATCCGGCCACCGCGCCCCAGCTGCCCGGCTATCAGGACGGCATGCTGCTGGGCTGGGTTAACGGCTCGCTGGCCTGCGCAAACGATAGCGCCGAAGATTATTCGACCTACCTTATGGGCACCGGCGAATCCGCCACGCGCCCCGCAAGCGCCCTTGCCAACCTGAACCAGGGCGAAACCTACCGCCTGGACGTGTACTACTACATCGAGGGAACCGACGTTGACAGCGCCAACTACCTCTATGGCGATACCGGCATACTGCATGTGCAGCTGTTTGCCGTGCTTGATGGGCAGGAGGGCTGATGGAAGAAAACGAGAAACAAGACCTGCGCCATCGCCTGCTAACCACCGTGGTGCTGGTGGCGTTCGCATTGGCGGCAATCGCCATGGCCACGTTCGCCTGGTTCTCCATCGCCGACAGCGCCAAAACCCGTTCGCTGGGTTTGGACGCGAACGCCGATGGGTCGCTGCGCTTCGACTTGGACGCGCACGATTCGTATGCCAGCTACGTGAGCACGCTCGGGTTCGACCAGATTTCCGCGCGCATCGCTAGCGAGCAGGGCATCGATATCGACGCGTCCCGGCTTCAGCCGGTAACCACTTCCGATGGGCAGACGTTCACGCTGGAAGACGGCAGCTCGGCTTCGGCTTCCACGGGCGCCTACCTGGAATTCACCCTGCATTTCATCAGCCTGCAGGATTGCACGGTTCGCCTTACCGGGCAGGCCGGATCCGACGGTGCGGCGGGCACGGCGTTCACCTCCACGGCTTCTTCGGAGCTTCCCTTGGCCATGCGCATGAGCTTCGCGGCCGACGGGCAAACCTGGGTGTACAACCCCAACGGCGGAGTGTCCGCTTCTACCAGCGGGCAGACTACCACGTTCGGGCTTGATTCTGGTGAGGCTACCGAGGCCTCCAACATGTTCGGCTTGGCTGCCGAACAGGACAAATCGGTCGTTGTTCGCATTTGGCTCGAGGGAACCGACCAGAATTGTACTAATGTGGTTAAAGGTGCTGATTATTCAGTATCGATGCGCTTCCAAGGCATTGATGTTGACGATAGCTTCTAAGGAAGCGTGAAAGGAAATTATGCAAACGGTAAAGAAAGTTGCCTCCATCGTCGTAAGCGTTGTGATGTGGATCATCATCCTGCTTGCGGCCCTGTACGCGTTCACCACGCTTGCCACCAAAGACGATGGCAGCGTTGCCAACATCGCCGGCTTCACGCCGCTTGCGGTTCAGTCGGAATCCATGTCGCCGACGTTCGAAGAGGGCGACCTGATCATCATCCAGAAGTGCGATCCCTCCACCTTGCAGGCGGGCGATGTGATCACCTTCCATACCATCATCGACAACAAGTACGCGCTGAACACGCACCGCATCGACTCCATTGCCGAGTCGAACGGCGCGCGCAGCTACACCACCAAGGGCGACAACAACGCCGTAACCGACCAGCACATCATTTCCGATGTGGACATCGTGGGCAAGTACACGATGCGCCTGCCGTACCTGGGCAACGTGATGAACTTCCTTTCCAGCAGCACGGGCTTCCTCGTGGTAATCGTCATCCCTATGCTGTTGTTCTTCATCTACCAGGTGTATCACCTGATCATCGTGGGCATGAACCTGAAGCGCGCCATGGCCGAGGAAGACCGTATGGCCAAGGCCGAGGCTATCGTGAACGGGCAGGATGCAGCTGCTGCCGGGGCTGCCGGTGCGGTGGCCGCCTCTTCGCAGGCAGGCGCTTCCGACGATCTTGCGCGTGCTGAGGCTGCCCGTGCGGATGCCGAGGCCAAGCTTGCCGAAGCGAAGCGCCTGAAGGCCGAAGCCGAGGCAGCGCTTGCCGCCAGCAACGGTGCGGGCACGGGTGCGGCTTCGGGCGGCACCGGTTCCCAAGACCCGCACAGCAACAACCCTAAGAACGAAGGGTAGGGAGACGCACCATGGGCGAGTTCCTTAGTTTTGCCTGGGAGCTTCTGGCGAAGGTTGTATACAACATCGCCGAGGTTTTCAACTCTCTGCTCAACCTGTTCATCTTCGGGTGGGTGGACTACTTCAGCATCTTCTGGACGTACTTCACCCGCTTCGACCTGGTGGGGAAGATCGGCGCGGTCATCCTGTTCGGCCTGCTTATCGCCGCAGCCGTTCTGATTGCCGTTATCGTGATCCAGCGCATTCGCCTTAAGCACGACCTGAAGCACGACAGCTCCGACAACGAAGCGCTGTACCGCGAGATCGGGCGCCTTAACAAGCAGGTGCTCGACCTGATGGACGAAAAGAACAAGGTGCTTGCGCTGAAGGTGAACGCCATGGGCGGCACCCAGCGCATCCCCTACATGGGGGCGTCCGCGCTTACCGACGACACGATCCCCACCGTCGCCAACGTCACGGGCAAGGGACAGGATGCTGCCGGTAATGCGCAGGAGCCTGGCACTGCCCTTGCGACCCGCTTCCCGAAGCTTTCCATGGTGGACCTGAAGTACCGCGACCTTGCCGCGCCCACGTTCGACAACGAGATTACGCTGGAACAGTTCACCGAGGGCTACCGCGCCTTCGCCTGCACTAACATGCAGCTGTACTACACCCCCGAAATCGTGCGTCGCTATGTGGCCGGCATGGCCGCAAGCAAGCTGCTTATCCTGGAGGGTATTTCCGGTACGGGTAAAACATCGCTGCCGTACTCGTTCAGCCGCTACCTGGACAATCCGGCCACCATCGTTTCGGTGCAGCCCTCGTATCGCGACCGTTCCGAGATCTTGGGTTACTTCAACGAGTTCTCGAAGCGCTTCAACGAAACCGAGTTCCTGCGTGCGCTGTACGAGGCAGGATTGCGTGAAGACCCCAGCTTCATCGTTTTGGACGAGATGAACCTCGCCCGCGTCGAGTACTACTTCGCCGAGATCCTCTCGGTGCTGGAAATGCCCAGCCACGACGAATGGGTGCTGGACCTTGTTCCCACCAAATGGGAGGGCGATCCCATCATGCTGCACGACGGCAAGATCTCCGTTCCCGATTCGCTGTGGTTCGTGGGTACCGCCAACAACGACGACTCCACGTTCACCATCACCGACAAGGTGTACGACCGCGCCATCCCCATCGAGATCAACGAGCGCGCCGACGAGTTCGAGTGCCCCGATCACGAGCAGGTGCACATCACCGCCGATCACCTGCAGTACCTGTTCCAGAAGGCGAAGGTCGAGCACGTTATCTCCAACGATTCGCTGCAGAAGCTCGAACAGCTGGACAAGTACCTGCAAACCCGCTTCAAGCTTTCGTTCGGCAACCGTATCATCAAGCAGATGTACGACTTCGTCCCCGTCTACGTTGCCTGCGGCGGCACCGAGATGGGCGGCATGGACTACATCATCGCGCGCAAGGTGCTGAAGAAGTTCGAGAGCACCAACATCACGTTCGTGCGCGACGAGATGAAGGGCCTCATCGAGTTCATGCAGACGCTCTTCGGCGAGGGCAACATGCCCGACAGCATGGCCTACCTGAGCCGTATCCAGAACCTTTACTAGTTGTGTTCGCGCCGCTGTTCCCGGTGGCCGGACAACACCTGCGGGAGACGTAGATGTCAGAAACCATCCAAGATCTATACCAGAGCTTTTCGGCTCAGATGGAGCCCATCCAAGAGGACGATCGCTATTTCCAGTACCTCTATGGCCTGGCGCAGTCTGCCGATACCACGGTGGAGCAGAAGCGCGAAGAGCTGGAGCGGGTGGTAGACCAGGAATGGCTTGGCGTCATCGAGGATTCGCTCGATGCCATCAACACGGTCATCGCGAATCCGCGCCGCTTCATCACCACCGAGCAGGAAGTGGTGCCGGTTTCGCTGGCCAAGCGCATTTCCGCAGACAGCGTGCGCCATCTTTCCCAGAACACGCAGTTCTTGGCCCCGTCCGAGGATGGGGAAGTGCATCCCACCCATGTGCTGAACGTGAGCACCGCTGAAACCTACGACCTGTACGAGAACCGTTTCGTCTACCACCTGATACAGCGCCTGCTTACCTTCGTCGACAAGCGCACGGATGCCATCTTCTGGTCGAACGGCAACGAGATCTGCCATCGCCTGAAACTGCACAGCAAGATGGAAGACGCGTACGAGGAAGTCGAGTGCACGGTGGAGATGTCGGTGAAGAACCGCCAGAGCTTTGCCGAGAACGACGCCGACAACGTTGGGGTGTTCCAGCGCATCGACCGCGTTCGCCGCCTGGTCAGCGCGTTGCGCAGCAGTTCCTTCTGCAAGATGATGAAGGGCTGCTCGGTGGTGCGCAGCCCCATCCAGCGCACGAACCTTATCACCAAAGACCCGAACTACCGTAAGTGCTACCAGCTGTGGCAGTTCATGGAGCGCTACGACGAGATCGGCTACACCGTCAACATCACCGATTCCGAGATGGCGGTCGATGACGAGTACCTGGTACAGATGTACACCAACCTCATCAACAGCTACACGGTGTTCAAGAGCCTTACCGGCGACGAGCGCAACCTGAGCGAGGCCGAGGTTGAGCAGCGTGAACCGGTGAAGCCGAAGTTCGTCAAAGAGCTGAAGGAAGTTCTGGTGGCCGACCCCGACATTCCAGATGTGGAGATACGCCGGGTGTTCGTGGAAGAGGTTACGCAGGCCCAGCTGGATGCCGAGGCCGCGCTGGAGCGCGAGCGGGAGGAATCCGAGCAGCTGCGCGCACGGATCGAAGAGCTTGTCGCTGAAAAGGATGCGCTATCCCAAGAGCGTGATGCGGCAGAGCAGGCTGTTGCTGCGACTAACGACAAGCTGCATGCCGCCAACGAGGAACTGGACGCTGCCAACGAGCGCGCCGTTCAGTTGCAGGAGCAGGCTAAGGCCGATATCGCGGCTGCTCAGAGCAAGGCCGCGGCCGATTTGGATGCTGCCCGCAAGGCTTCTGCCGAAGAGCTTAAGGCTGCCGGCGAGGCTTCCCAGCGCCAAATCGAGCAGGTGCGCGCTTCGGCTGCCAATGAGCTGGCTGAAGCACTTGCGGCTTCCAAGAAGCAGAACGACGCCGAGCTTTCCCAGCTTGAGCATCGGATGGAGAAGCGCATCGAATCGCTGCTTCGCGACTTGTCACGTGTGGAAAGACAGCGCGACCGCGCCCAGAAGCGCGCGGAGGCCAACAGCCTTTCGCACTACCTGCTTGCCAAGCTGCGTGGCGATGAGGGTGCTGCGGGCGGCGGCTCTTCCGAGGGCAGTGTTCCTTCCGTTGAAGGCGATTCTTCCGAGACTGCTGGCTCATCTGACGGCGACGGCGAAGGCACGGACGGCCAACGCTGATGAAGAGCGTCCTTCGGGTTGTCAACGTGGTTGCCGCGGTGATCATCGCGGTGGCGCTGGTGGTGCTGCTGCGCGTGGTGTTCACGCCGGCGGGCGAGGTGCCCAGCATCGGCGGCTACAGCTTCCTGCGCACGCTTACCGGCAGTATGGAGCCGGCCATTCCCGTGCATTCGTTGGTGGTGGTGCGGGAAACCCCCGCTGAAGAGCTGCAGGTGGGCGACATCATCACCTATGTTTCCACCAGTTCCTCGCTTGAGGGTTCGCTGAACACCCACCGCATAACGCAGGTGAACAACAACGAAGGCAAGATCACCTTCCGCACCAAGGGCGACGCCAACGCTGTTGAAGACAACGAGACCATTTCCCCGGAAAACGTGGTGGGGCGCGTCGTGTTCGTCTCGACGGCGGTTGGCGTGGTGGCGTCGCTGCTCTCGAACCCGCTGTTGTTCTTTCCGCTCATCATCATCCCGTTGGCGATACTGTTGGCCATAGAGATCAGGAAGCTGATTCAATCATCCCAGGACGTTGCCCGCGCCGAAGAGGAAGCTGCTCTTCGTGCGGCCGTGGCTCAGATCCGCCGGAAGCGGGAATTGGAGGCGGCCGAGGGAGCAAGCGAGGATTCGGATACGAGCGTCGTCGCTGACGCTTCGGATGGCATCGATGCAGGTTCCGGCGTTACCGCGCGCCGCGTTGAATAGGAGGGCGACATGGGTAGCAAGAAGCGATCGGCTTGGTCCAAGCAGAAGGCCGAGTTCTCTGCGAGCTTGGGGTCCTTCGGCTCGCTCGACGATGCGTTTTCCCGCGAGAGCCAGCGTCGTTCCAGCTCAAGCGACGCGAAGGCTGCGGCGCGCAAGCGCAAGGCCTGCACTTCGAAGAACCGCTACGCTTCGCGGGAAGAGGCCCAAGAAAACCTGGAATGGTGCAAGCAGAACGGCCGGACGGGCCTTTCCATCTACCGCTGCCCCTACTGTGACGGCTGGCACCTAACTTCCCACCCTTGGGACGAGTAGTCGGGCCTGGGTGCTGTGGTCCTGTGTCCGTGGATGCTATGATGCCGATGGCGGACAGCTACACCGCTAAGCCCCTGGATCGAGCCTCCATCGGGGATGCCGTGACGGCTGTGCCGGGGTGAGCATCGTAGCGGCTAGTATGGGGTTCAGCTACTTCTACTCTGCGATCCAGTAGTTTGGGAATCTTGAAAGCGAGGCAACATGCGTGCTTTAGAAGGCCTTCGGCATAAGGCAATTGCCTGTTTGGTCATCCTTGTCTTGGCGCTGCCTGCTGTTCCGGCGCTTGCTTACGCTGATCGATACCCAAGCTCCGACCTTTCCGCAATTGGCAGGGTGCTTAGCGAGCAAGAAATCGCAGAGCAAGTCGAAAACGGTGGATTGCCGCGTATCGTCGATCGCTCAGATGAAAATTACAACGTTCAGCCGGTTTCGGAATACTCAAGGCATTCGACAAGATTGCCTTCCAAGGTCGACCTTCGTGAAAACGGCACGGTATCCTCGGTTAAGAACCAAGATCAAACCGGAACTTGCTGGGCTTTTGGAACGTTGGCCTCGGCAGAAACAAGCATTGCGAACGCATCATCTCTGGCACCACCCAGCTTGTCCGCGTACCAATTGGCCTACTTTGCCTTTGAGCCCCTCTCGAAAGACAAGAGCCAATTGATAGGAACCGAGGTTTCCCAGTCTGGTGAAGGCCTGCATATGAAAGCGGGCTTGGAGAATGAGCGTCTGCTGCACGGTGCTCTGGAAACAACAGCCGCAAGCTTGCTTATGCAAGGATGCGGAATCGCCTCCGACTCGAGCATCCCGTTTCCGGCTAGTGCTCTTTCCTCGGGTCTTTTGACGGATTCCGACAATCTCGATGTCGCCCAGCGCAGGGAGAGCGTTGCGAGGTTGAGTAAGTTCTCCTATCTCGGGTGCGTCGCAAACACAAAGCAGGGTGAGTCGGGTAACAGGATATATTCCAGCACAAATGAAACCGTTCTAACGCGTATAAAAGAGCAGCTTGCAAGTGGTAATGCAGCTACGATTTCGTATTTTGGCGACGATGTCACCGACTATTACATGCGCTATGTTGCGCCCGTTACTTTTGCTCAATACACCTATGAATACCAACGTGCAAACCACGTCGTATGTGTTGTTGGGTACGACGACAGCTATTCAAAGGACAATTTTATTGAGGGTCACCAGCCGCCTGCGGACGGTGCGTTCATTGTAAAGAACTCCTGGGGAGATGACTGGGCGCTTGACGGCTATTTCTATCTTTCATATTACGACCAGTCCTTGGCTGAAGCGTACTCGAGCGAATTCGACGTCAGCACATACGATGGTTCCGAGATCGATACGGACGAAGAGATCGTGGATCAATACGACTACCTGCAGGCCAACATCGTTATGGCATACAAGAAGGACGATCCTGTATGGTATTCCAACGTCTACACCTCTTCTAAAAAGCAGCAGCTCCACACGATCGCAACGTATATCTGCAACGACAATGCTGAGTTGACTTATAAGGTTTACAAGCTCAAAAGCGATGCAAAAACCCCTCTTGATGTGCAAGGGAGCCTCGACAAGCCGGATGCTTCAGGGACATACATCAATGATTATGAGGGCTACGTAACCATCGATCTCGATGAGCCGATCAATCTAGCTGAAGGGGAAAAATACGCGATCCTGTTCTCGCAAGATACGTTAGACGGAATTCCCGCCGCTCCTGTGCCCGTTCAGTTTGATGATAGCTACGAGCTAACGACCGACTATGGCGCAAGCACCGTTATCAACGAAGGCGAGAGCTTCTATTCTTCTGACCCTGCGGATGGGTGGAAAAGTTGGACGATGAATCGCGCTAATGGCATTGCGTATGACAACTACTGTGCCAAAGGCTATGCCACATCGATGACTTCGACGCCTTTTGTCATGTTCAACACGCAAGGGGGAGGCACCATCTCCACGCAAGCGGTTGAAGCGGGCGGTTTGGCAAAAGAACCCGATTCGCCAACACGCGAGGGGTATGTTTTCAATGGGTGGTTCACGGACCAGGCATGCACGCAGGCGTTTGATTTCACCACGCCGATTTCGGGCGATATCACTCTTTGGGCAAAGTGGGAAACGCCCGTCCAGCCTGGAGAGCCTGATCAAAAAGATGAAGACCCCAGTCAGATTGGCGATCAGGTCAATGACCGGGTCGACGGTCAGGCTGACAGTCATGTTGGCGATGGTGGGCTGACGCAAAGAGCGGATGCGGCCTCAGCGCGTACCCTGAGCAAAACCGGGGATGGCGATTCGGCCGGTCTTGTTATTTACCTCGTATGCCTAAGCGCAATCACCGCATTGATTGCTTTCAAGAGGGTTTCGGGGCGCTCGGGTCGGTAGTCGCTCCTTGGCCGCAATTCCTGATTTTCCGGTGCATGGCGCTATTGCCTGTGACGGGAGCAGGCGGGCTGCAAAGGCGGCCTCTGCTCCCCGAACCGCGACCGTTGGTCCGCGCTTACGGATTGCCTGTTCTCGGGGGGGGGTCGACTTCGCTACACTCTTCAATTAATAGTTGAAGCACCCGGACAGCGAGGCAGCAATGGAAGAAGATCGCCTGAGCGACATCAACGTGGACAAGCTGATATCGGGCATTGCCGCCGGCAAGCCCGGGGCGGGCGTCATAGGCGGCTACTGCGAGGACGGGTTCCCGTTCTTCTGCGCCAACCAGGCCATGGCGGACATGCTGGGCTACGACGATGTGGACGACCTCGCGGCCGGCATCGGCGGCATGGTGGGCAACACCATCCACCCCGACGACATGCCGCAGGTGGTGACCGACCTGGGCGAGGACTACTACGAGGGTTTGGCCTACGAGACCACCTATCGCATGCCGCGCAAGGACGGCAGCTGGTTTTGGACAGTGGACCGCGGCGAGGTGGTGCGCGCGCAGGACGGCCGGCTGGTCATCGTGAGCGTGTGCCAGGACATGACCGCCTTTGCCCGCCGCCAGCGCGAGCTGGAGCGCCGCACGCTAGTGAACGAATCGATGCTGGCCAGCCTGCCTGGCGGCTACCACCGCTGCGCCGCCGACGAGGGCTACACGTTCCTGTACACCAGCGAGCGCTTCCGGGACCTGCTGGGCTGGTCTGCCGAGGAGCTGAAGGAGCGCTTCGACAACAAGTTCCTGAACCTGGTGCACCCTGACGACCGTCAGCTGACCGTCGACTACGTGCGCGAGCTGCAGGACCCGGGAGCCGACGTGTACAAGGACTCGGTCTACCGCCTGATGTGCCGCGACGGCTACCGCTGGTTCACCGACGCCAGCCTGGAGTGCAATGCTTACGGCGACCGCTTCATCCAGGGATTTTTGAGCGACATTACCGCGTTCGTGGCCCAGCGCGACGAGAGCATGGAGAAGATGCGGCAGGCGATGGAGGAGGCCGACCGCGCCAACGCGTCGAAGACGAGCTTCCTGCGCCACATGAGTCACGACATCCGCACGCCCTTGAACGGCATCCTTGGCATGCTGGAGATAAGCAAGCGCTATGCCGACGATCCCGAGCGGCGCGCCGAATGCCTTAAGAAGGTGCAGGATGAGGCAAACTACCTGACCAGCCTCGTGGACGACATCCTGGATATGAGCAAGCTGGAATCGGGCACGGTGCAGCTGGAGGAGCGCCCGTTCGACCTGAAGGAAGTTCTGGATGAGATCATCGCTATTGCCGAGGCCCAGTCGGCAGGTGCCGGGATAACGTTCACGAGCGGGCGCGGCGAGTACGAGATACCGCACCCGGGCGTGGTGGGCAGCCCCACACACCTGAACCGGGTGCTGGCGAACCTGGCCACGAACGCCGTGAAGTACAACCGGCCGGGCGGCTCGGTGAGCCTGACCATGGAAGAGCTTTCCTGCGATGACAAGTCTGTTGTGTACCGCTTTATCTGCAAGGATACCGGCATAGGCATGAGCAAGGAGTTCCAGGAGCGCGCCTTCGAGGTGTTCGCCCAGGAGCGCCGCAGCACCGCCGCGGGCCTTTCGGGCACTGGGCTGGGCCTTTCCATTGTGAAGGAGCTGGTGGAGCTGATGGGCGGCACCGTGGTGTTGGAGAGCGCGGTGGGCGTAGGCTCCACGTTCACCGTGGACCTTCCGTTCCGGCTGGATCCTACCGCCGAGCGGGGCCAGGAGGCAGACGCTCCGCGGGTAGACTTGCACGGCAAGCGTGCCCTGCTGGTGGAGGACAACGACCTGAACCTGGAGATTGCCCAGACGATGCTCGGCGACATGGGCTTGGAGGTGGAGTGCGCGCGCAATGGCCAGGAAGCCGTGGATGTGTTCGCGGCATCGGACCCCGGGCAGTTCGACCTGGTGTTCATGGATGTGATGATGCCCGTGATGGACGGTTTGGAGGCAGCGCGCTCCATCCGCGCGTTGGGCGGCGAGTACGCCGAGGGCGTGGCGATACTGGCCATGACGGCCAACGCCTTCCAGGACGACGTGCGCGCCAGCCTGGACGCGGGCATGGACGGCCATATCACCAAGCCGCTTGACCGCTCATCCATAGAAGACGCTGTGGCTGCCGCGCTGGGGTGAGCATCGTAGCTGCCAGCTAATGAAACGCCGGCTTGATTCATATATCTTTTCCCTCATTAGTTACGGCGCCATCTGCGGTTTCGCGATGGCTCTTCGAGGGAAGGAACAGTATGAGCAACGACAATCAAACGTCCCAACAGGGATATACGGGTAATGGATCTGCGGCGGCTGCTAAGCCCAAGTCGGTCGCTGCTATAGTTGGCTTCGTGGTCGGCATCGTTTCGCTGGTCCTCTCGTTTTTGCCCATCATCAACAACTTCGCCTTTTTCCTGGCATTGATCGCCCTCGTTTTCGCAATCGTTGGCTTGGTTGCAACGATTCGCGGCACCAAGAGCGGTAAGGGCATGGCGATTGCTGCCGTCGTCGTCTGTGTTTTGTCGTGTGCGGCGGTTTTGGCTACCCAGGCAGCCTTCTCGAATGCGCTCGACCAGAGCTTGAATCCATCTGTTTCGACGGAAACGGGCAGCGCTTCTTCGGAATCCACGCAGCAGCCTGCTTCTAGTGCAGCTGATTTCACTGTTGCCGACGAAACGCTTCAGAAAACCACCTATTCGGCCACGATCACCGGCACCCTTACCAACAACACCTCCTCCGATAAGAGCTATGTTGGCATCACGTACAACCTCTACGATGCATCCGGCAACCTTATCGGCAATGCGTACGCTAACGCCAACGGCTTGAAGGCTGGGTCGTCCTGGAAGTACGAAGCGTACTGCTCCGCATCCGACCCTTCCGCAATCGCAACCTTCGAACGTGGTGATGTCACCAACTGGTAGCAATGATTGCTACACTGGCTCCTAGTGCGAAAAGGAGACGAAGGAGGAAGCGCCGCATGGAGGAGCCTTTGACCGAGGAACTGCTCAGCGAGCTTCTTTCTTCGCCTAGCCCTGAATCGTTCATCGATCAAAACGGCCTTGTGGAGCGCTCCCTTTCCGAGTACCTGCAGCGGCTTCTTGCCGAAAAGGGGCTGAAGCAATCCGCGGTTGTCCGTGACGCCGGGCTGAACAATACGTTCGGCTATCAGATTTTCAAGGGCACGCGAAAGGCGTCCCGCAACAAGCTGCTGCAGATCGCCTTTGCCATGGGCTTGGACCTGCGGGAAACCGACCGCCTTCTGCAGGCTGCCGGCGTCAACGAGCTTTACTGCAAGAGCAGGCGCGATGCGATCATCATCTTCTCGGTGAAGAACGGCTACTCCTTGCAGAAAACCGAAGAAGAGCTGTACCGCTTCGGGGAAGAGACCATCTGCTCATGAGCAAGGTGGCCCCCGGTGAATCTGACAGCATTTCCGCAGTTGGCGACCCTGTACGCTCAGATGAGCGGCAGGGTCGCTGCTCTGCGCAAGAGGGTTGTTCGTCCGAAGCGGTAGATACCTCTAGCCGCGATGGCGAACCCGCAGCCGACGTGGCCGACGAGCTTGGCGCCTTCCTCGCTGCGGTCGAGCACGACGGCGAATTGCAGGTGCTTCAAACCCTTAAGCAGACCGAATTCGAGGTTACGGAAAAGGTTGCGCGCCCCGATGGCGGCAGGGGATTCGGCACCCCGCTCGTTCGCAAGAAGTTGCGCGTGGGCACGGGCCTAGGTTCGGCCTATCGCACTCTTTATGAGGCGTGCGAGCACGGGCAGGCCTTCCGCTATCTGCCGCGCATCTACGACTGCTATGAGCTCAAAGACGAGCAAGTCGTGTTGATGGAATACCTCCCGGGCGAAACCATGCAGCAGGCGGTGCGCAGGTGCGGGCCATCGCCACAGCTTGCCGAAAGCGTATTCCCCTTGGTGTGCCGCGCGGTTAGCGAGCTGCACGAATCGTTCGACCCGCCCATCATCCATCGCGACCTTAAGCCTTCCAACATCATCCTTTCCTGGGATCGGGCTACCCTTATCGATTTCGGCATTGCCCGCGTGTACAGCGAAGGCTCGGAATCCGACACGGTCCGCTTCGGCACCAGGGAGTACGCACCGCCCGAGCAGTTCGGGTTCGGACAGACCGATGTGCGAAGCGACGTGTATTCGCTGGGCATGCTGCTGTTCTATCTGCTTACCGAGCGCGCTGCTTCGGCTGCAGACCGGAAGCAGGGTTTTGCGAGCCCTGAGGTTCCTGCCGAATTCGCGAAGGTGATATCCATCGCCTGTGCGTTCGACCCCGATGCGCGCTATGCAGGCGCTTCCGCCTTGGAACGGGCCTTCCTGCAGGCAGCTGCGGCATATCGGACTAGAACGGGCGTTGCGCCCTCTGCGGCCGCGGCTGTTGCTTCGGCGGACCCAAGTGGTTCGCCTCAGCGTGTACCGGCCGGCAATGGCGGCCAAGCCGAAGCACCGCAAGCGCCAGATCCTCTTCGGCCTGCACCCGTAGTTCGCGATGCGTTTGGCCCTGGTGGTCGACCCGAGCCCGCAATGATGGCCCACAACGCAAACAACCCCGGCGGCCGCCCCGAGCCCGCAGCAGCAGGCGGTGCTTCGCTCGTTGCAGGAGCTACGCAACAGCCCGAACCATCAACGGCTGCCAGCGCTTCGTTTGCCCCCGGAGCTACGCAGCAGCCCGTACCGCCCAAAAGCCTGCGGGCCCGCATCTGTGCCGCGGCGAACCGCATCCCCATCGGCGTCGGGTTGGCCTGGAATGTGGTTCTTGGCTTGGTGTGGCTGTTGCTGGTGTCCGTCTCGGTGGCCTGCTGCTTCTTCCCGCAGCCGAACATCCCCGAATACCATTACCCCTTATGGATTCGCATGGTGGAGTACCTGTTGTTCCTGGCTGTTTCCGTATCGTGCGTTTGCTACGAGCTGGCCGATAGGCGCTTGCTCCGCCGCAGGTTCCCGCTGCTTCGAAGGTATCCGCTGTGGGCGGAGTTCCTGGTGGTGGCCTGTGCCATCCCGTTCGCGTTGGCGCTTCTGATGTCCTTCTGCATGCAGTTGGCGGGAGTGTGATAGCCTGCTTGCTGTAGAAGGGGCACGGTCCGGCATAGTAACTGGTGGCAGCGTAACTGACAGCTGCTCAACCGCTGCGCAACCGGCAGCACGACACCGCGCCGGAAGATGCTTTTCGCAAAAAGTGCCGATTCCCCCTTTACAGAGCCAAGGGGAATGGTATTCTACTAAAGCTGTTTCAAGAGAAGCCATCGCTTCCACCCAGTTCGGCGCACAACGTTGCTGATGGGTCATGTGAATACCGTTCTTGCTTGCAAGAAGTTTCGTGTGGCCTGCATCTGTGTGATCGCAGGTTTTTCTTTTTTCAGCCACAATGGTTCGTGCATGGTAGCACCAAACACAGGAAGAAGGAGGTGGGCACCATAGCAGCTCAAGAACCAAGGCTCAATGACGCAATCAGGGTCAAAGAATGCCGCCTGATCGCCTATGATGGGTCGCAGTTGGGGATCTATCCCATCGAGCAAGCCCAGCGCATCGCCGATGACCAGGGCTATGACTTGGTTGAGATCGCGCCTCAGGCCAAGCCGCCGGTATGTCGCATCATGGACTACGGCAAGTTCAAGTACGACCAGGCAATCAAGGCCAAGCAGGCTCGAAAGAACCAGAGCAAGGTTGAAACCAAGGAAATGAAGTTCCGCCCGAAGATCGATGTGGGCGACTACACCACCAAGAAGAAGCACGTGCTTCGCTTCTTGGAGGCAGGTTCCAAGGTCAAGATCACCATCATGTTCCGTGGTCGTGAGATGTCTCATCCCGAACAGGGCCTGAGCATCCTGGAACGCCTGGCTGATGATCTTAAGGATGTAGCGGTTATCGAAAACCAGCCTAAGATGGAAGGCCGCAACATGCATATGCTCATCGCCCCGTTGCCCGCGGCGGTGAAGAAAAAGAAGGAAGAACAAGGGAAGGACAAATAATGCCCAAGATGAAGACTCATTCCGGCACCGCAAAGCGCTTCCGCGTAACCGGCTCCGGTAAGATCATGCGCTCCAAGGCTTACAAGTCTCACATTCTGACCAAGAAGAGCCAGAAGCGTAAGCGTAATTTCCGTCACGAAACTGAGGTTGCAGCAGCCGACAAGAAGGTAATCGCTCGCAATCTTGGTCTTCGATAGTAAAGGGAGGAATTCAGTATGCCTCGTGTAAAGCGCGCAGTATCCGCTCATAAGAAGCGCCGCACCGTTCTCAATCGTGCAAAGGGTTACTACGGTGCAAAGTCCCGCTCCTATCGCGCTGCGAAGGAACAGGTTCAGCATTCGCTCCAGTACCAGTACCGCGATCGTCGTGCTAAGAAGCGTGAGATCCGCCGTCTCTGGATCACCCGCATCAACGCTGCTGCCCGTATCAACGGCCTTTCCTACTCCGTGTTCATGAACGGCCTGAAGAAGGCTGGCGTTGAGCTGGACCGCAAGGTTCTCTCCGATATGGCTATCAACGACCCCGAGGCATTTGCTTCCCTGGTCGAGGTTGCCAAGAAGGCCCTGTAAGCTTTAGCTTCCAACCTTTCGAAGCCCGCTCGTTTGAGCGGGCTTTTTTCGTTTAGGACGGCGCTGCAGTTGAGCGCCGTTGCCTTCGTGTGCGGCATCGGCGCTGTTCACGGCAGCAAGAACCTCAAGCAGACGTTGGAGTAGGGAAGCTTGCCGCGCTATCGCCAGGGATCCTCTTCGAATTCGGCGGCCTTCAGGGTTCCGTCGTGGTAGTCGGAATACGGGTCGTACAGGTCGTCGTCTTCGTTTGCGGCACGGATCACTCTCTTTGCCCCTGATGCGCTTCGAGCTGCCTCGGTTGTTTCCACTTCGCTGATCTGGGGCTTCTGATCAGGTATTTTCTCTTGCGCAGAATGGGGTTCAGCTGAAGTGGTTGATTGATTGCCTTCAGCGCTCGCTTTCGCCTTGCTTGGCAGGGGAGTGTAGCTGGGGCGCAGGGTATAGCGCTTTTCGCTGGTTTCGCTATCATCGATATTCACGGAAACGGCTCCCTTTCGTAGATGTTCGTTGGCGCTCCGTTGCAGCTTTGCCTGCGCAGAGGCGGCGCCAGAACAGTTTACCTGAGCAGCCGTAAACGTATGAACCAGCGGCATCGCTGCTTTTGAAGAGAGGAAACCCATGAAGATAGAGACTTTGAAGGACGGCGGCGAAGAACTTCGCCTGCGCATTTCCGCTTCTGCGGCCGAGATGGGCAAGGCCTTCACCGATGGCCTGGATGCGTTCGTGCTGCAGTACCAGCTGGAAAACCAGGAAGGTGAGACCTCGCAAGAGAAGATCGTGAACGCGCTGGGCGAAGAAGACGCGCAGCACGCCATCTACACCGCCATCATCAACTACCTGGTGCCCTTCGCGCTGGAAAAGCACGGTTGTCTTCCCATCTCCACCTACGGCATCGAGTCGGAGGAAACCCCCGAGGCTGACAAGATGTTCTCGTTCGATATGACGGTGTTGGTGAAGCCCGAATTCGAGCTTTCCAGCTACGAGCCGCTCACGGTTTCCATCGATGCCAAGCCCGGCGTGAACGAGGCCGACATCGACGAGCAGATTTCCATGCTCGTGCGCCAGTTCACGGCCGCCAAGCAGGGCGTTTCTGCCGATGACCCCTCGCTCGAGGTCCCCGAGATCAGCGACGAATGGGTTGCCGAGAACTTGAAGCCCATGAGCATCTCCACCGTCGAAGAGCTGCGCAGCACCTTCCGCGCCACTTCGGAAGAGGAGCTTTCTACCCGCTATGAGCAGGCCAAGATGGCTGTTGCCATGGAGGAGTACGCCAAGCGCTTCACGGGCACGGTGACCGACAAGATGGTTGAGGTCATGACCCAGGAGCTGTTCGAGACGTTCCTTTCGCAGCTTGCTTCCGAGGGCATCCAGCTGGAGGCGTTCTACGCCCAGCAGGACCTTACCGAGGAAGAGGTGCGCAAGAACCTTGCCGCCCAGGCGGGCAACCAGCTGCTTCAGGGCTTCATCCTTGATGCCATCTTCCGCCATGAGGGGCTGAAGCTCGAGCCGGCGGACATGATCGTCGCCATGAAGAACATCGCCCCCGGCCGCGAGGAAGAGGTGCTAGAGGCCATGCAGAAATCCGGCCGCGGCCCTCTTCTGAAGGAAGGCGCTGCGCGTATGAAGGCAGCCGGCTGGATCCTTGCGAATACAAACTTCGTAGAGAAGTAGGCCATTTTAGGCAAACAGCAGCCAGGGCAAACAGCCTAGGCTATGAGGCGAGGGGCTTTCGGGTCCCTCGTTTGCTGTTCGATAAAGAGTGCTTGAAGGCTTCGCGGGCGAGGCGGCGTTGGTGGTTCCTCGGTGCCGGTTGCGAACGGCAAGGCGGCAAAGCTTGCAGCAGGGGCGCGCCGCCGAGGTGGCGGGGTTGCTTAGCGCTGGGGCGAAACCCAGTCGTTCGGGAACAGGATGTTCAGGTCTACCTGGGTGGATATGCCGTTTACCGTGCCGGTGTGGGAGTACTGCCACATAACCATGTCGTGGAATGTGCTGGTGGGGTGGTCGCATTCATATTCGGCGTACCACACGGCGCAGTCGAGCTTGCTCACGCTCATTCGGCTCAGGTCGTGCTGGTTGCCGTATATCATGGGGATGTACCCGGCGCTTTCCACGGCTTGGCAGAACGCCTGCGCGTTCTTGGTCAGCTGATCGCTGGAAAGGTCGTTGGCGCGCGCGTCGACCCCAGACGCATATTCCTGGTCGTACACCATGGGGTACTTGACGCCCGTGCCGTTTATCAGGTCCAGCACGTAGCGCGCCTCTTCGCGCGCTTCCTCTTCGTTGGTTGCCTGCGAGTAGAAGTACACGCCGAACGGCAGACCCGCTTGCGTTGCGCCGGTAACGTTCTGGAAGAACTTCGTGTCGGTGTACAGGCCGCCTTCGGTCTGCCCGCGGCGACCGCAGCGCAGCATCGCGAAGTCCACGCCGTCGTTCTTCACGGCGTACCAGTCTATGTCGCCCTGCAGGTCCGATACGTCGATGCCGGTGGCAGACACGGCTTGCCCGTCGTCGTAGTACACCATGCGCCCGTTCTCGTTCTTGAGGTTCTCCCAATGGTATTTGGATGCGGCCGAGCAGCTGCTCCCCGCAATAGCAACGCCGATCAAAAGCGCCACGGTGGCGGCGATCACGGCAATCGGGATTACGGGCAGGCTGCGCTTCGTCCCGGGCTTCGGGCCGCGCGGCGTTCTTGCGGTGTGGTTTTGGTGGTTGGTTTCCATGCGCTAATGGTATCAGCCACGCCCTTGCTGGTTTGCTGTGCGCTCGATTCTCCAAGGTTATAAACACGATCAATGCAAAACCCCACGATCGATCGGGCTCTATCGCTTTCTAGGGCTTTCATCCCCCGGAAAAGCGCTACTCTGAGACAAAAAGGGGTTAGGTTGCATTTGTTGACGGGCCCAGAGCGGAAACAAAGGGGGAAATGCGATGAACGATTTCAGCTTCTATTCGCCTACCGAATTCGTGTTCGGAAAGGGCGTTACCGACAAGGTGGGTGCGAACCTTGCCGAACGGGGGTTCAAGAGCGCATTGGTGGTGTACGGCAAGGGCTCGGTTGTGCGCAGCGGCACGCTCGACCGTGTTAAGGATTCCCTTGCGGCAGCCGGCTTGAAGGTTTGCGAGCTGGGCGGCGTGCGCCCCAACCCGGAGGTGTCCAGCGTGCGCGAGGGCGTTGCCGTTGCACGCCAGCAGGGCATCGATGTCATCCTCGCGGTCGGCGGCGGCAGCGTCATCGACTGCGCCAAGGCCATCGGTGTTGCCTACGACTACGACGGCGACCCGTGGGATTTCTCGTGCAAGAAGGCGGCTATCACCCATACCGTGCCCGTTGCCTGCGTGCTCACCATCCCGGCTGCCGGCTCGGAGGCCTCGAACTCCTGTGTGATCAGCAACGATGAGCTTGGCCTGAAGAGCGGCATGGGTTCGGACGTCATCCGTCCCATCGTGGCGTTCATGGATCCTGAGCTCACCTTCACGTTGCCGCCTTACCAGACAGCCGCCGGCGTGACCGACATGATGGCGCACATCATGGAGCGCTACTTCAGCGGCGCCGGCCCTGTTCCGGTAACCGACAACATCGCCACCGGCCTGCTGCGGGCCATCATGGATGCGGCACCCAAGGTGCTTGAGTGCCCGACCGACTACGATGCGCGTGCGAACATCATGTGGGCGGGAACCCTGGCGCACAACGGCATCGCCGGCATCGGCCGCAAGCACGGCGCCCGCGTGGGCGACTGGGCCAGCCATGGGCTTGAGCATGAGCTTTCCGCGTTCGACAGCTCCATCACCCACGGTGCTGGCCTGGCGGTGATCATGCCCGCTTGGATGCGCTATGTGTACACCGAAGATGTCGACCGCTTCGTCAGCTTCGCCGATGCGGTGTTCGGCATCCAGCCCGAAGACGATTCCGCCGTAGCGAAGGATGCAGCCGCCCGCGCGGGCATCGAATCGCTGCAGGATTTCTTCTCTTCCCTGGGCATGCCGCGCAAGCTCTCCGAGTTCGGCATCGAGGAGAAGGACATCGAAAGCTTCATGCCGGGCCTCCGCCAGAACAAGGGCGAGGTATTCGGTTGCTTCAAGGCTATCAGCTTGGACGACGCGGCGGCCATCTACCGAAGCGCGCTGTAGTCCGTCATTTGCGATTGGCGCAGGTCATCGCACATCGTCAGTTTTCGGATGTTGCCCTGGGGCACACAAGCTCCAGGGCATTTTCGTGTGTAGCCGCAGTGCCGTTAATCCGCAGGTAACGAGCTATACGGTAAAATGGGCAAGTCGATTTACTATCTGATTCTCTTATTGGGGGTTTCTATATGTGCGGTATCGTCGGATTCACTGGCTCCATCCAGGCCAAGCATGTTCTGCTTGAGGGGTTGAAGCGCCTTGAGTACCGTGGCTACGATTCTGCGGGCATCGCGGTTGAGGATGGCAACGGCATCAACATCGTGAAGCGCCTGGGCAAGGTTTCCGGGCTCAAGGAAGCTGTTCAGGAAGATATGTGCCAGGGCACTGCCGGCATCGGCCATACCCGTTGGGCCACCCATGGTGTTCCCAGCGAGCGCAACGCGCATCCCCACACCGACTGCTCCGGCAAGATCGCGGTGGTGCACAACGGCATCATCGAGAACTTCGCCGAGCTGCGCGAAGAGCTTTCCGCCAAGGGCCATACGTTCTCTTCCGACACCGACACCGAGTGCATCGCCCACCTGGTAGAGGAAAGCTACAACGGCGACTTGCTCGAGGCGGTCCGCATCGTTTCCAATTCGCTTTCCGGCGCGTACGGCCTGGCTGTCATGCATCACGACCATCCCGGCGAAATCGTGGTAACGCGCAAGGATTCGCCGATCGTTTTGGGCGTGGGCGAAAAGGGGAGCTACCTGGGCTCCGACATCATCGCCCTCATCGACGCCACGCGCGACGTGGTCATCCTGGAAGACGGGCAGCTTGCCGTCATGCATCCCGACCGCATCGACTACTTCGATGCCCAGGGTTCGCCGGTCGAGCCTTCCATCACCCATGTGGATTGGGACATCGACGTTGCGGAAAAGGGCGGCTACCCCGACTTCATGCTGAAGGAGATCCACGAGCAGCCGCGCGTGGTGCGCGATACGCTTGCCGGCCGCATGTCCGGGCAGGAGATCTCCATCGACGAACTTACCCTTACCCGTCAGGAGCTGAACTTCATCGACCGCGTGTACCTTATCGGCTGCGGCACCTCGTTCCATGCGGGCCTTATCGCCAAGAACCTCATCGAGGGCTGGGCGCGCATCCCCACCGAGGTAGAGGTGGCCAGCGAGTTCCGCTACCGCAATCCCATCATCACGCCCACCACGCTGGTGGTTGCCGTTTCCCAGTCCGGCGAAACGGCCGACACGCTTGCCGCCATCCGCGATGCGCGCATCAAGGGTGCCAAGGTGTTCGGCATCACCAACGTTATCGGCTCGCCGGTGGCGCGTGAGTCCGACGGCGTTATCTACACCAAGGCGAACAAGGAAGTTGCCGTTGCCTCCACCAAGTCGTTCATCGGCCAGGTGGTAAGCCTTACCCTGCTGGCGCTGCTGCTGGGCCGCGCGAAGGGCAAGCTCACCTTGAACCAGGTGCGCATGCTGTTCAGCGAGCTGGCCGATACCGCCGACCAGATCGAGGAGATCCTTCAGGACACTTCCGCGATCGACGAGGCGGCTCATTTCTTCGATGGCCGCCATTCGACGCTCTACATCGGCCGCGGCTTGGGCGAGGCCACCTGCTACGAAGGCGCGCTGAAGCTCAAGGAGATCAGCTACATCCACGCCGAGGCCTATGCCGCCGGCGAGATGAAGCACGGCCCCATCGCCCTGCTCGACGAAGGGTTCCCCATCGTTGCCGTTGCCACCCAGAGCGCAACCTACGATAAGACCGTTTCCAACCTGGAGGAATCGAAGAGCCGCGGCGCGAAGATCATCGCCGTTGCCACCGAGGGCGACGAAGCCATCAAGAAGGTGGCCGACCACGTGATCTACATCCCCAAGGTGCGCGATGCGTTCATGCCCATCACGGCCAGCGTTCCGCTGCAGCTCCTTGCCCGCGCGGTTGCCGTTGCCCGCGGTTGTGACGTTGACCAGCCGCGCAACCTGGCTAAATCGGTAACGGTCGAATAGCCTGCATGGGTGCTTCGGCCAACAAACCCGATATCGCCCTTTCGGCAGAAGACGCTCTGAACGCCGTTGCGCAGGATGCGAAAGCGCAGTGCATCCTGCCCGACAGCGTTTCCATGGGCGTCGACATAGTGGAGATCGAGCGCATCCGGGCCATCATCGGGCACTCGCCGGCGTTCGTGAAGCGGGCGTTTTCGGCCGAGGAGCGCGCGTACTGCGACGCTGCGGCCCAGCCCGAGTACCACTACGCTACCCGTTTCGCCGCGAAAGAGGCGGTGCTGAAGGCTCTGGGCACCGGCTTTTCCCAGGGCATCAAGGCGGCCGATGTCGAAGTGGTGCTGAATTCCAAGGGCAAGCCCCATGTTCGGCTGAAGGGCAAGGCTGCTCTCGTTGCGAAGCAGAAGGGCATCAACGAGATACCGCTTTCGCTCTCGTATACGCATTCCGAGGCGGTTGCCTGCGCGCTTGCCCTTACCGAAGACGAGCGCGAAAAGGCACAGCGCTCGAAGACCGATTCTGCCAAAGAGCTGGGCAAACGCTTCAAAGAGGCACGCTCCCTTCTGGATCAGATCCCTGCAACCAAGAAAGAGGGTGCGCGATAATGGCCGACCTTTCCGAATTCTCTGCCCTGGTTCCTGTTCCGGCGGCGGATGCGCACAAGTACTCCCGTGGCAAAGCCGTGGTGGTTGCCGGCTCGACGGCGTACCCCGGCGCTGCCATGATGTGCTCAGTTGCCACGCAGCTTGCCGGTGCCGGATACACCCAGGTGTTCACGAGCCGTCGCAACGTGAAGATGCTGCAGCGCTACCGGCCCTCCTTGGTGGTGTGCTCGTTTTCCGACCTCGATCCGGTTTCCGTTTTGTCCTCGCAGTATCCCGGTGCGTTCGTTGTGGGGCCCGGGTTCGATGCGGCAGATACCGAAGCCCAGGCCGCGCTGCGCCGCATCCTCAAGCGCTGCAACGCTCCCGTCTTGATAGACGGCGGCGCGCTTTCGGCTATCGCTGTGCCTAAGATGCGCAAGCTCCTGTTGCAGCGCCAGCAGCAGGGATTCGCCACCGTGCTTACCCCTCATGGGGGCGAAGCGCAGCGCCTTGCCGCACCGTACTCGATCGACCTTTCGCTGATGTCCCAGGAAGAGGCCGCCCGTTCCATTTCGCTTTGCTATGGCAGCATCGTGGTCCTGAAGGGCCAGGACACGGCAATCGCCTCCGACAGCCAAGCTGCCACGGTTGATTTCGGAACCGCCGCCTTGGCCAAGGCCGGCACGGGCGATGTGCTTGCGGGGACCATCGGCGGCTTCTTGGCTCAGGGAATGCCGGGCTTCGACGCGGCGCACTTGGGCGTTGCCGTGCATGCGCTGGCAGGTAGTGTTGCCAGTGAGCGCAAGGGTATCGTCAGCGTTGCTGCCGAAGACGTCCTTGACGCCATTCCCGAGGCTATCCAGCGCATCCAGCGCGCCTAACGGCGTGCGCCTGTACGGGCGATTGGCCTTCGCCGCATCCGATTGTTTCTGTTTGAGAGGACTGTTCGTTCGTGTCTGCTGAATCTTCTAGTGTGAATGCCGAAGAGTCGTTGGCCGAGCGCGTTGTGCGCCTGCGCCGTGAGATCGAGCACCATACGTATCGCTATTACGTGTTGGACGACCCGCAGATCTCCGACGCCGCCTTCGACTCGCTGATGCGCGAGCTGCGCGATATCGAGCAGGAGCACCCCTCTTTGCGCGACCCCTCTTCGCCTACCCAGCGCGTGGGTGGGGCAGTGGGCAACCAGTTCGCCCCCGTCGTGCATGAAGAGCGGCTGTACTCGCTGGACAACGCCATGGATTTCGGCGAGCTCGACGCATGGATGGATCGAACCGAATCTGCCTTGGGCACGTTCGTCCCCTTGGTGTGCGAGCTGAAGATCGACGGCTCCTCGTTGGCGCTCACCTACCAGGACGGCAAGCTGGTGAAGGCCGCAACGCGCGGCGACGGCACAACCGGCGAAGACGTTACCGTGAACGTGCGCACGGTTCACGATGTTCCGCTGCGTTTGATGGACGAGGGTGCAGCTGCCATTGACAGCCGTATCGATTCCATCGAGGTGCGTGGCGAGATCTACATGTCGAAGGCCAGCTTCGAGGCCCTGAATGCGCGTGAGAGCGCCCAAGGCAACAAGACTTTCGCCAACCCGCGCAACGCTGCAGCAGGCTCGCTTCGCCAGAAGGACCCGAGCGTCACGGCGCAGCGCGAGCTCTCCACGTTCATATACGCCATCGCGCGCGACCGGGTTATCCAGGCAACGGGGCAGTGGGAGCTTCTGCAGTGGCTTAAGAGCTGCGGGTTCCATGTGAACCCCGATGTGAAGCTGTGCTCGACCCGTGCCGAGGTGCACCGATTCTGCGAGGAGTGCCTGCAGAAGCGCGCCGAGCTTCCCTACGAGATCGACGGCGTGGTGGTGAAGGTGGACTCGTTCGCCCTTCAGCACGAGCTTGGCTATACCGCCCGCGCCCCGCGCTGGGCGATTGCCTACAAGTTCCCGCCCGAGGAAAAAACCACGGTTCTGCGCGACATCACCATCCAGGTGGGGCGCACCGGTGCCTGCACGCCGGTTGCCGAGCTTGATCCGGTTTTGGTTGCCGGATCCACCGTTGCGCGCGCCACGCTGCACAACGAAGACGAGGTGAAGCGCAAGGACGTGCGCATCGGCGACACGGTTATCGTGCGCAAGGCCGGCGACGTTATCCCCGAAGTGCTGGGGCCCATCCTTTCCCTTCGTCCCGAAGGTGCCGAACCCTGGGTTATGCCGAAGACCTGCCCCAGTTGCGGCTCTGCCATCGTGCGCGAGGAAGGCGAGGCGGCGTATCGCTGCGTTTCCATCGACTGCCCTGCTCAGGCGCATGAGAGACTTATTCATTGGGCAAGCCGCGGTGCGCTGGACATCGAGGGTATGGGCGAGGAGATCACCGCGCGCCTTATCGAGTCGGGCAAGCTGACCGACGTTGCCGATTTCTACGACCTTCAAGAAGAAGAGCTGTCGCACCTGTTCGTGGGGCGCACCAACAAGGAAGGCGAGGCCATCGAGCTCGGCCCTGTTGTGGCTTCCAAGCTGGTTGCAGCCATCGAGGAAAGCAAGAAGCGTCCACTGGCCCGGGTGCTGTTCGGGCTGGGCGTCCGCCATGTTGGCAAGACCATGGCGGAGGGCATTGCGCGCGCCTATCCCTCCATGGAGCTGCTCTCCCAGGCCAAAGAGGAAGACTTGGCCACCATCGACGGCGTTGGGGCGGTTATCGCGCGGAGCATCTGCGACTTCTTCAACACCGAGGACAACCAGAAGGTGATCCAGCGCTTGGCTGCGGCCGGCGTCACGATGGAGGAAGAGGCCCAGGGCAGCTCAAAGCCGCAGACGCTTGCCGGGATGACGTTCGTGCTTACGGGCAGCCTGGTGGAATCGGGCATGACGCGGACCGAGGCGGGTGACCACTTGAAGGAATTCGGCGCCAAGGTTTCGGGCAGCGTGTCGAAGAAGACCAGCTACGTGATCTGCGGCGAGGCTGCCGGATCGAAGCGCACCAAGGCCGAAAGCCTGGGCGTGCCGATCCTTTCCGAGCAGGATTTCTTGAAGATCGTCGAAACCGGCCTGGTTCCCACTGCCGAAGAGCGCAGCGCGGATGCAGGGCTTTTCGGTGAAGGGCGGGCCTCGGGTTCGGAGGGCGCCGGCGAAGCGCCCGACGCCGCGGACTCCGCAGCCGCCAACGAGGGTTAGCCATGGCGAAGGTTCGTGTAGACGATTTGCTGGTTCAGCTGGGGTATTTCCCGAACCGCGATGCGGCGCTTCGTGCGGTGATCGCCCGCGAGGTGCGCGTTGACGACGTGTATGTTTCCAGCGCAGGCCTGAAGGTGCGCGAAGACGCCGATGTGTTCGTGAAGAACGCGAAACGCTTCGTTTCGCGCGGCGGGCACAAGCTCCAGGGTGCGCTCGACCACTTCGGCGTAAACGTTGAGGGGATGAGCTGCATCGACGTCGGCTCTTCCACCGGCGGGTTTTCCGATTGCCTGCTTCAGGCGGGTGCAAAAAGCGTTGCGTGCGTGGATGTCAATTACGGGCAGCTTGCGTGGAGCCTGCGACAAGACCCGCGTGTAACCGTGTTCGAGCGCACGAACATACGCACGGCCAGCCCGGCAGAACTGGGTGCGCCGTTCGATATGGTCGTCTGCGATCTGAGCTTCATCGGCTTGGCCCAGTTGGCCGGCGTGTTCGCCGGTTTGTGCCAGCCGGGAAGCGTTTTCTTGGGGCTTATCAAGCCGCAGTTCGAAAGCGCGCACGACGAAACCGATCACGGTATCGTCCGAGACGAGGCGGTGCGTCAGCGCGTTGTGAGCGAGGTGACCGCCGCTCTTCAGGAAGCGGCGTTTGCTGTGGAGGGCGTGGTGGAATCCTCCATCAAGGGCGCCGAGGGTAACGTGGAGTTCCTGGTGTACGCAACATTCAGCCCGCAAGACCGCGAAGGCTAGGGGCCGGCCATGGTGATAACCTGCAGCGAGAAGCTTTTGGCCTACATGCAGCGCAAGGGGTACCACTGCATCGCGCTTGAGCCAATCAGCCCCCAAGGGTGCTGCGCCGATATGACCGAGCTCCATTCCCGCTTCGTCCGCGACAAGGATGTGCCCAAGCTCAAGGCGAAGAACTGCGGCGTGTTCGAGGCGCCGTTCGGCGAGCTGCTCATCCTGGAAAAGGGCCTGGACATCGACGAAGCCGTGCACCTTGATCTGCGCAGGTTCCTTGGCGTTGTCGACATCGTCGTCAAGGGCATCCGTCCCTTCAGCCTGTAGGAGCGCCTTCAACTGGCAGCGGCTGCCCTCACTCTCCTCGAGTCTGTTTGACGCAGCAGCAACAAAACGACCCCCGACGATGCCGTGGCTTCGTCGGGGGTCGTGCAGTTCAGCGCGCTCGCGATCTAGTTCTTCAGCGAGTTGAGGGGTGCTGGCATGCGGCCGCCGCGGTGGGCGAACACGTCGCCAGCGAATTGGTTAACCGCCATAACGGGGGCGTAGCCCAGCAGGCCGCCGAAGTCCAGCTTGTCGCCGACGGACTTGCCGATGGCGGGGATAAGGCGAACGGCGGTGGTCTTGTTGTTGATCATGCCGATGGCGCATTCGTCGGCGATGATGCCGAAGATGGCCTCTACGCTGGTGTCACCGGGGATGGCGATCATATCCAGGCCAACCGAGCAGACGCAGGTCATTGCTTCCAGCTTCTCCAGGTGCAGTGCGCCCGACTCCGCCGCGCGGATCATGCCGGCGTCTTCGGAAACGGGGATGAAGGCGCCGGAAAGGCCGCCGACGCTGGAGCTGGCCATAACGCCGCCCTTCTTCACCGCGTCGTTCAGCATGGCGAGCGCCGCCGTGGTGCCGGGGCCGCCGCACTGGCCCACGCCGATGGCCTCGAGGAT
>CAVAFY010000021.1:0-33495 GCA_963588035.1 Alloprevotella sp. | reverse complement strand
CCCTTTGCCAGGTACGCTGCAATGGCCGAAGAGAGCGTGCAGCCGGTTCCGTGGGTGTTCTGGGTGTCGATTCGCTCGGACTCGTACCAGGTTTCCGAGCCATCGCGCTGCACCAGTACATCGCTGGCGGTGCCCGCCAGGTGACCGCCCTTCACCAGCACGGCGGCACAGCCCTTTTCCTGCAATATCTTGTGCGCAGCCTGCAGCATTTCCTCGCGCGATTCGATGCGCATGCCCGCAAGCACCTCGGCCTCAGGGATGTTGGGGGTTGCCACGTGCGCCAGGGGCAGCAGCTCGTCGAGCGCCGCAACCGCGCCGCCCTCCGAAAGAGCGGCGCCGCTGGTGGCCACCATAACCGGATCCACCACCACGAAGGGCGCGTCCCACGCGCGCAGGCCTTCCGCCACCGCATGCACCGCGCCGGCCGTGGGCAGCATGCCGATCTTCACGGCGTCGGGGCGGATGTCGCTGAACACGGAATCCATCTGCAGGCGGATGAAGTCGGGCTCGGTGGCAACCACGCCGTCGACGCCGAGCGTGTTCTGCGCGGTAAGG
Source organism: Alloprevotella sp. (assembly GCA_963588035.1). Taxonomy (GTDB): domain Bacteria; phylum Actinomycetota; class Coriobacteriia; order Coriobacteriales; family Eggerthellaceae; genus Anaerotardibacter. The sequence continues at coordinate 32,940 of CAVAFY010000021.1, read as the reverse complement.
GCCGTTATCACGCTTTCGGCGTACACGCCCAGAGCGCTCATGGTCTTGATGTCGGCCTGGATGCCCGCCCCGCCGCTGGAGTCGGAGCCGGCAATGGTAAGCGCGCACTTCATGGCGGCCTCCCCTTTCAACGAAACAGCTTCGGGCGGCGGGCTACTTTTCCGCCATTTCCTCGCCCAGGTCGATGGTCAAGCCATCCATGATGGTGTTCACCGTGCGAACCGCGCACATCTTGCCGCACATGGTGCAGGTGCCCTCGGTGGAAGGCGGCGCGCTCTCGAAGTACTCGCGCGGCTTCACCGGGTCGATGGCCAGGCTGAACATCTCTTCCCAGTCCATGCGGCGGCGCGCATCGCTCATGCGGTTATCCACGTCGCGCGCGTGCGGGATGCCCTTGGCGATGTCGGCGGCGTGCGCGGCAATCTTCGTTGCCACCAGGCCCTCGCGCACGTCGGCCGCATCGGGCAGGCGCAGGTGCTCGGCGGGCGTCACGTAGCACAGGAAGTCGGCGCCGGCCGTAGCGGCGACGGTGCCGCCGATGGCTGCCGTGATGTGGTCGTAACCAGGGGCGATGTCGGTTACCAGCGGCCCCAAAACGTAGAACGGCGCGTTGTGGCACAGGCGCTTCTGGAACTTCATGTTCGCAGCGATCTCGTCCACCGCCATGTGGCCGGGGCCTTCCACCATAACCTGCACGCCGGCGTCCCAGGCGCGCTTGGTGAGCTTGCCCAGCTCGATAAGCTCGGAGATCTGGCCGGCATCGGTGGCGTCGTAGTTGCAGCCGGGGCGCATGGCGTCGCCCAGGCTGATGGTCACGTCGTGCTCGTGCAGGATCTCCAGCAGCTCGTCGTAGAACTCGTAGAAGGGGTTCTCGTTGCCCGTCGCCTCCATCCAGGCGAACAGCAGCGACCCGCCGCGGCTCACGATGTTCATCAGGCGGCCGGTTTCCTTGAAGCTCTCGATGGTGCGGCGGTTGATGCCGGCATGGATGGTAACGAAGTCAACGCCGTCTTCAGCATGGCGGCGCACCACGTCCAGGAAGTCCTTCGCTTTGATGCCCACCAGGGGCTTTTCCAGGTAGCCGATGGCATCGTACATGGGAACAGTGCCGATCATGGCCGGGCTCATGCCGATGAGCTTGGTGCGGAAGGCCTGGGTCTTGCCGTGGTTGGAAAGGTCCATGATGCCCTCGGCGCCCAGCTCGATGGCGGTGCGCACCTTCTCGAGCTCCATTTCCTCGTTCATGAGGTCGCCGGAAATGCCCAGGTTCACGTTCACCTTGGTGCGCAGGCCCTCGCCCACGCCTTCGGGACTCAATGCGGTGTGGTGGATGTTGGCGGGAATGGCGATGCAGCCCTTGGCAACGCCGGCGCGGATCTCCTCGGGCGTGCGGTGCTCCTTGGCGGCCACCGCCTCCATCTGGGGCGTGATCTGGCCCGCACGGGCATAGTCGATTTGGGTCACAAGACGATCCTGCGTCATCGCAGTCTCCCTTCGTTGGCATTATCCATATCAGGTTCCATGGGTCGGGGCCGGGCCCCCTCTCAGCCTTGCAGCGCGCGGCGCGGCGGCAAAGCTCCCCGTATGTCGTGCCCATTGTACCCCCCGTGCACAATGCCCCCGCTGCCAGCTTGGCGGGCGAGCTGAAAAGCGCCCGAAGCGGGCGGAGGAAGCGGAATGCAGCGGCGAAGCGCTAGCAGTATGAAGCGAGCGAAAGGGCCGCCAGCGGGAACAGCACCCAGAGCGATCCTTCGCGCAGGCTGATGCGCGCCGGCGCCCCCACCAGCTCGTTCGAAACGCCCCAGAGGGCGCGGTTCAACGTGGTGCCGTTTTCGATGCCGTATTCCATACCTTCTTCGGTAACCCCTACGGCAACATCGCTGTGGTTGATCACCGAGCAGGTGCCCTGCGCACCTTCGGCGAACGACAGCGAGGCGAAGGGCCCGGGAGCTGCCAACGGCGCAACGGCGAAGTCCTCGCCCACACCCCAGATGCGCGTCCCGCGCGCGGCAACCTGCACCAGCAGCTGGAGGTTGCCCAGGGTATGGTCCAGCCGGCCCTCGAACGCATCGCATAGCACCAGCTCACCGTAGCCGGAAAGCTCGGCGTCCTGGATGGCCAGGTCCATATCGGTATAGTCCTTGTGGGAATCGTAGCGGGCAACGCAGGGGTGCTCGGGCGCGTAGCCCAGCGAGTCGAAGTCGCCGAACACCTTGGTGGGCACAATGCCGCGCTCGCGCAGCACGGCGTACCCGCCGTCGACGGCGTACACCGCGTCGAAGCGCTGCGTTTCCAGCACGTGGGCAAGCCCCGTATGTTCCGAGGGCGCAGCCCCCACCAGCAAGCATCGTTTCATGCGCCACCTTGCCTTCCATAAACGAAACGCCGCTCTGAGGAACGGCGTTGAAAATGCGAGCGAGCCTATAAGCCGGGTTCTGTAATCGGCAACCATTTATCTCGACCCTGCGTCGCCGCAAGGCTCTAGCACGCAACCCGAATGCACGGAAGGGCGGCCGTATGGCATTCCTATTTGCGCTTGCTCCAGATGGGGTTTACCAAGCTACGTTGTTGCCAACGCACTGGTGCGCTCTTACCGCACCGTTTCAGCTTTTCCCCTGCATGCAGGGGAGTCTTCTTTTCTGTGGCACTGTCCGTCGGGTTGCCCCGCCCAGCCGTTAGCTGGCATCTTGCCCTTGGGAGCCCGGACTTTCCTCATGCTTGCGCACGCGATTGCCCGGCCCACTCGCCGGGCTATTGTAGCATGCTTGGACGCTGCCGGCAGGGCTTGCTGCCTTGCTCGGCTTGCTGGATGCCGAAGCGCTTGCTACCGCAGCCGTCAAGCAGGCGCGGCATCTTTGCGCACGCCCCCTGCGCTGCCAACGCCATGCCCTTCGCTGATGCGCACAACCAACTGCGATATGGCCGGGGCCGCGCTGCCCTCCAACTGGACAAGGTATTCCTGCAGCGAATGCACATGGTCGCTGGCGATAAGGGTGGTGATGCCTCCCCACACGAAATCGATGCAGGCCCAATCGCTTTGGGCAAGCTCTGATTCACGGATTCCCATGCTCCCCAGCCAATAGTGAAGAACCTCGCGCTTCACGATGGCGGACAACCCGATGGAGCCGTTTCGCATAAGCAGGCGGATGCGATGGTAGCGCGTTTCCAAGGCCGGCACCTGCTTAGTCACCGAGGCATCGAAGCGCCCTTCAGAGAACATGAAGGCCAACTGCGCGAAAAGCTCTTTCGGAACGTTTTCCCGAACGAGCTTTGCGGCCATGTCCTCGATGCCGTTGAAGTGGTAATAGAAGGTGTTGTGGTTCACCTTGGCCTTTTTCGTCAGGCTCCTCACCGTTATGCCCTGGAACTGCTTTTCTTCCAGAAGATCCCAAAACGCCAGCTCAAGACGCTCGTAAGCCGAAGGTCCCTGCTGGTCTTTCCTTGGACGCCCCATGCACATCCCTCCGTTGTCGCTGAAATTAGACACTATATCTGATTTCGCTATTTTATTAGACATTATGCCTAATTACGATAGCAGCATCAGAGATAGACCTCGGCAAAGGAAGCAAAATGTTCGACAAACTTGGAAAAAGGGCGCTGGCCGCTCCCTTGGCTATGGCGCTTGGGCTGTGCTTCATACTCAGCATCGCAGTGGGTCCCATGCTTCGGGCCGAGCCGCACAACGTGCCCTTCGCCATCGTGAACCTGGACAAAGGGGCGGTAACCGTTGCCGGCAACGCCAACATCGGACAGACGCTGGCGGACAACCTGGTCAGCGGCGAATCCTCGTTGGGGAATGTCAGCGGCGGCGCGGACGAAACGGGCGGAACCGACTCCAGCAGCTCCAACATGGCAAACGCCATAAGCTGGACCCAGATGCAAAGCGAAGATGAGCTTGGCGAGGCGCTGTCCAACAACGAGCTGTACGGCGGCATCGTCATCCCCGCCAACTTCACCAGCCAGCAGGCAAGCAGCGCCGTAGGGCTCGGCAATGCGCCCGAGCTGACCGTCTACCTGAACAAGGGCAAGAACCCCCAGATGGCAAGCAGCCTGCAAACCACCATCCAGAACGCGATGCTGCAGGCCGGCATCGCCTGCAACGTGGAGGTGGTGAACGACGCCGATGTGGGCGGCGGAAGCATGAGCTCCACCATGGCGGTTCAGATGATGGTAATGCCCCTGTTCATCATGACCATGATCGTGTCCATCCTGCTTTCGATGCTGTTCTGGAAAAACGACGTTACCAAGCTAAGGCAGCGCAATCCCCTCCTTGCCGCCGGCGTGCTTGCCGTGCTTGTCGCCGTCTTTTCTGCGGTGGTGGCGGGGTTGGCGCTGCTTGTGGACACCGTTGCCGGCGGCATGACGCTGCCCGCACTTGACCTGTTCCTGTTCCTTTGGCTGGCCTGCGCCTGCTGCATGCTGTGCTTCGTTTCGCTGTGCTGCCTGAGCTTCCCCCTTGGTGCGCTGGTGGCCGTAGGCACGTTCGCGCTGGGCATGAGCTGTGCCATGCTCTCGCCCGAGATGCTGCCCACCTTCTGGGCTGACTGGGTATACCCCTGGGCGCCGCAAGCGCACATCGGCAACGGGGTGCGCTCCATCATCTACTTGGGCCGCATGCCCGGCAGCGCCGATGTCGATCCGCTGCTGGCGTTCGGCCTGGTGGGCATCGCAGCGCTCGTTGCCGCTGCAGTAGCCGCCTGGCTCAAGGCGCGTTCTGCGGCAACGCAAGCAGCATGCCCGCCAGCACCACCTTCGTAGTATCAGCAAAAGCCGACGCATAGCCCGCCAGAAACAGAGCCAATCAACCACACAAAAGGGCCTGCGACTCGAAATAGTCGTAGGCCCTTTTCGCTACCCCAAGAACGCCTAAAGGCGAGCAGCCCCACTGCTCGCCTTTATTTGCTGTAAAGCGAAACAGGCACCGAGCCGTGTCAACACCCAAGCCCAGACACATTTTTATCCTATAAAAAACGCCCGCAAGGGCGTATTAACGACAATCAGGCATACACCAGTAAAACAAAAGCACCAGAAACCGCGCAGCAGAAAAAAAGAAACCCGCATAACCGGACGAAACAGCGAGAGCCCCTCTGGCGAGTGCAGATGGCGGGAAAGCGCCCGCCAGGCGTGCTTACGCACGTCAAGGGCGCTTGGACCGCCAGCTGTGCCGCCAGAGGGGCTCGCAGCGTCATCGCGTCTCATACGAAAGAAAAGGGCTTGCCGTAGGCAAGCCCTTTTCACTAGTCAACGTCGTCAAACGAGAAGGAATCATCCGCATCGCCGTAGCCGCTGAAGTCCTTGCTCGCAGCGGAGGGCTTCGGCGTGGCAGGAGCGCTCACAACCGGCGAAACCGTGGGAGTGGTGTAGGTGGCAACCGCGGGGTTCTGCTGAACGGGCTTCGGTGCAACCGGGGCCTTGGCAGAGGAGCCGGAAGAAGCCGCGTCGAACGTGGTCATCTCAAGCAGCTCGGCAGGGATATCGATGCCGGCGGTAACCTCGCCGCCGATCTCGGACAGGCGCTGGGTTGCGGAGCCGATGAACTCCTTCAGCATGTCCTGGTACTGCTCGCGAACCATTTCGCGGCTGGCGGAAAGCTCGTTGATGTGGTCGATGACCTTCTGCTTTTCGGCATTGGCCTTCTCCAGGATGCGCATGCCCTCGTCTTCGGCGTTCTTGCGCGTCTGGTCGGCTTCGGCCTTGGCCTTCGCGGTGATCTCGTCGGCGGTGCGCTGGGCAACGATGAGCGCCTGGGCAATAGCGGTGTCGTCGCTCTTGCGGTCACGCAGCTTGGCCTCGAGCTCGGCGATCTTAGCGTCCTTTTCGGCCAGGAGGGCGGGATCGACAGCCGGAACGGCAGACTCGAACGTATCCTCTTCCTTGGGAGTGGCGGGAATGATCTCGGTGCGGGAAGCGGAGGCGGCCTCGGAAGCCTGCAGGCGCAGACGGGCAATCTCGCTGTTCATCTCGTCGATCTCGGAAGCGACACGCTCCAAGAACACATCAACTTCGTCTACGTCGTAGCCACGACGCTCGATCTTGAAGCTCTGGTTTTGGATATCAGCAGAAGTGATGGCCATGGAAAACTCCCCTTAAGACTATTGATGGGCCGAACTAGAACAGCACGGCCAAAAAAGAAACTATCAGTCGTACTCCGAACTGTAGCACAAGCAGCGCCAAGATCGGACTTATGTCCACCATTCCTCCAATAGGGGGAATGAAGCGTCTGAACAGGTCAAGGTACGGATCGCACACCTTGCCAAGGGCATGGTACACATCGGTCACGATGCCGCCGGACATGGGTATCCACGACATCATCACGTAGACGAAGATCACCAGCGAATAGGCATCGGCGAGGGTGACCAAAAGCGAGAGGATCATCTGCTCGTGTTCTCCTTATTGCTCGAACGGATGGGCGGCGGCACGGCGATGCCTCGCGCGCGCCAACGGCCCTGATTGCACGGGACGGGGAAACGGCGCTTACGCCTTCGTCACGCCCTGCTTGGCAAGGCTGTGGCTTTCCTCAAGCGTAAGCTCTTTGCCCTGGTAGATGGCGAAGTTCTTTTCCGCAACGCATTCGACCTTGGCATTCAAGGCCGAGGCGACGCCGAAGGCGAAGTCGAGCACGCGCATGCTGAGGGCGGCATCGGTGCCGCGCAGGGAGAGCACCACGATGTGGCCGGAACGCACCGACTGCGCCACAGAGGAAACGTCGTCGTAGCTGGTGGGCTTCAGCACCACGACTTCGCGGGCGGAGCTCTTCGTTGCAGAGCCAGCAGACGCAGCGCCATCGGAAGAGGCAGTGGCGGCAGAGCCCGTAGAGGGGGTGAACAGGGAGTCCAGCCCCGGCGAAGAGATTGCGGAGCTGGATGGGGCGGCACCGCTGCGCTTGTACGGGGAAACGAAATCGCCGTAGCCGCCCGCAGGCGTGCTGAGCGATTCGGCAACCTCGCTGGAAGAAGGACGCGCCGGCTCGCTCACCGCAGGGCTTTGGGCGTAGGAAGGCATGGCCTGGGTGGCCGAGGAGTCGTACACGCCATAAGCGCTGGTGGTAGCGCGGATGTCGTTCGAGCTGACCAGGCTTGCCGAGCCATAGCGGCGCGAACTGCGCGAATGGGCACCCGTGGAACGGGTGGTGTACTCCAGGCGGTCGTACGGGTCGGCCGAATCGGAGCCGCGGTTGTCGTATGCGCCAGAAGCGGCAGGCTCGTCGTAATCGTCGTAGTAGGCGTCGTCATAATAGGCATCGTCGTTACGACGGCTGCTGCTGCCGCCGCCCAAGCCGAATCTGTCCTTCAGATCGCCGATGATGTTGCTGGCAGACATGGAGGGACGCGGGAAATCCATAGCGGTTATCCTCTTCCGATCGGTTCTTTCGCAAAAAATAGGCGCTTATGCCTCTTCGAACTCATCGCTGAAGATGGCGCGCCCTATCCTTACAATCGTAGTGCCGTAATGGATGGCAACCGGCCAGTCTTCGGTCATTCCCATAGAAAGTGCAGACAAATGCACCGGGGAACCCTCTTCGGCAAGCTGGCTGCTCAGTTCGCTTTCCAGCTGGGAAAGCCCCTTGAACGTGGCATGGATGGCTTCCTCTTGCGCGCGGGGAGCCATGGTCATAAGGCCCTCGATTGCCACGTTTTCCAGCGCTGAAGCCCTATCGATGATGCCTTTCACCTGGTCAGGCGTAAAACCGCTCTTGCTCTGCTCGCCCGACACGTTCACTTCCAAGAGCACGCGCTGCACCTTGCCCTGGGCCTTTGCCGCCGCGTTGATCTTGGCAAGGTGCTCTTCCTTGCACACCGAATGGATGAGCGCGGCCGCAGACACGATGTTCTTGATATGGCGCGACTGGATGTTGCCGATGAAGTGCCACTGCATGTCGGGGAACGCCTTCTGCTTGCGCACCAGCTCGTCGGGGCGGTTCTCGCCGAATGCGGTGGCGCCCGCCTGGATGGCAAGCTCAACCTGGTCGATGTCGACGGTCTTGGAAACCGCCAGAAGCGTTACCTCTTCAGGGTTGCGCCCTGCCGCCTGGCACTCGCGAACAACCTTCTCATGCACCTTCGTATAACGTGTAGCCGTACTCACCTTGGCCTCCTTGGTCTTTGAGCCTAGGATACCGCGATTGCAGCCCCGCAAGGCCGAACCGGTTGCAAAGGGACAGAAACCCGAAGGTTTGGGACGGCGCAGGGCAAGCCCTCGAACAGCGCTGCACCGGCCGCCGAGGCGACGATGGACCAGCCGCCCGACTGCGAGGGTCGGCCGCCGAACGGCGCCGGGACGGCCGTCGAGGCAGCAGTGGGGCGACTGAACTAGCTTGCCGGAAATCGGACGGCACCAGGCCAACCGGCCGCAAGGCCTTCAGACGGCTGCGTTAGTTGGCCGGGAAGCGGCACGCGAATGCCCCATGGCGGCCGCACACGCCGCCTTGCGCCCGGTACGAAAAGAACTCTTCGTTGCTGCAAACCGTGCATTTTCCCAGGTCGCAGATTCGCTCAGCCGAAACGCCGATGCGCTGAAGCTGGATGCGCAATGCTGCGGAAAGGCTGATGTGCGAGCGGTCGTATACGCAATCTTCACCGAACTTCTGCCGGAACTTGGCGTGCACGTCCTCGCCCGTCTCGAAGCACTCGGCGCCGATATGCGGGCCGAGGTACACGTTCAGCAGCGAGACAGCGCCCTGCCCCAGCTCTTCGGCATCCGCCTGCGCCAGCGCTTGGGCGGCCTTGGCGGCAATGAGGTTGTCCACCCCGCGCCAGCCGGCATGCACCACGGCAAAGTGCCCGGTTGGGGAAACGATTATCACCGGCACGCAGTCCGCGAAGCACAGCAACGTCGCAACACCCGGGGCTTCCACCAGCACACCATCGGCACCTTCGGCAGCTTGCTGCTGCACAGATTCCGCATCGCCGGCATCGCAAATGTGAACCAGCGCATCCCCATGCACCTGGTTGGGAACGATGAGCGGAGCATCCGCACAGCTGAAGGAACGTTGCACTATGGCACGGTTCTCCATCACGGCACTCAGGTTGTCGTCAACGTGATGCCCCAGGTTGAGCGAGCCGTAGCAGCCCTCGCTCACCCCGCCCTGGCGGGTGGTGAAGGCGATGCGCACCCCCGTTGCCCTGAACAAGGGCTCGTCGGTATAGACATCCAAGGACGCAAAACGACCCTTGGTCAACTCTGGCAGGGGAAGAACAAGGGTCGTCATAAAAGCCTTCTTACGTGAAAGCGAATGGGGCTGGTTGCAGTACCTTTACTGGCGCTTCAGGAAGTCGGGGATGTAGTCCTCGTCGGCGAAGCGGGGCTGGGAAGAGTACAGCGGACGCGAGCTGCTTTCCTGCTTCGGAGCCGTGGAAGAGAACATGTTGTCGCGACGGCCGAAGTCGAGCGGCTGTTGCGGTGCGCCCGCCTTGAAGCCTGTGGCGATAACGGTGATGCGGATGGTGTTGCCCAGCTCGGGGTCGACGATCTGGCCGTAGATGATGTTGGCGTTCTCGTCGGCAACGGCTTCGACGACCTTAGCGGCCTCATCGACCTCGGAAAGGGCCAGGTCGGGACCACCAGCGATGGAGAACAGGATGCGCGATGCGCCGGCGATGGAGGTTTCGAGCAGGTTGGAGTTGATGGCCTGCTGCGCAGCGTCGAGCGCGCGGGAATCGCCCTCGGCGATGCCGATGCCCATCATTGCAGTGCCCGCATCCTTCATAACGGTGCGGATGTCGGCGAAGTCGAGGTTGATCAGGCCGGGGATGGTGATGAGGTCGGTAACGCCCTGGATGCCCTGACGAAGCGTGTCGTCGGCGATGCGGAAGGCGTCGAGCATGCTGGTCTTCTTCTCAACGATCTCGAGCAGGCGATCGTTGGGGATGACGATGAGCGTATCAACCTTCTGGGACAGGTAATCGATGCCCTGCTCCGCCTGGTTGCGGCGCAGACGGCCTTCGAACGAGAAGGGCTTGGTAACGATACCAACGGTAAGCGCACCGATTTCCTCGCGTGCGATCTCGGCAACAACGGGGGCTGCGCCGGTGCCGGTGCCGCCGCCTTCGCCGGCGGTTACGAACACCATGTCGGCGTCGGCAAGTGCCTCGCGGATCTCGGAGCGGGATTCCTCAGCTGCCTGGCAGCCAACCTCGGGGTTTGCGCCAGCGCCCAAGCCACGGGTGATCTCCTCGCCGATGTGGATGGTGGTGTCGGCATCGGAGAGCAGGAGCGCCTGGCGGTCGGTGTTGACGGCGATGAACTCGACGCCCTTGATGCCGGCTTCGACCATGCGGTTCACGGCGTTGGTGCCGCCACCGCCTACGCCGACAACCTTGATTACCGCGAGATTGTCATTGCCAAGTATCTGTTGCATTATCTGCTCGCTTTCGATTTCTTTTCAGCGTTGACCCGTCTGGGCGCACACGGCCAGAGGGACACTTGGGTTATTTTACACGCCGCGCATACGTTTGCAAAGCTGCGACGGCTCCCATCGGGCGTTACAGCGAGCGCCAAACGGGTTTATTCACAACACGAACATTAATATAGGAGATCTTGCCCTCGTGTTCCGCCATCAGCTGCAGGCACACGCGCTCCTTGTCGCGGATGTCCTTGGAGCTGCCGAACGCGATCTCGATGCCGTTCTGCAGGGTGAGCGTGGTGGACTCGCTGCTGGCCGCGGCAACGCTTTTCACCTGGCCGGCGAGCTCGGTGGTCATGCCGTCGATGACGCCCAGCGCGTTCTCCACGTTGGCGTTGTTGCAGTACGAACCGGCCTCGGGCTTGGAGCCGTACGGGATGTCGGTGATCTCCAGCGCGTTGTCGGCGTCCTCGAACACCTGGCTTGGCAGCGCCTGGGCCTCGGCGCTTTCGCGGTTGTCGGGGATCTTGCACAGCCACATGCCGTCGGAGGAAAGCGCCCAGCGCTCCACCGTGTTCGACTCGTCCACCGTTACCGAGACCACGGCCGAGACCTCGCGCTCGGTGATGCTCAGGTTCAGCGTATCGGGGAACACGCGGTCTACCGAAGCGCTTTTCACCCAGGCGTTCGAGGTCAAGCGCGAGCTGATGCCGTTGGCGTCCACATTCAGAAGCGTTGTGCCCTCGGGAACGGCCGCAAGCTGGGTAAGGTCTTCGCTGGATATATGGTTGGCCCCCGAAACGGTGACCCTTTCCACCTTGAACGCGCCGGAGCTGGAAAGGGCGAATCCGCCGATGCCCAGCACCGCGACAACCACGACAACGGCGATGAGCGCGCCCATGATGCGATGGGATTTCGCCGCACGCTGGCGGTAGCGCGAGGCGTTGCGCACCTCGGAGACGCTTACCGAGCGCAATGGTGCGGCGGCAGAAGCGCCACGTGCGCTCGGGCGCCCTTGGCCGTAGCCGCGCGAAGAGGGCCGGGAGCCGCCCATGCCCGAGCGGGCCGAAGCGGAAGGACGCAGGGAGCGCCCCTGGCTGGGACGGCCCTTCACGGTAGAGGGGCGCGCCGAGGTGCGGCTGCGCGGAGAGGGCCTACTCGAAGCCGAGTAGCTTGACCTCTGTCTGGAGCTCGACGCCATAACGCCCCCTTACTTCTTCCTTGACCTTCGCTATCAATGCCAAAACATCGGCAGCGGTTGCGTTTCCCCTGTTCACGATGAAGTTGGCATGCTTTTCCGATATCTGGGCATCGCCATGGCGCAGGCCCTTCAGGCCCGCTTCCTCTATAAGGCGCGCCACCGATTCGCCCTCGGGGTTCACGAAAACACTGCCACACGAGGGGAACTCGAGCGGCTGGCTTTCCTTGCGGCGCCTCAGCAGCTCGCTCATGCGCTCGTTGATGTTGCCGGGATAACCCCTTTCCAGCCGCAGCTCGCATTCCACCAGCACTTCGCCGGGAGCGAACGACGACGACCGGTAGCCCCACTCGAGGTCGGTTGCAACGTAGCGGCGCAAACCCTGCTCAAGGCAGTACGTCGTTGCGGAAACCACGCGGCTGCCTACCCAGTCGGTGGCCGTACCCGCGTTCTGCACCAGGGCGCCGCCCACGGTGCCCGGGGTGCCCACGGCGAATTCCATGCCGGTAAGCCCGTTGTGGAACACCTCTTGCACCAGGCGCGAGAGCATGGTGCCCGCCCCTACCGTGACCATGGCGTCTTCGTCGCTGAAGCGCCAGGTGCGGAACTCGCCCGCCAGGGAGAGCACCACGCCTTTATAGCCCGCATCCGAAACCAGGAGGTTGGAGCCTTTGCCCGCCACATAGTAGGGCAAGCCCTCTTCGGCGCACACCTTCAGCAGCGTGCCGAGCGCGGCGATGGAGTTCACCTCCGCAAACGCACGGGCAGGGCCGCCGATGCGGTACGTGGTATGGCGAGCCATGGGCTCGTCCAGCTTCACCGAGCCGTCGAATTCCTCGTCGAAGCGCAAAAGCTCCAGTTCAGATGCGTGGCGAGCGCACATTATGCATGGCTCGCTTCGCGCTCGCGCAAGCCCTCCAGCAAAGCAGGGCCCATAGCCGTGATGTCGCCGGCGCCCATGGTGATAACCAGGTCGCCCGGATGCAGGCGCTCGATCATGTAGGGAACCACGTCAAGGCGGCGGTCGATGTAGTGGAGGCCTTCGGGATGCTCCGGATTGTCGAAGATGGGCTGCATGAACGTCTTGCCCGAAACGCCCGGGACAGGGGTTTCGCCGGCAGGGTAGACATCCGTGAAGGCAACCAGGTCGGCCTGGTCGAACGCACGGCCGAACTCGTCGTGCAGCACGTCGGTGAACAGCCCCACACGGGAATAGCGGTGCGGCTGGAACAGCACGCACACGCGGCGGTAGCCAAGATCGCACGCCGCCGCGATGGTTGCGGCGATCTCGGTGGGATGATGGGCGTAGTCGTCCAGGATGGTGACGCCGTCCGCCTCACCAACCAGGTCGAAGCGGCGACGGACGCCGGCAAAGCAGCCCATCGCCTCGGCAGCCTTCTGCATGTCGAAGCCGCGCGTCTGCAGCAGGGTGAGCACGCCGGCTGCGTTCAGGGCGTTGTGGCGCCCAGGATTCTGCTTGATGCAGCAGTTCAGAACCGTGCCATCGGGAAGCTTCACGTCGAACGAGGTGGAAACGCCCTTCGGCACGTAGTTCGACACCACCGTGTCGCATTCGGCGCCGAAGCCGTAGGTGAGCACCTTCACGCCCGTAGCGCGGGCAACCTTCACCAGCTCGGCATCGTCGCCGCACACCACGGCGTAGCCGTCTTCGTGCACGGACGCGATGAAGTCGCCGAACAGGCGGTAGATCTCGTCCAGGTCGCTGTAATGGTCAAGATGGTCGGCCTCGATGTTGGTGACCAGCACCGATGCCGGGTCGAGGTAGGTGAACGACTTGTCGCTCTCGTCAGCTTCGACCACGTAGTACTCGCCCTTGCCGCTGTGGGCATTGGTGCCGTAGGCGCGCACGATGCCGCCGATCAGGAACGTGGGGTCGCAACCCAGCTCGTCGAGAACCGAGGCGAGCATGGAGGAAGTGGTGGTCTTGCCGTGCGTGCCGGCAACCGCCAGCGTGCTCTTCCCCACCCCAAGGGCAGCGAGCATCTTGGCGCGGTGCCAGATGGGGATGTTGCGACGCTGGGCTTCCATGAGCTCGGGGTTGTTCTGCAGGATGGCGGTGGAAACCACCACCACGTCAGGGTCGATGCCGGAAAGGTTCTCGGCCTTCTGGCCGATGAAGACCTTCACCCCCGCTTCGCGCAGCTGCTCGGTATAACGGCTTTCGCGCAGGTCAGAGCCGGAAACCTCCATACCCTGGTCCTTGGCAACATGGGCGATGCCGCTCATGCCCACGCCTCCGACGCCGATGAAATGAACTTTTTCGATGCGATTCTCCACCGCGTATAACCTCCTTGGGACTGCCCTTTATCTTAGCGGCTGGCGCCAAGGCGGCCCAATCTCACATAACTATTGCGGAATGCCCTGCAGCAAAGGCAGCCGGCTGCTGCTCGGGGCTTTCGGCCCCAATGCCCTGCGGCCTAGCCCTGCCGTCTACTTCTTCTTGGCGACAAGCTCCACCACGTCGCACAGGCGGCTTGCAGCGTCCTGCGTTTCGAAGGTGGCCGCCGCCTCGCGCATGCCGGCGCGCGTTTCCGGGTCTTCCAGCAGGGCGAACACGATCTTCTCGAACTGCGGGTCCTCGACCTTGTCGTCCTTGATGAGCACCGCCGCGCCGCGCTGAACGTATTCGGCGGCGTTCACCGTTTGATGGTCGGCGGTGGCGTGCGGGAACGGAACCAGGACGGCGGGGATGCAGCGGGCCGAGATCTCGGCCAGCGACGATGCGCCGGCGCGGGAAACGATGAGGTCGGCAGCCGCAAGCGTTTCGCCCATATGGTCCTGATAGCCCATGGCGAAGTAGCGCTTCTTCTGCTCGTCGGTAAGGGCGAGCGCCTCGTTCACCGTGTCCAGTTCCTTAGGGCCGGTGATGTGCACAACGTAGACGTTGTCCATCTCCATAAGGCGGTCCTTCATGGCAACCAGGGCCGTGTTGATGTGGCGGGCGCCCAGGCTTCCACCGAATACCAGCAGCATGGTCGCATCCTGCGGGATGCCCAGGTAATCACGGCCTTCCTCGCGCGTGGCCTTCAGCACCGAAGAGCGCACCGGATTGCCCGTTACCAGCACCTTGCTCTGGTCTTTGACGTTGTTGCCCGCAACCTTGTAGGTCAGGCACACGGCGGCAGCGTCCTTGCACAGGAAGTCGTTGGCCATGCCCATGACGGAGTTCTGCTCGTGTATCACCAGCGGGATGCCCATGCGCTTGGCGGCCTGCCCCACCGGCAGGCACACATATCCGCCGAACACCACGACCACGTCGGGCTTGATCTCCAGGAACCACTTGGTGGCCTTCTTGGCGGAAGAGTTGATCTTCTTCAGGCCCTTGACCAGCGTAAGCGGATGGCTGCGGTCGAACCCTGCCGCCTCGAACCCCTTGAACGGGATGCCCGCCGCAGGGACGAGCTTCGATTCCACGCCCGTGGGCGTGCCGGCATAGAACACCTCGTGGCCATGCTCTTGAAGAACCTCGGCCAAGGCGAGCGCCGGGTTGATGTGGCCGGCAGTGCCGCCACCGGAAAGAACTACGCGCATGACAGCTACCTCCTTTGAGCCCGAACTTGGCGGGCGTATGTTGCTTGTGCGGGCGATCCGCCTGTTCGCATGGGCGGCAGCACCGAGATCACGCCGCTGTCCAGCCGCTGCGATATGCGGATGCCGGGGCCCCTATCACTATAGCCGTCGCGGCGGCTGCCGGAAGAGGAGGGGCGCCTTCCCTCGTGGCGATCGTCGGCAGGGTGACGATCGGAAGGGGCGCGGCGATCGGCAGAGACGACCCTCAGGTTGTCGCGGCGCTGACGGTACTCCCCTTCGCTGCTGGAGCTGAAGGAAATGGAGAGCAGTGCCCCCACCAGCATCAGCGAGGAGAGCAGCGAAGAGCCGCCCGACGATATGAACGGAAGGGGCTTGCCCGTGGTCGGCGCCAAGCCCACCACACACGATATGTTCAGGAACGCCTGGAACACGATCATCACGGTAAGGCCCGCGGCGAACAGCGACATGAACGGGCTCTGCGCCTGCTTGGCGATGCTGAAGCCGCCCACCAGGAAGAACATGAAGGCGACGATGACCGAAAACGAGCCGAGAAGGCCCATCTCCTCGCCCACAATGGCGAAGATGAAGTCGGTCTCGGCCTCGGGGAGGTACAGCAGCTTCTCGTACGAGTTGCCGATGCCCACGCCGAGCAGCCCACCGGAAGCAAGCGCCTTGAACGAGTGCACCAGCTGGTAGCCCGTGTTCTGCGCATCGGCCCAAGGGTCGGAAAAATTCATCAGGCGCTGCAAACGGTAGGGGGCAACGAGGACGGCGATGACCCCTACCGCTGCCACCGCCAAGAAGACGAACGCCGTGGTGCGCCAGGAAAGTCCGCCCAGCCACACCACAACGCCGACGCCCACCAGGCAGATGATCGTGGTGCCCAGGTCAGACTGCGCACCGAGCACGAACGCCAGCAGCGGGAGCGCGATGAACAAGGCGCCCTTCTTCATGGCCGCCCTGAAATCGAGGCCGCCTTCGCGGAACTCCTCGACGAAGCGGGCCGCCATCATGACGAAGGCGATCTTGGCGAACTCAGAGCCCTGAATGGAGATAGGGCCGATAACGAGCCAGCGCTTCGCGCCCAGGCCAACCGTGCCCATTAGGAATGTGAGAACGAAGACGATAATGCAGGCAAAATAGAACCAATCGCCTATCTTGCCGCGCCAAGCATCTTCGCCGACGAACTTCGCCACCGCAACGGCAATTGCCGTGCCCAGAACGGCGAAGACGCATTGCTTCATGGCCTCCCCCAGCGGGTCCCCCTGTTCCACAAGAGAGGTGATGGAGGAAGACGAGTACACCATGACAAGGCCCACCACCAGCAGATACAGGGTGGAAAGGGCAACCATCAGCCGGGGCACCATCTCTTGCGCCGGAGCGCTTTTCAGGAATGATCTTGAGGGCGATTTGCTGCGTTTAGGTTCTGTGTTTCGCTCCCGGGACATCGTTTGCCTACGCACCCCGCTCTGTTGCCCGCTGAGCCACCAGGCGCTTGAACACCTCGCCGCGCTCTTCGAAGCAGCTGAACTCGTCGAAGGAAGAACAGGCAGGGGAAAGCGTGAGGATGTCGCCCGGCTCGGCGTTGGCCAAGCCCGTGTCCAGGGCCGATTCAAGGTTGCCGGCGGAATACACCGGCAGGCTTGCGCCCTCGAACGCCTTCAGGAAGCGCTCGCCGGCAGCGCCGAAGCACACCACGGACTTACAGTGCTTTTCGGCGGCGGCAACCAGCTCGGCAAGGTCGGTGCCCTTGTCGCAGCCGCCCAGCAAAACGATGGGGCGCTTCGCGCCGAACGCCGCCAGGGCCTTCAGCGTCGCATCCACATTGGTGGCCTTGGAATCGTTGTAGCACTGCACGCCCTGAACCGTTCCGCAGGGCTCGATGCGATGCTCCAGGGGAGCGAACGACTTCAGCCCTTCCACGATCTTGGCGTCGTCGCAGCCCAGGGCAATGGCCGCAGATGCAGCCGCCAAGGCGTTGGATGCGTTGTGCTCGCCCTTTATCTGCAGGTCGGACTCGCTGCACAGGGCATGCTTCACGCCCTTGAAGTCCACCGTGAGCACGCCTTCGTCCAAGAACGCGCCCGCAGCAGAGCCGCATGCGTCTTCGCGCATGTTCTCGTGCAGGCCGCGGCAGGTTCCCATGGGGATGTAGTCGAAGCCCTGATCGGCGGCGATAGCGGCCTTGATCATCTTCACGTCGGCGCGTACCACATCGTTGGTGGCGTCGAGCACCACTGTGCAGCCCTTGCCGCAGTTGGCGTAGATCTTGCGCTTGGCGTCCGCATACGCCTCGAAGCTGCCGTGCCACTTCAGGTGGTCGGGCGTGATGTTCAGCAGAACGGCCACGTCGGGTGCGAAATCCACCGTGGAGGCGAGCTGATACGAGGAGACCTCGGCAACATAGCAGTCCACCTTGCCCGAAGCCACCGCTTCCAGGCAGGTATCGCCGATGTTGCCCACCGCCGCAGCGCGCTTCCCGCACGTTTGCAGGATATGGGCGGCAAGCGACGTGGTGGTGGTTTTGCCGTTGGTGCCCGTGATGGCCACCCAAACGGAATCGGCGGCGCTTTCGCGCCACGCGAACTCGACTTCGCTGACCACCTCGGCGGAGGCCGCCTTGGCAGCTTGGTAGAAATCGGAGTTCTCCGAGATGCCCGGGCTTACAATGCACAGGTCGTACTGATCGGCGAAGCGGTACGTGTCGAACAGCACCGTTGCGCCCTTCGCCTGGTACTCGGCAGCGGCCGCACGCGATGCGTCGTTTTGCTCGCCCGCAGCGATAACCAGCTTGTCAACGCGCGAGCCGAGCAGGTCGGCGCAGTACGCCGCTGCCGCCTTGCCCGACTTGCCCAAACCCAGGATGAGCACCGATCCCAGCGAAACCGGAGCCTTCTTCTTCGAAGTGTCGAAAGATGCCGTCATGTCCTACCCCACCAACGTCTTTGCAAAGTACAAGCAGAATCCCAAAGCGGCCAGCGCTGCGGAGATGATCCAGAAGCGGATAACCACCTTCACCTCGCTCCAGCCCTTCTTCTCGAAGTGGTGATGGAGCGGCGCCATAAGGAACAGGCGCTTGCGCGTGCGCTTGAAGTAGCCCACCTGGATGATTACCGAAAGGGCCTCCACCACAAACAGGCCGCCGATGATGAGCACCAGCACCTCGGTCTTGGAGACGATAGCCAGGCAACCCAAGGCGGTGCCCATGGCAAGCGATCCGGTATCGCCCATGAAGATATCGGCCGGGTACGAGTTGAACCAGAGGAAGCCGATGCAGCAGCCGGCAAGCGCCGCGGCGATGATGGCTGAATCGAGCAGGCCGGCGCGGAAGGTGATGGCCGCCATTACCACAGCAACCACCATGAAAGTGCCGCCCAGCAGGCCGTCCAGACCATCGGTCAGGTTGGTGGCGTTGCTCATCCCCATAAGCAGGATGTCAGCGAAGATGACGTAGAGCCAGGGAATGCTGAACAGCTCGCCCGTAGGGGCGGTGATGGGAAGCGTGGTGGTGAGCACGCCCAGGTCGAACGTGAACACGAAGGGGATTTCCACCGTGGGGGCAACGCCCAGCCAGTTCACTGCCGCCAGAACGAACGCGGTGGAGATGACGAACTGGCCCACCAGCTTCGCCTTGGGCGTAAGGCCCAGCGAACGCTCATGGGCAACCTTGGAAGCGTCGTCGAACAGGCCGAGTGCGCCGGTAAGCAGCACGGCGGCGAGGATGAGCCAGGTCTCGGGCACGGGCTCTGCCAGGATGGCCACCACAACCGTGGCGGCGATGAGCATGATGATGCCGCCCATGGTAGGCGTACCCTGCTTCACCAGATGGCTTTCCGGGCCGTCGGCTCGAACCTGCTGCCCGATAAGATGCGAGCGCAGGAACTTGATGAACAACGGCATAAGCACCATCGTGACCGCGGCGCCCAAGAACACCGAAAGGAACACGACGAACGTCGGATACTGAGAGAAGGAAACCATAGCTAGCTCAACAACCCCTTGGCTATACGATCAAGCTCCATGGAATGCGATGCCTTCACCAGCACGGCATCCCCTGAAGCGGCATGTTCGGTAAGGTAGGCCAACGCCTCTTCGCGGCTTTCCGCCTGAAGGATATTCGCAGATGGGAACCCTGCAGCGCGCGCGGCGCTTGCGATGGTGCGGGAAAGCTCGCCCACGCAGATAAGCTCGTCGACCTTGGAGGCGGCTACGAAGGCGCCGACCTTGCGATGGCCCTCTTCGGTGTAGGCGCCCAGTTCGCCCATGTCACCCAGCACGGCATAGCGCTTGCCGGGCACGTCCATGGCGCACAGAACGGAAAGGGAAGCGCACATGGAATCGGGGTTGGCGTTGTAGGCGTCGTTCACCACCGTGATGCCGGCCTTGGAGCGAAGCACTTCCTGCCGGCCCGATTCGGCCTGCGAAGCAGCCAAGCCGGAAACGATGCTTTGGGCGGGGACCCCCAAACGCCAGGCAACCGCAGCGGCGGCGCAGGCGTTGTTCACGTTATGGGCACCGCGCAGCGCAAGCGAACAGGGGAAGCTGCCGCTTGGCAGATGCAGCACGAAGCTGGGGCGGCCTTCCGAATCCAACTGGATATCGGTTGCGAAGGCGGTAGCGTCGCTGTTTGCCGCAGCATTGCCCGAACCGTCGAAGAGCAGCACCTCGATGCCACGCTCCTCCAGCTTCTGCCATTCGCGGATCTTCGGCGTGAAGGCATCGGCGGCGTTCAGCACGGCAACGTTACCGGCCTGCAGCGTTTCCAGCACCTCGGCCTTGGCGCGGGCGATGTTCTCCATCGAGCCCAGCAGCTCAAGATGGCACTCCGCCACGTTCGTTATCACGGAAACGGTGGGGCGCACGAAATCGACCAGGCCGGAAATCTGGCCCAGGCCGCGCATGCCCATCTCCACCACGGTGAAGTCGTTTTCGGCGGAGGCATCCAGCACGGTTCGCGGAACGCCCAGCTCGTTGTTCTGGTTCGCCTTGGTGGCGGAACCGGAAAGCGCGGTGGAAAGCACGTCGCGCGTAAGGTTCTTCGTGGTGGTCTTCCCCATGGAACCGGTGAGGGCGACAACCTGGCCCTTCAGGCACGCACGCCATGCGCGCGCCAGCTTCGGGAACGCATCGAAGGTGGATTCCACCAGAAGGATGGCGCCGCCCGCCTTCTTCGCCGCGGCGACCGCCTCTTCACTGGGCTGGCTCATGGCAAGCGCCGCAACGGCGCCGGCCTCGAACGCAGCAGGGATGAACGTGTGCCCGTCCACCTTCTCACCGGGAAGCGCAACGTACAGGCTGCCCGGGGCCACTTCGCGGGAATCCCAGGTAATGCCGCCGGCAACGCGCTCGCCATCGGCGGCGGGTACCACGACTTGGGCCTCCAAGACGGAGGCCAGCTTGCTGATAGAGAACTGCATGGCGGTTATCCGAACACCTTCTGAAGTGCTGCGGCCGCTACCTCGCGGTCGTCGAAGTGGTGCTTCTCGGTGCCCACGATCTGGTAATCCTCGTGGCCCTTGCCCGCGATGAGCACGGCGTCGCCCGCCTGCGCGTGGCTGATGGCGCGCTCGATGGCCTCGGCGCGGTCGGGAACCACGTCGAAGCGGCCCTGGCCTTCGCGCATGCCGTCGACGATGTCGTCGATGATGGCCTGCGGGTCTTCCGTGCGCGGGTTGTCGGAGGTCACCACGGCGTAGTCAGCCGCCAGCGCCGCCTTGCCCATGATGGGGCGCTTGCTGGCATCGCGGTCGCCGCCGCAGCCGAACACCACCAGGGTGCGGTGGCCGTCTTCAACCAGGGCAGAGACCGAGGCGATGGCGTTCTCGAGCGCATCGGGCGTATGGGCGTAGTCGACGTACACCGAAACGCCGCCGTCGTTTTCCGCCTTGATGCGCTGCAGACGGCCGGGAATGGCCGGGGCATCGCGCAGCGCGCCGACGATGGCGGAAGGCGAATAGCCCAGTTGAAGGGCGATGCCGAACGCCGTCATCACGTTCTCCACGTTGAAGCGGCCCACCAGCGGATAGGTGAGCGTATGCACCGTGCCGCGCACGGAAAGCTCCACCGTGGTGCTGGAAACGCCGTACTCGACGTTAACGGGATGGATCTGCGCCGAAGCGTCGAAGCCGGTGGTGATGATGGCGTCCTCGTTGGCGGAGCAGCGCTTCAGCAGCTCCTTGCCCCACTTCCCCTCGATGTTGATAACGCGCTTGGCGGGATAGTCCTTCGAGAACAGGCGCGCCTTGGCGGCGAAGTACGACTCGAAGGTCTTATGGTAGTCAAGATGGTCCTGCGTGAGGTTCGTGAACGCGGTTACCGCGAAATCGGTGGCCCAGGTGCGGTCAAGGTCGAGCGCGTGCGAACTCACCTCCATGGAAACCACGCCGCAGCCCGCATCGCGCATCTGCGCGAGGAGGCCCTGCAGGTCGGGCGATTCGGGCGTGGTGTGCGTTGAGGGCTGGCTTTCGCCGGCAACGGAAATACCCACCGTGCCGATAAGGCCGGTGCGGCTTCCCAGGGCCTGGGCGATATGGTCCACCAGGTAGGTCGTGGTGGTCTTGCCGTTGGTTCCCGTGATTCCCACCAGGGAAAACGCCTTGCTGGGCTCGCCGTAGAAACGGGAAGCCATGCGGGCCATGGCCTTGCGCGAGTCCTTCACCACAACCTCGGTGACATCGGATGCGTCGGCCAGGTACACCTTGCGCTCAACGATGAGCACGCGGGCGCCGCGGTCGATGGCGTCCTGCGCATAGGAGTGGCCGTCGCTCTTCAGGCCGACGATGCAGCAAAACGCATCGCCGGGAACCACTGCATCGCTACGGTAGGCGATGCCGGAAACGGGCTCGTCGGCATTGCCGATGATGGTGCAATCAATGCCCGAGAATAGCTCTCCGCATGTCTTCTGGGTCATAGGAACCTCAATTCTGAGTGATGTTGTAGCGATCAATCGCAAACGCCATTATATCCCGAAACGCAGGGACGGTTTTCCTCTCGCCGGGAACATCCGTAGCCCCCACAAAGCACACCAAGTTGGTGGAGGTGTCGGGCAGATAGCCCACGAACGAGAGGTTGTACATCCCCTGCTGGTAGCCGCCCGTCTCCGACGCGATCTCGGCCGTGCCGGTCTTGCCCACCACGCGGTAGCCGTCTATCTGGGCATCGGTTGCGGTGCCGCTCTCGACCACCTGCTGCATCATGCCCTCCAGCGTGGTTATGCAATCAACCCGGTCGGTGATCTGGGACGTTTCGTAGGTTCGGGCGGAACCTTCGCTGGGAACGTCCACCAGGAAATGCGGGGTGCACGCCACGCCGTCGTTGGCCAGGGCGCCGTAGAAGCGCACCATCTCTATGGGCGAGGTGGTAAGGCCCTGACCGAAGCTGATGTTGTAGCCCTGCACAGTGGTCCACTGGTCGCGCGCGGCAACGCTGCCCGAAGCCTCGCCGGGGTAGTCGACGCCCGTCTTCTGGCACAGCTGGTACTGCTGGATATAGTCGTACAGGCGCGTGAACGTCAAATCCTGCGCCACCAGGGAAATGCCCACGTTCGACGACTCGGCGATGATCTGGGAAACCGACATGTCCTGCGATTCGCGCGCATGCGAGTCGGTGATGGTGTAGCTGTCCACGGTGAGCTTGTTGGGGCAGTAATAGATGGTATCCCCGTTCACCTTGCCGTCCGAAAGCGCGGCCAGCATGGTAAGCGGCTTCATGATGGAGCCGGGCTCGTAGGCAGAGGAGATGCCCGAAAGGTTGGTGGCGCCTTCCTTCACCTCGGTCATGTTGGTTATGTCGAAGGTGGGCGAAGACGAGCATGCGTAGATCTCGCCGGTGGCGGAGTCCATCAGGATGGCCGAGCCGGTTTTGCCCTGCACTTCCTCGACGC
Source organism: Alloprevotella sp. (assembly GCA_963588035.1). Taxonomy (GTDB): domain Bacteria; phylum Actinomycetota; class Coriobacteriia; order Coriobacteriales; family Eggerthellaceae; genus Anaerotardibacter. The sequence continues at coordinate 9,969 of CAVAFY010000021.1, read as the reverse complement.
GCACCGCAAGCGATTCCTCGAGCTTTTCCTGCATGTCCACGTCGATGGAAAGGACGATGTCCTTGCCGTCCACCACTTCCGCGGTAACCTTCTCGGTGCCGGGAACGGGAACGCCTTCCTTGCTGTACTCCGTGGTCTTGCGCCCGGCGGTGCCGCCCAGGATGTCGTCGTAGTACAGCTCCAAGCCGGTAAGCGCCTTGCCGTCAGAGTTCAACACGCCGATGATCTGGCTTCCCACCGAACCGCACGGGTACACGCGCTTGGTGGTCTTCTCGAAATCGACCCCGTCGATGCCGAGCTCCTTGATCTTCTTCATGGCCTCTTCGTCGGCGCCCTTATAGAGGTAGACGAAGTTCGTGTCCTGGGTGATCTTGTTCTTGTAATCCTGTGCCTCGCCGCCGAACGCCGCGGAAAGGGCGTTCGCCAGTTGGTCCACCTTGCCGGTGTCCACCATATGGGGATGGCAGAACACGTTGTAGGCATCCACCGTTGTTGCCAGGATCGTGCCGTTGCGGTCGTAGATGGTGCCGCGCCGAGCCTGCACATCCACCGTCACCTCGCGCGAGCTGCCGCGGTCCAGGTTGTTCTGGGCATCGATGATCTGCAGCCATATCAGGCGCCCCGCCAATATAACGGCGAATGCGGCAAATATAAGGATAAGCCAGTTCAGACGGCCATTGAACATGCCATAGTCCATCCCCGACGCGGCAGGGTGGCGATGGGGGCGCTGCTCGCGGTCGGCGCGGGGAGCGCGAGGGCGCTGGTCACCACGCGGACGCTGGCCGCGATAGCCCGTCTGCCGAGGGGGCCGGTAATCCATGGGAACTACCCCTGGGATGCAAGGCGGGCGACGCTTTGCGCAAGGGAAAGGTTGCCGTCGGAATCGATGGCAACAGGATCAACAGAGAGTGTCATGGTTTCCGTGGCCGAGCCGGCTGCCATGGAAAGGCGGGTACCTGCCTCGGTGCGGATGTTGCTGGGGCTGGAAAGAAGGCTTTCCTGAACAGCGAGGGATTCGCCCGTGGTGCGCGCGTCGGAGATCTGCGCACGGAGGCTGCTTGCCTCGGATGCGGTGCTGTAGGCGGCAGAGGCCAGGGCAACGCGCACGAAGCCGATTACCAGGAACACGGCCAGAAGGGCAACGCCCACCTTGATGGCAAGGACGTGGAAGTCGGAAAGCGTGGGGTAAGCAGTATGCTTGCGGCCGCGCACCACATGCACGGAAGGCGCGGGATGCTCGTGCCGGGAGGGCTGGGGCATTGCATGGTCATAGCGATATGCGGGCATGCCGGACATCTGCTCACCTCCCTGCTGCGTTACTGGTTCTTAAAGGGCGTTCCGTTCATGCATTCTCGTCCAAGCGCTCAGCCACCCTGAGCTTTGCACTGCGCGAACGAGGATTGCGCTGTATTTCTTCTTCGGTTGGGAGCACGGGCTTGCGCGTGACAACCTTGAGTATCGGCTTGTTCCCGCAAACGCACACCGGAAGGTCCGGCGGGCATGTGCATCCCTTCGAGTACTCGCGGAAAAAGTCCTTGACAATGCGGTCTTCCAGCGAGTGGTAGCTGATCACGGCGATGCGGCCGCCGGGAGCAAGCCAGCGAACCGCCGACTCGAGCCCGCTCTTCAGAACGTCGAGCTCGCCGTTCACCTCTATGCGCAGCGCTTGGAACGTGCGCTTGGCCGGATGTCCGCCCGCGCGACGCGCCGAAGCGGGCACGGCGGCTTTGATGACCTCGACGAGCTGTTCGCTCGTCTGAAGCGGCGCCTCTTCGCGGGCCGCAACGATGAACTCGGCAATACGGCTTGCCCACTTCTCGTCGGAATAGTTACGGATGATTCGAGTGAGATCTGCTGCGTTGTAGGTGTTGACGATCTCAGCTGCGGTTAGTGTGGAATTACTCGAATCCATCCGCATATCAAGAGGACCGGTCTCCTTAAAGGAGAAGCCACGAGAAGGTGTGTCTATCTGCACCGAGGAAACCCCGATATCGAACAGGATGGCGTCGATGGAGGGAACCTGGGCAGAAACAAGAAGGGAATCCAAATTCCCGAAGTTGCCGGCAAGCACGTCTACCTTCGGGCGAACCTCGTCGGGCAAGGCGGCCAAGCGTTCGGTTGCGGCTGCGCGGGCAACCGCATCTTGGTCGATGCCGATAAGATGGCCTTCAGGGCCGATGAGCTTTGCGGCTTCCAGGGAATGCCCTGCCCCGCCGAGGGTTGCATCTACGTAGCGCTTTCCAGAGGAAAGGCGCAGGTACTTCATGCACTCGGGAAGCAGAACGGGAATATGCCGATATTCGTTTGTCATCGTTCGTACACCAAAACCAGCTACATGCACAGCGAGGAAAGATCCGTGTCGAGCGCGAACTGGTTCCAATGCTCCTCATCCCAGATCTCGATGTGATCGCCGTTGCCGATGACAACGACGTCCTTATCGAGGCCTGCCGTTTCGCGGAGCGAGGCAGGGACCTTGATGCGACCGACGTTGTCGATCTCGCACTTGCCGGCGCGAGCGTTCAACAGCGTTCTTTGGCGGACCATCTTGGCATTGCCGACATTGAAGCCGCCCTGCGCCTCGAAAAGGCTGGCAACCCAATTGTTGAAGCCTTCCGTTTCGAAGATGTAGAGGCAGCTGTTGTCGATGCTGAGGGTCAACCTGAGATCTTCCGAGAGTTCCTTGCGGAAATCGGCAGGCAAAGACAAGCGTCCCTTGGCGTCGATCTTGCGACTGAATTCGCCAAGAAGCTCGTTCACGCCTCCCTCCTTCCTTGGGGTATCTCGTGAAGGTTATTTTAGGTCACGCCCCCCTACCTCGCAACACAAAATGGGATTTTCCCCCACCTTCTCCCCTCTCAAACCCGCGATCGGTTGGCTTTTGGAAGCTCGGAAGACGAGAGGATACAAGATGTTGTGATTGCATAGCAAAAACAGCACCATGTATCGGATATATTGCCCGGGGAAGAGGTGGGGTGGATTTTGTTTGAACGCGTATCGAACGTTACATCTTCACCATAATTGGGGTCTGAAACCCCTTATTTGAGGCGCAGTAAGGAGCCCTAGGTGGGAACGGTGGCGGTTCTGGATGAAAAGGGGGAAGAAAGGGGAAGCCGGGTAGAACGGTCCCTGGCGGTCACCCGGCCCGCCGGAAAACAGCGGCTTCGCGCCACACGAAGCAAGGCCGCTGCGCGAGCGCAAGGCTACTTGCACGCTTCGGTTGCCGCTCGCGCCGTCGTCTCGGAGCAGCGGACCCCATGGCCATGTTCGGCGGCAAGCGCCCCAACCGCCGCTCGCGCCGGCGCAGCACCTAACTGCGCGGGTGGGCGGCGAAGTACTCCTCGCGCAGCTGGTTCGCCTGCACGTGGGTGTAGATCTGCGTGGTGGAAATGTCGGCATGCCCCAGCATTTCCTGGATGGCTCGCAGGTCGGCCCCGCCCTCCAGCAAGTGCGTGGCAAACGAATGGCGCAAGGTATGCGGGTGAAGGTCCTTCACGCCTATGGCCAGGCCCGCCTTGGCAACGATGGAGCGGACGCTCTGCCGCGAAAGGCACCCGCCGCGGGCATTCAGGAACACCGCCGAAGTAGGGCCGGCTTTGGCGCTGACCAGGTTCGGCCGCGCGTCGTTCAGATACTCCTGCATCCGCTTAGCCGCCATGCCTGAAAAGGGCACGATGCGTTCCTTCGTGCCTTTGCCCAGCACGCGAAGGCACTCCTCTTCGAAGTAGACACGATCCAGGTTGAGCCCCACCAGCTCGCTTACACGAAGGCCGCAGCCGTACAGCACTTCCAAGATGGCGGCATCGCGAAGGGCGATGGGCGTGTCGCGGGGCATCCCGTCCAGCAAGCGGGTGGCCTGATCGATGGAGATCACGTCGGGCAGGGCCTTCGGTTTGCGCGGCAAGGGGATGGCCTGGGACGGGTCTTTCCCGCAAAGCCCCTCGCGCACCAGGAAGCGATGGTAGCCCTTGATCACCGAGATATGCCGCTCCAGGGTGGAGGGACGGAACTTCCTTTCCTCCGAAAGAAAGGTAACGTAGGCCGATATGTCGGCGCGCTGCACCTCTTGCGCGGAAGCGGTTCCGCGCTCATCCGCTAGGAACTCGCAGTATCTGACCAGGTCGTTGCGGTAGGCGCGCACCGTTGCCGGTGCAGCGCCGCGCTCGGCCACCAGGTAGCCCAGGTAATCCTCCAAGTAGAACAAGCCGAACCCACTCCCCTTCCAGAAATGCAAAAAGCGGCACACCCGAGGGCATGCCGCTTCGCGAAACCACAAGGAACGCTACGCGCGATGCTTCAGCGCGGCGCCCACGAAGCCCTCGAACAAGGGGTGGGGCTTGGTGGGACGGCTCTTGAACTCGGGGTGGGCCTGGCTTGCCAGGAACCATGGATGGCCTGGGATCTCCACCATCTCGGTAAGGCGGCCATCAGGGGAAAGGCCGGAAATGCGCAGACCGGCCTCGGTGAGCTTGTCGCGGTAGGCGTTGTTCACCTCGTAGCGATGGCGATGGCGCTCGTAGATGATCTCCTCGCCGTACACCTGGTAGGCAAGCGAATCCTTGTCCAGCTTGCAGGGATAGGCGCCCAGGCGCATGGTGCCGCCCTTGTCTTCCACATCTTCCTGCTCGGGCATGAGGTCGATCACCGTGTACTCGGCGGCCTCGTCGAACTCGGCGGAAGTGGCACCGGCAAGGCCGGCAACGTTGCGGGCGAACTCGCACACGGCAGCCTGAAGACCCAGGCAGATACCCAGGAACGGGATGTTGTTCTCGCGGGCATAGCGTGCCGCCTCGATCTTGCCCTCGAACGCGCGCTGGCCGAAGCCGCCGGGAACCAGGATCCCGTCCATGCCGCCCAAGACGCTCTCGACGTTCTGGGAATTCAGCTCTTCGCCATCGATAAGATGCACTTCCGCATGCACGCCGTTGGCAACGCCGGCATGGTAGAGCGCCTCGATGATGGAAAGGTAGGCGTCGGGCAGGCTTACGTACTTGCCCACCACTGCGATGTCCACGCGGCCTTCGCAGCCCTCAGCTGCGGAAAGGAACGAGGTGAGCGGGGTAAGGTCGATCTCGGGCTGCTCGAGGCCAAGGCGCTTGAGCACCTTGATGTCGAATTCCTGGCTGTGCAGGGAAAGCGGCACCTGGTAGATGGAGGGCGCATCGATGCAGGCCAGAACGTCGTCGGAGGAAACGTCGCAGAACAGGGCGATCTTCTCGCGCACGCCGTCGGAGATCTCGTGGTCGGAGCGGCACACGATGAAGTCGGGCTGCACGCCGATGGAGCGCAGTTCCTTCACGCTGTGCTGCGTGGGCTTGGTCTTCACCTCGTGGGCAGCGGCGATGTAGGGAACCAGGGTAACGTGCACGAACAGCACGTCGCCATAGGGACGCTCCTTCTTGAACTGGCGGGCCGCCTCGATGAAGGGCTGCGACTCGATGTCGCCGATGGTGCCGCCGATCTCGGAGATGACGATGTCAGCGTTGGACTGCTCGGCGATGCGGTACAGGCGCTCCTTGATGGCATTGGTCACGTGCGGGATAACCTGAACGGTGCCGCCCAGGAAGTCGCCGCGGCGCTCGCGCGCGATAAGGCTCTTGTAGATGGAGCCCTGGGTGAAGTTGGATTCGCGGGAGAGGCTCTCGTCGATGAAGCGCTCGTAATGGCCCAGGTCAAGGTCGCCTTCGTGGCCGTCGTCGGTAACGAACACCTCGCCGTGCTGGAAGGGGCTCATGGTGCCGGGGTCCACGTTCAGGTACGGGTCCATCTTCTGCATGGTTACCTTGTAACCGCGGGCCTTCAGCAGATGACCGAGCGATGCCGCCGTGATGCCCTTGCCCAGCGAGGATACAACGCCGCCAGTGACGAAGATGTGCTTTGCCATGATTCTCCTTTGCGAAACAACCTAGACGAACGCAATAAAAAAGCGCCCGAAACCCCTTTTTGCATGACTTTCAAACGCTTTTCTATATTAGCGGAATTGCCGGCATGAATTCCCGGTTACCAAAGGTTTTCATACCTGTAACACAGGGCAACGCCCCGCACCGAGCCGATGTCCGTGCCGTCTATTTCCAACCTACAATACATCGCGAGGAATCAGACCGTTTCCAGCGCTCGATTGATAAGCGGCACAGCCCTATGGGCCAGATACAGCGGGATATTGAGCACGCCACCATCCAGCGTCAGGTTCCTCAAGGAGAAGCGAACCCTAAGCGGTGTAGCCTCGGCATGCCGCTCGGCGTAATAGCGCAAGCTCGAGGAGTGAACAACCTCGCCGGACTTCACTTCGATGGGAACGAGGGTGTTGCCCACCTGAATCAAGAAATCCACTTCATGCTTCGGCTTCTGGTTCGTCCAATAACGAGGAGCAACGTCTAATTGAAGCAAGAGCGCCTGAAGTACGTAATTCTCAGCGAACGCGCCCTTGAACTCCCTAAACAGACCGCTGCTCTCAGAAAACGCGGAAGCATCCAAGCGGGAAAGCCTCCTTAGCAGGCCGACGTCGAAGCAGTAGGCCTTGAAAGCCGATGGGGAGTCATAAGCCGAAAGGGGGATTCCCCGGCCATCGTTGAGGGCCACCTTATACAGCAATCCGGCATCACGGAGCCATTCGACCGCTTCCTCGTACTCTCGCGCACGGGCGCCTTCGCGCACCAGACCCCACATGAACTTCTTGTTCTCGCGGGCAAGCTGCGCGGGAAGGGAGTTCCACGTCTGCGAGAGCTTGGCGAATTGGGCTCTACCGCCGTGCTTGGCAAAATCACGCTCATAGGAATCGAGCAGGTCGGATTGGATCTTGTCCACATCTGCAGCTAGCTCGGTTTCCGCCCAACGCAACACCGCTTCGGGCATTCCGCCCACCACGAAATAACGCTGCAGAAGCTCCACGAGCTGGTTATTGAAGATATCGGGAACAGCTTCAAGGGAATCTATGCCGTTCGAATACGCGTCAAGATTCCCAAACCCCACCGCACGAAGGAACTCCGAAAAGCTCAAGGGGTACATGTCTAAGAACTCAACTTTGCCCACCGGAAAGGCGCTTGTTTCGCGGGAAAGGCGCACACCCAGCAGAGAGCCCGCACAGGCGATGTGATAGCCGGGGGCCTCTTCGCAAAAATACTTAAGCGCGCCAATGGCGGCGGGGCAATCCTGGATCTCGTCAAGCACTACCAGCGTTTCACCGGGATTGATGGGTTGCCCGCTTGCAAGGGAAAGGCCCGCCAAGATGCGGTCGGGGTTCCTGGTTGTTTCGAAGAACTGCGCGTATTCGCTAGGCACCCCAGGAGCAATCTCCTCCAGGGAAAAATAGGCGCAGTTCTTGTACCTTGTCGCACCGAATTGTTTCAATGCCCACGTTTTGCCAACCTGACGTGCACCCTTCAAGATAAGCGGCTTGCGGTACGAAGAGCCTTTCCACGCATCGAGCTGCCGTAAGATATCGCGCTCCATAAGCCACCAGCTTCCCAAAATGTGATGTTTCCCACATTTTACCCCGGAAAAACGTGATGTTTCTCACATTTTGGGAAGCCGATAGACGATTTACAAGCTCTCTTTGCTCGGTCTCTGTGCCTGAAAGGCAGAGTATTGTGCGTATAAGCAATCAGTGCAGCGTAAGCCTTTCATCGAAGGCTGCACCCGCAGCATCCAAAGGGCAGCTATCACACACAAGCGCAAAGTCTCCGCCCGAAGAGGTCAGCAGGGCGGCACCCCACACATGGAAGGGGTCGGATTCAGGCGCCTTAAGAGTCACTATCCCGTTAGATCATTCCAAGCAGCTCTTCGATGCGTGCCTCAGTGAGCTCGTCGCCTTTGGTGTTCGCCTCGATAGGGGCCAGAGTGTGATATTGCTGCGGGGTAGCGCTTGTATCGCCATTGGGGTACTTCCAGGCGTTTTCCATCGCCGTACTGCGATTCGATTTCCAAGCTTGCTGGCTTGCCTTCAAGGCTGATGCGTCAGAATCGCTCAGATTTCCCAGTACAAACTCGTAAACATCCGAAAGAAGGGCATCGCGCTTCTCGAAGTAGTCGCGGGCACATTGGTTCATCTCGCTTTGGGTGCCCGTCATGCGGGAATCGCTCTTTTGAGCTTTCTCGATGGCGGCCAAGCGAGAGCGGAACTGCTGCTTCGATTTCGCCAGCTCTTCCGCCTTTTGAGCCGCCACATATTCGCTGCGATGGACCTGGGCTTTCGTGCGAAGATCGGACGCCGCCTCTTCACTCATGCCGGCTTGTTTTAGGCCCTGGTATGCTTTCTCGATTCTCTCGTCAGACACCTCCCCGTCGTCGACCGGGGTTATCGCAACGGCCGGAACAGAGATAGGCTGGCTTGCATCTGGCTCCGACGAATCGATGATCTCGAAAGACGGAGCCGATACCGCAGTGGAGCACAGGCTGCCAGATTCGCAGATAAGGTCGTCCGGCACGCTGAAGGCGTAGCTGCCACGCATCAGATAGATGCTCTGGGGGTTGCCAACGTCCACTAGCTCGTTGAGGGAAACCGAATTGCCCTCAAAATCGGTGCCCACTACGGAAACGGGGATGGTAGAGATTTCCGCCGAAACGTTGGTGGATCCCTCGAACGAGAAGACCACGGGATACTCTCTATGCTCCTCGTTCCATACCCGCTCGTTTTCCTGCTGGACAAAGAACACGACGGCACAGGCGATCGCAACGCAGGCGACAACCGCCAAGGCGATGATCAGAGGGGCCTTCCTGCTCTTCTTCGCTACAGCACCCTCGTTGGCAGGAAGCTCTTGCCTTGCTCCGCAGTAGAAGCAGAAAAGATCGTCATCTCCGAGCTTCGCCCCGCATTTCACGCAATTAGCCACAGCAACCCCTCTGGCGGTGCAGAGCTACGCCGAAGTTCAACTACGCATCGTACGGCAGCCCCGCATTACAATTCTTCAATGAATGCTTTTATATCCTTTGCCGGCATAACCAGGACCCTTGGCGCCCAACACGTCGTTTTCGCTTCGCAACAGGTAGAGCCAAGCAGGGCAAACGGTCAAAACGATGCGCTCAGTGCCCCGCACAAGGAACAGCACCTTGCGGGAAAGGTCAGAAAGCAGAGGCTCGTCACGGCACTGCTGCGCAACGGGCCCCTCAGGCTAAACGTTCTTGGCGGCTAGATGCCTCGGAGTAACGGTTCCAAATTAGAGCCGCCCGGAAGAATCCCGCCCGAGGTCTTCGGGCTTCCCAAAATGTGGGAATCATCACGTTTTTCTTGGAAATAATGTGAGGTTTCTCACATTTTGGGAAGTTTCAGCTTGGTTTGGAGATAGCAACGATAGCTTTGTTATCATTGCTATCAGCATCATCACCCTAAGGAGGCAGCCATGCCCGACTTGCTGATCAGGAATCTTAGCGAAGAAACCAAACGCTCCCTGTCTGTGCGCGCAGCCGAACACGGCAACTCGGTGCAGGCGGAAGCTTCGAAGATCATCAACGATGCGGTGCGCCCGAACTCCGGATGGATAGGAATGCTCATGAGCTCAGCGCAAGGAGCTGAAAGCGAAGGATTCTCCCTCCCCGAGCGCCACGCTCCACACGAGTTCTCCCTGGAGTAGCCATGAAGCTCTACCTAGTTGACACCTGCGTTATCTCGGAAGTCATGAAGCCCAGGCCGAACGATGCCGTAGTCGAGTGGCTATGCGACAACAGCAACGAACTTCGCCTTAGCGCCGTCACAGTAAAAGAGCTTTACTATGGCGCGCTTAGAATGGACGAAGGCAGGCGCAAAGACGCCCTGATAACCGTCATCGAGAACATAGTCTGGCTCTACAGCGAAGACATAATCCCCTTCGACAAAAGGGCGGCCATCATATGCGCGCGGATCCACAATCGCGCACAACGCGAAGGCTTCACTCCCACCATAGAGGACCTGGAAATAGCAGCAACATGCCTGAGCAACGACATGACGCTGGTGACCCGCAACGTCAAGGACTTCGATTATCTGGGGGTCTCTCTTTTCAA
>CAVAFY010000020.1:24554-34864 GCA_963588035.1 Alloprevotella sp. | reverse complement strand
TTTTTCATGGGAACGATTATAGGAGCGCCCTTGCCCTGGGGTTTCGGCATTCTGGTAAACCGCTATACCGATGGCTGAGGGCTGCCCATCGGGTTTTGCTATAACCGGGGCCGGAAGCGGTTTGGGCGGCTGCGACTCTGCCGGGGCTGCGGGGCAGGGTGCCTTTCGCGCCCCGCTTTCGCTTCTTCGGTTCTCAAGGAATTGAAGAAGGAAGTTGGTGGAAGAAATCGCGGAGATGGTTCGACGCATGGTTCGCCGCATCCCGCTATCGTTGATCGAAAACCTGGGGCGATTTCTTGGAATCAATTCCTTGAGAACCGCGCTTCAGAGGGGTGCGGAAGGCACCCCGCCCCGCAGCCTTAGGGCGTTGACGTTGTAGTTGGGGCGCGGAAGATGCCCCCGCCTCGCCGCCTCGCCGCCTTGCGGCATTGGCGTTGTTGATGGGTTCGGCTATTTGCTCATCGGGCTTCTGATTAGGCTTTTTGGGAACCAACCTGCCGATTGCGGAGTTTTTGACCGTCCGATTGCGGAGTTTTCAACCTGCCGATTGCGGATTCGTGGGCCGCGAGGCGGGTGGAGGACGTGCCGTGGCCGATCGAAGGGCGCCTCGCCCCGTAGCCTTGTGGGGTTGGCGTTGTTGGAAGGAATGTGCAGAGGTTAGGCGGGTCAGCGTAGGGCGAATTTTTGTTTGATGCGGTCGAGCTTCTTCTTCCAGGGTAGATAGAGCACGCTGAGGAAAATCACGGTGGCTACGCTGTGGATCAGGTCGAGGGGCAGGCCGGCAAGGTAAGCCGCCAGCGCGCCTTGCCAGGTGACGGGTACCAAAAACGCCACGATGTACCAGCTGTTCAGGATGAAGCCGTAGAACAGCCCGGAAAGGAAGCCGTAGCACAGCAGCACCACCCTGCCCAAGGTGAGCGCGTGGGGTTTGGCGGGGTTTTCGTCGAGCTCGAAGGCACCGGTTTGCGCCAGCACGCCGGCGAGGTAGCCCACCAGCCCCCAGGCGTACATCTGCCAGGGCGTCCAGGGGCCTTGGCCGAAGAAGAAGTTGGAGCAGAGCGCCGCCAGCGCGCCTACCATGAAGCCGCTGTGCTTGCCGAACACCGCGCCGGCGATGATGCAGATGGCGCTTACCGGCTTGAAGTCGGGGATGGGGGCGAACAGGATGCGGCCGGCCGCCGCCAACGCCCCCAGCGTTGCTGTGGGCATGATCTGGCGAAGGGCCGGGCGGCCTGCTTCGAACCCGCACAGGAACACGGCCACGGCGGCGCACCCCACTACCAGGGTAAGCAGCCCCGACTGCTCTATCTGCAGCAGGGCGCAGACGGCCAGCGCCGCAACGGGGGCAACCAGGGCCGCGGCCTCTATGGCGCCGCGCAGGATTTTGCCTGGTTGGCGGCTCATTGCGCTTCCCATTTCCTGATGAAGGCGTTCTCGGTTGCGCGGTAGAACAGGTTGCTGCCGAAGAACGCGGCGGGCGCTTCGGTGCAGGCGTCTTCGCCGTCGAAGAGCATGGTGATGGCATCGGCGGCGCAGGCGGCAAACGGAAGGTCGTGCGTTGCCAGCACGATGGTGGTTCCTTCGGCAACAAGTTTGCGCAGAAGACGGCCGATGGCAACCTTGGTTTCGGCGTCCAGGCCTTTCGTGGCCTCGTCGCACAGAAGCAGCTTTGGGCGGCTCAACAGCACTTTCGCGAAGGCCAGCAGTTGCTGCTGCCCGCCGGAAAGGTCGTAGGGGTGCGAGCTCTCGCAGCCCTCCAGGCCCAGCTGGGAGAGCATGGCGGATATATCTTCGTCGGCATAGCCGCAGCTGCGCTGCCATTCGCGCAGCTCTTCGGCCACCGAATCGCACACGAACAGGGCTTTCGGGTCTTGCGGGATGAAGCCTTGGCAATCGCGGAAGGGCGATTTGATGCTTCCGCGTTCGGGGCGCAGGGTTCCGGCGGCCAGCGCCAGCAGGGTGGACTTGCCGCAGCCGTTGCCGCCCGCGATGGCGTGGAGCGTGCCCGGCTTCACTTCCAGGTTGCAGCCCCTTAGCACGAAGGGGCTTTTCCGCTGGTAGCGGAACGTGACGTCCTTCAGCTGCAGGGCGGGCTTCTTGTTCGTCGCGCCGGCGGTGTCGCGTGCGCCGGCGGCGGCGGGGAAGAACGCCTTGGGTTGGGGCAGGGGCTTTTCGGTAAGCTGCCCGTTTTCCAACTCCAGGCGCTGCGTGGCGTAGGGGGCCAGCAGCTCGGGCGCATGGGTGGTTGCCACCACGGTTATGCCCAGCTCGCGGTTGATGCGGAACAGCGCATGGGCAAGCGAATGGGCGGCAACGGGATCCAGCTGGCTGGTGGGCTCGTCCAGCAGCAGCATGCGCGGGGCGCACGCCAGGGCGCTGGCCAGGGCCAATAGTTGCTTCTGCCCGCCGGAAAGCGAGTCGGCGCTTTGGTGCAGCCAGCTGTTCATGCCGAAGAAGTGCGCCACCTCGGCCACGCGCCGGCGCATGGCGTCTTGCGGGGTGGCAAGGTTTTCCAGCCCGAAGGCCAGCTCGTGCCAGGGCTCCGAGCACACAATCTGGTTGTCGGCGTTCTGCGTTACGAACCCCACGGTGCAGGCAGATTCGCGGGTGCTCAGCTGGGCGGCATCGCGCCCGAACAGCCGGATGGCGCCCGTGTGCGTTCCCGTTGGGGCAAGCTCGGGCTTGCAGCTGCGCAGCAGGGTGGTTTTCCCGCAGCCGGTGGCTCCGGTGATCAGCGTGAAGCTGCCCTCTTCCAGGCCAAGGGTCAGCGGGCCTATCAAGGGGCGCTGCTCTTCGCCGTTCGGCGCAGGGTAGGCGAACGTGAAGCGGTCGAATTCCAGGGCGATGCTCATCGGCGTACCTTTCCGAGCAGTTCCAGAAGCAGGGGGAAGCACAGCAGGGGAACGAGCGCGACGGCCAACGGGCTTGCCAGCGTGCCGTGCAAGGCGGGGAAGAACCCGAAGCCTTGCATAAGCTGCCATGCGGCTATTCCGGCTGCTGCGGTGAACAGGGCCAACACGGCAAGCAGCACGCCATCGCGGGCGCGAAGGCGCTGCCTTTGGAAGGTGGTGCGCTTGCGGGTGGCGCCCCATCCGCGGCAGCGCATGGAATCGGCCGCTTCCAGGGAGTCTTCCATGCTCCATCCCATCAGCGTGGTTACCGTGCGCAGCTGGTCGGAAAAGCGCGCGTGGCGGGAGCGCTTGGAGGTTTCGGGGGAAGGCTGGGCGTCGTTGGATGTTTCGGTTGCGTTCGCATCTGCTGTTTTGGGCTGGGTTGTTTCGGCGGCCAGGTGGTTCGGCGTGTGCGCCTCGGTGCCGGTGGCGTGGGCGGCAGTGCAGGCACCCAGCGCGGCGTTGATGGTGCGGCCGCGGCGCACGAAGCGGGGGATAAGCCGCATGGCCATGGAGAGCATCAGCCCCACGGTGGGCAGTGCCCGCCCCAAAACGCCCATCACCTTGTCGGATCCCAGCACTGCGTCGGCGTTGGAGAACCACTGCATCACGCACATCAGCAGCAGCGCCATGGTAGCGGCGTTGGCGTAACCCTCGGCGTAGACGGCTTGGGTGCCGATGCGGAACAGCTCGGTGGTTCCGGTAGAGCTGAACAGGGGGTTCACCGCCACGATGATGGCAATCAGCGGCAGCTGCCATGCCAGGGATCTCGCCACCGCGCCGCCGCCCCTAAGCCAGATGCCGTACGCAAGCGCCGCCGCGAACGAGACGGCCAGCAGCAACGGGTGCGGGGCGGCCATGGCAAGGACCAAGACCGCCCCGAAATAGGCAAGCGCAATGCTGGGATGTTGGGCGTCGAAGGCGGTGGGTTTCATTTACTTCACGTAGTACCAGGAAACGCGATCGCCGTCTTTGAGCACGTAGCTTCCGCAGGAAACATTCGGCGCGCTGCCGTTCACGGAGTACATCCAGCCGCTGTTTCCGCCGTATTCGAATTCGGCCAGCCCGCCGATCGCGCTCACGTATATGCCGTACTGGCTGCTTCTGGCGGTAACGGAAAGCCCGGTGGCGCACAGGGCGTCGTAGGCGGTGGCGCCCTGTGCGAACGTGGGGGAGGCGCTGCCCGAAACGCGCCCGTCGGCGGCGCTGCTGGAAACGGAGACCGTAACGGTTACGGTGCCGGAATCCTCGTTGCCCTTGCTGGACGATCCGCTATCCGAGGAGCCCGAAGAGCTGCTGCCCGACTGACCGCTGTTGGACGAGCCGTTGCCACTGCCTTGGGAAGAAGAGGAGCCGTCGCTGCTATTGGAACTGCCGTTCTCGGACGACCTATCGCCCGATGACCCGCCGTTGGAGCCATCGCCGTTCTGGGACGAAGAGCCCTCGCCGTTTCCGTCGCCGGCGTTTCCGTCGTCGCCGTTCGTGGAGTTGCCTTCAGCGGACGATTCGCCGCTCTGCCCCTGTTGCCCCTGCTCGGCGGCCTGCCCTGTCTGCTGGCCGGTAAGCTCGCTGACGGCGTTGGGCGCCACCAAGGCGAAGGCCGATATGCCGATGATGCAGCAGCAGGCAAGGGAGATAACGCCGAGCGCTACCTTATGCGCACGGGTGAGCTTTTTCGGGTCCTGTTCCATGGCCATGGCCTACTGGTTGCGGCGGCGCATCAGGTACGTACCCACGCCAACAAGGCCAGCGCAACCAACGACGATGCCCGCTATGGGCAGCCAGGGAATCTGCTGCGACACTTCGTCGCTGCTGTCGGTGCTGGAGGAAGCGTTCTTGGTGGAAGAGGCGCTGGCGGAAACGCCTGTGCCCGGCTCGTTGGCTTCGCTGACATCGGCCTTTTCTGCCGATGCCTTGGCTACGGGTGTTTTGGCGGCAGTGGACTTACCGCTGCCGGTTTTGGGGGACGAGTCGTTCTTGTTGCCGGCCTTGCTGTTGCCGCTCTCGTCGTTGCCGTTATCGTTGCTCTGGTTGCTGGAGCCGTCTTCATTGCCTTGATCGCCGGAGCCGTCCCCATCGCCCTTGCTGTCATCATCGCCATCGCTGGACGAAGAGGAGCTTACCAGCGCGAACAGCGTGCCGGAATCGTTGGTCCAGTACAGCGTGCCGTTTGCGCCCATGGTGATGGACTGCATGCACCAGTTGGCCAAATCGCCCGTGGCGTCGAAGAGCTTTGCGGCTGTGTTGGTTTCCAGACAGCACACCCAGGCCCCGCCGCCGCTGGTGTAGCTTGGCCAGTTGCCCTCGGCGCCGTTGCAGGTGAAGTAAGCGTAGGTCTTGCCATCTGCGGCTTTGGCAACCAGGGGTGCGCTCTTCACTTCGTAGGGAAGGGAAGCGGACTGCTTTACCTGCAGGGTTGCCGCGTCGATAACGCTCAGCGAGCCTTTGCCATCGGCGGTTAGGCCGCCAACGAACAGGTTGCCCTCGAAGAGCGCTGCCGTGCTGGTGCTCATGAACGCGAAGTTGGCGAAGCTTTCTTCGGAAAGGGTGCCGTCGGCAGCTACGGAAACCTTATGCAGGGTACCGTCCCTGGAGACGACGAACGCCTTGGTTCCCGCGCTGTTGGTGATAACGGTAGAGCGGATGGCAGAAGAGAGCTTCAGCGTCGAAACGGTCTTGCCCGTTGCCGGGTCAACGGCGGTAAGGGCGCCTGCGTCGTTTCCGTACACCAGCACGTTGCCCACCTTGCAGGCGCCGGCCCAGTAGAAGCCCGTCGTGGTTTCCTCGTTCGCCCACACGCGTTCGCCGGTCAGGGCGTTAAGGGCGAAGAACGTGCCCGTCGCGGACAGGTAGCTGGGATCGAACGAATTCACGGTGCCGGTGAACACCATGCCGCCCGAAGCGGTCACGGTAGAGAGGCTCTGCGCCCCCGAAGCGATGATGTTCGAAACCCACATGGTTTTCATCTGGCTGGCGGAGACGCCCTGCAGGCGGCCATCGGAGAGGGGGACGATGATAACGCCGTCGGTGTACACCATGCGGCAGGTGCTGTCGATGGCCCCGAACAGCTTAAGCGATGCCGTTTCTTCGCCGTTCAGGTTGAATTGATGCAGCACGGCGGTTTGCTTGGTGTAGTCGGCGTTGTAGAGGGAGGAAGCCAGGTACACGGAATCGCCGATGGAGAGCACCTCGGAATAGCAGCCGCTGCCGTAGGTCTTCTTCCAGGCCAGTTCGGCATTGCTGGAAGAGGTGGGGGCGGAGGTTACCGCGCTGGTGTTCCCGTTGCCCTTGACGTACGAGGCGGTGTCGTTCTCCCCTGCGGTGTCGGGGTGCTGGGCGCTCGGATCGACGGGGTAGTCGCCCGTGCCGTCGTCGTACTTGGTGTCGGGCTTGCTGTAGGAAACGTAGTTCAGCTCGTAGGAGAAGCCATCGCTGCCGATGGTGGTTTCGTTGATGCCCGTGGTGTCCCAGCTTCCGTTGATGGTGCTGGACCAATACTCCGAATAGTCGGCGGGTTGGGTGTACTCTGCGCCCTTGATGGTGATGCTGCTCACGTAGTAGGACGTGTATCCCATGTAAGGCTCGCCATGGGTGTAGGCATCGATGTAGCCCTGCTCTTTGGCCAGGTCAAGCAGGTCTTCGACCGTCTTGCCCTTTTCGATGCTGAAGGTATGGGAAATCAGCACCGTGCCGTACAGGCTGACCTTCAGCGTTGCCGAAACGGTGTTCGCCTGGGATTTGCCGTCGCCATCGGCAGATACGGCGTTTGCCTCGGTGCCGTTGGATCCTGTTGCGCCGGAGTCGTTATCGGCGTTCGAAGCGTTGCCGGAATCGGCGTTGTCGTCATCGCCGGTCAGAGCGGCAGGTGCCGCATCGTTTGCGGAAGAGCCTTCGGCTGCGTTCTGCTCGGATGCAGTGCCGGAGCCGGCGGCGGGCTGATCGCCTGCCAGGGCCAAGCCGGGGGTGAGGGTGGTGGCCAGAACTATGGCCATGAACAGCGCCAGAGCGCGCTGCACCATGCCGCGGATGCGGCTTTCTTCGTTGCTCAAGGGAGCTCCTTTTCGTCCAGGGCGCGGGCCGGCAGGCATTCCGACTTGATCGGGACAAGCCCGAAGTTACGGTTACTGGTATAGCGAAGGATTCTCACCCTCATTCCCCTGCGGCGTTCAAGCACCTGCGCCGAAGCGCAGCCAGCCGTTGCCAAAATATGTGCCGCACATTATAGGCGTGCTTCTGCGGGTGCTGCAAATCGCTCGATGGCGGGGTGCCCCGCGCCCGCTGCGGGTGTGGTTGCCGGGGCGTTGTGGCGCGTCGGCTCGCGGCAGGCTGTGTTGGGGGCACCTCTTCTCGGTGCCTCCGCGCCCGTTCTTCGCCCCGCAAAACGAAACCCCGCACCAGGCAGGGGTCGGCCTGGTGCGGGGAGCTAAAGGAGGAGTCTAGGTTGTTGGCTGTGGCCGGCTAGGCTTTCGCCGCCTCGCCTTCCTTGGCCAAGGTCTCGATGGTGGCCAGGTTCGCCATGGTGGCGCGGATGATGTCGGAGCGGGAAAGCGAGCCGATAAGGGTGCCGTCCTCGTTCACCACCGGCATCTTCTTGATGCGCTTCTCGGCCATCATCTGGCAGGCCTCGTCGAGCTCCATGCCCGACTGCGCCGAAACGGTGTTCTTCGTGGCGATGCGCATAACGTTCAGGTCGATAAGGTCGGTCACGCGCTGCATGAAGTTCTCGTTGTCGGGCACGCGGTACAGCATGAGCGACCCGTCCAGCACGGTGGTGTCGTTCTTCCCGATGTACTTCATGATGTCGCCGTCGGAAATGAAGCCGACCACCTTCTTCTTGCTGTCCACAACCGGCACGCCGCTGGTTTTCTTCTCGGAGAGGATCTGGGCAACCTCGCGGATGGTGTCGGTGTCGTGCACGAAGTAGGGATCGCGGTTCATGGCCAGGTCAACCGAGATATGGTCGTCGGCCTTGGTGGGGATGCGCAGGGCATCTTCCTGGGAGGCGGGCTTGGCGGCGCCCTTCTTGTCGCGCACCACGAAGATCACGATGAGCAGCACGATGACCATCAGCAGCGCCGTGAAGGCGAAGGCGATGCGGTCGCCGGCCATGGTCTGCTCGGCGGTGCCCATCTCGGGGAACAGGAACGTCGAGGTTGCCGAAAGGGAAACCAAGATGGCGGTGCCCAGCGAGGCGCCCACCTGGTTGGTGGTGTTCTGCAGGGAGTTGGCGTGCTGGATAACGCGGTTGTCCAGGGAGTTCAGGCCCCAGGTGTTCAGCGGCGTCATGATGGCCTGCATGCCCACGCCCAGAAGGGTGTACACGACGATGATGTAGATCAGGGTCGAATCAAGCTGGAAGCCCACCAGGCCGCAACCGCCGATGGCGGCAACCAGGGCGGCGGGGATGATGACGCGGCGCGGGCCCTTCTTGTCGAACATCTTGCCAGCAACGTAGCCCATGATGGCGCCCAGCACAGCGCCCGGCAGCATGATAAGGCCGGTACCCAGGGCGGAAATGCCCATGAGGTTCTGCAGGTAGATGGGCAGCAGCACGCCGATGCCAACCAGTGCCGCCTGCAGCATGGCCACGATGATCACCGCGGTGCGGTAGTTGCGGGCGGAGAGCACCGTTACCTTCAGCAGCGGCACCTCGAGCTTGAGCTGTCTGCGAACGAACAGTGTCAGCAGCACGATGCCCACGACGATAAGCGCCACCGAGGTAAGCACGTTGCTGGTGGAGGTGATGGTGGAAAGGCCGTAGAGCAGCGAGAGCAGGCCCAGCAGCACCAGCACAACCGAAGGCTTGTCGAAGGAGGTGGGCTCGAACTCGCCGTAGCTTTCCAGGAAGATGCAGGCGCAGATCACGATGATGGCCGCAAGGATGAACACCATCACGAACAGGAATCGCCAGCCGACGGAGTCTACCAGCAGGCCGGAAATGGAGGGGCCCACCGCCGGCGCGAAGCCGATGACCAGGGAAACGATGCCCATGGCCTGGCCGCGCTTCTCACGCGGGAAGATGACCAGGACCACGGTGAACACCATGGGCATTACCACGCCGCAGGCGGCAGCCTGGAGCACACGGCCCAGCAGCAGCACGCCGAACACGGGGGCAAGGGCTGCGCACAGCGAGCCGATGGCGAACAGCGAAAGGCCGAAGATGAACAGCCTACGCGTGGGGAAGCGGCCTACCAGGTAGGCGGAAAGGGGGATGATGATGGCTTCGACCAGGGAGTATGCCGAAGTGAGCCACTGCACGGTGGAGGCGTCTACGGCAAGGTCGGCCATGATGGAGGGGAATGCGGGGGAAAGTAGCGTCTGATTCAGCACGGCGATGGTGGCGCCGGCAATCAGAACCACAACGATGACCAGCTGTTTTCGGGTAATGCCCATGTAGGTTCCTTTCTTCTAGGGTTCTTGTTCCGGGTGCGCGAGAATAAGAAAGCGCCCCCTTCCAGGAGCGCTCCCTCTACTATGTGCACTGCATATAGTAATGAAATATAATTATCAAGTAGAACGAATAGTTGCGTTTTACACAATGCGACCATATTTCAACGCCGTGTTCGGTTTTAAGGGCGGTTGTTGCGGGGCGCAGGATGCGCTTGTCGGTTGTCCCGGTGGCGCAAGGTGCGATCGGTGGCCGCTGCCGCAACGGTGCGGGAGGCGAAGGGCTGCTGTTGCTGCGGTGCACGCCCCTCGATCCGTCTTCGTTTTTTAGAACTCTTTAGAGCTATTTAGAACTGTTTAGAACAATTAAGAGCTTTTTAGAACTTTTTAGAAGAGTTAAAAGCCTAGGGGTTTATGTTGGCCGTTTTCGTTGGAGGTTGGATAGCGGCAATCGGTTTTTAACTGTCCCCGAAAGCAAAAAAGGAGGCGCGGCTTTTTGCTGCGCCTCCTTTGTGTTGCGTTCTGGCGAAGTGGCCAGGTTGCCTAGAGCCTGCTTATCAGGGTGCGTTTGATGTTGCGTTTGCGCAGGATGCGTTGGGCTCCTACGGCGGCGATGCAGGTGGCGGCCAGGAACGCCGTCAGGTTAAGGGCGGTACGCGGGTTGGCAAGGTCTTCCGTTTTGGGAAGGTTGCTTGCGATGGCTTCGCTGATGGCCTCGCTGACGGTTTGCACCTTGTTGGTGGATTGGACCACCGAATCCTTGTCTTCGTCGTGAAGCTCCAGGTCGCGGTGCGTGTCTATTGCGGCATCGTTCCAAAGCTCAACATCGCCAGGGTCCAGCGCCTTCTCGGTGGCCTGCATGGTAAGCACGGCCGGGGCGTAGGAAACCTCGTGCGAGCTTTCGGTATGGGTAAGGCCGGTGGCGTCTTGCAGGTTGAAGGCTTCGCGGGCCTGCTCCAGCTCGGTAAGGTCGTGTGAATCGTAGCGGTTGGAGCGCTTCCAATCCAGGGAATCCGGCGCGTTGGTGCCGAA
>CAVAFY010000020.1:17492-24125 GCA_963588035.1 Alloprevotella sp. | reverse complement strand
CTCGGCCTTCGCCTTCTCGTCGCGCTCATCGTCGAGGTTGGTGCGGTACCACACGTTCATCTTGCCGTCGTAGTCCTCGAAGCTCACCGGGGTGGTAAGGCTTACCAGGTGGGCAAGGCCTTCCTTGGCGCAGGTGAGCGTGTCGGTCATGGTGAATTCGTCTACCCATGTGTTCGAGGTGGAGCGGTAGTCGATGGTGTAGGAATAGCTGCCGTCTTCGCCAAGCAGCGTTTCGCGCTTGTCCACGTCGCCCGAGATCTCCAACTTCTTGAAGCTGTTGTCTACCGTCCCCATATCAAGCGTGGTGTTGTTTCGGCTGATGGTAACCGTGAAATGGGCAAGCTCCTCAACGCCTTCGTTGGCCTTGCAGGGCTGCTCGTCTACATCGTAGGTGTCGTAGGGCAGGGCGCCCAGGGCGTCGTTCACCTTCGCCAGCGATCCCTTGGCATCCTTTTCGAACCAGATGCCGTCCGCGGAGCTTTCGCCGGCGTTGGTGCGCTGCGAATGGGGCGTCCAGCTTGCGGCGGTGCTGGCCATGCCGTTCTCATCGGTTACCAGCGTGTGCGATTCCCCGGTTGTGCGCGAGGTGATGGTGAAGGGCACGTTTGCCAGGCGCTCCATGCTGCCGTCCTTCGCCTTGGTGAAGGAAAGGTCGCCGCGGATCACCTGCTCGCTCAGGGAAACCGCTTCCCAATCCTGGATGTGCTCTGCCGTGCCCGAAGCGTTAAGCCCCACCACAACGGGGGTCTCGTTCAGCAGGTAGCCCGTCGGGGCCTGAACCTCTTCGATCACCACGCAGCCCAGGGGCAGCACGATCTTGCCCTGCGTGTCGCGGTAGAACTCGTCGCCTTCAACCAGGTGCTCCTGGTCCAGCTTCACGTTGCCGTCGGAATCGCTCTTCAGCAGCCAGGTGCGCTTGGGCGTTCCCAGCGAAGCGGCAATGCTCTTCGCCTGCTGGCTGTCCCCTGCGCCAAGAAGGCCAAGGACGCTGCTGGCGGCCCCTGCTTCGGCGGGGTTCTTGTCGTAGTAGCTCAGCTTGTACTGCGCGCCTTCCAGGGTTGCGGCGCCCATGGGGTAGGACGTTGCCGTTTCGGCGTCCTTCTTCTGGCCGGCAATGGTTACAAGCGAGCATTGCGGCGCATCGGCTGCTTTCGCGGTTATGGTCTTGCCCGATTCGACGATTGCACTGGTGTCCTGGGCAAGGGCATAGCCCTTGGGCGCCTTTTCCTCGTGGATGGTGTAGATCCCCACGGGCAGAAGCGGGCTCTTGGCGGTTTTGCCGCTGGCATCGGTGGAAAGCTCCGCCACGCGCGCGCCTTCCTGGTTGTACACGCCGAACACGCCGCCCTCAAGGCTGTAGCAGTTGTTGCCGTCGCTGATGCCAGGGTTGAGGGTGCTCTTGCTAATCTCCAGGTAGCCGCCGAAGCTCTTCTTCACCACGGCCTGCATATATACCGTTTGGTAGCCGATGAGCCCCAGGTTGTTGCGCGGGCCGTCGGGCGTGGCGGCATCCGGCGGCGTGATGTTCACGTCGTAGACAACCTCGCCGGCCTCCACATTCACTTCCTTCAGCGTTGCCACGTAATCGGCCCATACATAGGAAGGCGCGGCGGCGCTGGGAAGCGAGCACGAACCGGTGCCCGAATAGCCTTCCAGCCCGCCGGTGAACCCGGAAACGCTGAACTGGGCCGGGTGCACGCTCCACGTTGCGCCGATGTAGCAGCGCCCCGAGAAGCTCTTCTCTATGCCCTCGGTGGGGTCGGTGGGCTCCACCTTCGAAGGGTCGGAAACGCGGAACTGGGCATATACGCTGGTAGAGCTCTTAACGGGCGCCTGGAAATCGAAGGCGTTGTTGGTTGCGGCGTCGACCCAGCGCACGAATTCCCATCCTTCCTTGGAGGGGGTTGCCGGCTCGCTGCCGTATGCCTGCGCGAACGACTTCCCCTTCGGGACGCTTACGGAAAGGTCCTTCGTCTTGCCGTCGTTGAACGAAACGGCCACCTGGTAGTCGGCGGCGACGAAGGTGCCCGTTACCGTGATGCTCTTGGTCACCGGCGTGGCAAGCCAGTCGAACTCCTTGCCGTCTTCAGTGTGCCAGGCGATCTTCAGGCCCTCCGCCTGCTTCTGCTCTATCAGCGATGCCAGGGGCTGCTTGCCGCTGGCGTCGGTCATGAAGCTCGGGTCGGCCTTCACGGGTTGCCCTAGGGTGAAGTCGGTCCCGGAGGTGAGCGTTGGCAGCGTGCCGTTGTAGCCTTCCACCTGGATTGTTATCTGCGCCGGCTCGGTTGCCCCGTCTTGCGCCTGGGCGAAGCGGGGCAGGGTGCTGGCTGCCAGAAGCGCCAGCACGGCAAGCAGGGCGAAGGCCAGGTTCAGGGCCGCTCGGGTACTTGGCGGGTTGGCCGCTGCCTCGTACCCGGAATGCCCCAGGGCGCGCATTCGCACGTTTTCCCTGCGCCTCTTTCTTTCCCGGAACCCCTGCCTGTTGCCTCTTTCGCTGGTTTCGGTTGCGCCTTCCCGGTAGGTTGGCGTCCCCCTCTTCGACCATCTGGCCATGACTGCCTCCTTTTCTGGAATCCTATTCCCCGCAAGCGTGACAGGCGTTCCTTAAGCGGAAGGGAAGGGGTTGCGAAGGGGAACGCAAAGCAATGCGAAAAACTTTCGAAAACAATGCGAAACCGCAATTCCTGCAACGTGCTGGGAATTGGAAACAGGGACGAACGACAACCCGCTTCCCGCCTAAACACCCTATCTACCAGGCACGATGCTAAGACAGCGGGCCAATTCCCGAAATCTTGGAACATTTTCGGAATTAATTGTTGACATCACCTACAGACTTAGTAGGATTTGAGTCAAGAAAAGGAATCGATGCGCAGGGCATCGGGCAGTGCTCGCAGGGTTGCGGGCGGAAAGAAGGAATCATGGCAGTCTACAAGAGCGTATCTGAGCTCATCGGCAACACTCCCTTGGTAGAGCTTTCCAACTACGAGAAGAACCACGACCTGAAGGCAACCATCATCGGCAAGGTTGAGCTGTTCAACCCTGCCGGCTCCATCAAGGACCGCATCGCCAAGGCCATGGTCGACCAGGCCGTAGCCGACGGCAAGGTGAACGACGAGACCGTCTTCATCGAGCCCACCTCCGGCAACACCGGCATCGGCCTTGCCGCCATCGCCGCCGCCCGCGGCAACCGCATCATCATCACCATGCCCGAAACCATGTCCGTCGAGCGCCGCAACCTCATGAAGGCCTACGGCGCCGAGCTGGTGCTCACCGATGGCGCCAAGGGCATGAAGGGCGCAATCGCCCGCGCTTCCGAGCTGGCCGAGGAAATCCCCAATTCCTTCATCCCCAGCCAGTTCACCAACCCCGCCAACCCTGCCATCCACGAGGCAACCACCGGCCCTGAGATCTGGGAGGCAACCGAGGGCAAGGTCGACATCTTCGTGGCCGGCGTCGGCACGGGCGGCACGGTTTCCGGCGTGGGCGCCTACCTTAAGAAGCAGAACCCCGAGGTGAAGGTCGTGGCTGTGGAGCCTGCCGGTTCCCCCGTGCTCTCCGAGGGCCATCCGGGCGCCCATAAGATCCAGGGTATCGGCGCCGGATTCGTTCCTGATACACTGAACACCGATATCTACGACGAGATTGTCACCATCGCCGACGAGGAGGCCTTCGAGGTAGGCCGCGAGCTTGCCGCAAAGGACGGCCTGCTTGTGGGCATTTCGTCCGGCGCAGCAGTTGCCGCTGCAACCAAGCTGGCCCAGCGCCCCGAAAACGCCGGCAAGACCATCGTTGCCATCTTGCCCGACACCGGCGAGCGCTACCTTTCCACGGCGATGTTCAATTTCGAATAAGGCGAAGGTTACCGCGCCGTCGGTTGCGGCTGGCGCGAATTGGAACGAGGCACTTATGTCCTACGAGCAAGAGAATCGCAAGGCCATCGTTGCCTACTTCAACAAGGGCGCGAAGGGGGCAAACCCTCTTGGCGCCCTTGGCGTTGAGGTGGAGCACTTCGTGGTCACCGACCCCGAATGCGCACCCGTTCCCTACAAGGGCGCGGATGGCGGTTTCGGCGTGCGCGACGTGCTGGCCTTCCTGGCCAGCCATTACCCCGAGCAGTCGTTCGGGAAGGACGGCGACCTTATCGGCCTGGCATCCGAAGAGGCCTCCATCACGTTGGAGCCCGCCGCCCAGGTGGAGATAAGCATCGCGCCCTATTCCTCGATTGCGCGGATCCTGCAAGCCTACCAGGGGTTTCGCCGCCTTATAGACCCGTTCTTGGCCGAACATGGCTGCAAGCTGTTCGTTGCGGGCTACCACCCCACGGCGAAGGCTTTGGACCTGCCGCTTATCCCCAAGCAGCGCTACCGCTTCATGAACGAGTACTTCCAAACCATCGGAACCCACGGCGAGCGCATGATGCGCGCTTCGGCTTCAACCCAGGTCTCGGTGGATTTCCGCGACGAGGCCGACGCCATCCGCAAGATGCGCGTTGCCCAGGCGCTGGCGCCCATCCTGTGCGCCATGACCAGCAACACGGCGGTGTTCGAGGCCGAGCCCGCAAAGCCCCTGGCGCGCTTCGCCCTGTGGCGCGAGGTGGACAACGACCGCTGCGGCTCGGTGCCGGGGCTGTTCGAGCCCGGCTTCGGCTTCGGGGAATACGCGGATTGGATCCTGCGCACCTGCTCCATATTCGTCACGCGCCCGGCCGCGAACGACCCTGAGGGCGAAAGCCTGCGCCCGGTGTTCGGGCAGTCGGCCTACGAGGCCTACGGCGATGCCCCCATGGGCGAAGCGGACGTGGAGCACGCGCTTTCCATGTTCTGGCCCGATGTGCGCCTGAAGCGCTTCGTGGAGATCCGCCCGGCCGATTCCCTTCCTGCGGAATACATGGCAGGTTACGCCGCGCTGGTGAAGGGGTTGTTCTACTCCGACGGCTCACTTGCCCGCATAGAGCAGGAATTCGGCGTTGAACAGGGAGTATGGCCACTGACGGACGAAAGCGCCAACGCGGCCCTGGCTGCGATACAGCAGCAGGGAAGCAGCGCCGTTATAAACGGGAAGACGCTTGCGGCTTGGGAGGACTTCCTTCTGCAGCTTGCCGCGGAAGCACTTCCCGAAGAAGAACAGGGCTATCTTGCCGCCTTGGCCGAGCGCGTGCGCGATGGACGCTAGCCGGCTTGCCGTGCGTGCTACTATGGGAAACGCTGTTGTAACGACGGCAAGGCAGTTGTCGGCCTTGCCCTGGAAAACCGGGAGGAACCTATGAAGATATCCACCAAGGGGCTCTATGCTGTGCGCTTCATGGTGTTTTTGGCTCAGAAGGGCAATGGTTCGTCTCCGGTTCCGCTGAAGGAAATCTCCGATTCCACCGGCATTTCCCGCAAGTACTTGGAGCAGATCGCCTCCAGCTTGGCGGCGGCGCAGCTGGTGCGTTCCTCCCGCGGCGCTGCAGGCGGCTACCGCCTTGCCCGCGGGCCCATGAACATCACCATCCTCGATGTGCTTACCGTTACCGAGGGCTCGCTTGCCCCGGTGGACTACCTGGACGAGCTTTCCGGCGAGGCCGGCCCGGGTGAGAGCCGCTACGAGGTGTTCGTTTGGCGCGGCCTGCACGACCTTATAAAAGAGTACCTGGGCGGCATCACCCTGCAGGACGTGGTGGACCGCTCCTCGCAGCTGGCCATAGACAGCTATTCCATCTAGCAACTCCACTGCCATAGCCTTGTGCGCTAGGTTCGCAATCGTGTTCGGAAAGTAGGGAAATGACGCAGCATCCCAGCCATATGCCCGTGATCGGCATCGTTCCCTCGCAGAACCGCTCCGAGAAGATGGTGAGCTTTCCCGAGCGCTACGCCAACGCCATCGTCCATGCCGGCGGCGCGCCGCTTCTGCTGCCGCTTTCCGACAACCCGCATGTGTACGAGACCCTGTTCCCGCTTATCGACGGGTTCGTGCTCACCGGCGGCAACGACATCGATCCCGCCCGCTACGGCGCCATCCGCGACAGCGGCAAGATCACCGACCACACGCCCGAGCGCGAAGAGCTTGAGTACCTTATCCTGAGCTACGCCTACCGCTTCGACTTGCCCCTGATGGGCATCTGCCGCGGCATGCAGATGATCAACGTGTGCCTGGGCGGCACCCTCTGGCGCGATTTGGGCGACCAGTTCCCCGGCATCGTACGGGAGGGGATGAACGACGCGCTCAGCGAGTTGCCGTGCCTGCAGCATTGGCAGCCCAAGCCCTACAGCGACCCCACCCATCTGGTGAAGATCGTCGGCGATTCCATCCTGGGGCGCCTTCTGGAAACGGATCAGATCATGGTGAATTCCATGCATCACCAGGGAGTATGCGACCTTTCAACGCGTGTGCGCCCCGTGGCGTATGCTAGCGACGGCCTGGTGGAGGCCATCGAGGTGCGCGACCGCGATTTCATGCTGGGCGTGCAGTGGCATCCTGAGTTCTTCGCCGGCGGTCACCGCATGACGCGCGTGTTCGAGGCGCTGATCGATGCCGCCCGCCGCAGCCATTGCCATTGCGGCGAGCGCGGCAGCGTTGCCATCGAGAAGGGTGCGGTGGACCCTTTGCAGGGGCAGTGGCCGGCCATCACCTTCGCCGACTGCATCTAGCTGC
>CAVAFY010000020.1:0-17339 GCA_963588035.1 Alloprevotella sp. | reverse complement strand
CCGCCGCTTCGGGCCCGTTACGCGTGCATCTTCAGGAACAGGGCCATGCGCTGCTCCAGCTCGCCCAGCGAAATACCCTGCGCTTGGCTGATGCGCAGGAACAGGAAGCGGGCGTTTTCCTTCAGGTAGAACGACGCCTCGGCGGGGAACAGGTCTTCGCCCAGCCGGCCCTCGCGGTACAGGTAGTCGATAACGCCGATCAGGCCGCTGATGGAGAACTCGATCATCACGCGGGAGTTCTCGGTAAGCTCCTCGCCCTCGTTGGGGCACAGTATCTCTTCCCACATCTTCGACACCAGCGTCTTCACCTTCGGCCCCACGCATTCGTGGCCCGCCTGCTTCATCATCAGGCCGAAGCGCTGGATGCGCTGGGTCAGGCAGATGTCGCTCAGGGTCTTCTCCTCGTTGCTCAGCAGGCCGAACAGGTCGCGCGGAAGCCCGCCGGAGCTCAGCAGCTGCTCTTCGATGATGGCGTAGAGCAGGTCGTCGAGCGAATCGAAGTGGTAGTAGAACGTGCCGCGGTTGCAGCCGGCCTGCTGGGTGATCATGTTGACGGTTATGTGCTTGAGGTCGTTTTCCTCCAGCAGCTTCCAGAACGCTTCCTTGATGCGCTCGGTTGCCGCGGGTTCTGCCTGGTCTTTGCGGGGACGTGCCATGGGTGCTCCTTGGATCGTTGGTGGGCTGCTTTGGCGCGTTCGCTAGGACGTGCGGGGCTTGTGGGCGTTCATGATGAGCATCTGCAAGCGGTTCTCGATGTTGGCGAAGCTGACGTCGGGGTCGAAGTCGAGCGGCAGGATCTGCGCGTCGGGGTACAGCTCCTTCAGGCGCTTCGAGATGCCGCGGCCCACCACGTGGTTGGGCAGGCAGCCGAAGGGCTGCAGGATGACGAAGTTGCGGCAGCCGTGCTCTGCGTGGTGCAGGATCTCGGCGGGGATAAGCACGCCTTCGCCGGCGTCGAACGTGTGGTGGATTATGGGGTCGCTCGCCTTCACCAGCTCGGGCATGCGCGTGGGCGGCTGGTACAGCGGATGGTCCTTCGCGATCTTGTCGGTCAGGTTGTGGGCGAGGTTGAAGAAGCCGTCGGATATGGCGTTCATCGCCTTCTTCGCGAAGGGGCGGTGCACCCCGTATTCCTTCTGCTGCGCATGCTGGTAGAAGTACGTCTTACGGATGACGTCGGTCATGCGCGCCTCGATGACCTCCAGGCCGTTCTTTTCCAGGTACGCTTCCATGTCGTGGTTGGCGCCGGGGTGGAAGTTCAGCAGGTACTCGCCCACGATCAGCACGGTGGGGCGCGGGTTGCTGCGGTCGTATTCGACGGTGCGCATCAGGTCGATGGCCTGCTTGAAGCCGCGTTTCGCGCCGCGGATGCCGTTCTTGCCCAGGCCGTCCATAACGTAGTCGACCGATTTCTCGAAGGCGGCATCGGCGCTGCCGGGCACCAGCTCGTAGGGGCGTATCTTGCGCAGTAGTTCCTCCAGGGCGTCGATCATGGGCAGGCCGAAGGCGGTCTGGATGGCCGAGGGCAGGCTCAGCTTGAAGCCTGGGTGGATGTTGTGGAAGTCCACGTCGTCGTTGGTGATGATGGGCACCTGCGGGTAGCCCGCGTCGTCGAGCGCCTTGCGCAGCAGCGCGGCGTAGTGGGTCAGGCGGCAGTCGCCGATGTACTTGCCGGTTCCGATGGCCACCTTGTCCAGGTCGTACTTGCCCGACTCGAGTGCTTCGAGCGCTTCGCCGATAACGATCTGCGCCGGGAAGCAGATGTCGTTGTGCACGTATCGTTTGCCCAGGTAGATTGCGCGTTCGCGGCCGATGGGCAGCGATTCTGCGCGCAGACCCTGCTTGCGGAACACGGTGGTCATAAGAAGGCTGAAGGCCTTGGAGGTGTTGGGGATCAGCACCACGCGCTCGGCGCGGTCGGCCTTGGTGAACTTCTGCGGGTACGGGTCCTCGAGCTTGCTGCCCGATTCCTTCGCCAGGGCCTCGTCGATCCGTGCCTCCATGGCGGCCGTGCACGCGGCGCAGCCTTGGGGGTTGCAGGAAGTGCAGGCTGGGGCCGCGTTTTCGCCTTCGCTGTTGCTGCCAGCGGCGTCGCTGTTGCCGGCAGCCTGCTCCTTTGCGCGGCGCTCGTTCACGGTCTCGATGAACGAGCGAACGCGGATGCCCAAGGGGCCGCGGATGTCGCTTTCGTCCACCTTCAGCACCAGCGGGGTCTTGCCACCCGTTTCCTTCATCAGGCGGATGATCTCGTCGGAAAGGTAGGCATCGTGGCCGCAGCCGAAGCTCACGATCTGCACGAACTCCATGTTGGGGCTTTGCGCGGCAAGCACGCAGGTGGAAAGCATGCGCGCGTGGAAGTTGTTCACCACGTCGATCAGGCTGTTGTCGAGCGTTACCTCTTCGCTGCCGGGCACCGCGTCGGCGGTTATCACGGGGATGCCGCGCTCGGTGAACAGCGTGGGCAGGTCATGGTTCACCAGGGTGTCGTTATGGTACGGGCGGCCGGCCAGCACCACGGCGTAGGTGCCGTTGCTGCGTGCCTGCGCCAGCACTTCGGCGCCACGCTCCTTCAGGGCGCGGTGGAACGCCTCCTGCGCCGCGCGCGCCTGCTGCAGCGCCTCCGCGGTAGCCTTCTCGGAGATCTGGAACGTGTCCTTGAAGTACTTCTGCAGCTGAAGCGTGCAGTCTTCCTCGGTGAACCAGTGGAACAGCGGGTTGTCGAAGGGGATGTCCCAGCGGCGCTGGGGGTTGTCGGAGTTCTGCACCACCAGCGGGTAGCCCTTCACCACGGCGCACATGGACTGGCTGTCCTTCGACGTGTTTTCCGAGGGCACGGTGGTGACGATGGGCATGAAGATGCGGTCGACGCCCTGTTTGTGCAGGTCGCGCAGGTGGCCGTGCACCAGCTTGGCAGGGAAGCACACGGTGTCGGACGTCACGGCGGAAAGGCCGTTCTCGTATATGGCGCGCGTGCTGGTGTGCGAGAGCCTCACGGTGAAGCCCAGCGCCTGCAGCAGCGTTTTCCAGAAGGGCATGGTGTCCCAGTTGGAAAGCACGCGCGGCATGCCGATGACCGTGTCCTGGCTGGGCGCCACGGGGGTGCAGGGCCAGTCCTTGAACAGCAGCTGCTCGCGCTCGTCGTAGAGGTTGGGCACGCTGTCCATGGCCTGCTTGGCGGCAAGCACCTGCTCGCGCACGGCGGCGTCCTTGGGGTTGCCCACCACTTCGCCGCGGGTGCAGCGGTTGCCGGTTACCCACGAGGTGCCGTTGGAGAACGTGATGCGCGTGCGGTTGCAGCGGTTGGCGCAGAACGGGCAGATCAGGTTGGTTTCCTGCTCGTAGTGGAAGTCCTCGATGGCCTGCCAGCCGATGAAGCCGCTGGCGGTGCTGGCGGTGCCGGTGCCGCTCGGGCTGCCCGCCTGCTTCTGCTCGGCATCCTCCTTCGCGATGAGCGCGATGCCGATGGCGCCCATCAGCCCGGGGTAGGGCGCGCGGGTCACGGGGCGCCCCACGTACTGCTCGAAGGCGCACAGCACCGCGTCGTTCAGGAAGGTGCCGCCCTGCACCACGATGTGGTTGCCCAGCTTGTCCAGGTTGGAAACGCGGATCACCTTGGTGAAGACGTTCTCGATGATGCTTCGGCACAGGCCCGCCATGATGTCGTCGGGGGTCTTGCCGTTCTTCTGCTCGGTGACGATGCCGCTGTTCATGAACACGGTGCAGCGGCTGCCCAGGTCGGCGGGGGATTCGGAGCGGAAGGCCGCGCCGGCGATCTCCTTGGTGGGGATGTTCAGCGTGCTGGCGAAGCTCTCCAAGAACGACCCGCAGCCGCTCGAGCACGCCTCGTTCACCACCACATCGGTGATGATGTCGCCGTCTATCCAGATGGCCTTCATGTCCTGCCCGCCGATGTCCAGGATGAACGTGGCCTCGGGCTCGAAGCGCTGCGCGGCATGCGCGTGCGCCACGGTTTCGACCTTGTGCACGTCGGCGCCCAGAGCGCTGGCGAACAGCATCTCGCCGTAGCCGGTGGTGCCGCAGCCCGCCACTTCCAGCTCGCAGCCGGCATCGGCGTAGCGGCTGTGCAGCGTGCGCAGGGCGTTCATGGCAACGTCCACGGGCTCGCCCTCGTTGGGGGCGTAGAACGAGTCTATCAGGCTGCCGTCTTCGCCGAGCAGCGCGAACTTCGTGGTGGTGCTTCCGCAGTCGACGCCCAGGTACACGGTGAGCTTTTCGGGCAGATTCCCCTGTTCAACAAGGTGCTTCTGCTCGGGGAGCGCATGGCGCTCCTTGAAGCGGCGAGCTTCTTCCTCGTTGGCGAAGAAGGGCTTGCCGGCGTATTCGCCCTGCGATGCCCCCTCGCCGCAGGCGGCATCCACCACCACGATGTTGCCGGCCTCGAGCGTGGCGATCGCCGCGGCAGGCGAAAGCTTCGCCTCCTTGTTGGCGAACAGCCCCTCCAGGGAAAGCGCGGCACCCACGGCGACGATGGTCTCGGGGTGCTCGGGGATTATGATGTCCTCCCCGCCCAGCTCCAGGCGCTCGGCGAACACCTTGATAAGGCGCGGGTTGAAGGTGAGCGGGCCGCCCTCGAACACGATGGGCGCCTCGATTTCCAAGCCCTGCGCCAGGCCGCCGATGGTCTGCTTGGCAATGGCGTGGAAGCTGGAAAGCGCGATGTCCTCCTTCGGCACACCCTGGTTCAGCAGCGGTTGGATGTCGGTTTTCGCGTATACGCCGCAGCGGCCCGAGATGGTGTGCACCGCCTGGCCCTTTTCGGCCAGGTCGTTGAACTGCTCGGTGGGGACCTTCAACAGGGTGCCGATCTCGTCGATGAACGCGCCGGTGCCGCCGGCGCAGCTGCCGTTCATGCGCATGTCGGCAACGTTCAGCGTTTTCGCCTGGCTGTCGAACTCGAAGAAGATCATCTTCGCGTCCTGGCCGCCCAGTTCGATGGCGGTGCGCGCGGTGGGGTAGAATGCGCTTACGGCAAGCGAGTTCGCCACCACTTCCTGCACGTAGGGAAGCCCCAGCGCCTCTGCCAGCGCCGCGCCGCCCGACCCGCACAGCGCCGCGCGCATGGACGCTTCGCCGAACTGCTCCCGCAGCTCTTCCAGCAGCCCCTTCAGGCAGGCAGCCTGTTGGGCATGGTGGCGCACGTAGCGGCGCATAAGCACCTTGTGGGTGCCTGCTTCCATCACGGCGATCTTGGCGGTGGTCGAACCCACGTCGATGCCGACGAGCAGCTGTTCGGCAGTGGTGGCGTTGTCAGAGAATCCAGTAGCGGTTGGGCTCACGCGTTCTTTCCTTCTTGAATAGAAAACCCAGTCTTCGCTGGGCTGCCCCTAGTTTACCCAACATTGTGTTGAATAAAAATAGACGATGTGCCGATTCTCGCGGAAAAACCGCATTGCCTCTATATAGGTTGCGGGCAGCTGGCGAACCGCCTCCGGCGCAGCGATCGGCGATGGTTCTCCTCCTGTTGCCCTGCGGGCCGCACTCGCTGTCGGGCATGCGCTGCCGAAGCTCCGTTCCGCCGCTCTTCCGCCCCTTGTCCTTCGCTCGCCGCCCCTGCGCTGAACTCCACGCTTTCGCGGGCAACGTTACGTTTCCCCAACGCCCGTTCAGGCTGGGGCAAAGCCGATATAATCAGTAGCAGGGATCATTCAATCGAATAGGAGGGGTAATCATGGCTACCGATTTCGAAAAGGGCTTCCGCGACATCTTCCTGGCTGGCGTGGGCGCTATGGCTATCACCGGCGAAAAGGCCAAGGAAGTGCTCGACACGCTCATCGAAAAGGGCGGCGTCACCGTCGAGCAGGGCAAGGACATCAACCGCGAGCTGCAGCACAAGGCAACCGAGGCCGTTGCCCAGGTGCGCACTGAAAGCATCGCCGCCGCGATGAAGGCCATGAGCGCAGAGGAGCGCGCGGAATTCGCCGCAACCGTTGCCAAGCTGGCCGCCGAGCCCGATAAGGTCGACGAAGAGGCTCCCGCAGCTGCCGCCGAGGAAGCTCCGGCAGAAGAGAAGGCCGAATAACCGAAAACGCCAGGTGCGGCGGTGCTCCCGTTGCGCCTGGCTTGTTTTATCAGCGGGCGTCACCAGGCCCTTTTGGCTGTTCGCGCGGATGAAGCGAGCCACCCAAGGGAAAACAGGCTGCGAACCGATTGCCTGTGCTTACCCGGGTTCGGCCAAAGGGCCTGGCAATGCTCGCTTTCGCAACCTGCAGCACCGCCAGGCGATGCCCCACGAAGGAACCGTATGGACGAGAACACCCTGCTCAAACATTTCTTCCAAGACCGCGCCGAGGTAGACCCCGACCAGCAGTTCGGCCTTAGCCGCAAAACGCGCTCGCGCCGCCTGCGCGAGATCATCGTGCTCATGCGCAAGCACCATGTCATGGACGGCCTAAGCCCCTCGCAGTTCCGCGATATCCTGGTTGACCTGGGGCCGAGCTTCATCAAAATCGGGCAGATGCTCTCGCTTCGTTCCGAGATCCTTCCGCAGGCCTACTGCGATGCGCTCTCCGAGCTGCAGATGGACTGCGACCCCATGCCCTTCGACGAAACGCTGGCAACCTTGCAAGGCATCTACGGCGAGCACTTCGACAAGGTGTTCCGGGAAATAGACCCCAGGCCCCTGGGCAGTGCGTCCATGGCGCAGGTGCACAAGGCCATACTCGCCAACGGCGACGTGGTCGCGGTGAAGGTGCAGCGCCCCGGCGTGCGCGCCACCATGGCCCAGGACATCGACGTCATGCGCTCGGTTGCCAAGCACGCTTCCCGCTTCATGAAGGACAACCAGATGCTCGACCTGCGCGATGTGGTCGAAGAGCTCTGGAACACCTTCCTCGAGGAAACGGACTTCCTGAAGGAGGCGCGCAACCTGGAGGAATTCGCCCTGCTGAACAAGGACGTCGTCTACGTTTCCTGTCCCAAGCCGTACATGGAGTACTGCCGGGAGGAAGTGCTGGTGATGGAGTACGTGGAGGGCATTTCCATCCGCGACACCAAGCGCCTTCTGGAGGCC
Source organism: Alloprevotella sp. (assembly GCA_963588035.1). Taxonomy (GTDB): domain Bacteria; phylum Actinomycetota; class Coriobacteriia; order Coriobacteriales; family Eggerthellaceae; genus Anaerotardibacter. The sequence goes on along the minus strand of CAVAFY010000020.1, from coordinate 10,309 downwards.
GGCTACGACCTGGAGGAAATCGGCGTCAAGGTGCTGGACAACTACGCCACGCAGATCTTGGAGCACGGCTTCTTCCATGCCGACCCGCACCCGGGCAATATCTTCCTTCACGAGGGCAAGGTCATCTACATCGACCTGGGCATCATGGGCCGCCTTTCCCTGCGCGACCGTGCGGGCTTCGGGCGCATCATCGAAGCGGTGGGAGAGAAGAACGCCAGCGCCCTGAAGGACGCCCTTATCACGTTCTCCGTTGCGCACGACATGAACTCCATCGACCACCCGCGTTTCTTGGCCGAGCTCGACAACGTGCTGGACAGCTACGGCTCCACCGATGTGGCCGACATCGACATCGGTGCGCTGCTTTCCGACATCATGGTGCTCACGCGCCAGTGCAAGGTAACGCTGCCCGCATCGGTTACGGCGGTTTCCCGCGGCATCGTAACCATTGAAGGCTCGCTGCAGGAATGCCTGGCGAAAACCAACATCATCGACATCATCAACGGGCACCTTCGCCGCACGAAGGACCTGCGGCATGAGCTTGAGACGCGCGCCCGCAACCTTCTGTTCGCCCTGGACACCGCAAGCCACAGCCTTATCAAGGCGGCGGAGTACTCGGGCGACACGCTGCGCATGCTCTCGCGCGGGCAGTTGAAGGTGAACATGGAGATGCTCAGCAGCCCCGAGCCGCTGTACAAGCTGGGGCGCATCGTGAACCGCCTGGCCATGAGCATAGTCATCGCCGCGCTGCTGGTAAGCGGCAGCCTTATCATCGCGGTGGACATGCCGCGCGTCTTCGGCCTGCCGTTCCTCTCGTTCGTCGAGTACCTTTCGGCATTCGCCCTTTCGGCCTGGCTGGTGTGGGACATGTACCGGAAATCCTCGCGGAAATAGGGCGCTGCGCGCTGTTTCCGGGATGGGATCGTCGTTGAAGTCGGGCAAGCTCGCAAGGAGGGCCCGGCCCGCCGCTTCCTCCGTCTGCTGAGTTGCATTATGGGGGCTTCGGGTTGCGGCTCGTATCAGGTAGAATGTAGCGTAACCAGCTCATGAAAGGAACTCTTATGTATCCACAGTCACGCACCATCAGGGGTTTGGGCATCGCCAACGTCATCCTGTCCGGAATCGGCGTTTTCCTCGGCCTGATCCTTGTCTGGATCTCCTTCATCGTCTCTGCCCAGCTGAGCGACCCTGCCACCGCCAGCAAGATCGCAGAGCAGGTGCTTTCCTCTTCTTCGGGCTCTATGGCGTTCGACGGCAATTCGGTCTATAGCTACAACTACAGCTATTCGGGCATGACCGGCCAGCAGGCCCTGGCCATCGTTACCGCGGCCGGCCCGCTTATCATCGGCTCGGCGTTCGCGTTCCTTATCCTTACCGCTACCGGTTTGGTGGCTGCCATCCTTGCGCTTCGCAACTACAACAACCCTGCCAAGCTCGGCGGTGCCTTCGGCTGGTCCATCGTCGCCGCTATCGCGTCGTTCTTTGCGGGCGGATGGGTTTCCACCGTGCTGTTCATCGTCGCCGCGGTGTACATCGGCAAGCTGCGCCGCGCCTGGAAGGAAGGCGCGTTCGACAACAACGCCGGCTCGCAGGGCGGGGCGCCCCAGCCCCCGGTTGCCTAATCGGGCAAACCCGGCCAATGCGGGTTGGACGCTTCACGCGCCAGCCTCGATGCGAACTACCACGTAATGCCCCGATCGGCGGTTTATTCGCCGGTCGGGGCATTTTTGTGCCCAATGGACCCCTGTGAACCCGTTCATTGGCCGCAAAACTCAATAAACGGCCAGGTTTGTTTATAAAACCAGCTTATAGGCTATAATGCGGACGTTAATTAATACCACCGATGAATTGATACGTCCAAAAACTGAAACGGTATACATTTCCGTAACGCCCTATGATTGAAACGTGTTCAAAACACGTTCACGGTTTTGGGCGAATGGGGATTCGCTTCCGTGAAGAAAGGTACGCATCAATCAGGGGATTAGCGCACCGGATTGCTTGGACCGCCGAAGGGGCCAACGGCCTCTGCCAAAGGGGATGGTTTTCGACGGTTTGGGCTTTAAGAAGGGGAGGGTGATCACATGTCCAGCAAGTCATCCGATACGCAAATCGCCTTTGGTAACAACCGTCTTATTGGAGGTGAAAATCGGAATGAAAGCAATCAAGTGGCTCGATGAGCACTTCGAGGAGGCAATCCTGATCTGCTTCCTCGTAGTCATCTGCTGCGTTGAGTTGGTTCAGGTCATTTGCCGCAATGTCGATTTCGTTCCCAGCCTAACCTGGGCCGAAGAGCTGTGCCGCTTCATGTGGATCGGCACGGTATTCCTTTCCCTGCCGTTCTGCACGCGCACGGAAACCGCATTGAGGGTTACCGCCCTTATCGACATCCTGCCTTGGAAGCTCCGCAACGTCATCAACGTCATCGTCGACGTGGTAACGGCGGGCATCATGGGCTTCCTTACCTACTATTCCGTAATCGTATTCAACCGCATCATGGCTTCGGGCGAAACCTCGCCTGCAATGCTGATGCCCATGTGGATCCTGTACGCCATCGTTGTTGTGGGCTTCGCCCTTGCGACGCTTCGCAGCATCGAGATGTTCGTCATCCACATCAAGACCATCAACGTAGAGCCGAAGGGCACCACTGAAGCTCAGGCCGAATTCGAGCTCGGCGCAGAGAAGCGCAACGCCGAAAAGGCCTCTGAGGGCTCTGCCATCGAAGCTGCGTTCACCATGAATAAGAAAGGAGACTAGCGATGCCTGCGGTACTTGTATTCGTTGTATTCCTTGTTTGTATTGCCGTTTCGATTCCTATCGGCGTCGCTATGGTCGCCGGCAGCATGGCGCCGATCATGGTAACGGGGATTGGCGGCAACTTCACCCAGCTCATCACCAACGCCTTTTCCGGCGCTGATTCCACGCCCATCCTCGCCGTTCCGCTGTTCATCTTCGGCGGCATCATCATGGCGGAGGGCGGCATCTCGAAGAAGCTGTTCGACTTCTTCGCGTTCTTCATCGGGCGCATCCCCGGTGGCATTCCCTGCGCAGTGGTCCTTACCTGCCTGTTCTACGGCGCCATCTCCGGTTCCGGCCCGGCAACCGCTGCCGCCGTCGGCGCCATGTGCGTGCCGTTCCTGGTAAGCCTTGGCTACGACCGCAAATGGTCTGCTGCGATGATCGTCGTGGCTGGCGGCTTGGGTGTTATCATCCCGCCGTCCATCCCGTTCGTCCTGTACTCGCTGGCCACCGGCGTTTCCACCGGCGACCTGTTCCTGGGCGGCATCCTGCCCGGCATCCTCATCGCCCTGTGCCTGATGATCTACAGCATCATCTACTGCAAGCGCAGGGGTGAGGACCGCGAGCTCATCTCCAACGCTATGAACGAGCTGAAGGCAAACGGCCTGGGGCACCTGTTCATCGACAGCCTGCCTGCCCTGCTTTGCCCCATCATCGTGCTCGGCGGCATCTACGCCGGCTTCGTGACGCCTACCGAGGCAGCCTGCATCAGCGTGTTCTATGCGCTCATCGTCTCGCTCTTCATCTACAAGACCATCAAGGTGAAGGACCTCATCGGCATCATGTCCACTGCGGTTCGCACGTACGGCGGCCTGGCATTCGTGCTGGCATTCGCCACCGCATTCGGCCGCGTGCTCTCGCTTACGGGTGCTTCAGCTGCCATCACGGCGTTCATTACCGGAACATTCGGCAACGTTTGGATCGCCCTTACGGTGTGCACCCTGCTGTTCCTTGTCCTGGGCATGGTCATGGACACCGGCCCGGCAATCATCATCCTTGCCCCCATCCTGCTTCCTGCGATGCAGGCAATGGGAATGGACCCGGTCCACTTCGGCGTCGTCCTGGTCTGCTGCTTGGCCATCGGCCTGGCAACCCCGCCGTTCGGACTCAACCTGTTCGTGGTGGGCAACCTTTCGGGCGAACAGCCCATGGCAATCGCGCGTCGTGCGCTTCCCTTCATCGCATCGTTCCTGATTGCCCTTGTTCTAATCGTGTATGTACCCTGGTTCTCTACGGCGCTCCTGGGTTAATGCAAAAAGCCTCATAGGGGAGAGGTATGAATCCTACGGGAAGGAGACAACAATGAAAGCTATCGGAAAGGTCTCTTCGAAGACCAAGTGGATTGCAGCTGCGGCTGTATCCCTAATGGCTGCAGCGGCAATCGGCCTGTCTGGTTGCGGTGGCAGCAGCTCGAGCTCTTCCTCGAGCGACGTACCGGAAAAGTACAAGGATCTTGATTCGGTAACGCTCATCCTGGCCGACAACACCTCCAAGGGCGCTGCAGGCAACCTGTGGTCCCAGGCTGTTGCCGACAAGGCAAAGGAGATCACCGGCGGTAAGCTCAACGTCGATTACCATGGCACCGGCGAGCTCGGTGGCGACGGCGACTGCATGCGCCAGGTTCAGTCCGGCGACATCGCGATGTTCGTTGGCCAGCCTGCGCCTATGGTTTCGTTCGTGTCCGACCTGGCTGCCTTCGACCTGCCCATGGCATTCGCTACCTACGATGCCGACCAGATCGAGAAGGCCCTGAACGGCGACAACGAGTTCACCCAGAAGCTCCAGGCATCCTACGAGGCTGCTGGCCTGCACAACCTTGGTTGGCTGCAGAACGGCACCTACCGCCAGACCACTTCCAACCGCAACCTGAGCACCTTGGCTGACTTCAAGGGCTTCCAGATCCGTACCATGCAGAACTCCAACCACATGGCGTTCTGGACCGCAATCGGCGCTGAGCCCACCCCGCTGGCATGGTCCGAGACCTACTTCGCACTGCAGAACGGCACCGTTGACGGCCAGGAGAATGCGGTTGACACCTGCGTAGGCGCAAGCCTCCAGGAGGTTCAGAAGTACCTGGCTAAGACCAACCACATCCTGTACACCAACAACATCTGCATCAACAAGAAGACCTGGGATTCCCTTGATCCTGCTTACCAGGAGGCTCTGACCCAGGCTATCTCCGAGGCAACCGACACCATCCGTCCTCAGATGGCCGACCTTGAGTCCACCAACCTGAAGACCATGCAGGATGCCGGCGTTCAGGTAATCGAGTACGATGACAGCTTCTTCAACGAGATCCTCAACATGGACTCCGTCAAGAAGGTTTACACCGACATCGACTCTCAGACCAACGGCCTGTCCACCACCTTGGTGAACGTGCTGAAGGAAAGCAAGTAACTTACTAGCGTGAGTTGCTGGCAAAGGGGCTAACAACAAACCCCTCCCCGTTAGGTGGGCCGGAGGCGCAATGCTTCCGGCCCTTCTTTATAGGGATGTTGGCGCGGAAAGGCGGGCGCCGTCGAGGGCGGCTAAGGCTGGCAGGTGAAGCCGCAGGTGCGGTTCAGGTGCTCGACGATGCTGGCGCGCAGCTTCAAGGTGCTCCAGTTGAGCAGGGATTCCTCGGGCCACTTCAGGTAAAGGTAGCGTTTCGCCTGGCAATCGCTCAGCGGCACGGCGGCTACCGTTTCCTCCCAGCCTTGGATCCAGGTTTTTTCGGGGGCAAGCGCAACGCCGATTCCCTCGGCAACGTAGCGCATGATGCGTTCGCGGTTGTTATCCTCCATCACCACGTTGGGCTCTACGCCCGCATCTTGGAGGATGTGCACCGTGGTTTCGTAGAGGGATCCTTGAAGCGAGCAGACGAGCGGTTCCTGCCCAAGATGCGCCAGCTCGACCGATTCTCTGTTGGCCAGGGGGTTGGTTTTGGCAACCATAAGGCAGAAGCGCTCTTCCCCGAGCAGCAGCAGATTGCCTTCATCGCGGGTGATGGGGCTGCTGAACAGGGTGAGGTTCGGCTGCGTGTTCTTCAGGCGGCGTATCTCCTGCGAGCTTATGCGGAGCTTTATCTCGGGATAGCGTTTCTTGAAATCGCAGAGAACCCTGTCCAGCCCGGCGATGGGCTCGGGAAGGAAGACGTCGATGGAGCGCGAGTCGTTGTAGATGAACTTGCTTACATCCTGTTTAACGCCTTCGAGGTTGATCAGCGCCGGGGCAATGCGCTCGAACGCGAAGCGGCCCGCATCGTTCAGCACGATGTTGCGTCCGGTGCGGGTGAATAGCTCGGCGTTCAGCTCCTCTTCCAGGGCGCGGAGGTTGCGGCTCAGGCTGGGCTGGGAAGTGTGCAGCAACTTGGCGGCCTTGGTCAGGCTTTCGCATTGCGCAATGACGCAGAACTCTTTCAACTGCTGCAGTTTCATAGTTGCGATTATAGGCTCTCGCCGCTGCTTGGGTTTATAGAGCTTCATAATAAGGAAATCGATAGAGAGACGGGCTTCGGGCAATCGGCTTTGCAGCGGGTTTGGCTGAAGCACCGTTCGAGGGGAAAACGGGAGGAACCTATGGCAGGGGAATCTGGCACGCAAGCGGACAATACGGCCCACAACCTTCTGGTGAAGGCACGCGCGGCCTTCGATGGCAACAGCCTGGAAGAAGGCGCGCGCATCTGCGCCGAGGCGGTGGAGGCCGATCCGGAGAACGCAGATGCCTGGTGCCTGCTTGCCCGCTACGGCGGCTGGGACTCGCGGCAGGCCGAGCTCGATGTATCGTTCGTCTTGGACGCTGCCAAGCATGCTGTTCGGCTTACCCCCGAAGGCGGGCGGTCCGAGGAAGCGGCCGCGATATACGCGGAGCGCAAGAAGCAGATATCCGAGCAGCTTGAGGCCATCATGATGATGCCCTCGTACATGGGCGCCAAGAAGCTGCACGCCTTCATGATGGATTGGCTGCGTTTGCTGAAGGGCTTCCCGGAACTGCCCCCGGTGGTGATCGAAGGGGAAGTGACCCTGGTGGGCAATATCTGCCAGCGCTCGAAGCTGGCCGTGATGCCAAACGACCGGCTGGTGTACACCTCGTATGCCACCTTCAACAAGAAGGAGCCGTACGGCGAAACGTTCAAGCGCGAGCTCTCTTCGCGCATCGATGTGGACCGCGCGCGCAAGGAGCACGAGCTGCTCGCCGCGAAGGACCGTGCCGAGCTGCATCTGGGGAACCTGGGCGGCCTTTCGCCCGAAGAGGCGATGGCCCAGCTTTCCGCCGATGCGCGCAGCTTGCGGGAAGCCCGCGAGGGCATAGCGGGGCTTTCCGGCATAGCGGGTTACCGGCAGGAGCTTCAGCAGCTGCAACAGCAGAAGGAATCGATGAGCCCCTTCAAGGTGTTCAAGAAGCGCGAGCTGGACGAGCGCATAACCCAGCTTTCCGGGCGCATCGCGGAATTGGAACAGGAGAACCGGCAAGCAGAATCGTCGTTCGACGAGCTGATTGCCAAGGTTGAGGGCAAGATAGATGGGCTGAAGGCCTAGCCGAGGGCTGGGCAGTAAGGAGAGGAGATAATAATGGGAGCGATAACCATCAAGGGCGTAGCCATCGGGGAAGGCGCGCCGAAGACCATCATCTCGGTGATGGGGGAAGACGCCAAGGAATGCTTGGAGATCATCGAAGAGGGCAAGGCCGCGGGCGTCGAGTGCTTCGAGTGGCGCGGCGACTTCAACGGCTGCCGCCACGACGTTGACGCGATGGTGGAGCTTGGGCGCGCGGTTTCGGCTGCATTGCCGGAAAACCCGCTGCTCTTCACCTTCCGCAGCGTGAGCCAGGGCGGCAACGACACCTTCAGCGTTCAGGAATACGTTGCCCTGAACCATGCGCTCATAGAGGCCGACATCTTGGACATGGTGGACATCGAGGGCTGGATCGGCGATGCGGCGGTGCTCGACTTGGTCGAGTGCGCGCATCGGCATGGGGTTAAGGCGCTCGTTTCCTACCACAACTTCGCCGGCACTCCCTCGAAGGAGTGGATGGTGAACCTGATGACGCACATGCTGGATTTGGGGGCCGACATCCCCAAGTGCGCGGTGATGGCGCACGATGCCGCCGATGCGCTGAAGCTGCTGGCCGCCACCGAAGAGGTGCGCCGCCTGCATACCGCAGGGCCCACGCTGACCATGGCCATGGGGCGGGAGGGCAGCATCTCGCGCTTGGCGGGGGAGTACTTCGGCAGCGACATCACGTTCTGCTCGCTGGCGAAGAGCTCGGCTCCGGGCCAGGTGGATGTGCGCTTGGCGCGCAAGATCATGGACGAGCTGCATTCGATCCTGGAATAGGGCGCCGCTTCGGCAAAGGCCGCATTGCGGAGGGGCGGGTGCGGTGCTGCCTGGCGGAGCACGGCCTCGTCGGCGCCGCCAGCCCCCTGCCGCCCAAGCGCACACCAACACGCAACACGAAGAAGGCCCCGACGCTGGTCGGGGCCTTCTTGTTGGAGGGTTGTCGATACTCAGGTGCGGGTTGCCTACTTGCCCCAAACCTCTTCGGCTACCGCCTTGATAAGGGCGATCTTCTTCCACTGGTCCTCGGGCTCGATGATGTTGCCCTCTTCGGTGGACGAGAAGCCGCACTGGGGGCTGATGCACAGGTTGCGCAGCGGCACGTACTTCGCCGCCTCTTCGATGCGGTGCTTCAGGTCCTTCGGGTCCTCCAAAGCGCCGTCCTTCGAGGTGACCAGGCCCAGCACAACCTTCTGGTCGGCGATGTGGGAAAGCGGCCCGAAGTCGCCGGCGCGCTCGGAGTCGTACTCCAGGAAGAAGCCGTCCACCTTCAGGTTGGGGAACAGGATGGGCGCCACCGGATCGTAGCCGCCGGACGAGAACCAGGTGGAGCGGAAGTTGCCGCGGCAGATGTGGATGGTGACGGTAAGGTCTTCGGGCTTGTCGCGCAGCGACTCGTTGATCAGGTTCACGTAGTCGCGCTCGAGCTTTTCCAGATCGAAGCCGCGGGCCTCGTAGGCGGCGCGCTTGTCGGCATCGCAGAACTCGCCCCAAGAGGTGTCGTCGAACTGCAGGTAGCGGCAGCCCGCGTCGTAGAAGGCCTTCACGGCGTCGCGGTAGGCGGCGGCGATGTCGGCGAACAGCAGCTCCTCGTTGCCCTTGTAGCGCTCGATGGGGGTGTAGTGCTCCTCGCGCACGCAGCAGATAAGGTGCAGCATCGTGGGCGAGGGGATGGTCTGCTTCACCAGGGTGCCGCCGGCGGCTTCCTGGGTGAACTTGAAGTGGTCGAGGAACGGATGGGCGCCGAAGCCGAGCTTGTCGGTGATCACGACGGTCTTGGACTTGGGCTGGTGGCCCTGGAAGTGGACCGACCAATGCTCTGCGCCTACTTCTTCGGTGCCAACGAGGCCGGTAAGGAAGTCGAGGTGCCACATGGAGCGGCGGAACTCGCCGTCGGTCACCGCCTTCAGGCCGGAAGCCTTCTGCTGCTCCACCAGTTCCTTGATGGCAGCATCTTCCGCTGCGGTGAGCTGCTCTTGGGAAATGGTGCCCTCCGCGAATGCCTTGCGGGCTTCCTTGAGGGCTTCGGGCCTAAGGAAGCTGCCCACGATGTCGTAGTGGAACGGTGCGTCTGCCATAGTGGCTCTCCTTTTGTTGGTTAGGGGTAACTAGTGCCGCCGAACAGCGGTTTTACTGGTTTGGTCAACGCAGTCGATTATAGGAGCGAAAGAACCCCTACGGTTATAGGGGTTCTTTCGTGCTAGCTATCGGCTTGCGCCGGATATGTCGGCGTGGGGTTAGTCAAGCTTGGCGAATGCCTGGGCAAGGTCCCAGATGATGTCGTCGGCGTCTTCGGTGCCGATGGAAAGGCGGATGGTTGCAGGGGTGATGCCCTGGTCGGCAAGCTCTTCCTCGGTAAGCTGGGAATGCGTGGTGGTTGCCGGGTGGATTGCCAGGCTCTTCACATCGGCGACGTTGGCCAGGAGCGAGAAGATCTGCAGGTTGTCGATGAACTTCCAGGCCTCTTCCTTGCCGCCCTCGATCTCGAACGTGAAGATGGATGCGCCGCCGTTGGGGAAGTACTTCTGGTACAGCTCATGGTCGGGGTGGTCGGGCAGGCTGGGGTGATTCACCTTCGCCACGTGCGGGTCGTTCTGCAGGAATTCGATAACCTTCTTGGTGTTCTCCGCGTGGCGGTCAAGGCGCAGGGAAAGCGTCTCGGTGCCCTGAAGGAGGATCCATGCGTTGAAGGGGCTGATGCAAGCGCCCTGGTCGCGAAGGAGGATGGCGCGCACATAGGTTGCGAAGGCGGCAGGGCCCACTGCGTCGGCGAAGCTCACGCCGTGGTAGCTGGGGTTGGGGTCGGCGATCTCGGCGTACTTGCCGGAAGCCTTCCAGTCGAAGTTGCCGCCGTCGACGATCACGCCGCCCAGGGAAGAACCGTGGCCGCCGATGAACTTGGTGGCGGAGTGGACAACGATGTTGGCGCCGTGCTCAAGCGGGCGGAACAGGTAGGGGGTGCCGAAGGTGTTGTCCACCAC
>CAVAFY010000019.1:0-34977 GCA_963588035.1 Alloprevotella sp. | reverse complement strand
AGCGCGATGGCGGCTGCGGGGGCTGTTGCGTCACCGGTCTTGGCAAGAACGCTTTCCGCGCCGTTGCCCGTCTCATTGGCACCAGACCCACCGCCGGGCACCACGTCGTCAGATCCATTGCTTACATCACCCGGAAGCTCGTTGGTCTCCATGGCCGTAGCCCGCATCACGGTCTTGTAGCCGTCGTAGAAATCATGTCCAAGCACGTAGAGCTTGCCGCGGTACGCTATGGCGCGGCTGCGGATGGTGGGCGTGCAGTTCACCCGCTTGCCAATGCTCTCGAACGCGCTGGCGCCATCCCCCAGCTTGAACGTATCGTCCTGGATAAGCTCGGGGTCTTCAGCGCCATCAACCGCAATAACCCCCGTCAGCACCGGCCCCGCAGCAGACGCGGTAAGGGCCGAGAACAGCTGGTAATCGGCCCAAGCCGCCGGAAGCACCCCGCGGTCTTCGGCTGTTCCGACGTACGAGCCCAGGGTCTTGGCGGAAACCGTGCCGTCATCGCCGATGGTCAGGCACTCCAGGGTGTACTCGTCCGCATCCACCACACTGCTCGCAACATCGTACTTGGCACCGCCGAACACATACAGCTTGTTGCCCACAAGCGCCGTCTGCATATCGGTCTGCGAGCGGGCAAGGCCCGTGTTCGCCCGCGGCAGGCACGAGCCCACAACAACAGCCTGCCCGGTTGCAAGGTCGAACTCGCGCACGTTGTCCTTCGCAAGGGGCATAAGGCTGGTATCGCTTCCGGCAATCTCCTTCGCGGTGTCGTAATCGTACTTGGCCGATACCCATACTCCCTGCTCAGCCGCCGCGTCCTCGTCTTCAGGGAGCTTGGTGACGATCGAACCGCCAACAAGCAGCAGCCTGTCCCCCACGTTCACCAGCGAAGCCTGGTACGGCACGCTATCGGAGGAAACCTTGTCGGAAAGGTCGGTCCACGCGCCTTCGGCGGGGTCGTACGAGAACAGCTTCTTGGTGGCAAGGCCGCCGTAGTTGCTGCTGGTGGTAGACCCCATCACCAGCATCTTGCCGTCCCACAGCGTGCAGCTGACGTTTGCCAGTTTGCACGGCAGGCTTGCCGCCTCCGACCAGGTCTTCGAGTCTATCTGGTAGCGCCAAACCCTGCTGTACAGCAATGCCGCCGACTGCTGGTTGTCCCTGTCTACTTCCTCGTTGTCGCAATAACCGCAGCTGAACACGTAGAGCGAGCCGTCAAGCGCGGCCATGGTGTTGAAGGCGCTGCATTCGTCAAGGAAGCTGGGGGTTTCTATGGCCTCTTCGAAAACAGGCACCTCGTCTTCGGAAACGCCCTTGGTGAACACGATGGTCTGGGCGTAGCTGCACGAAACACCGTCCGCTCGCGTAAGCTCGAACGTAAGGTAGCCGCTTACCAACCCCTCAGGGCGCTCTACCACCACCTGGCCGTCCGACCAGCTCTTCACCTTGGCTTCCTTGCCGTCGACGGTCACGCTGCCCGCGCTCTCGCCGAAGAAGGAGCCGTCTATGCAGATGCTCTCCTCGTCCGCAGAAAGCGTGGTCGACGAAATGACGGCCGTGCGCCGCGAAGCCTTCGCGAACTTGCTTGCGTCAATCATGCCGTTGGAAGTGCAATCGCCCTTGAACTGCTCGTATTCGGCAACCGAGCTCTTCAGCAGCTTGGTAAGCTCCACCGCACGCACGCTCTTGTCCATGCTGCTGTAGCCCTCCATCTGCTCGGAGGCCACAGCGGCCAGGCCGGCAACGCACGGGGTGGCCATCGAAGTACCGCTCATGTACTCGTAGGGGGCAAGCTTGCTGCCAAGGCCCGCGCAGTCTATCAGGATGCCGGTGGCGTCCGACCCTGCGGGCTTTTCCCTCGAAACAAGCAGGTGCATCCAGGTGTACGTTTGGCCCCCATCATCGGTGAACACCGCAAGCTGGTTCCCTTCGCCCATTCCGCTCAGGGCCTCGTTGGCAGAAACCGTCAAGGTGCCCCACCCGGCTTGAAGGGTGCTGTATCCGGTGCGGATCGGGGTGTGCGAGATCTCGCCCTCCGCGTTCACCGTCGCCAGCATAATCGAGCACATGCCCAACGCGTCCGAGCTTCTGCCGCCGTCGATGGCAACCGCCGCAAAGGCGTTGGAAAGCTGGCTCACCTTGCTCGCATCGACCGGCACCTTGAGCGACACGATAACGCTGTCGCCGCTTCCCCCGCCGGCCTGGGCAAGCTCCTCGTAGCTTATCTTCAGCACGCCGTTCTCGGGGTCGAAGCCCACGGTGCCCTCATCCACCGTGCCGACTTCCTTCTTCTCAAGGCCGCTGGCGTCGCCATCGATCGCAGCGATGCCGGTCCAGGCCTGTATCTGGGTGGAGCCCTCCCTGAAATCACTGTAAGCGGCAAGGGTGCTCTTGTTCACCAGGGTGGGGTTGAACGTTGCCGTGAGGTACTCCCCTTGCGAAACGGCGGTAGAAAGAATGGTGGAGCCGGGGGCGTACACGTCGGTTGTGGTCTTGCCGTAGTTGGAGAAGCCCGAGGCAGCGCCCGTCATCAGGGCGGAGTTCACAACGGTAACGTAGTCGGACGAGCTCACCGCCTTGGAAGTGCCCGCAGAAAGATCGACGTTCTGGCTGTCGTTGCCCGAAGCGAACACGACGGTAACGCCCTTCTTGCCCACCGACTCCACGGCAAGGTAGAGGCCGCGCGAGCCTTCCGTGCCGGCCCACGAGTTGGTGGCAACGCGAATGTCCACGCCGGCGTCCACGGCGCGCTCGATGTAGGAATAGGCCTTGATCGTGGAATCATAGCTGATCGTCTCGTCGGCTTTCACTATGCGCACGCTCAGAAGCTCGGCACCGTTGGCGGCACCGCTCACGCCATAGCCGTTCCATGCCGCCGCGGCGATGCCCGCGCAATGCGTGCCGTGGCCCATCACGTCGCTGGAATCGCCGCCGTCGCCGGTGACGTTGCAGCCGTACTTGTCGCCGCCCAGCTGCGAAACATAGGGGGACATATCGAACATGACGCTGCTCAGGTCGGGGTTCTCGTGGTCGATGCCCGAGTCCACAACGGCGATGACGCCGCCCGCGTTGGTGTTGGACGCGTCGCTCCAGCCCTCCAGGTTCACGTCGAAGCCGTCTGCATAGCTGCCGTAGGCGGAGCCATCGCCCGAGGCATAGGCCCATTGGTAGGCGGTTCCGTCGGTAAGCTCATCCTTGCTGGCAACGGAGGATTTTTCGGGCGTCACGCCCCGGGCGGCGTCGTTGGCGAAGGGGTTGGTTGCGGCGTTGGAGCCCGTCGAGCCAAGGTCGCCCGACCCATCGGCGGGCTGGGTGCTGCCGGCGGAATCACTGCCATTGCCGTCGTTGGCACCGCCATCGCCAGCGGAAGAGGACCGCCCCGAAGCATCTACCGGCTCGGCGGCAGCGGACGCAACCTGCTGGGCCGAGGCATCGTCGTCGGCAAGGGTTTGCGTGCAGTTGGGCTCGGCCCACAGCACCCGCTCATCGCCGGCGAGCGCCTCCAGGATCTCCCGGGTGGTCATCCCTTCCTGCTTGACCAGCAGCGTGTACACCTCGACGTCAGACGCCTGGACGGCCGCAAGCTCACCGGTCTCTGCGGCGGCGGCCAGCTGCGTGCCCTTCAACGCCGCATCGGGAAGCGCCTCGCTGAACGCGGATTCGTAGGCGTCGCCCGTCGTCTGCAAGAGCTCCTCGGTATCGGCAAGGTCAAGGAGAGATGCGGCCTGCGCCTGCTCGCCCGAAGCGGCATCGGCGCCATCGGCCTGAACGGATGCGACCGCGGCCTCGGTGGCGGGCGCCACGATGACGATGGCCTCGCCTTCGACATAAGGCCCTTCGGCGAGCATGGCATCTATCTGGCTTGTCCACGATTCCTGCTGGCTGGTTTCTTCCGCAGAAGCAGTGGCAACCGAAGCCTGGCTGCCGCCCATCATGCCTTCGGCCAGCGCAAACGGCGCGCCGTAGAACAACATCGAAGCCGCCAACAATATGGCGATAGAAGCAGAAGCGGCTCGTTGCACGGGAACGGCCAAGGTTCGCATCCGGTTTTTCATCAGGGCCCCCAAAAAATGAAATGGATAGTCTGCACCATTTTCCGGCGAAAGCCCCGGAAAGGCAACGTTTGGCGTGCCGTGAAAAGAGGTGCCGAAGGGGCGCGAAGCTCGGCCGGAAGCGCAGCCGGAAACGTCCTGCCAACCGAATACCGTTCGGCCCCTCCTGCAGGCCGACAACCAAAGCTGCCCAAAGCAAGAAAAACAGCCGCTCGCCCACTGCACAATACCGTTTGCATTGGGGAATTACTCACTTTCCGGCCATTGCCCAGCGCCACTCAACGTTCCATTTCGCGCCGTTCGCCCCATGTCCAACGCAACGGAAATCGAGCCAGACGATACTTGACGCATTCATCGAACCCCAAAAAACCGGGGCGCATCCAGAGAAAGGAATGCCATGGATATCAAGAATGTTGTCGTTGCCGGCGGCGGCGTGCTGGGCAGCCAGATTGCCTTCCAAAGCGCCTACAAGGGCTTCAACGTGAAGGTGTGGCTGCGCATGGAAAGCTCTATCGGCCGCGCAAAGCCCAAGTTCGACCGCGTTCAGAAGATCTACCTGGCAACCCTGGAGGCCATGAAGACCAACCCGGCCGCCTACTGCCGCGGCCTGGCGGATAGCCCCGAGGCAACCCCCGAGCAGATCGACGAGCTCATCGCGAAGGCGGCATCTGCCATGGACCGCATCGAGTTCACCCTGAGCCACGAGGAAGCCGCCAAGGACGCCGACCTGGTTATCGAGGCCATCGCCGAGAACCCCGAGGAAAAGGTGGAGTTCTACACCACCATGGCGAAGTACCTGCCCGAAAAGACCGTTATTGCCACCAATTCCTCCACCATGCTGCCCAGCGTGTTTGCCGAGAGCACCGGCCGCCCCGAGAAGTACCTGGCGCTCCACTTCGCCAACGAGATCTGGCGCAACAACACCGCCGAGGTCATGGGCCATGCCGGCACCAGCCCCGAGGCTTATCAGGAAGTCGTCGAATTCGCCGAGGCCATCGGCATGATCCCGCTGCAGCTGAAGAAGGAACAGCCCGGCTACATCCTGAACAGCCTGCTGGTGCCGTTCCTGAATTCCGCCCAGGCGCTGCTGGCAACCGGCGTTGCCGACCCCGAGACCATCGACAAAACCTGGCAGCTGGGCACCGGCGCACCGCTTGGCCCCTTCCGCATCCTGGACGTGGTGGGCCTTACCACCGCCTACAACATCGTGGTGATGAACCCGCAGGCCAAGGACCCCGAAACCGTTCCCGGCAAGATCGCTGCCCTGCTGAAGAGCTACATCGATGCCGGCAAGACGGGCATCAACGCCGGCGAGGGCTTCTACAAGTACTAAGCCGCTAAACGAACCGGGCGCCCTGGCAGACCACACCGCAAACCGCCCACCCATACGGAACCGTGCCATCGAGCAGGCTCGCCCGCCCGAGCATGCAACGAGGCCCCGGAACAGCTCCCGTTCCAGGGCCTCGTTAGCGATACAGCCACCTATGGAATGCGGCGTCGGGCTGCTCGCAGCGTCGGGCCGATCGCACCTCAACCTACCAGGTCGCTGGCAATGCGCCCTCACACACGGCAAGCACCCGCTACCCCTGCTTGCCCTGCTTTCGCGCCAAGCGCTTCTGGGCAAGGCGCTCCTTGGCCGCAGCACCCTTCTCCGAGCGCCGCGACGAGCGCCTCGTCGCACCCGTTGCCGTCGGCTTCTTCGCAACGTCGCCGCCCGAAGAGCCTGCCGCCTTCGCCGCTCCCGCGGCCGCGCCAGAGCTTGCACCCGCGCCCTCGTTCTGCTCTTCGACCAGCCCCTTCAGGTACGCAAGCACGTTGGTGAGCATGCCTGCATCCGAGGCTTCCTCGCCCTTGCCGTAGCCCGGCACCACCAGGCGCAGCGGCACCGTCATCTTCTTCTTTTCGGGCAGGTAGCGCCCCGCCTTTCGCCGCAGCGTCGAGGCCTGTTCCTTGGTCAGCGCGAACGGCTCCACCACCAGCTTGCCGGAAACCACCGACACGAGGCGCACGCCGTGCTCGTTGGCAAACGCCTTCAGGCGCGCCTTCTCGAACTGGTTGATGGCGGCCTGCGGCATCTCGGGGTGCTTGGCCATAAGCTCTTCGTAGATGGCCTCCACTGCATCCATGGTGTCGGCGCTGGCGATCTTGCGGTAGTACAGCACGCGCTCGTCGGCATCGGGCAGGTACTCCTCGGGGAAGTACGTGTGATCGGGCACGTTCACCACGATGTCGGAAAGCGCCGGCGGCAGGTATTCCTTGCTGGTGGTGTTGCCCTCGCGCGCAAGGTTCACCGCCGTTGCCAGCATCTGGGCGAACAGGTCGAAGCCCACCGCGCTCATGTTGCCGCTCTGCTCGGCGCCCAGCAGGCTGCCCGCGCCGCGGATCTCCAGGTCGCGCATGGCAACGCGCATGCCGCTGCCCAGCTCGGTATGCTCGCCGAGCGCGGTAAGGCGCGCCACCGCTTCCTCGGTAAGGGGGATGTTGTCGGGGAACAGGAAGTAGGCGTAGGCCTGCGTGCTCGAGCGCCCCACGCGGCCCTTCAGCTGGTACATCTGCGCCAAGCCCAAGCGCTGCGAGTCCTCGATGATGAGCGTGTTGGTGTGCGGGTTGTCGATGCCGCTCTCGATGATGGTGGTGGCCACCAGCGCATCCAGCTCGCCGGCAGCGAAGTTCTCCATCACCTCTTCCAGCTGCTCTTTCGACATCTTGCCGTGCGCCACGCCCACGCGCGCCTCGCCCGCAGCGGCCTGCACGCGGCGCACCGCCTCGTCGATGGAGCGCACGCGGTTGCTCACGTAATACACCTGCCCATCGCGCTGCAGCTCGCGGCGGATGGCATCGCTCACCACATCGGGGTCCCACTCGCCCACGTGCACCTCCACCGGCCGGCGGTCGTCGGGCGGCGTGAGGATCAGGCTCATGTCGCGCACACCGGAAAGCCCCATCTGCATGGTGCGCGGGATGGGCGTTGCCGAAAGCGTGAGCACGTCGATGGACTCGCGCATGTTCTTCAGCTGTTCCTTGTGCGCCACGCCGAAGCGCTGCTCCTCGTCGATGATCACCAGGCCCAAGTCGTGCGGGTTCACGTCGCGCGAGAGCAGGCGATGCGTGCCCACCAGAACGGATACGCTGCCGTCGGCAAAGCCCGCCAGCGCCTCCTTCTGCTGCGCGGGCGTGCGGAAGCGCGAGAGCACCTCCACCTTCACGTCGAAGGGCTCGAAGCGCTCCTTGAACGTGGAGTAGTGCTGCTGCGCCAGGATGGTGGTAGGGCACAGCACCATAACCTGCTTATTGTCCTGCGTCGCTTTGAACGCCGCGCGCAGCGCCACCTCGGTCTTGCCGAAGCCCACGTCGCCGCACACCAGGCGGTCCATCGGGCGTGGCGACTGCATGTCGGCCTTGATGTCGGCGATGGCGGCCAGCTGGTCGGGCGTTTCCTGGTAGGGGAAGCTTTCCTCCATCTGGCGCTGCCAGGGCGTGTCCTCGTGGTAGCGGTAGCCCTGGGTGGAGGCGCGGCGCGTGTACACGTCCACCAGGTCGAACGCCAGCTGCTTCGTGGCCTTGCGCGCCTTGGCCATGGCGCGGCTCCAGTCGGAGGTGTTCAGGCGCGTGAGCCTGGGCGATGCGCCTTCCGGCCCCACATAGCGGGTAACGCGGTCCAGCTGTTCCACCGGCACGTACAGCTTGTCGCCCTCGGCGTATTCCAGCAGCAGGTAGTCGCGCTCCGAGCCGCCCACGTCCTGACGGACGATATCGCGGAAGAACGCCACGCCGTGCGCCGCGTGCACCACGTAGTCGCCCGGCTTGAAGGGGAAGGTGATCTCGGTAACGTCGATGCGCGAGCGCTTGCGCGTGGCCATGGACCCCTGCGTGTCGGAAAGCGACACCAGCGCCATCTTCGCCGCCGGGAATATCATGCCCAGCGGGATGTCCACGTCCACGATGTTCACCTGGCCGCGCTTGAGCTTGGCGGAGGCATCGCCGGTCACATCCAAGACCTCGTTGATGGGAATACCCAGGTCAACAAGGGAAAGCTTCATTTCCTGACGCGCCCGGAAATGCGGCACGGAAAACACCACGGCAAAGCCGGTCTCGGCCAGCGAGCGCAAACGGCCGAACAGCTTGTCGGGGTCGCCCGCAACGTCGACGCGCTTCACCACCAGCTCGCTGTCTATCTGGGCGCCCACGCGCATGATGGAAACGTAGGTGGCCCGCGGGTTCTTGCCGAAGTCCAGCTCGGCGGGCCCCACGTACAGGTCGCTCACCGGGATGGAGGTGCCGACGCAACGCTTGGAAAGCTCGTCGTGCGCGTGCATGGCATCGTCCACCAGCGAGCGCGGCTCGATGAGCACGGTAAGCGCATCGGCGGGAAGGTAGTCCCCCACCGTTGCAGTGCCCTCCAGCAGGTACGCCGCCATCAGGTCGGGCAGCTCGCGGGAATCGTCTTCCAGGCGCTCAAGCAGCTCGCGCTTGTCGGGGTTCGTTTCGGCCCCCTTCGCGATTGCCCGCGCGGCATGGCGAAGCGAGGCATCGTCCACGCAGAACTCGCGCACCGGGAACAGGTCGACCGATTCCAGGGAGGAAATGGTCTGCCCGGTAGAGGGAAGGAAGCGGCGGATCTCATCCAGCTCATCGCCGAAGAAATCCAGGCGCACCGGGAACGGCAGGTTGCCGGGGAACACGTCGATGGCGCCGCCCTGCACGCAGAACGTGCCCGGGCCGTCCAATTCCCCCGTGTTCTGATAGCCCATGGAAACCAGGCAGCGCTCAAGGTCGTCGAAGCCGGCAACGCCGCGCTGGGGATTTTCGGAAAGGTCTGCGCCCACGCGAAGGCTCAACGGCTGGGCGATGTTCGCCGCCGCCGGGGCGATGCGCCGCAGAAGGGACCGCGCCGAGGCAACCACGATAACGGGCTGGCTGGCCTGCAAGGCCCACAGTGCCCGCAGGCGCGTGCCGTGCAAGCGGGGCTGGGCCGGCGCCTCCAGAGAGAACGGGTTGCCCGAATAGTCGGCGAAGCGCAGCACGCGCTCTTCGCCTACGAAGGCGGCCACCGTGCGGGCGAACGCCTCCGCGGCATCTTCGCCCGCGCACACCACCAAGGTGGCCCGCGGGTCGCGCACGAAGCGCGCTGCAACCAGGAACGGGCGGGCCGAGGACGCAACGCCTATGGTGGCGTCTTCGGCGATGTCCAACTTCCCCCAAGCATCGGCAAGCGCGCCGGACTTGGCCAGCTGGGCAGAGAGCATATCGATGAGCATGGCGCTCCTTTCCCGTAACGCAGAAAAGCTGCAACAGGGCAGCTGGTACAAGGGTAGCCCATCGCGCTCTATAATCAGCTTGAAACAGGCTTCGGGCTGAAAACCACATGCCCGCACACGCCCAGCCGCCCGCGCCACGGGCGATGCACCGCGAAGGCAGGCGGCCCTAAGCAAGCAACCGATGGCGCCCCAGGGAAGCCACGCCCGCCAGCAAAGGAAAGGATGCAGCATGCCACGCGAGAAGAAAGCCGAAAAGCTGGCCCGCGCCATCCAGATAGCCGACCGCATGTACGCGTACTACGGCCGCGGCGAATGCGCGCTGCACTACACCACGCCGTTCACCCTCACCATCGCCGTGCTGCTTTCCGCCCAGACCACCGACGCCGGGGTGAACAAGGTAACGCCCGCGCTGTTCGCGAAGTACCCTACCCCGCAGGCCATGGCGCAGGCAAACGTCGAGGACGTGGCCGATATAATCCGCTCCATCGGCTTCTACCGCAACAAGGCGAAGAACTGCGTTGCCTGCGCGCAGATGATCATGGCCGATTTCGGCGGAGAGGTGCCCCGCACCATGGAGGAAATGCAGCGCCTGCCCGGCGTGGGACGCAAGACCGCCAACGTCGTGCTGAACGAGGCGTTCGCCATCGTCGAGGGCATCGCCGTGGACACCCATGTGTTCCGCATAGCCCACAAGCTGAAGCTGGCAGGCCCTTCCGCCGACACCCCCGCGAAGACCGAGGAAGCGCTGCTGAAGCTCTACCCGCGCGAGTACTGGGGCCCGGTGAACCACCAATGGGTGCTGTTCGGGCGCGAGTTCTGCATTGCGCGGCGCCCCAAGTGCGCCGACTGCTTCATCAGCGACCTGTGCCCCAGCTGCCCTGCCGAGCCCAAAGCCGGCGCCGCTGAAAAATAGGCGCACTTTCACTGAAAACGGCAAGTGTTTGGTATTCTCGAACGGTAAGATATACAGCACGTAAAAGCGCAGGTAAGGAAGAGCAATGAACCTTTCGCATCTGAAATATTTCATCAGCTTGGCCGACTCGAAGCATTTCGCCAACACCGCGAAATCGCTCTCCATCGCGCGCTCCACGCTTTCGCTGGCCATCTCCAACCTGGAATCCGACCTGGGAGCCCCGCTGTTCACCAAGAACGGCAGCACGTTCCTGCTCACGCCCTACGGCAAGGAGTTCTACCGCTATGCCTCGCTGGCGCTGAAGAACATCGAGACCGGTCGCCAGCGCGTGCAGGTGATGGTGAACAGCAAGGTGGAGATGCTGCGTATCGGCGTTCCCTTCTCCATCCAGAACGAGGACTGGTCGCGTATGATGCGCGCCTTCCGCGCCCACTTGGACGATTCCACTTCCGTGAAGGTCCACCAAGGGTTCAGCTCCACCCTGCTGCACGATTTGGCGGCAGGCAGCCTGGACGTCACCTTCGCCACCAAGATGCCCGATGCGCCCGAAGGCCTTGAGTACATCCCCTTCTGGTCGCAGGAGCTCATCGTTGCCGTGAACGAGGACAACCCGCTGGCGAACCGTTCCTCCATCAAGCTCGAGGAGCTGAAGGGCAACCGTATCTTCACGTACGCGGACGGCTGCCCGCCGCACGACCAGGTTATGGAATACGCAAAGCGCTACGACCTGGAAGTGGAGGGGCGCTTCCGCGAGGAGATCACCGCGTGCTCCATCGTTTCCGCCAGCGATACGACGGTTGCCCTGGTGGACTACTCCTTCCTGGTGAAGGCTTTCAGCGACGTGGTGTGCATCCCCATCGAAGGCATCCCGCGCGACTTCCACAAGATCTACCTCATCCACCGCGCCGACGACATGCTTACCGCCGCGCAGAAGGATTTCATCACCTTCGCCTGCAACCACGACGTGCCGCCCGCCTGGCTGCCCCGCGAAGACGAGGATCCTTCCGCCTTCCACATCAGCTACGAGTAGGCAGGGCCGGGTCGGCAAGCGCCCGCGTGGCACGACCAACCCCGCCAGCCGCAAGCCCGCCGGGTGCCTGCCACGTTGCCCATGCCGGCAACGCCCGCAGCCCTGGGCAAACGGGGCGAACCGCCACCGGCAACGCCGGGCCGGGCCGCCAATCTCCTACCCCGCACAACCCCATATGCAAAAAAGAAACCGCCCGAAGGCGGTTTCTTCTTGTTCAGAGGTTGTAAAGCCTTGAGCAGGAACTACTCAGCGGACTTCACCCAAGAGAACATCTCGCGGATCTTGGCGCCGGTGGTCTCGATCTCGTGGGTGTTGATGGCCTCACGCTGCTCGAGGAGCCACTTGTGGTCGTTCTCGCAGTCGGCAACGAACTCCTTGGCGAACTCGCCGTTCTGGATGCGCTTCAGGATGAGCTTCATGGCCTCGCGGGACTGCTCGTTGATGACCTTGGGGCCAGCGTAGTACTCGCCGTACTCAGCAGTGTTGGAGATGGAGTAGTTCATGAAGTGGATGCCGCTCTCGTACATGAGGTCGACGATCATCTTCATCTCGTGGTAGCACTCGAAGTATGCCAGCTCGGGCGGATAGCCTGCCTCGGTCAGGGTCTCGAAGCCGGCCTTCACCAGCTCTACCAGGCCGCCGCAGAGAACCGCCTGCTCGCCGAAGAGGTCTTCCTCGGTTTCCTGGGCGAAGGTTGCCTTGATGATGCCGGAACGGGCACCGCCGACGCCCCAGCAGTAGGACATGATGATGTCCCAAGCGTTGCCGGTTGCGTCCTGGTATACGCAAGCCAGATCAGGCACGCCAGAGCCCTCGGTGAACTGACGGCGAACGATGTGGCCAGGGCCCTTGGGGGCGCACATGACGACGTTTACGTCCTCGGGAGCCTTGATGTAGCCGTAGTGGATGTTGAAGCCATGGGCGAAGGCCAGGGTGTTGCCTGCCTTGAGGTGAGCCTCAACGTGCTCCTTGTACACCTTGGGCTGAAGCTCGTCGGGAACGAGGATCATGATGAAGTCTGCTTCCTCGGCAGCCTGGTCCATAGTGGTAACCTTCAGGCCGGCCTCTTCAGCGACAGCCCAGTTCTTGGAGCCCTCACGAAGGCCAACGCGAACGTCAACACCGGAATCCTTCAGGTTCAGCGCATGTGCGTGACCCTGGGAACCGTAACCGATGATGGCTACCTTCATTCCCTGGATTACCTTAGGATCGACGTCCTGTTCGTAATAGATGGTTACAGCCATGATTCATCCCTTCTTCTAATGACTGACTGTTTACTATATGGCGAATTGCATCTGCGGCGGGCAGCTTAGCTGACCTTCGAGCCGCGGGACATTGCAATTATACCCGTACGGATTATCTCCTTGATGCCGTAGGCGCGCAGCAGGTCTTCCATGCCGGCGATCTTCGACTCGGTGCCCGTCACCTCGATGGTGAGCGAGCTCTTGCCCACGTCCACGATGTTGGCGCGGAACACGTTGGCGATCTCGATGATCTCGCTGCGGCGCTCGGGGTTGGCGTGCACCTTGAACAGCACCAGCTCGCGCTCGATCGCCTTCTCCTGCGTGAGGTCGGTGATCTTGTGCACGCTGATGAGCTTGTGCAGCTGCTTGGTGATCTGCTCATATGCCGTGTCGTCGGCGATCATGATGATGGTGAGGCGCGAAAGCGTCACATCTTCAGTGGGGCCTACCGAAAGCGACTCGATGTTGAAGCCGCGGCGGGAGATGAGGCCGGTCACGCGGCTGAGCACGCCCGACTTGTTCTCTACCAGAACGGAGAGGATATGCCTTTGCGGTTCGCTCATCTTAACGACCCCCTTCTTTGTTCTCGCCGGCGTGCAAGGCCGCATTGGCCTCGGCGGCATTTGCGTACGGCAAGCTCTCGAAGCCTTCCAGCATGTCGGAGATGGGGCCCACGTTGATGGCGCCGATGATGTCATCGAGCGGCGCGCCGGGGGCAACCATCGGGAACACGTTCTCGGTGCGGTCGAAGCGCATGTCCAGCAGCGCCGGGCCGTCGTAGGCCAGCAGCCACTTCATGCCTTCCTCGAGTTCCTCGGGCTGGGCGATGCGCTTGCCGCCCCAGCCGTACGCCTCGCACAGCTTCACGAAGTCGGGGCTGTCGGGCAGGATCGTCTCGCTGTAGCGCTCGTTGTAGAACAGGCCCTGCCACTGGTGCACCATGCCCAGGGCGGAGTTGTTCATGAGCAGCACCTTCACGTTGATGCCGTTGATGGCGGCGGTGGCCATCTCCTGCACGTTCATCTGGTACGAGCCGTCGCCCGCGATGCAGACGACTTCCTTTTTCGGGAAGGCAACCTTGGCGCCGATGGCCGCGGGGAAGCCGAAGCCCATGGTGCCCAAACCGCCGCTGGAAAGGAAGGTGCGCGGCACGTCGCGGTCGATGTGCTGGGCGGCCCACATCTGGTGCTGGCCAACCTCGGTGGTGACGATGGAGCTCTGCGGGTCAAGCAGGTCGGAGAGCAGGTCCAACGCACCTTCGGGCGAGATGGTGCCGTTCATCGTGGCGTAGCCCGGGCTGTAGAACGGGTGGCGCGAACGCCAGCCCTCGATGCGCTCCAGCCATTCCGCCGTCTTGGGCTCGTAGCCGTTCTGCTCGAGCTGGTCGTTGATGCCGGAGAGCACCACCTTCGCGTCGCCCACGATGGGGATCTGAGGAACGCGGTTCTTGCCGATCTCCGCCGGGTCAACATCCACATGGATGACCTTGGCATCCGGCGCGAAGTCGGCCAGCTTGCCGGTAACGCGGTCGGAGAAGCGGGCGCCCACCGCGATGAGCAGGTCGGCGTTGGTAACCGCGTAGTTGGCGTACATGGAGCCGTGCATGCCCACCAAGCCCAGGTTCAGCGGGTTCGACGCCGGGAAGGCGCCCTTGCCCATCAGGGTGTTAACAACCGGGATCTGCAGCTTTTCCGCAACGGCCAGCAGCTCTTCCTCGGAATGGGAGGCGATGATGCCGCCGCCGATGTAGAGCACCGGGCGCTCGGCTTCCCTCATCATCTCGGTAGCCTGGCGGATCTGGCGCAGGTTGCCCTTCACCGTGGGCTTGTACGAGGGTATGAGCACGTCCTCGGGGTACTCGAACACCATCTCCGCGCCGGCAAGGTCGGACGGGATGTCGATGAGCACCGGGCCGGGACGGCCGGAGTTGGCGATGTAGAAGGCCTCGCGGAAGGTCCTGGTCATGTCCTCGCAGCTCTGCAGCAGGTAGCTGTGCTTCACGATGGGCATGGTGATGCCCACGATGTCGGACTCCTGGAACGCATCGGTGCCGATGACGCTGCGCGGAACCTGGCCGGTGATGACCACCATGGGCACGCTGTCCATGTACGCCGTGGCGATGCCGGTTACCGTGTTGGTGGCACCAGGGCCGGAGGTGACGATGACGACGCCGGGCTTGCCCGTGGCGCGGGCGTAGCCGTCGGCTTCGTGCGTCGCGCCCTGCTCGTGGCGGGCCAGCACGTGGTTGATCTTCTTGGAGTCGTACAGGGCGTCGTAGATCTTGATGGCCTGGCCACCCGGGTAACCGAAGACGGTGTCCACGCCCTCGGCCTCGAGCGAGGCGATGATGGCCTCTGCGCCGAGCATCTTCTTGCCCTGCTTTTCGGTATGGGGGCCAAGACCCATCTTAGCCTCATACTCCTTGTCGATTATGCTCATCCGAAATATGCCCCCTTATCTGCACTGGAAACCAGCTTGGCATAGCGAGCAAGGACGCCAACCTGGTACTTGGGCTCAGGCTTGACCCACGCCGCGCGGCGGGCCTCAAGCTCTTCGTCGGAAACCTCTAGGGTAAGGGTGCCCTCATCGATGTCGATGTCGATGATGTCACCTTCGTGAACGAGTGCGATAGGACCGCCCGCTGCAGCCTCGGGGCTCACGTGGCCGATAGCGGGGCCCTTGGTGGCGCCGGAGAAGCGCCCGTCGGTGATGAGGGCGACGGACTTGTCCAAGCCCATGCCGCAGATGGCGCTGGTGGGCGTGAGCATCTCACGCATGCCCGGGCCGCCTGCAGGGCCCTCATAGCGGATAACAACTACGTCGCCGGCGTTGATCTTGCCGCCGAAGATGGCCTCGCAGGCCTGCTCCTCGGACTCGAAGACGCGTGCCGGGCCGCGATGCTTGCGCATGTCGTCGGAAACGGCCGATTGCTTCACCACGCCGCGGTCGGGCGCAAGGTTGCCGTGCATAACGCGCAGGCCGCCGTAGGGGCTGTAGGCGTTTTCCACGGTGCGGACCACTTCGCCGTCGACCTCGGGGCATTCCTTGATCCACTCGGCCATGGAACCGTGGCACGTGGTGGCCTCGCCGTCGAGCAGGCCGTGGCGGCCCAGCTCGCCGATGATGGCGGGGATGCCGCCGGCAGCGTTCAGGTCCTCGATATGCAGCGGGCCCGCCGGGGCGATGCGCGTGATGTTGGGAACCTGGCGGCAAACCTCATCCCAGTCGTCCATGGTGATGGGGCAGCCTGCCGCATGGCTGATGGCGGTAAGGTGCAGCATGGTGTTGGTGGAGCCGCCGAAGGCCATGTCGAGCGCCATGCCGTTGCGGATGGAGTGCTCGTTGATGATATCGAGCGCGGTGATGTCCTTTTCCACCAGCTCCATGACCTTCATGCCGGCATGCTTCGCCAGGCGGATGCGCTCGGAGTACACGGCCGGGACGGTGCCGTTGCCGGGAAGGGCGATGCCCAGGCCCTCGGACAGACAGCAGATGGAGTTCGCGGTGAACATGCCCGAGCAGCTGCCGCAGGTGGGGCACGCCGTGTTCTCAAGCCACTTGCACTCCTCTTCGGTCATGGTGCCGGCGGTTACCTGGCCCACGGCGTCGAACAGGCTGTTCAGGTCGGTCTGGTTGCCGCACTTGTCGTGGCCGGCCAGCATGGGGCCGCCGGAAACCAGCACCGTGGGGATGTTCAGGCGGCAGGCCGCAAGCAGCATGCCGGGAACGACCTTGTCGCAGGAGGGGATAAGCACCAGGCCGTCGAAGGCATGGCCCTTCACCACGCATTCCACGGAGTCGGCGATCACCTCGCGGCTGGTGAGCGAATAGTGCATGCCGTCGTGGTTCATGGCAATGCCGTCGCACACGCCGATGGTGGTTGCCTCCAAGGGGGTGCCGCCGGCCATGCGCACGCCGGCCTTCACGGCATCGGCGATCTTGTCCAGATGGTTGTGGCCGGGGATAACGTCGTTGGTGGAAGAGATAACGGCGATGAGAGGACGCTCCAGCTCCTCGTCGGTCAAGCCGTCAGCCTTCAGCAGGCTTCGGTGCGGTGCACGCGCAAGGCCTTTCTTGATAGCATCGCTGCGCATCTGATCACGCCCCTTTCTTTCGGGCTCTTGTGGGCTCATGCTCGCGGGCGAACCCGCGCATAAAAAAATCCTGTGCAGCAGACTGCATCAGGACCACAAGCAAGGGGGACGTTCGCTTCCCACCGACCGGTAACGGGGCCACCGATTCAGCCTACTAGCCCGCCACCGCCCCGGAGATCGTCCGTGGAGAATGGCGAATGTTCAGGCAGAACAGCTCAGAGGCGCCTTTCGGACCGTCCAACCGCTGGCTTCCAGCAACCGCCAGCTCTCTGTGGGAAGGATTCGTCCCTACTCTTCCTCGTCTACGCTTTTCAGTGACTGCAACTATAGCACCGTTGCAGGTGCTTAGCAGAAGTTTATTTCGATTGGCGAACATTTCTACGGCGCCGCCACATCGCGCGGGCCGTGGCGGCTGGCGCGGCTCGGGCAAGCAGCCGAAACGCCGTGGCGGGTTGCCGGGCATCGAGCCGGAACAAGGCAATATCGCCGAGCGCCACGCGCAAGGCCGGAAGCCCGTGGCGCAGCCCCGCTACGCCTCGAGCTTGGGCAGGGGCTTGCCGTCGCGTCGGCGCACCTCGCAGCCCTGGCGCACCAGCTCCGCTATCACCGATTCGGCCAAAAACGGCAGGCGCTCGTTCACCTTGGGGGTAAGCCCCTCCACGAAATCGACCGGCTCCAGGTTCTGCACCTGCATGCCGTAGCACATGCCCTCGCAGGAATAGCCCAAAAGCAGCGCGGCGTCGAACAGGTCGGCCAGGCGCGTGTCGTGCAGCGAGGTGCGGGCGCCGCACGTGCGGGCGATGTCGTGCGGCTGGTAGCGGAACACCGTTCCCGGCTCCTCGCCGGAATCGTCCACCGCGTCCACCGAGATCATGAAGTCGTAGTCGTTCACCTTGCGCACCATGTCAAGGCTCATGCAGCCCACGTCGAACAGATCCACGTTCTCGGGGACAACGTACTCCTCGTTGATAAGGTCGTAGGCGGCGGGCCCCACCCCGTCGTCGAGCATAAGGCGGTTGCCCACGAAGAACACGGCGATGCGCTTCATGCTAGGCCCCCAGCGTGGGACGGATAACAAGGTTGTAGTAGGTGGCGGCGACGATCATCACCACGGCCACGATCACCATGGCAACGGCCCACTTCCGCTGGCTTGCCAGGTACTCTTCCTTGGTCTTGCCCATCTTCAGCGCGCGCTGGCAGGCATAGCCCTGCCCCGCACGGGCGAACACCACCGTCACGAAGGCGAGCGCAACCGCAGCCAGCACCGCCAGGCCCACGGTAAGGGGCTGGGGGTTGCTGTACGCGCCGTACAGGAGGTTGTCCATCAGGAGCCACACTGGGTAGTACAGGATGGCAAGCCAGATGCCGTGGGCGGCGCCCCAGATAGGGGGCATGAACAGCGCCCCGATGTTGATGGGGGGCAGGCCTTCCATGATCTTCTCCTGGGTCTTCTGGAAGTCGCTTTTCTGGGGTTGCTTTTCGCTGTGCGCCATGATGCTCGCTTTCGTAGGGGGGGTGAGCGCTTAGTAGTCGTTGGCTGCCGGCGAGTTCATCCAGTCCTGGTAGAACTCCTCGAAGGCGCCGGCCTTGATGGCCGCGCGGGCGGTGTCCATAAGGTGCAGCAGGAAGTACAGGTTGTGGATGCTCAGCAGCACGCTGCCCAGCATCTCGTTCTGCTTCACCAGGTGGCGGATGTAGGAACGGCTGTGGGTTCGGCACGTGGGGCAATCGCACTGCGCGTCGAGCGGGCCGAAGTCGTGCACGTACTTGGCGTTGCGCATGTTCATGCGGCCCTGGCTGGAAAACGCCGTGCCCATGCGGGCCGTGCGCGTGGGCAGCACGCAGTCGAACATGTCCACGCCTTCGTGCACCGCGCGCACCAAGGTGGTGGGGTTGCCCACGCCCATAAGGTAACGGGGCTTGCTCTCGGGCAGGGCGCGGGCGACTTCGCCCAGCGTCTCGAACATGGTCTCGTGGCTTTCGCCCACCGAATAGCCGCCGATGCCGAAGCCGGCGAAGTCCTTGTGCCCCGCCGCCAGGCTTTCCTCGCCGATCTGGCGCAGGCGGCGAATGGACTCCAGGCGCAGGTCCAGGTTCATGCCGCCCTGGCAGATGCCGAACAGCGCCTGGTCTTCGCGGGTATGGGCGGCAAGGCAGCGCTTGGCCCACATGGCCGAAAGATCGACCGCGCGCGCAACGAACTCGCGCGTGGCCGGGTACGGCGGGCACTGGTCCAGCTGCATGATTATGTCGGCACCCAGCTTCTGCTGGATCTCCATGTTCTGTTCCGGCGTCCAGCGGATCTTGTCGCCGTCGTAGATGGACTTGAAGGTGACGCCGTCATCGTCGAGCTTGCGCGTGTCCTCCAGGCTGAATATCTGGAAGCCGCCCGAATCGGTGAGCATCGGGCCGTCGTAGGCGCAGAACCTATGCAGGCCGCCGGCTTCCGCCACCAGGTCGGCGCCGGGGCGCATGGCAAGGTGGTACGTGTTGGAGAGCACGATCTGCGAGCCCAGCTCCTTCAACATCTGCGGGCGGATGCCCTTCACCGTGGCGCTGGTGCCCACCGGCATGAACAGCGGCGTTTCCACCGTGCCGTGGGCCGTTTCGAAATGGCCTGCGCGGGCGTGGCCGCACTGGGCGTCTACGTGGTACTCGAACAGGGCCATCTACTCACACTCCGGAAGCTCTTCGGCGAACTGGGCGAACTCGGCCAAGCTGCCGTGCTTGACCGAATCGATGTCGAACCCGTCGGGGTCCAGCAGCCAATCGGTTACCAGGTACCCGTCGCAGCCCAGCTTCATGGCGGCCAGGTCTTCGCGGGTGTTGTTGCCCACCATCAGCACCTGCTCTGCGGGAAGGCCCACCACTTCCAGGTTCTCCTGGTAATAGGCAAGATGCGGCTTGGTGCTGGTGGAATTGTCGTAGGTGGTGATGCGGGCAAACGAGCTTGCCGG
The DNA here is from genome assembly GCA_963588035.1 of Alloprevotella sp. Lineage (GTDB taxonomy): Bacteria > Actinomycetota > Coriobacteriia > Coriobacteriales > Eggerthellaceae > Anaerotardibacter. The sequence goes on along the minus strand of CAVAFY010000019.1, from coordinate 15,429 downwards.
CACGCCCGCCCACTCCAAGCGCTTCTCCACCGCGGCGCGCGGGAACAGCGGCATGGTGGTGAGGAACAGCGTGTAGCCCTTTTCGCGCAGCGCAGCCACGGCGCGCGCGGCATCGGGGTTGGGGTTGGGAACCAGAGCGCCCAGACGGCCGAAATGCACGTCGTAGTACTCGTCCATGAAGCGCTGGTACTCGTCCAGGCTGCCTTCGCCCATCAGCTCCATGAAGGTGCTCCAGTAGCGCTCGCAGTTCCTGCCGCCCTCGGAACCGGCCATGTTGCGCACGCCGGCGCCCAGTGCATGCACGAAGCGCTGCGGGTCGTAGCCGCGCTCCTGCGCGAAGGCCGATATGTCGGCGAAGTACTGCTTTAGGAAAGCGTCCATGTCTATGGGCAGAAGCGTTCCGTCAAGGTCGAAGAACACGGCCTTGTAGCTGCGTTGGGGCATTGTGGGCATTCCTTCCATGGTCTGCCTGGAATAGATCAGGTGCTAGTATAGAAGACGTTGGAAGGAGCATCAGACGAACCTATGAAATTACTACTTCACGCCTGCTGCGGGCCGTGCTCTCTGGAGCCTACGCGCATCCTGGCAGAAGCCGGGCACGACATAACCATCGCCTACCTCAATTCCAACATAGCCCCCGCCTCCGAATACGACCATCGCCTGCAAACCCTGCTCGATTGGGCCCGGACCCAGAGCATCCCCGTGATAGAGGGCCCCTACAGGCCCGAGCTCTGGCAGCAAGCCGTGAAGAGGGCCTGGGACGGCACGGCCGAGAACCGGGAGAACCGCTGCCGCGCCTGCTACCGCATCCGCCTGGAGGAACTGGCGCGCTACGCGCACGAGCACGGCTTCGAGGGCATCGGAACCACCCTTGCGGTAAGCCCCTACCAGTACACGGAGGTTATCGCCCAGGAACTGGAGCGCGCCGCAGCCCCCTACCCCGAGCTCCAGGCGGTGTTCCAGGACTTCCGCCCCTTCTATCCGCAGGCAACCGTCCGCAGCCGCGAGCTTGGCATGTACCGCCAGAACTACTGCGGCTGCGCCTACTCCGATGCAGAAGCCGCGGCCGAGCGCGCCGAGCGCAAAGCCGCACGCAAGGCCGCCAAGGCACAACAGAAACGAGAGAAACTGATGAACATGCGCACCGACGACTTCGACTACGACCTGCCCGAAGAGCTTATCGCCCAAGAGCCCGCAGCCGAGCGCGACGGCTGCCGCATGCTGGTGATGAAGCGCGCCAACGGCGCCCTGCACGACGAGATCTTCCGCGACATCATCAACCACCTGAAGCCGGGCGACCTGCTGGTTGCCAACGAGACGCGCGTCATGCCGGCGCGCCTGCTGGGCACCAAACGCAACACCGGCGGCCAGGCCGAGGTGTTCCTGCTGCGCGAGCGCTTCGATGTTGAGCCGAAAACCGGGTCCTCCGCCATCTGGGAGGTGCTGGTCCGCCCCGGCAAACGCCTGAAGCCCGGCACGGGCGCCCTGGTGGATTTCACCGACAAGGATGGCGAGGTGGTGCTCTCCGCCGAGATCATCGACTGGGTGGAAAACGCCGAGAAGGGCGAGCGCCTGGCACGGCTCACCACTGCGCTTCCCTCGCTCGACGACGCGCTGCACCGCGCGGGACACACTCCCCTTCCGCCCTACATCAAGAACTACGCGGGCGACGAAGAGCTGTACCAAACCGTGTTCAGCCGCGAGGAGCGCAGCGCCGCCGCACCCACGGCCGGCCTGCACTTCACGCCCGAGCTCATCGAGCGCATCAAGGAAAAGGGCATCGACTGGGAAACGGTGCACCTGGAGGTTGGCCTGGACACCTTCCGCATCGTGGACGAGGATTTCCCGCGCGACCACCAGATCCACACCGAGCGCTACACCGTGCCCGAGAAGACCGTCGAGGCCATCAAACGCACCAAGGCGAGCGGCGGGCGCGTCATCGCGGTGGGCACCACCAGCGTGCGCAGCCTGGAAAGCGCCTGGGACGAGGCGGCCGGCCAGGTGCTGCCGCGCGACCGCGAGGCAACGAGCCTGTTCATCCTGCCCGGCTACGAGTTCAAGGTGGTAGACGTCCTGATCACCAACTTCCACGTGCCGCGCAGCACGCTGATGATGCTCGTAAGCGCCTTCTCGAACCGCGACAACGTGATGAAAGCCTACCGTCACGCCATCAAGCACAAGTACCGCATGCTCTCCTTCGGCGACGCCATGTTCATCGAATAAGGGCCGCCGGGGCGCGGCCCGCAGCACGTCCGCTTGCCATTCGGCAGTGGGCGTTTGCGCCGGCCGCGCCCCCAAGGAGGCATGCGTCCTACCTGAAAGGGACCGCATGGACAAAGAACTCAAGATCGCCGTTCTCATAGATGCCGAGAACGTGTCGAGCAAATACGTGAACATCATCTTGCAAGAGGCCAGCAGCCTGGGCAACCTGATATACAAGCGCATCTACGGAAACTGGACCACTTCGCTTCTGAACTCGTGGAAGACCGAGCTTCTGGACAACGCCATCCAGCCCATCCAGCAGTACAGCAACACCACCGGCAAGAACTCCTCCGACTCGGCGCTCATCATCGACGCCATGGACCTGCTCTACCAGAAGAACCTCGATGCGTTCTGCATCGTTTCCTCCGACAGCGACTTCACGCGCCTGGCCTCCCGCCTGCGCGAATCCGAGATGTACGTCATGGGCATGGGCGAGCAGAAAACCCCGCGCGCGTTCATCAGCGCCTGCAACAAGTTCGTCTACCTGGACCTCATCTACAAGGCGAACAAGGAATCGGCCAACAAGGCCAAGAAGAAGCCGTCTTCAAGGAAGAAGCAGTCCGCTTCGCACGCCCTTGCCAAAACCGATTCCGGCAGCACAGAGCTTGCCAAGGGCAACCGCAAGGCCGAGGCCCAGAAACCGGAAAAGAAGCAGCGCGCCGGCCAACATGACGATGCGGCTGCCAACGACGACCGCGCCACGGAAAAGGCCGTGCGTCAAAACGCCGCCGATCACGAGCAGCACAACGAGCAGCTATCCGAAGAGCTGGGGAGCGGCTCGGACATCATCGCCGTGGAAAACGCCCTGCGCGAGATAGCCGAGGAGTTCAGCGGCGACGATGGCTGGATCCACTCCAGCAGCCTGGGCGCACGCCTGGCCCGCCGCCTGCCCGACTTCGACACGCGCAACTTCGGCTTCAAGAAGTTCGTCCCGTTCATCGAGTCGCTCGGCTACTTCGAGAGCAAGAGCGTGAAGGAAAACGAGGGCTCCGGCGTGAAGACCATCTACTTCCGCCTTATCGAGGAATAAGGGCGTCGGCGGCTTCCGCTGCCTGCTCCAACACCGCAACCGCTTCAGGGGCGCATGCCGCATCGATGCCGCTGTAGCTCACCACGAAACGCCGCACCGGGCAGTCTTCCGGTGCGGCGTTTTCGCTATCCATGCAAAACGACGAAAGGGGGCGGATGCGCACCCCCGCCTCTGCGCACTGTCGCTCGAAGGCGCGCTCCCATTCCAGGCAGCCGGCCTGCTTGGGCGCCTCGACGCCCAGCAGGAAGTGGATACCGGCATCTTGCCGCTCTATCGTCATGCGCTCAGCCAGGTGGGATGCGCGCAGCGACCCTATCAGGGCATCGCGCACATCGCGGTAATGGGTGCGCATGCGGTTCACGTGCCGCTCGTAGTCGCCGCTTTCGATAAAGCGCGCCAGGGCCAGCTGGTCTATGGCGCTTACGGTGCAGGAATAGAACCCGAGCTTTTCGCGGAAGCGCTTCGCCAGCTGCGGCGGAAGCACCATGTACCCGATGCGGAACGCCGGTCCCAAGCTCTTGGTGAAGGTGTTGGTGTACACCACCTTGCCCAGGGCGTCGATGCTCTGGAGCGAGGGGATAGGGCGGCCGGTAAGGCGGAACTCGCAATCGTAGTCGTCTTCCACCAGGTAGCGGCCCTCGCCCTCCGACGCCCAGCCCAACAGCTCGTAGCGCCTGCTGACCGAGGTTACCAAGCCAGTGGGATACTGATGCGAGGGCATGATGTGCAGAACATCCACCCCCTGGCTGCGCACCGAGTCGAGGCAGACCCCCTGGCTGTCCATGCCCACGGCCGAAAGGCGCACATCGTTGGCCCGATAGATCTGCGTCAGCCGAACGTAGCCCGGGTCCTCAACGCCGTAGCGCAAGCCGCGCCCCAGCAGCTGGATTATCCAGTTGTACAGAACCTGCGACCCGGCGCCGACCACGATGCACTCCGGGTCCACCTCCATGCCGCGAAAGCCCTTCAGGTGCCCTGCAATAACCTGCCGCAGCCGCGCGGTTCCCGCCGACCCGACGTCTCCCACCAGCGAGCGCTCCGCTTCGCAGGTCAGCGCTTCGCGAACCGACTTCGCCCAGGCGGAATAGGGGAACAGGGTCGTTGGCGAAGACCCTCCGGTGAAATCGGCCACCAGCCTGCCCTTCGAAGAGGCGCTGGCCTTCCGTCCTGCCAGGCTGGCATAGGCCTCCGCCAAACCCTCTTCCGGCAGCTCCGATTCAGCGGCGAAGGCAGCACCGGCGCTACGAGCGCCCACGTTCGGATGCGGGCGGGCCGCAGAAAGGTCGCAGGCGTAGTAGCCCCGCCGCGGCTCGGAGCGAAGGTAGCCTTCCGCCACAAGCTGGGCATAGGCGCCTTCCACCGTGATAAGGCTCACGCCCAAGTGGCGCGCGAAGCTGCGCTTGGAAGGAAGCTTTTCGCCAGGGACGATCACGCCGCGCTCGATGTCGCGGCGGATGCAAAGGTACAGGTACTCGTAGAGCCCTGTTTCCCCACGTTCCGCAAAGGAATAGGTAAGCATGCTTGCCGCCTTCCATAGGTTGCGCCCTGGGCAAATCACTGCCCGCCTGCTTCTGGACATATCGTAACTGGCTATATTCTGGCTATACGATTATTGAGCTATTTGGATATACCAGCAATACCAGCAGCCACCTAAAGTCATGAGCCGAACCAAAATCCCATCAACCGAAAGGCGCATGATCCCATGGCAGCAGAAAACACCCCCGAAGAACAGGTCAAGCTCAACCGCCAGCTGGCGCAGATGCTCAAAGGCGGCGTGATCATGGACGTCACCACGCCCGAACAGGCACGTATCGCCGAGGAGGCAGGCGCATGCGCCGTAATGGCCCTCGAGCGCATCCCCGCCGACATCCGCGCGGCCGGCGGCGTGTCCCGCATGAGCGACCCCAAGATGATCAAGGGCATTCAGGAAGCAGTCTCCATCCCCGTCATGGCGAAGTGCCGCATCGGCCACTTCGTCGAGGCACAGCTGCTCGAAGCCATCGAGATCGACTACATCGACGAATCGGAGGTGCTCTCCCCCGCCGACGACACCTACCACATCGACAAGACCAAGTTCTCCGTGCCGTTCGTCTGCGGTGCGCGCGACCTGGGCGAAGCCCTGCGCCGCGTTGCCGAGGGCGCAACCATGATCCGCACCAAGGGCGAGCCCGGCACCGGCGACGTGGTTCAAGCCGTGCGCCACATGCGCAAGATGAACGCGCAGATCCGCCACGTGGTGTCCCTGCGCGAAGACGAGCTGTTCGAGGAAGCCAAGCAGCTGGCCGTGCCGGTGGGACTGGTGCGCTACGTGCACGAGAACGGCAAGCTCCCCGTAGTGAACTTCGCCGCGGGCGGCGTGGCAACCCCCGCCGATGCCGCACTGATGATGCAGCTTGGCGCCGAGGGCGTGTTCGTGGGCTCGGGCATCTTCAAGTCGGGCAACCCCGCCAAGCGCGCGCAGGCAATCGTGAAGGCGGTCACCAACTACACCGATGCGAAGCTCATCGCCGAGCTTTCCGAAGACCTGGGCGAAGCGATGGTCGGCATCAACGCCGACGAGATCGAGCTCATCATGGAAGAGCGCGGTCGCTAATGGCTACCGCCATCCTGGCTCTGCAGGGAGCCTTCATCGAGCACAGGAGAAAGCTCGAGTCGCTGGGAGAGGAATGCTTCGAGATCCGCGAGGCATCCGATCTTGGCCGGCCCTTCGACCGCTTGGTGCTTCCCGGCGGGGAGAGCACCACCCAGGCTAAGCTTCTGCGCGAGCTTGGCCTGCTCGGCCCCCTGAAGGAGCGCATCGAGGCGGGCATGCCCGTGCTGGGCACCTGTGCTGGGCTTATCCTTCTGGCACAAAGCGTGGAGGGTACCGGCGACTTGAAGAACCTGAACCCCACCGCCGCGAAGGAACGCCTTCAGGTGCAGGGCTTCAAAACGCTGCCTGTCACCGTATGCCGCAACGCCTACGGCCGGCAGCTGGGAAGCTTCCATACGCATGGATCATTCGGGAGCTTGGGCGATGTTCCCATGACGTTCATCCGGGCGCCCTACATCACCGAGGTCCACGGCGAGACGCAGGTGCTCGCGGAATACGAAGGCAACACGGTTGCCGTGCGGCACGGCAACCAACTGGGCATGGCGTTCCACCCAGAGCTCGATAGCGACAATCGCATCCATGAGCTGTTCCTAAGCCTCTAGCCCCCTCTTCAACCGCCATACGCAAAAACACAGAAGCGGTGCCCCTCGCTGAAACGAGAGACACCGCTTCTTCATTGTTGCTGAGCCCTACCGCCGCCCTTTGCCCGGCGTCGGAGCGGCAGGGTTCTTCGCAGAGGGAGTTGGCCGCAGCGAACGAGGCGCGTCAGACACACCCAGGGGGGAGCAAGCGCCCCCTGCAGGGAGCTACTTGTTGCCCTTCCCTGCCTGCGCGGCCTCATCCATCTTCTTCACCATGTCCTCGGCGCAGGGGCAATGATCGGGGTTGTGCGCGCTGCACCCGCCGCATTCGTCGCAGGCGATGTGCTTGCCCTGCTTATGGGCGCGAACCCAGCTGGCGATGATGGCCGCCACCACGGCTATCAGGATAATCAGCACTACCGCAGTTCCCAGGTTCATTTCGAATCACTCCTTCTCCAACAACACGGAGGCCGCGGGCCCACCATACCATCTGGCAAGCCCGCGGCCGGTTTACGCAACTAAGCCGAAATCCGTCTTACGCCTCGTCTACGGAACGAGCCGCCACCTTGCCCTGCCACTTGTTGGGGCGTAAGAGCAGCCACAGGAATGCGGCGAAGAACGCGATCGCCACAACCGTGAACGGGTTGAAGGAAACCTCGCCCATGGCCAAGCCAGCGAACTGGTAGATCCACAGGGAGACGACCCAAGCGATGCCGCACTGGTAGCCGATTGCTGCCCAGAACCACTTGCGGTTGTTCATCTCGCGCTTGATGGCGCCCATTGCCGCGAAGCAAGGCGCGCACAGCAGGTTGAATGCCAGGAACGCGTAGCCGGAGCAGTAGGTGAACGCAGCTTGTACGTTTGCGTACCAACCAGCATCGCCGTTGTACAGGATGCCGAAGGTGGAAACAACGTTCTCCTTCGCGATAAGGCCGGTGATGGTAGCGGATGCCGCCTGCCAATCGCCGAAGCCCTGAGCTGCCCAAATCCAGCAGATCGCGCCGCCGATAACGGCCAAGATCGAATCGCTCTGGTCCTCAACGGCAACCAAGCCCTCTGCGGTGATGCCATAGCTGGAGATGAACCAGATAAGGATGGATGCCACCAGGATGATGGTGCCGGCCTTCTTGATGAACGACCATGCGCGTTCCCACATGCTGCGCAGCACGGCGCCGATGGTGGGAAGGTGGTAGGCCGGAAGCTCCATGACGAACGGTGCCGGGTCGCCCGCGAAGAAGCGGGTCTTCTTCAGGATGACGCCCGAGCACAGGATGGCGATGATGCCCAGGAAGTAGGCGCTCGGGGCAACCCACCACTCGCCGCCGTACACAGCGCCGGCGAACAGCGCGATGATGGGCAGCTTGGCGCCGCAGGGAATGAACGTCGTGGTCATAACCGTCATGCGGCGGTCGTTCTGGTTCTCGATGGTGCGGGAGGACATGATGCCCGGAACGCCGCAGCCGGTGCCGATGAGGATCGGGATGAACGACTTGCCGGAAAGGCCGAAGCGGCGGAACACGCGGTCCAAGATGAAGGCCACGCGAGCCATGTAGCCGCAGGACTCCAGGAAGGCGAGCATCAAGAACAGGACGAGCATCTGGGGAACGAAGCCGAGAACGGCGCCGACGCCGGCAACGATGCCGTCAAGGATAAGGGACTTCAGCCAATCGGCGCATTGGACGGAATCCAGTGCGTTTTCGACCACCACGGGAATGCCGGGAACCCAGAAGCCGTACTTGGTGGGATCGGGCTTGCTGCCCTCAAGCTCCTCCGCGTACTTCTTGGCATCGACTTCCTGAACCTTACCCTCGTCATCGACGTAGCTGGCCACGATATCCGATTTCGCTGCCTCGTCGGCAAACGTATCGGACTTGGGATCGAGGCCCGCCTTGACCGCGGCGTCTTCATAGGCAGCGATGGCCTTCTGGTCGCCTGCATAGGGCGCCAGCACATTCTGCGCATCCTGGTACGCCTTCGCGTCCACTTCGACGGTCTCGTTCTTGCCGGACTCGTCGTCGTACGACTGGAAGCTGGCCGTCAGCCCAGCCGCCTTAGCGTCTTCCACGAAGGTTTCCGAGCTTGGGTCAAGGCCCTTCTCCTTGGCAGCGGTCTCGAAGGCCTCTACCGAGCTCTTGGCGTTGTCGTACTCGTCGTTCGCCTCGTCAAGTTGCTCCTGACCAGGGCCGATGTACCAACCATCGCCGAACACGCCGTCGTTTGCCCAATCGGTGGCAACCGAACCCACCGTGCTTACCGAGATGTAGTACACCAGGAACATGATTACCACGAAGATGGGCAATGCCAAGATTCGGTTGGTAACCACACGGTCGATCTTGTCGGAGGTGGTCATGCCGCTCGAAGCGTTCTTGCTGCGGCAATGGTCGATGATGTTGGAGATGTGCGCGTAGCGGTCGTTGATGATGACGCTCTCGGTGTCGTCGTCGGCCTCTTTTTCCAGCTTCTCCACGATGTCGGAAACATCAGGCGCGCTCGGCAGGGACGCGATGATCTTCTCGTCCTTCTCGAGCAGCTTGATGGCATAGAAGCGCTTCAGCTTCTCGGGGATATCGGAAGGAAGGCGGTCCATAACGCCGGAAAGCGCCTCTTCTGCGGAGGCGCTGAAGGTGATCGGCGTTGCCGGGGCGGCGGAGCCGATGGTCTTCAGGCAGTTCACCACTTCTTCGATGCCCTCGTTGCGCAGAGCGGAGATCTCGACCACGTTGCAGCCAAGCTCCTTGGCCAACGCATCGGAGTGGATCTCGTCGCCGCGCTTGCGCACCACGTCCATCATGTTGATGGCTACAACCACCGGAACGCCCATCTCAAGCAGCTGGGTGGTGAGGTACAGGTTGCGTTCCAGGTTGCTGCCGTCGACGATGTTCAGGATAGCGTCGGGCTTTTCCTGAATAAGGAAGTTACGGGCAACAACTTCTTCGAGGGTGTACGGGGAAAGGGAATAGATACCGGGGAGGTCGGTGATCTCGATGGACTTGTCGTCCTTGAGCTTACCGCCTTTCTTTTCCACCGTTACGCCTGGCCAGTTGCCAACATACTGGTTGGAACCGGTGAGCGCATTGAACAGGGTGGTTTTGCCGCTGTTCGGGTTGCCGGCAAGTGCAACTCTCATTCATTCCTCCATTCATTGTTAGATATAGCTAACTGATGGCTTCAAAAAAGACCGCTGGGGAACGGTCATAGGATCGAGTGCCAATTGGCTGAAGGGGCTGGTTAACTTTGAGCTCCCTGGAAGACGGCATTACTCGACTTCGATCATTTGCGCATCTTCCTTGCGCAGCGAAAGCTCGTAACCGCGAACGGTAACTTCCACCGGGTCGCCCAAAGGCGCAACCTTGCGAACGTACACGGAGCAGCCCTTGGTGATGCCCATGTCCATGATGCGGCGCTTCACGGCGCCAGAGCCCACGAGCTTCACTACGGTTACCGTTTCACCGTTCTTGGTTTCTCGGAGAGTCTTCACGTTTTCCTCCTTCCGTTATTCGCTGGGGGATGCGATACACAACGAGGAGACGCTAGATCATGATGTGCTTAGCGAGCTCAGAAGAGAGCGCGACGCGGGCGCCCTTCACGTTGACGATGAGGTTGCCGCCGATACGGGAAACCACTGTGATCTCGTCGCCGGGGATGAAACCGAGGTTTTCCAGATGGCGATGCAGGTCGCCATCGCCACGGAATGCCTTTACGCGATAGACACCGTTGCTCTTCACTTCAGACAAAACCATCTGGGACCCTTTCGATGTGCGGCATATACAGTAGCGCCATGTTATCTGCAGCTAACTATCAGATAATGTTAACCCGGTCAAACTAAGTTGGCAATGGGTAACTCTAATCACATCAAATCAACGATTTTGTCGATTGGCGGGACGCAGGCATTCCTGCGCTGGATTACCGGAAAAGAACCTGGCTATCCTTCCTACCAGGCAAAACGTGAATAAGAAAGCCTCTCAAAGAGAGGCTTTCGGAACTATTGACCAGGCTCTTCGGATGAGCCTGTTTCAACTTCATTTTGAGAAAGGAAGCTCTCCAGCTGCTCGGGCTCAACCGAAGCATCGCTGACACCCAGGTCGAACGCATCGGATACCGCAAGCGCCTGGGCGCGGCGAAGCGCGGCGGCACTTTCATCCCCCGCCTGCTTCAGATAGGTGGAAGAGAGCAGCAGCGTGCGGGACACATATCCCATAAGCTGGGGGTCGGGCTGCGAAAGCTGCAGCATGGCGGCCATGGACTCGGGCGTCATACGAAGCAAGAGCGAACCGTCCATCTCGGTGGCATCTTCCAGCGAGGCATCCAGCAGCTCGGCAGCGGCACGCGGGTCGTCGTCCCCATGAGCACGCTGCAGGCTTTCACGGATAGCGCCCGCCAGCATAAGGAACATTCGCATCAGGTAATCTTGCGTGAACATGCTACTTCCCTTCCGGGCAACGGATACCCAAGTGGTCATAGGCGCGCTCCGTGGCCTGGCGGCCCTTGGGGGTGCGCACCAGCAAACCCTGCTGCAGCAAGTAGGGTTCGTATACGTCTTCAATGGTGTCGGGCTCCTCCGAAAGAGCGGAAGCCAAGGTGGTAAGGCCCACGGGGCGCCCCGAGAACCGAACGCACAGGAGCTCCAATATGCGGTTGTCCACCGGGTCAAGGCCAAGCGAGTCCACCTCGAAGAAGGCCAGCGCCTGGGCAGCGCAGTCCTCGTCTATGGGGGATACCCCCTTCACCTGCGCCCAGTCGCGCACGCGCTTCAACAGGCGGTTCGCCAAGCGCGGGGTGCCACGGCTGCGCCGGGCAATCTCAAGCGCCCCTTCCTCCAAGATGTCCACATCCAGGATCTTCGCCGAACGACGGACGATGAGCGCCAGCTCTTCCGGTGTGTAGTAGTTCAAGCGGAACGCGATGCCGAAGCGGTCGCGCAAGGGGCCAGTAAGCAGACCCGTCCTTGTTGTTGCACCGATGAGGGTGAAACGGGGCAGGTCCAGTCGGATCGACCGCGCCGCCGGGCCCTTGCCCACTACGATGTCGAGCGCAAAATCCTCCAGCGCCGGGTACAAAACCTCTTCCACCATGCGGTTCAAACGATGGATCTCGTCGATGAACAGCACATCGCCCTCTTCGAGGTTGGTGAGGATTGCCGCCAAATCTCCCGTGCGCTCGATGGCCGGACCGCTTGTGGTTTTGATGCGCACGCCCAGCTCGTTGGCAACCACCGCAGAAAGCGTGGTCTTGCCCAAGCCCGGAGGGCCCGAGAACAGGATGTGGTCCACCACGTCGTTGCGGGCACGCGCTGCCTCTATCAGGATGGAGAGGCTTTCCTTCACCTTCGTCTGGCCCAGGTACTCGGAAAGGCGCACCGGGCGCAGGCTGCGGTCCAGCGCAAGGTCGTCTTCCACAAGGCCCACCGAGCAGGTGCGCTCGGCCGCATCGCCCGAAGCATTCCCGGTCGTGCCCGCAGCAGCCATAGGGGCTTCGAACAAAGCGCTCTCTATTTCAAGGTCATTGGACAACGGAACACCTTACCAACCGAACACTTACTTACCCAAACGCCTCAAAGCGTACTGCAAAAGCCCCGTTTCGTCTGCTTCCGCCGGGGCGCCCTTCAAGGCAAGCTCGGTTTCCTCGGACGTGAAGCCCATGGAAAGCAGTGCCTCCACGGCGCCCTTCTTCGCGCTGGCCGATTGCGCAGACACGCCCGGCAAAGGCTCCTGCCCGCTTGCCGCGAACGAGTCTTTCAGCTCCAGGACAATGCGGGACGCCATCTTCTTGCCCACACCCGGAACACGCTGGATGGCGGCAAGGTCCTGCGCCACGATGGCCGAGATCACGTCTTCGGGGTCGTAGGTGGAAAGCACCGAGAGCGCCACCTTCGGCCCAACGCTCGAAACCGAGACGAGCTTTGCGAACACGTCCTTTTCCGCTTGCGAGCAGAAGCCGTACAGAACCAACGCATCGTCGCGCACCTGGAGGTGCGTAAGGACCTGGACCGTGTCGCCAACCTGCCCAAGGCGCGAAAGGCCCCTTCCCGACATGGCAACCTGGTAGCCGACGCCGCCCACCTCCACGATGGCGGAATCCATGGTTTTTGCGGCAAGCGTTCCGTGCAAGAAGTAGATCATGAGCAAGCGCCCCTTTCGCGAATGCCGAAGGAATGGGTGGTGTAGCAAATGGCGGCCGCAAGGGCATCTGCCGCATGGTCGGGCGAGGGAGGCTTCTCCAACCCCAAAAGCTGCTGCACCATGTACTGCATCTGCCGCTTGTCCGCCGATCCGGAACCGACCACCGCAAGCTTTATCTGGCTCGGCGAATACTCCGCCAAATCCATCCCCGCACCCGAGCAGGCAACCAGCGCCGCACCGCGCGCCTGACCGGTGGCGAAGGCGCTTTTGGCGTTGTTGCCGAACCACACGGTTTCGATAGCCACGCTTTCCGGCTCATAGCGGCGAACCACCGCGCAAACCTGCCGATGGATGGTTCCCAAACGGTCGTGAAGCAAGGTATCGGGCCCGGTTTCCACGCAGCCGTAGGCAACACAGGAAAGCTTCGAGCCCTGTTGGCGCACCACGCCCCAACCCGTATGGGCAAGGCCCGGGTCTATACCGAGTATCGTGCGACAGCTTGCCATGCGTTCCCTTCAAACAAACATTTGTTCGTATCATAGCACAACAAATCACCCGGGAACGGCAGCCGAAGCGATATCGGACAGGGGCGGAAAGCGAAGACTAGAGGCCGATGCTCTTGAAGTACTCCAGCCACTTGTCGAAGGACTCGTCGCTGATGGCATGCTCCATCTGGCATGCCTCCTCCTCGGCGACCTCGAGGGAAAGGCCCACCTTCTCGTTCAGGAAGCGGGTAAGCTTCTCGTGGCGCTCGAGCACCGACTTGCCGTAGTTGTACCCGTCTTCGGTAAGGGTGATGTCGCCGTAATAAGGCTGGTCAAGCATGCCGGATGCCTTCAGGCTGGCAACCGCCTTCGAAACAGAGGCCTTCGAAACCCCCAGCTTGGAGGCGATATCGACCGAGCGAACCGCCTGCGTATCGGTGCCGCCCAGCATAACGATGGCTTCGAGGTAGTCCTCGTGCGACATGGATACCTTTTCCATATTCCATTTCCCCTCTCCGGCAAAGCCGGCTTCAGAACAGATTGCACTGCCATGCAAGAACAGGGCTCATGGTGAAATCTGCCCCTTTACGCTGAAGCGGCGCAGCTGGGCACTGCGGCGCATGCGTGAAATGAGCGTTTCGAATGCAACATGCATAGCTAGCTCCATAGTATACTTGTCCCACACTGTAAACCTTCACGAAAGATGGATTCATGCCTACCAATCGTTACGTTGACACCCGCGGACGGTGCGCCGAGCCAGCAACCTTCACCGAAGCAGTCGTGAAAGGCCTTGCCGATGGCGGCGGGCTCTTCGTTCCCGAGGCGCTGCCCCACCTCAGCCTTGATGAGATCCTGTCGCTGGCGAAGCTTCCCTACGCCAAGCGCGCGGCATACCTCTACCGGGCCTTCGATATCGACCTGCCCGAGGCCAAGATCGACGAGCTGATGGAGGCCACCTACGGGAACCGCTTCGACGACGAGGCCATCTGCCCCATCCACTCCATCGACGATTCAACCCATGTGCTGGAGCTTTGGCATGGCCCCACCAGCGCCTTCAAGGATATGGCGCTCCAGTGCCTGCCCAACTTCTTCAGCGCCAGCGCCGAGCAGCTGCGCGAGCAGGGCAAGCTGGGCAATACGTTCCTGATCCTGGTGGCAACCTCGGGCGACACCGGAAAGGCCGCGCTCGAAGGCTTCAAGGACCAGAACGGCGTCCAGATCGCCGTCATGTACCCGGACGGCGGCGTAAGCGACATCCAGTACAAGCAGATGGCAACCCAGGGCGGAAGCAACACCATGGTCTGGGCCGTGAAGGGCAACTTCGACGACTGCCAGACCGGCGCGAAGAACGTCTTCGGCGACGAGGCTTTCGCCAAGCAGCTTATGGACGGCAACCAGGTTGCCCTCTCCAGCGCCAATTCCATCAACTGGGGCCGTCTGCTTCCCCAGGTCGTCTACTACGTTTCCAGCTACGCGGAGCTCGTCGAGCAGGGCAAGCTCGAAGCCGGAAAGCCCCTCGATGTCTGCGTGCCCACCGGCAACTTCGGCAACATCCTTGCCGCCTGGTACGCCAAGCAGATCGGCACGCCGCTCGGCACCCTGTTCTGCGCCAGCAACGAGAACCGCGTGCTCACCGACTTCATCAACACCGGCAGCTACGACATCTCCGAGCGCAAATTCGTGCTCACCCCGTCGCCTTCCATGGACATCCTGGTTTCCTCCAACGTCGAGCGCCAGCTCTTCGAGCTCACCGGCCGCAACGCCCAGGCAATCGATACCTGGATGAGCGAGCTGAAGCAGAACAAGAAGTTCTCGGTAGATGCCGAAACCCTTGCCAAGCTCCAGGCCGATTTCAAGTCCGACTCCGTCGACAGCGCCACCTGCCTGGCAACCATCAAGGAAGTGCTCGACGAGCACGGCTACCTCATCGACCCGCACACTGCCGTTGCCTACAAGGTTGCCCAGCGCTTGAAGGGCGAAAACCCCGTGCTTATCGCCTCCACCGCCCACTGGGCGAAATTCGGCGAGAACGTGTACCGCGCCCTGCACGGACTGGAGCCCGGGCAGGAGCTGCCCGCCCAGGTGGCCGAGCTCAGCGGATGCCAACTCAACGACCTCATTGCCGATGAGGCGAACAGCCACAACATCCCGAGGGGGCTGGCCGAGCTCGATTCGCTCCCCATCCGCTTCAAGGACGTGATCGAGGGCACCACCCCCGCCATCGAGGAAGCAGTCCTCTCCTTCCTGAAGTAGATTCGCCTGTTCGTCGTTGGCCGGCGGACCACTTGCGAATACAGCATAGAGCGCATCTGCTCGAAGCCGGCTCCGAAAGAAGATGCACCGAGCCCCTGGTTGCCGG